>DETK01000023.1:0-14572 GCA_002361615.1 Bacteroidales bacterium UBA3290
CAAACTCTTCATTGTATAATCTTTTTATATAACTCTAAGCTGAATCCTGCACCTTTCTATCAATTCTTTTCAAAAGAATCAACGCTTTGCTCTTTCTGATTCTAATCAAGTTAAAATCGGTACTTGCTTGTACTTGTTCTTCCTATTCTTTCAATGAACTTCCCGTTCTTTCCGAAACGGGCTGCAAAGGTAAACATCTTTTTTAATTGCGCAAAATTATTTTGCAAAAAATCAAAAAAAATCGTCCCGGCCGGAACCGGGACGATCAAAAGTGGGTCCAATCAGCCTATCGGACCTTGCACCATCCACCCGGAACGGCGGCGCCGACAGTGTTGTCGTACATCGCCTCGCAGATGACGGCCGGACGATAGAAGGTTCCCTTGTAGGCCGCCGTGATGCGCGTCTTGATATAAGAGGTGCTGTTGCGGCCCTGATAGAGATAGGAGTACACGCGGTCGTCGCGGAAGTCCTGATAGAAGCCTTCGATGCGGTCGGCGTGGATTTCCCAGCCCGAAGGGAAGATCTGCGTCAGGGCGAGGTTCGTGTAGTCGGTCGTGGCGCTCGTGTTGGTGATATAGGTCGTGACGATGAAGTCCGTGCCCTGCTCGATGTCGGACGGGTCGATCGGCGTACCGTCAGGCAGCGTGTAGGTCACCACGAGTTTCAGGCCGTCGGCACGTTCCAGTTCCTGTCCCTTCTCGGGGATACCCGTGGAGCTGACCACAAGATAGACCGGAGCCTTGGAGGAATTGACGATCTCCAGATTGAGCGACGTGCCGCTTCCTGCGTCGAGCGAGCCCTGTGCGATGGCCTTGGCCGTCTTGAGGGTCGAACTGCTGCCAGGCGTTTTGACGCTGACATTGATGCCGTCAACTGCATTGTTCTTCATATAGTCGGATACGGCGCGCAGCGCCCACGAGGTGCTCTGGGTGCTCATATAGTGGTTGCGGTCGTTGAGCCAGCCGGAGAGGCGCTCCACACACTTGAAGGCGGCGGTCTTGTCGCCCACGGCGGTGTAGATCATCGAAGCGATGGACTGCAGACGTTCCGAGCTTTCGAAAGTCGACGAGAAGCGGTTGAACGACTGCGGATCGGCCTTGAGGCCCTGCAGGACGTTGCGAGCTACGTCTTTCTTGCCGTCGAGCGCATAGGCACCCGCCAGCAGCAGGCCGCTCGACTTGGGCAGTTTGGCCAGGTCTTCCCGCAGACGGTTCATGTCGCCGCGGTCGGGGCTGCCCGCCAGCGCGAGGACATAGAGCGCATAGGCGCGGGAGTCGGCGTCATAGCTCTTGCCCGAAGCCACGGTGCGCAGGAACGACAGATTGGACTTGCGCAGGGTGGCAGGCACGGCATAGCCCGCTTTCTGCGCTTCGATCATGAAGTGGGTGGCGTAGATCGTGGCCCACACATGGGCGCCGGCGTAAGCCGACATGCCCGGCCAGTAGGTCATACCGCCTGAAGGGATGGCGAACGAGCTCAGGCGCGTGATGGTGGCCTTCACATTCTTGCCCACATCTTCGAGACCCTTGTTGTCGAGATCGACCAGGTCACCCAGATAGAGCTGCGGGAAGGCGGAAGAGACCGTCTGCTCGAGGCAGCCGTGCGGGTAACGGATCAGGTAGCCCAGACGGTAATCCAGGTCGATCGGCGGAATGGTCGAGGCTTCGACCACCACTTCGTTGGTGCCGGGACGGCCCACCAGGGCGAATTCGGTCCGGAGGGTCTTGCCGCCCTCGACCAGGTGCATCGTCGAATTGGTCGCGCGCGCATTCGGGTCGCGGACGTCGATCTCCAGGTTTTCGGTCGAACTGTCACCGGAACTGCGGGCCGTGGTCTTGATCTTGCCGATACCGGTTTCGCCGGAAGCCTTCAAGGTGAAGTAAACCAGCTCCTCGCCGGCCTTGGGCACCTGGACCGTCGCCGTGCTGTTGCCGGAGACCTGCAGCGTACCTTCAGCCTGGACATCTACCGTAACGGTACCCACGCCGTCCTTGTTGGCGAAGACCGTCACGGGAAGCTGCACTTCCTCGTCGGTTCCCATCACACGCGGCAGCGTGGCCTTGACCATCACCGGCTTGGTGACCATCACGCTCTTGTCCGTGGAGCCCATGGCCTTGCCGTCGGTGGCGATGACCATCGCGCGCAGGTTGCCGATGTACTGCGGAATCTTCACCGTATGCTTGTCGGAGCCCTTGGCCTTCACGGTGAAAGGACCGAGGAACAGGGAGACGGGCTTGAAGCGCTCGGCCCGGGTATTGGGCGTCACCGCGGTCTCGCCCTCGCCGTCACCACCGATGGCGAAGAGCTGCTCCATGCGGGCGCCGTAGGCACCCACAATCAGGTCGTAGAGGTCCCAGGTGCGGACGCCGAGGGCTTCGGTCGCATAGAACGACTTCCACGGGTCAGGCGTCTTGAAGCGCGTGAGGCTCAGCAGGCCTTCGTCGACCAGGGCCACCACGTAGCTCATCGGACGGCCGTCCTGCTCCTTGACCGTGAAGGAGACTTCCTTCTCGGGCTGGATCTCGCCGGCAATGTCGATCACCGGATGCAGGTGGGTAGTCCCTTCTTCCACGAGGATGCGCTGCACGCCGAACATGCGGATCGGCGCGTCATTCTCGGTATTGTTGTACGGCTGGACCAGCGTCACCGTCGCATAGACGTTCGGGGCCATGCCCGCCTCGACGGGGATGGAGATGTCGGTCTTGTCACCCTTGCAGTCGACCCAGAAGGTCTTGAGCACGCGCTCACCCTTCTCGATCGAGACCAGGGCGCGGGCGCCGCTTGCCGAAGGGATGGTCAGCTGGGCCGTCTCGCCCACGTTGAACTTGTCCTTGTTGAGCGTCATCGGGAGGCGGATCGCTGCGTCGGAATTGCCTTCGGCGGGCTGCTCCCAGGAATTGCGGACCATCGTCACGGCGGAGGTTGCGTGGCCGCCGGCCGGATCGGTGACCCGGAAGAACCAGAAGCCGCTCTCTTCCTTGGTGAAGTCCATCTTGAACTCACCGGCGCCGCCCGTCAGGGTCACAGTGAACTCCTTGACCGGCTTGTTATAGGAATCTCTCGAGTACTCGGCCAGGCCGTCGGAGGAACTCCACCACCAGCTCCAGCCCATCTTGTAGACTTCCACGTTCACCTTGACGCTGCGCGGGACGGGATTGCCGCGATAATCCACCGCTGCCAACTTGAAGGTATGGCTGCGGTTCTTGTCGAGATAGTCGTCGCCCCACTCATCCTCCTGCTCCGGCACGTTCAAGCCGATGTAGGTATCGTACGGCGAGAGGGTCGTGGTGTAGCGGTCGATGCTGAAGTCGCCGCTCTTCTCGAACACGCGCGTGGTGAAGAGCGCCGTCAGCATGCCCGGCACGTCGTTGTCCTTCGCTTTGAGCGCGGTATTGAAAGAGACCTTGCCCAGGGCGTCGGTCTTGCCCTTGAACAGATCCATGTGCTGGTTCGCGAAGCTGCGGGAAGCATCTTCAAACACATAGCCCTTGTAATTGTCGAACGAAGTCCTGCCGCGCGAGAAGTCCACTTCCACGCGGGTTTCCAGGTCTTTGGCGGGATTGCCTACCAGCCAGCGGGCTGAGACGTCGGCGCGGATGTTGCCGGCCGGGATGGCAGGTTTGTCGTTGAGCTGCAGGTCGATGACGATGTTGTTGGGCTTGACCGTCTCGATCTTGACGGTCTTGTACCAGGTCTGTCCACCGGCCGTCACCGCGACCTCCCAGTTGCCGGTCGGGGCGTCGGGCGAGGTGGTGAAGGTGAAGCTGTACATACCGTCGTGGCCCGTGTTGCTGACCAGCGTACTGATGGTCTGGCCCTGCGGGTTGCTGAGCACGGCCGTCACAGGGTGTCCGGAGGGCAGCACGCCGTCGTCGAGCATCGAGACGAAGGTGATATGGATGTCATCGCCGGGACGCCACACGCCACGTTCGCCGAAGATGAAGCCCTTCTGGCCCTTGCGGGAAGCATTGCCGTCCACCTCGAAGCTGCTCATCGACACGGCGCTGCCGTAATTGAGCGAGACGTAAGATTTGTCAGAGCCCTTGCTGATGACAGCGGTGCGGGCCTGGTCGTTGTCCACGGTGCAGGAGAAGCGGCCGCCCGAAGAGGTGGTGCCTTCCCCTACCACCTGGTTCACAGAGTTGTAGAGCGTAACCTTCGCGCCGGTGACCGGCTGCGCCGAGAGGATGTCGGTCACGAAGACCGTATATTCACCCTTGTCGGAACCCTTGGCGATGACCGAGAGGTCGGACACCAGGATGTTGCGAACGCGGCTGCCGTAGTCGTCGTAGCTGCCGAAGTAGTAATCGCTCTCATAGTGGTCTTCCCCGAATTCGGCCAGCGGTTCGACGCCCCGGATCTCGAGGCGGTAGATGGCGCCGCGCTGCACCTTCACCAGGTCGGCCACGTTCAGGCCGTAGGTATTGAGGTTGCGGAGCTTGGCCGAGTTGGCCTCACCGAGCGTGAGGGTCGTGTCGAGTACCACGCGGGCCACGTTCTCCGTATAGCAATAGGTATCGCCCAGGCGGTTGTCCTGAAGGAACTGCAGCACGTTGTTCTCATAGATCCGTTTCACGCGTACGCGCAGCTTCGCATAGTTGATAGCCTGGAAGGTCAGGTTCATGTCGCCCGAGGACGGGAGGACCGAGCCGCGGGAGAGGAACTTGACCATCGGCTCGCCGGAAGGGATGGCGAACCAGATGTCGGCGTCTTCCGCCAGCTTCTGGCCCTTCTTGCTGCTGATGCCCTTGCTTACGGAAACGAACTGCTTCTCCTCGGCCTTGACGGTCGGGACGATCTTGAGCACGTTCTCATTGACGATGAAGGACAGCTTGCCGCCGCCCGGCACCGAGACCAGGCTGCGGAAATCCTGCTTCGGGTCGAGGGCCGACGAGAAGGCGATCTCGAAGCCGTAGGGCTCCGACTTGACCTCGCTTTCGATGACCTCGAACTGGCCCTTGGCCGGGATGTTGTAGCGGCGCGAACCTTCGGCGGCATATTTCGGCCAGTTGTGCACCACTTCCAGGATGTGTTTCTTCTCGGTAGCGGCAATGTTGCCGACCGTGACCGTGTGGGTGCGGCCGTCGTCGGAGTGGACCCAGGCGACCTGGGCGTCACCGCCCTTGACGGAGAAGCCGCTCTCCAGGTATTTGCCGTCGAGCACTTCGGGCGAGGTGATCTCCACGTCAACGTGATAACGGTCGTCCATGCCTTCATAGCCGGTGAGCTTGCTGTAGTCGAACAGCAGGACCGGGGCGAGCGTCTTTACCTCGAAGGTCTGTTTGCCGCTCGAAGTTCCGGCGATCGAACCGAAGTCGGCCGTCACCTTGTAGGTGGTGTTGTAGTCCAGCGGCTCTTTCGGGACGATGCACAGGGTCTGCTGATCCACGATCTGTACGTCGAAATCGACTTTCGGAGTAATGGATACGGCCTTTTTGGCCGCTGCAACCGTCTGCTCGCCATCCTTGAGGGTGAAGGCGTCGAACAGGCGTACGGTCACGGGATCGTCGACCCGGATCTCACGGGAGATTTCGGCGACACTCTCGCCCGCGCCACCGCCGCACGAAAAGAACAGGGCCAATGGCAGGACGAGACTCAAAGCAAAGAGAATCTTTTTCATATCACTGGGGATTTTTGCCTATTTTTGCTATATTATTGCAAATATAGGAAAATCGGGTGGGAAATAAAAAGAATCTTTTGCTCCTGACCGGCCTGGTTGCCCTGCTGGTGCTCATCGCCTGGGCGCTGCGGCCCGGCAGGCTGTTCGACGACCCGGTCTGCGCCGTGCTCGAGAGCAGCGACGGCCGCTTGCTCGGCGCCCGTATCGCTGCAGATGGCCAGTGGCGCTTCCCGCCCGCCGATTCCGTTCCGGACAAATTTGCCCGCGCCATCGTCTGTTTTGAAGACAAACGTTTCTGGCACCATCCCGGCGTCGATCCGCTGGCCGTGGCCCGCGCCTTGCGCCTGAACGTCAGCAAGGGCGAGGTCCGCAGCGGCGCGAGCACCCTCACCATGCAGACCATCCGCCTGAGCCGGAAGAACAAGCCCCGCACCCTCGGCGAGAAAGCGCTGGAAGCCGTGCTCGCGCTGCGGCTCGAAGCCTATCTGAGCAAAGAGGAGATTCTGGCCCTCTATACCGCCAACGCGCCCTTCGGCGGCAACGTCGTGGGCCTGGAAGCCGCCGCCTGGCGCTACTACGGCCGGCCGGCCGAAGACCTTTCCTGGGCCGGCGCCGCCATGCTGGCCGTCCTGCCCAACTCCCCCGCCCTGATCCATCCCGGCAGCCGGCGGGAGGCACTCCTCAGCAAGCGTAACTTCCTGCTCGACAAGCTCTGCAAGGAAGGCGTAATCGATTCGCTCGAATGTGAACTGGCCAAAGACGAGCCCCTGCCCGAGAAGCCCTGGCCGCTGCCCGAGATCGCCTACCATTACCTGGAGACCCTTCGCAAACAGCAAGGCGACCAGCGCTACGGAAGTTCGCTCGACTACGCGCTGCAGCAACGCGCCGAGGCGGTCGTGGCCCGGCACGCCGAGGTCTTCGCCACCAATCAGGTTTTCAACGCGGCCGCCCTAATCCTCGACGTCCGCACCGGCGCGCCCCTGGCCTATGTCGGCAACGTGGGACATGACAGCCGCGCCCACGGTGACAACGTCGATGTGGTACAGGCGCCGCGCAGCAGCGGCAGCACGCTCAAGCCCCTGCTCTACGGAGCGATGCTCGACGAGGGACAGATCCTGCCCGAGATGCTCGTCTCCGACATTCCGTTCCACTATAAAGACTTCACGCCCAGCAACTTCAACCACACCTTCGACGGAGCGGTGCCAGCGCGCGACGTCATCCGACGTTCCCTCAACGTCCCTTCGGTCCGTATGCTGCACGAATACGGCGTCGAAAAATTCATCGACCTCCTGCAGCACCTGGGATTCACTACCATCACCCGCGGCGCCGACACCTACGGCCTCTCGCTCATCCTCGGCGGTGCCGAAATCAAGCTGACCGACCTGGCCGGCGCCTATGCCCTCCTGGCGCGTGAGCTTCGGGAAGGCACAGGCCCGCGGCGGAAAGCCCCGCCCATCTCGCGTGGCGCCACGTGGTGCACCTTCGATGCCTTGACAGAAGTGAACCGGCCGGAGGAAGAGGGCGACTGGCATACCTTCAATTCCACACGGAAGATCGCCTGGAAGACCGGTACGAGCTACGGCAACCGCGACGCCTGGAGCGTAGGCGTCACGCCCGACTATATCGTGGCCGTCTGGGTAGGCAACTGCAACGGCGAAGGCCGCCCGCTGCTGACCGGCGTAGGCTACGCCGCCCCCGTGATGTTCGACCTCTTCAACCTCCTGCCGCCGACCGGCTGGTTCGAGATGCCCTCCGAAGAACTCGAAGAAGTGGAGTGCTGCCGCCTCAGCGGCCATCCGGCCACCGACCTGTGTGACGCCGACGGCACGATTACCGTCTGGGCCCCGCGTGCACCGCAGCGCCCCGACCCGTGCCCCTACCACCGCCTGGTCCACCTCAACCCCGATGAAACCTGGCAGGTCGACAGCGACTGCTGGCCCGTAGCCGAAATCCGTCACGTCTCCCGCTTCGTCCTGCCACCGGCGCAGGAATGGTACTATATGAAGTCGCACAGCGACTACCGGCCGCTTCCGCCCTTCCATCCCAACTTCGCCGGCTTCCGTTCCTCCGGCGCCGTGGAAATCATCTATCCGCAGGAAGGCATGGAAATCGCCGCCCCGGTCGCACTCGACGCCCGCAGCCAGGGCATCATCTTCTCGGCCGCCCACAGCGACCCCCAGGCCACCCTCTACTGGCACATCGACGGCAACTACCTCGGCCAAACCACCCACGGCGAACACAAAATCAAGGTCATCCCCGAAAAAGGCCCCCACACCCTCACCGTCATCGACGCCAACGGCCACTCCGCCTCCGTCCGATTCACTGCGTTGTAATACTGGGGCTCTGCCCCAAGCCCTGCCGCTACGGCCTGCCATAACATAGCCCCCTCTCTCCGCTGCAACGGACGCAACTGATTTACAGCACCTTACAGAAGTTGATCCCCTTCGTTTCGAGGGGGATCACCTTGCATAATCACCTGACTGTCAGCTGCGTCCGTTGCAGCGGAAAAGGTAGCGGAAAAGGTAGCGAAAAGGTGGCAGAGAAGGGATGGCTGAGCGGGTTGTTCTATAAGAAAGAAAAAATTTGGAGATTTCCCGAAAAAAGCGCTACCTTTGTCGTCCCATAGATGGTGGATGTAGTTCAGCTGGTAGAGCATCGGATTGTGGTTCCGAGTGTCGTGGGTTCGAGTCCCATCATCCACCCAAAAAGCCTGACCTTTCGGCCAGGCTTTTTTCGTAGGCGGGTGACGGGACTGGCAGCTACAGATCCGCGTCGAACTGGATCTTCTGGCCGGGGAGGATGTAGTCGGATTCGATGGTCAGGTTGTGGCCGTTGGTAGGTTTGTCGATATAGACCAGGAGGGTGTCGCCGGGCAGGAGGCCTTTCAACGAGGTTTCGCTGCGGAGGCCGTCGACGGCGAGGTAGGCGTCGCGGTAGATGGGAGCGATGCCGGTGTTGGTGACATAGGCGGCGGTCCGCTGGTCGTTGACATAGAGTCCGGTCAGGGCGAAATGATAGCCGCAGGCCATGCTGGCCTCCTTGAACCGGGCGGCCGTACCGTACTGGCCGCTCGGGGCATCGTTGGCAATCATGAACGAAATGTGATACTTCGACGAAGCCTGCTCCCAGGTAACGCCGTACATGCCGTCCGGATTCAGGAAGTTCTTCTGGTCCGCTGCGGTGTAGTAGCTGATTTCTCCGCCGCAGGCACCTGTCTGCCAGCGGGTTCCACGACCGATGGCCTTCCAGCAGTTTTCATTGTAATCGCCTTCGTGGTCCTTGTGCATGAAACTGTCGTCGAACAGGCCGAAGGTGAGTCCCATCAGAGAGGCGTCGCCCACGACGGGAGAACTTTCGGCCGCATCGATCGAAATCAGCCAGGGGATCTCAAGCACATCCGCCAAATGGGTCAGAAACGCTTTCTGATAGGCATCGGACGGGAAATTCACCCCGGGCTGGAGCGGCGTTCCGAAGATATGATACTCGCTCCAATGTCCGAAGCCGACCTCGACGAAAGCGATGCGCGGGTCATCCTTATAGACCGCATTGAAATCGGTATAGAACTGCTTGGTAAACCATTGCAGCTCACTGTTGGTCCAGTCGGCATACCAGGTGGGTCCGTCTTCGTTTTCGTAGAACGTCTCCTTGTAATCGGGCAGCGCCTTGATATAAGCCGGGACAGCCGTGGTGCCGGGCTTGCCGTCCACATTCCGCTCGCCCGGATACTCATAGCGGAAACGGACTACAGCCTGATGCTTCCGGGAAGCCACATCAGCGAGCCATTTATTGAAGGAACTCCAGTCATAGCGGACCACCCCGTTATCCTTTCCGGTAACAACCTGGCAAGGAAGGCAATAGGCATATTCCAAAGAGATGGACTTACCATAGGCGGCGTTCCGCTCGCGGGCGTTCTCACTCCAAAGCACAAGCCCCGTGGCAGGCTGCACCGCATCAACCTTACCCTGAACGCTGACGGGAGCGTAAGAGGCGTCCAGTTCGGAGGGGATGACCTTGGAGGCCGGATCACAGGCTACGGCCAGCACGAACAACAGGAGGACAATCATCTGTTTCATGGTAACGGCATTATTATCGGGTTAAATCAAGCTGCGTTGCTGCAGGTAGGCATCGAAAGCGGGACGGTAGCTGTCGGTAACAGGAATCAGGCGGCCGTCCACGATCAGGTCGCCGTCGCGGGTGACCGTATCAATCTTCTCAAGGGCGACGATGAAGGAGCGGTGAACTCGCATGAAACGCCCGGAAGGCAGCTGCTCCTCAACGGCCTTCATCGTATTGTGGGTCACGAGCCCCCGGGAATCCGAAGCCAGATGGATCAGCACATAGTCTTTCATCCCCTCGATATAGAGGATATCCGACAGGGCGACTTTGCGCATCCGGCCATCGGCTTTTACAAAGAACGACGGATGCCCGGAGTCAGTCGCAGCAGGCACCGCAGCGGCCGTAGATGCCGCGCCCGAGCGGCCCTCACTGAGCGAAAACCACTGCTGCGCTTTCGCGACAGCCTCCAGAAACTTCTGGTAACGGATGGGTTTGAGCAGGTAATCGAGCGCCGAGACCTCATAGCTTTCAAAAGCGTATTGCTTGAAGGCAGTCGTGAAAAAAATCCGGGTGGAAGCCGGAACCATCCGCGACAGCTCGAGGCCGTTCAAGTCGGGCATCTGAATGTCAAGAAATACAAGATTCGGCTGCAGGACAGGCAATTGAGCGAGCGCCTCCATGGAATCCGTAAAGGAGCCGGAAAGCGAGAGGAACGGCGTACGCGCCACATAGTTCTCCAGCATTTTGACTGCCAGCGGCTCATCGTCGACGATAACACAGGTAAGGGATTCCATCAGAGCAGGTTTTTAAGGCGGATCTCAACGCGGTAAAGCCCTTCTGCCACAGATTGCCGGTACGTGTACTGACCCGGATAGATCAGTTCCAGCCGGCGACGAAGGTTCACCAGACCGATGCCCGATCCGCTGCGGTCTACCGTCTCTTTTTCGAAAACCGTATTCTCGCAGACAAAGCACAGGTCTTTCCCCTCGGTATGCAGATCCATCCGGATGAGGGAATCGTTCCGCGCACTCACGCCATGTTTGAACGCGTTCTCAATCAAAGAGATGAAAAGCAACGGGGCGATCATGACCTCGTGATCGGGAAGGATCAGGGAGCGTTCCACACGCGTACGCTCGCTGCAGCGCAGCGCCATCAGATCGATATAATTGTCCATGAAGGCCACTTCCCCCGAAAGCGGCACTTTCTCCGCTTCACTGTCATAGAGCGCGTAGCGCAGCGTATCACTCAGCTGCCCGATGCGTTCTTGCGCCTGGTCGGGATCGATCTGTGTGAGCGAAGAGATGTTGTTCAGCGTATTGAAGAGAAAATGCGGGTTGAGCTGGTTCTTGAGCCAGGTCAGCTCAGCTTCCGTACTCTTGCGGCGTTCTTCTTCCGCCTGCAGCAGCGCATCATGGGCCCGCATGGTATAGCGTACGCCCACGGCCAGGAGAATGATGATGAGCTGGAAGAAGACATGGGCCACAATGCCGCCCACATAGATGGCCCAGGCGTTCTTTTCCCCGAACTGATCGAGCACTTCCTGCGGAACAGGCTCCCGGGGAAAGAAGACCCATAGCGTCAGAAGTGTGATCAACAGGAGATTGAACAGGTAGAACCCTCTTCGATGCGAACCGTAGAGACACTTCGGTACCAGCAGAAAATAATTCAGGAAATATACCAGGAAAAACGGGAAGACCGTCTTTGCCGTGCCATACAGGACGCCGAGCGCCGTTCCGGAAGAACCGGTCATCGTCCAGGTCACCAGGGAAGGCGTCAGGAAAATGCCTGCCCAGACGATGATCTGGGCGACATTGACGATCAGTTTGCTTCTGAGGGGGGTCTGCATACTGCAAAGGTAATAAAAAGATGCCCGGTCGAAACCGGGCACAGGCGGTTTTTAGCGGATCAGGACCGAGCCCATCGACTCAGCGGTGGTATTCTGGTTCAGCTGGCTTTCATTCTCGATGGTACGACGGGCGCGCTTGGCCGTGTAGTTGCCCTGCTTTCCGAAGCTCCAGCTGATCTGGAAGGTCACGGCGCTCATCGGAATCTGCGTTGTCATGTCGGACGTGAACCCGGTTCCGACCGTATGGGTACGCAGCGACATCTTGAAATCCCTGGCCAGCGGAACGAGACCGTTCACCGAAAAACTCAAGCGGTCGTCGAGGAACGTCTTGGTCAGGCCCAGGCTTGCGATGGAAAGCCCTGTCGACCAGCCCTGCAGATTGATCTGTCTTCCTGCGCTGATCACATTGGTGCTCAAGCGAAGGTCCCAGGGAAGGGTCTGCTGGAAACCCAGCATCACATTGTAATTCCATCCGGCATTCCGCTGTCCAAGCTGATCGCTGCGCAGGTCGCTGTAGCCAACGCTGCCGTTGAGCATGATGCGGGTCTTGGCACCGGGCGTCAGCATCGAAAAGAGGTTCAAGCTGGTATTCCGGTTCCGGACGATATTGCCATAGGTGGTGTTGAGCAGGTTGTCTGCGTCGTAGAAGCTGTACTGCGAGATACCGTTGCCGGTAAAGCTGTGGCGCAGGGTTGCATTGACCATGACCACGGGCGAAAAGTAATTGTAGACCAGCGACAGGTTGTGGCCCCGCTCCGTCTCGAGCTCCGTGTTGCCGTAGCTGAGAGCAGTCGGATCGGAGGTATCGACGTAAGGATTCAGGAAAGAGATGCCGGGGCGGCTGATACGCATATTGTAGCTCAGGCCGATATTCTGCGAAGGAGTTATGTTCCACTGGAAGCTGGCAGTCGGGACAAGGTTGCCGTAATTCACACGGAAATCACCGGATTCAGCGGAAGAGGAATAGTTCTGCCACGTATGCTCATACCGTACGCCCGCCTTCAGGCTGACCGCACCGTAATTGCCGGTCAGTTCCGTATACGCAGCCGCGATGCGGTTGTAGAAATCGTACCGGAGACTGCCGAACGGATTCTCCACGAAGGCATTTCCCTCCCACAAGTAGTCGGTCTGGTCGGAGGAGTTATGCCGGAAAAGCACCTTCGCGCCAGTGGAAATGACGTGCTTGCTGCCAAGCGGGGTGGTGAAATCCGTCTGGACCGTGTGGTCGTTCGAGCCGGTACGGCCGATGCTCTTGCGGTCGGTGAAGTCGAATCCGTCGAACCCTGCCGCATCGAGAAGGGTCGTGCTGTTGTTGACGGAAGGCGCTCCGTTGAACTGATAGCTGAGCACGAAGCTGCGGCCCGGCGCCTCCGCCCAAAGATGTTGATAATCAGCTGTTACACTTAGGTTGTTCCGATCATTGACCGTCGAAAGCGTACCTGAATAACTGTAGGATCCCTGGCCAGGCGCATAGAGAATGGTATTGGTGAAGCCATTGGTATTGCGCATCCCGAACGACATGATACCAAGGGTCGCCGATACGAGGTTCAGGCTGTCGATCTCATAGCTGGCACTGCCGTTGACCATGGCCATGGGCATCTTCATATCGGTGGAAGTATGTGTGCTTGTAGAGAAACCCACGTCCTGAACGCGGACCAGGTCCGTTTCCGTGCCCCTCATCGTATTGTACATCCCATTGGCATTGAGACTCATGGCGAATTTCCCTTTTTGCAGGGCAGCCGTCACGCCACCTCCTGCGCCACGGTTGGAACCCATCGTCATTACCGTACCGTAGAATCCGTCGGCCGCGGAAGCACCGCCCGTCACTTCCCGGTTGGTCGTGATGTTGAGCACGCCGCCCACACCTTCCGCGTCGTATTTCACGCCCGGATTGGTGATCACCTCGATGTTTTTGACCGTAGAGGCCGGCATCATCTTGAAGATGGCGGAGGCATTCTGCGACATCATCGGATTCGGTTTGCCGTCCACATAGACCTGAAAACTGCTGCTTCCGTTGACGGTGATGTTGTCCTGGCCGTCAACCGACACCATCGGCACCTTCCGGAGCATGTCGAGTACCGTGGATGTCTTGGCATCCACGTCGCCGGACACGTCATACGTCATTTTGTCGACCTCCATCTTCACAAGTGTCCGCTGGGCCACCACGACACCGGCCGAGAGTGTCTGCACGTCATCCCGGATCAGGATCTCCCCCAAATCGAGCGTATCCTGCTGGCCTGGAATGACGAAGCCGCGCCGGACGGAGATCCGGCCTATTCCGCTGAACAGCAATTCGTACCGGCCACTTCCATCGAGACGCTGGAAGAAGCGGCCCTCTTCATCGGCCGTCGTATAGGCCACCGGTTTCTCGCTGTTCTCCGCCTGGAAGAACTGCAGGACGGCACCCGCTTCGCCCTGACGGGTCAAAGAATCCAGGACCTGTCCCTTTACAATGGTTTTCTGTGCAAACGCCGGCAGGCTGACCAGCAGCAGGGCCGACACAAGGATCATCACACGCGTTTTCATCTGTTTCATTTTGATTCGGGTACAAAAATATCCCGGACAGGCCTGGGCTTGTCCGGGATTTCGACGAAACCGTGGATTCCTTCGACGAAATTACTCCACGCCAGCGAGGCGCTTGTAGGTTGACAGACGCCATTTGGCGAATTCTTCGGTCTTGCCGAAGAGTTCGGCGGCGTTCTCGGGGAATGACTTCATCAGGGACGCGTAACGGACCTCGCCCTTGAGGAAGTCCTGGAACTTGCTCCAGTCGGGATCGGCCTTGCTGTCGAGCTTGAACGGGTTCTGGCCGGCGGCTTCGAGCGCCGGGTTGTAGCGATACAAGTGCCAGTAGCCACATTCGACGGCACGTTTCTCCTCGGCCTGGCTGTGACCCATACCGGCCTTCAGGCCATGGTTGATACACGGGGCGTACGCGATGATCAGCGACGGGCCGTCGTAGGCCTCGGCTTCCTTGATGGCGTTGAGGAACTGTGCCTGGGAAGCGCCCATGGCTACCTGGGCCACATAGACGTAGCCGTAGCTGATGG
>DETK01000023.1:14614-16743 GCA_002361615.1 Bacteroidales bacterium UBA3290
AGCTGATGGCCATCATGCCCAGATCTTTCTTGCGGATCTTCTTGCCGCTGGTGGCGAACTTGGCCACGGCGCCGGCCGGCGTCGACTTCGACGACTGACCGCCCGTGTTGGAGTACACCTCGGTATCGAGTACGAGCACGTTGACATTCTCGCCGGAAGCCAGGACGTGGTCGAGGCCGCCGTATCCGATGTCGTAAGCCCAGCCGTCACCGCCGAAGACCCACTGGCTGCGGGCGGGGATGAAGTTCTGGATCTCGAGCAGCTGTTTGCAGATGTCGCAGCCGCATTCCTTCATCAGCGGAACGAGGGCGTCGCAGATGCGGCGCGTGGCGGCGGCATCATTGCGCTTGCCGAGCCACTCCTCGAAGAGCGCTTTGATCTCGGCGGAGCAGCAGTTGCACTCCAGGCCTTCGCGCATCAGGCGCGCGACGGTCTCGCGGACGCGGTCGGAACCCAGGTGCATACCCAGGCCGAATTCGGCGTTGTCCTCGAAGAGGGAGTTCTGCCAAGCCGGGCCATGACCTTCGGCGTTCTTGCAGAACGGCGAGGACGGGAAAGCAGCGCTGTAGATCGACGAGCAGCCGGTGGCGTTGGCGATCATCATGCGGTCGCCGAAAAGCTGGGTGATGGCCTTGATGTACGGAGTCTCACCGCAGCCGGCGCAGGCACCGGAGAACTCGAAGAGCGGCTGGGCGAACTGGGAGTTCTTGACGTTCTGCTCTTTCGGGGCCACGTTGTCCTTGTAACCCACGTTGGCGTGCAGGTAGTCGAAGTTCGCCTGCTCGGCTTTCTGCTCGTCGAAGCTCTTCATCACGAGGGCCTTCTCCTTGGCCGGGCACACGTCGGCGCAGTTGCCGCAGCCCGTGCAGTCGAACGGAGATACCTGCATCGTGAAGCTGTACTCCTTGAACTGGGCGATGCCGGGTTTTCGTTTGATGGCGGCAGGAGCCTTCTGGCCTTCCTCCGCGGTCATCAGGAACGGACGGATTGCGGCGTGCGGGCAGACGAAGGCGCACTGGTTGCACTGGATACAGTTGGCCGGGTTCCATTCCGGAACCTCGACGGCGGTACCGCGCTTCTCGTAAGCGGCGGTGCCGGCGGGAATCGTACCATCGACCATGTCACCGGAGAAGGTGCTCACGGGCAGGTCGTTGCCGTTCTGGGCAGCCACCACGTCGGCCACGTTGCGGATGAACTCGGGGGCCAGGCGGTTGTAGTTGGCATTGACGAAACGGCCGGTCGCGTTCTTCCAGGATGCGGGGATTTCCACTTCGACATAGTCGCCGCCGCGGTCAACGGCCGCGTAGTTCATCTTGACGACATTCTCGCCCTTCTTGCCGTAGGACTTGTCGATGGCTTTCTTCATATAGGCCACGGCCTCGCCGTAAGGGATGATGCCCGTGATCTTGAAGAAGGCGCTCTGGAGGATGGTGTTGGTGCGGCCGCCCAGACCGATCTCCGCCGCAATCTTGGTGGCGTTGATCAGATAGAGGCGGATATGCTTCTCGACGATGGTCTTCTTCACGAAGTCAGGGATGCGGGTGAAGGTCTCCTCGGTATCCCAGAGGCTGTTGAGCAGCAGCGAGCCGCCATCCTTGATGCCCTTGAGCACGTCGTATTTATAGAGATACGAAGGCACATGGCAGGCCACGAAGTCGGGCGTCGAGACGAGATAAGGCGCGTGGATGGGCTGGTCGCCGAAACGCAGGTGCGAGCAGGTGTAGCCGCCGGACTTCTTGGAGTCGTAGTCGAAGTAGCCCTGGCAGTATTTCGGGGTGTGGTCGCCGATGATCTTGATGGTGTTCTTGTTGGCACCCACCGTACCGTCGCTGCCCAGGCCGAAGAACTTGCACTCGTAGGTGCCTTTCTTCACGATGGAGACTTCTTCCTTGAGCGGGAGCGACTTGAAGGTCACGTCGTCGACGATGCCGATGGTGAAGCCGTTCTTGGGTTCACGCAGCTTGAAGTTGTCGAACACGGCGATGATCTGGGCCGGGCTGGTGTCCTTGGAGGAGAGACCGTAACGGCCACCTACGATCATCGGGGCGTTTTCGCCCATATCGGCAATCACGCTCTTGACATCGAGATAGAGCGGTTCGCCCAGGGCACCGGGCTCCTTCGTGCGGTCG
>DETK01000023.1:16788-47421 GCA_002361615.1 Bacteroidales bacterium UBA3290
GCGGTCGAGCACGGCGATGCGCTTGGCCGTCTTGGGGAGAGCGCGCAGGAAATACTTCGCGGAGAACGGGCGGTACAGGCGGACCGTAATGAGGCCCAGCTTCTCGCCGCGCGTCTCGGCCAGGTAATCGATGGTCTCCTTGATGGTTTCGCAGACGGAACCCATGGCGATGATGACGTTCTCGGCATCCGGGGCGCCGTAGTAGTCGAACGGGAGATAGTGACGACCGGTCAGTTCGCTGATCTCACCCATATAGCGGGCCACGATATCGGGGACTGCGTCATAGTACGGGTTGCAGGCTTCGCGGGCCTGGAAGAACACATCGGGGTTCTGGTTCGTACCGCGGGTGACAGGCTTGTTCGGGTTGAGCGCCTTGGCGCGGAACTGCGCGAGGGCCTTGTCGCTGACCAGCGGGCGCAGGTCTTCCGCCTCGAGCATCTCGATCTTCTGGATTTCGTGCGAGGTACGGAAGCCGTCGAAGAAGTGGACGAAAGGAACGCTCGACTTGATCGTGGCCAGATGGGCGACGGCAGCCAGGTCCATGGCTTCCTGCACGCTGGCGGAGGCCAGCATCGCAAAGCCGGTCTGGCGGACGCTCATCACGTCCTGATGGTCGCCGAAGATCGAGAGCGCCTGGGCGGCCAGGGTGCGGGCCGACACGTGGAAGACGGTCGGAAGCAGCTCGCCGGCGATCTTGTACATATTGGGAATCATCAGAAGGAGGCCTTGGGAGGCGGTGAAAGTAGTGGTCAGGCTACCCGCCTGGAGCGAACCGTGCACAGCGCCGGCGGCACCGCCTTCGCTCTGCATCTCGGTGACTTTCACGACTTCCCCGAACATGTTCTTCTTGCCGAAAGCGGCCCACTCGTCCACGAGTTCCGCCATCGTCGAAGACGGGGTGATAGGATAGATGGCCGCGTGCTCACTGAACAGGTACGCCACGTGAGCCGCGGCGAAGTTGCCATCGCAGGTGATGAATTTCTTTTCTTTCATGATGTATGGAATGTTTGTTGTTTATCGGGAAGAAATCGCTTTCCACCTAAGTTATATACGCCGCAAATATACCTTGCAATTTTGTGATTTGAAAGAGTTTTTTTATTTTTGGACAGCTTATTATACCATTACTATGAAAAAAATCTGCCTTTCGTTGATACTTCTTCTTGGCATTGCGCCGCTTTTCGCACAGAATCAGGGTGTGATCCACCACGAAAGAGGAGATGACCTGCAGCAATATCTGCTCGACAGCGTCAAGTTCGTCGTTCCCGAATTCCAGTCGGGCATCATCACCTTCCAGGACGGCAGCTACTCGCGCGGCCCGGTCAACATCTCGACCATCGAACAGCGCGTCTACTTCATCGCCACCAACGGAGAAAAGCAAGTCTTGACCAACGAAGACCAGGTGAGCCGCGTCTCCATCAAGGGACGGACCTTCATCAAGAGCAAATACGGCTACGTCGAGCTGCTCGCAACCGAAGGCGACATAGCCCTGGGCGCCGTCCGCCGCGTCTCGTTCTTCGAAACCGAGAAAAAAGGAGCCTACGGCATGGTGTCGCAGACCACGTCGGTCACCACCATCGGCTCCCTCCAGCAGAACGGCACGATGTACACCCTCGGCATAGACCAGAACACCCCGTTCAAATACTCGGTCAACCCCTATCTCTACAAGAACAGCCGGATCTATCTCCCCAACAAGAAGAACTTCCTCAAGTGCTTCCCCGAAAAGAAAGCGGAAATCGAACAGTACCTGAAAGACAACAACGTCGACTTTGAAAAACTTGAGGACGTCGAAGCACTCTTCAACGCCCTCAAATAATACGTCATTCGCTCCCTGCGGTCGCGGCTCTCGCTTCGCTCGGGTCCCGGCTTGACCGGGAATCTCTAGCACATGCCCGACACCTCGACGTCCGGAACAATCTTCCTGGCCAGTCCCTGCAGCACCGTTCCGGGGCCGACTTCCACGAAGGAAGCGGCGCCGTCGGCCACCATGTTCTTCACGGTCTGGGTCCAGCGCACCGGAGAGGTGAGCTGCATCAGCAGGTTGTGCCGGATTTCCGCGGGGTCGGTGTGCGGAAGCGCATCGACGTTCTGGTAGATCGGGCAGACAGGCGTATGGAAATCCGCCTTTTCAATGGCCTCGGCCAGCTCCTGACGGGCCGGCTCCATCAGCGGTGAGTGGAACGCACCGCCCACCTGAAGTTGCAGCGCACGCTTGACGCCGCGCGCCTTGAGTTCGGTGCAGGCAGCCTGTACCGACGCCACCTCGCCCGAAATCACGATCTGTCCGTCGGAATTGTAATTGGCGGCAATCACGATGCCCGGGGTAGCGGCGCACACCTCTTCGATCATGCTCGCCTCACCGCCGATGATGGCGGCCATCGTGCCGGGGACGGCCTCGCAGCAACGCTGCATCGCGTGGGCGCGGACCGAAACCAGGCGCAGGCCTTCCTCAAAAGAGAGGGCTCCCGCAGCGACCAGGGCTGAGAACTCGCCCAGCGAGTGTCCGGCCACCATGTCGGGCTTGATACCCGCGCAGATCGCCGTGGCGACGGAATGCAGGAATACGGCGGGCTGCGTCACGCGCGTGGCCTTCAGGTCTTCCGCCGTACCGGAGAACATGGTCTCCCGCAGATCGAAACCCAGGATGCTGTCGGCCGCGTCGAAAAGGTCGCGCGCCTGCGGCTCCCGCACATAGAGCTCCTGCCCCATTCCCGTAAACTGGGACCCTTGTCCCGGAAATACATATGCTGTTTTCATGCTTGTTCTTTTGTATTTGGCGCTGCAAAATTAAGATATTCTTCTGAAATGCAAAAAAAGACCCGGCGGAACGCGCTGAGCGTCCGCCGGGACCGAATAACAACATTTTTTAACCTATATGTACAACCGTTGGGGAACGATTTCTAAAGATCAGTGCCTGCGATAGACCCAGGTGTCACGCTTGTAGCTCTTCATCTCATCGAAGAACGCATCCCCAGCGTGCACGGTCGTCGTCTTGTCGTTGAACACGACCACAGGCTTGGTTTCGGGATCGTAAGCCTCCCACTTGAAATTCTTCACATCGGGATTGCCGTCCTTGGCGAAGGACACCCACACGTCGCTCATGAAATCGGCGAGCTTGTAGGCCGACTTGTCGCAACCGACCATGAAGCGGCCGAGCCAGATGTTGTTGAAGACATACGGCATCTCGGTGCAGTGGTTGGTGGCGAAGGTTCCG
This sequence comes from Bacteroidales bacterium UBA3290, assembly GCA_002361615.1. GTDB lineage: Bacteria > Bacteroidota > Bacteroidia > Bacteroidales > UBA932 > Cacconaster. The sequence continues at coordinate 20,000 of DETK01000023.1, forward strand.
TCCATGTGGGGCGAGGGTTTGGCGAAGACGTAGATGTACTGCTTCGTGTCGCCCATCTGGTAACGCATGTCGGCATTGGCGAAGACCCCGTTCATCATCCCGCCTTCTGCATAGTTGCAGCCGATGATGGTGGGAAGGCCCTTCGAGATGTCGGCCACGCGCGGATCGCTCAGCTGATAAGGGATCACCTCGCCGTCGACCACGGGCTGGCACCACATACCGCAGCCGTAAACCCGGTAGAAGAAATTCTCAGGGAAGCAGGAAAGGACCGCTTCGGAGCAGCCCTTCAGCAGTTCCGAATACGGAATCGTCTGGATCTTGTCGATGGTCTTCTCGTTGAGGCCGAGTTTCTGGACGGCCAGGCGGGCCATGTCGCGGCTCGTCTGGGCTTCCATCAGCCGGGTCATCGAACCGCTCTCGATAATGCCGCGGTGGAAGAGACCCTTGGCCGAAGGGGTACCGAGCAGGATGTTGACCTTTCCGCCGCCGCCCGACTGACCGAAGATGGTCACGTTGCCGGGATCGCCACCGAAGGCCTCGATGTTCTTGTTCACCCACTCGAGCGCCTTGACCATATCCATGACACCCGCTACGCCGGAGTATTTGTATTTCTCACCGAAGTCGGAGAGGTCGAAATAACCCAGGAAGTTGAGCCGGTGGTTGATGCTCACCAGGACGACATCCTTCTTGGCCAGGTTCGTACCGTCATAGAAGGGCAGTTCGCTGCTCGCGCCCATGGCATATCCGCCGCCGTGGAGCCAGACCATCACAGGACGCTTCTTTCCGTCGTTGATGCCCTTGGTCCATACGTTCAGGCACAGGCAGTCTTCCGACTGGACACCGTCATCCCACTGATAGAGGAAAGCCTCGCAGTCGTCCTGCCAGGTCACGCGGGGAGCCTGGGGGCACTGGTTGCCGTAATAGAGCGCGGTCTGGACGCCTTCCCAGCTGTCCGGATCCTGAGGCGGCATGAAACGCTCCGCCTTGGCGTACTGGATGCCCTTGAAAGTGTAGATACCGTCTTCGATATAGCCGCAGAGCGTGCCATAGGTGGTTTTCACGAGCGCGTCCTTGCTGTTGACCACGACGCTGTGCTCGGGATATTTATCGCCGCAGGAGGCCAGCAGGAGCGCGGCCGCTGCGATCATCAGGATTCTTTTCATCATTTGAAGATTTTTTGTGCAAAGATGGTCAGATAGACTCTCCAGTTGCGCCAGATGTGGCCGCCGTCCGATTCATAGTACTCGACCGGATAGCCTTTCTTTTCGCAATATTCTTTGAGCTTGAGGGAATTGACCTTCACGCCGTCGGCACTGCCGACACCGATCCAGTAGAGGGACGGAGCGACCTTGGGGGCCATCTGGCGGGCAAGCGCGGCTTCCGCCTCCGGCGTTTCAGCCAGGACGACGCCCGAGAACATGCCGATGTAGCCGAACGTACCCGGATGGGAACGCGACACGGAGCAGGACTGGCGGCCGCCCATCGACAGGCCGGCGATGGCACGGTTCTTCGGCCCCTTGGCCACGCGGTAGGTCGATTCGATGAACGAGATGATGTCGGGGAAACTCTGCTCGATCTCTACGGTCGAGTCGGACCGGGAGTTGCGCATGGTAGGCTGGAACATGTTCACGGCATAGCCCGGTGCAGCGTTGTTGTAATACACGCCGTTGGGCATCACCACGATCATCGGCTTGGCCTTACCTTCGGCAATCAGGTTGTCGAGGATCTGGACGGTACGGCCCAGGTCGGCCCAGGCATCCTCGTCGCCGCCGGAACCGTGGAGCAGATAAAGGACAGGGTACTTGTCCTTGCCTTTCTCATATCCGGCAGGGGTATAGACCGTGAGCCGGCGGTCGGCGCCAAGCGTATTGCTGCGGTACCAGACTTTCGACAGGGTGCCGTGCGGCACGTCGTGCGTTTCGTAGTACCAGCCCTTGTCGCCCTGCTTCGTGCTCATCGTGAAGAAGCTGGTCCAGGTCGCGATGTCGCGGTTCATGTACATGTTGGACGGGTCGTTGCGACGCTCGCCGTCCACGATGAAATTGTAGAGATAGAGTTCACCTTCCAGCGGTTCGGTCGTGTAGGTCCAGACGCCGTCCTTGCCTTCCACCATATCCGCTACGGTGCGGTCGGGCAGGAAGTCGCCGGAGATCTTGACGGAGACAGCTTTCGGGTTGCGGTAACGGAAGGTCACGGTATGGTCGGCGTTGATCTCGGGCGAGACCACCGGTGCGCGGAAGCTCAGGGCCTGCTGGGCGGGCGCTATCTGGGCTATCAGCAGCGACAAAGCGAGAATCAGGATTCTTTTCATGGCTTCGGATCGTTTCGGTTATTTGAACAGCAGCTGGACGAAGGAAGCGAGGTTCCTGCGCCAGACTTTCCACTCGTGGTTGCCGGGATACTGTTCCCAGACCACACCCTTGAAGTGATTCGCCTCGAGTTTGCCCTTGAAATCGAGCATCCCGTCGATGCGGCCGTCCTGCTCGCCGCAGGAGAGATAGATCACGTCAAACACATTGTATTTGGAAGGGTTGGTGTAGAAACCCGGGAAATGGTCTTCGGCGTTGAAGGGCGCCCCGCCGATGGCGGCCGAGCCAATCAGGCCGGAGGAGAAAATGCCCACCGAGGCGAACTTGTCCGGGTTGCGGAAGGCGATGAAGAACGACTGGCCACCGCCCATCGACAGGCCGGCGACTGCCCTTCCCTTCCGGTTCTTGATGACGTTGTAGTTTTTCTCGACATAAGGAACGATGTCGGCCACCAGCGAAGTATAGTTGTCAAAATTCGAGGCGTATTTCTTCACGTCGGTCTTGACCGGGATGCCCAGGGTCTGGGCGGCGTACTGGTTCGGGTTGCCGTTGGGCATGACCACCAGCATCGGCTTGGCCTTCCCCTGTGCGATCAGGTTGTCGAGGATCTGGCAGGTGCGGCCGAGCGTCGCCCAGGCATCCTCGTCGCCGCCACCGCCGTGAAGCAGGTACAGCACGGGATACTTGGTCCTCTTGTCGTTCTTGTCATAGCCGGCCGGCGTATAGACATACATCCGGCGGGTCATGTCGTTCTCCGCGGAATAGTACCAGACCTGTTCCAGATTGCCCGGTTTGGTACATTCCCCATAGACGTCGGCATAACCGCCGGGAACCAGGAAGGCGTTCATGTAACGCGAACCGTCGCGCTGCACGAAGACGTTCGACGGGTCGAGGACCGACACGCCGTCGACCAGGAAGGTATAGGTGTAGAGTTCCGGATCGGGCAGGGCTACGGTCGCAGACCAGATCCCGTCCTTCCCCTGGGTCAGGGGAAGGGCGGAAGGATTGTAACCCAGCCACGATGCGCTGACGCTCACCACACGGGCTTTGGGCGCCACGAAACGGAAGGTGACGCTGTCGGCCGACAACTCGGGCGACTTGACCCGCGCGCGGAACATCAGGGAATTCATCTCCTGTGCGCCGGCCGGACAGACGGCGGCGATGCACAGGGCAAGCAATAATGCGCTGAGAATCTTTTTCATGGTTTAGGATCAGATCTTTACGGTAACAGTCTGGCGGATGTCGTCGGAGGCGCTTCCCAGGAGGAGTTCGATACGGCCGCTTTCCAGCGCCCAGCCATTGGTCTGTTCATTCCAATAGCGGAGTTCGCTGACGGGAATCTCGAGCGTCACGACCTTCGTCTGACCGGCGTCGAGGGTGACGCGGCGGAATGCCTTAAGCTCCTTCTCCGGCCAGCTCACGCTGCCGTCGAGATGGCGCACATAGAGTTGTGCCACCTCTTCGGCCGGCATCGAACCGGTGTTGCCGAGTTTGAACTTCACTTTGATCACGTCGTTTTCGCCATACTTGGCCTTGTTGGCCTTCATGTCCGAATAGGCGAAATCCACATAGGAGAGGCCGTGGCCGAAGGCGTACATCACGGGAATGCCTTTGGTATCATACCAGCGGTAGCCCACAAGCGGACCTTCGGAGTAGTAGGCCGTGGCCGGATAACGGACCGGACCCCTTCTCCGCTGACCCTGAACGTCCTGACGGTAGAGGTTACCGAACAGGTCGCCGTCCACATCGGCCTTCTGGGGATAGTTGTCCAATGCATAAGCCGGGGAGTCCGAGAGTTTCACCGGGAAGGTGAAAGGCAGTTTGCCGGAAGGAGCGATATTGCCGAAGAGGATATCAGCGAGGGCGTTGCCGCCCTCCAGGCCGTTCCACCAGCCCTGGACGATGACGGGCAGGACCTTGTCGACAGCCGACAGGTCGCAGGGGCCGCCGGAAATCATCACGCCGATGATGTTCGGGTTGGCTGCGGCAAGGGCCTCCGCAATGGCCTCCTGGCCGAGCGGCAGGTCGATGTTCTCGCGGTCGGAACCTTCGGTCTCGATCGATTTGTTCGTGCCGAAGAAATACAGGACCAGGTCGGCGTCCGCAGCCAGTGCAACCGCTTCGGCAAGCATCTGGGGATCGGCCGGCGCATCGATTTCCGCAGCGATCTCAGGATGCTCTTTGAGGAACTCAGGACCTCTCCAGAAAGCGAACATACCCATATAGTCCTTATAGGCAGGTGCATACTTGATTTCCACACCGGCGGGAGCCTTGTTGATCAGGCCCTGGAGCGGCGTGACTTCGTAGGGCGATTTCACACCGGCGCCCATGCCGCCCGACTGGGTACGGGCTTCCGCATTACGTCCGATGACAGCGATCTTCTTGACATCCTTGCGGATCGGCAGCATACCGCCGTTGTTCTTGAGCAGGACGACGGAGCGCTTGGCCACTTCATAGGCAGTCGCCCGGCTTTCGGGCGTGGAAGCCGTCTCGAGATTGCATTTGTCGGCAGGGATGGCCTCAACGGTGTAACGCACGCGGAGAATCTCCCGCACTTTGTCGTCCACAACCGATTCGGGCACCTTTCCGGCCTTGACCGAGTCGATCAGTGCGGGGCCGAGATACGTGTCGCCCGTCATCTGCACGTCGAGTCCGTGGAGCGCGGCACCCATCGTCGAATGGGTTCCGCCCCAGTCGGAGACCGTGAGACCTTTGAAGCCCCACTCCCCGCGAAGGATCTCGTTGAGCAGATGCTCGTTCTCCGAGCAGTAGAAACCGGCGACCTTGTTGTAGGCCGGCATGACGGCCATGGCGCCGCCTTCCCGCACGATGGCCTCGAAAGGCTTGAGATAGATCTCGCGCATCGTACGCTCGTCGACGACCACGTTCACGCTGCCGCGGTTCATCTCCTGGTTGTTGAGGGCGAAGTGCTTCACGCAGGCGGCCGTTCCGGCATCCTGGACACCCTTCACATAGCTGACGCCGAGCGCGGCGGCCAGCACGGGGTCTTCGCTGAAGTATTCATAGGTACGTCCGCCCACAGGGAGGCGCTGGATGTTGACGGCAGGACCTAGGATGATGTCCTTGCCGCGGCGACGGGCTTCCGTGCCCATCCCCACGCCATATTGGTAGGCAAGATCCTCCGACCAGGTGGCTGCGAGGGCCGATCCGGTCGGGAAATACGTGGCCGAGTCGGTGGTCCAGCCGGCCGAGGCGAATCCATTGGGAACGCCTTCCTCACGGATGCCGAACGGACCGTCGCAGTACTTGATGTCCTGGATACCCAGACGCGGCACGCCTTCCGACGACATATTGGTCTTGCTGTGGAGCATTTCGACCTTCTCTTCAAGCGACATCTGCGCGATGATCGCATTGATTTCGCCGTCGTGGGCGGTCAGTCTGTCTTGCGGCAGGGTGTGGGATGCACACCCCGCCAGCAAGATGCCAAATGATAGGATCAGGTATTTCTTCATACTTTATTTGAAAAGCTGGCTGCCGAAAACAACCAGGTAATTACGCCAGTTTTTCCAGGTGTGGGCACCGTCGGTCCAGAGGACCTGGCAGGGATAATTGTGGGATTTGAGGTAATCCACGTACTCGTAGGAACCGCGCACGATCGGGTCGGCCGTACCGCAGGCGACGAAGTAGAGTTTCGGTTTCTTGGAGAACAGCACTTCGATCTTCTTCTCCGTATCCGGATTGTTCCGCACGCCCATGGCGCCGGAGAACAGGCCGATGTAGCCGATCTTGTCGGGATACAGGTTGGAAGTCTGGAACGTGTGTCCGCCGCCCATCGAAAGGCCGCACATCGCCGTGTTGGCAGCGCCCTTGAGCACCCGGTAGTTCTTCTCGATGTAATTCATGATATCGGGGAAGGATTCCGGGATGCTGGCCTTGCCGCGCATGCCCCGCTCGGGGGCGCCGGACATGGAGGCCTGGTAGAGGCCTGCCTCCCATTCGCCGGGCGCAGCTGCGCACATCGGGTTGCCGTTGGGCATGACCACGATCATCGGCTTGGCTTTGCCCAGGGCGATCAGGTTGTCCATGATCTGGGCGGCGCGGCCGAATTCGAGCCAGGCGGTCTCATCGCCGCCGGCACCGTGGCACAGGTACAGAACCGGGTATTTCTCTTTCCCTTTCTCATAGCCTGCCGGTGTATAGACGGCCATTCTGCGCGACATCCCCAGCGTCGGGCTGTCGTACCAGACGTAACTCACGTTGCCGTGGGGCACCTTGTTGTTGCTGTAGAGATAGCCCGTGTCCCCTTCCTTTTCGGAAATGAGGAACCAGTTGGTCCACACGGTCATATCGCGTTTCCGGAACTGGTTGGAAGGGTCTGCGTACGGCAGGCCGTCCACGCGGAAGATATAGGAATAGAGTTCGGGAGCGAGGGGACCCTCGGTGGTATATTCCCAGATGCCGTCCTTCCCTTCCTTCATATCGACCCAGATGGGGACTTCGGTGACGTAGCCGTTATTGTCGGCGATATGGTGCGGCAGGAAGTCGCCCGTCAGGCGGACGGTCACAGCCTTGGGCGCATACACGCGGAAGGTCACGGAATTGTCGTCGTGGATGTCCGGAGACTTGAGCTCGACGGCCGTTCCCATGAGGTTCTGCTGCGCGAAGGCGACCAGTGCACAGGAAAGAAAGGCTAAGACAGTAAGGATTCGTTTCATGGTACAAAGATACTAATAACCAGGGTTCTGGACAATCTGATCGTTGAGGCGTACCTCGTTGGCCGGGAAGGGAAGCAGTTCGTGCTTGCCCTTCTTGTAGCCGCACTTGTCGGCCGGATTGCCGCAGTCGAAATAGGTGATCGAGCCGTTTTCGTGGAAGATAGGCTCCTTCATGCCGACGCCCTTGAGTTTCTCATAGGTATCGCCCCAGCGCTGCAGGTCCTGATAGAGCTGGCCTTCGCGGCAGAGCTCGAAGCGTTTCTCGGCCTTGATGTCGTTGAGCGAGACGGAAGTCAGGTCGGGAATCTGGGCCTTGCGGCGGATCTGGTTCACGTATTCCGTAGCCTTGGCGGTGTTTCCGGCAGCCAGATGTGCCTCTGCTGCAACGAGATATACCTCGGCAAGGCGCATCCAGGTGTAATTCTTGGCGGTGCACCACATGGCCGGCGTCTTGTCGCGGGTATAGCGGTCTTTCCACATATAGACACCCTCACCCATCTGGATGGCGTCGGTAATCAGACCCAGTCCCATTTCGACCATCTCCTCATAGTTCTTGATAGTCTGCTTGCGACGGTAGCTGTCACCGTCGTGGGCGACGAAAGCGTCGTAGAAAGCACGGGTCGGAGCGACGAAGCCGAAGCCCATCTCGATACCCCAGGCGGAGATGCCGTCAGGGTTCATACGGTCGGTACGCCAGCCCATCATGTAGCCGGTGAAGGAAGTGACGGGGTTGGCCGGGTCGTTCGGGAAGACGCTCTCGAAGAGGTTCTCGCAATTGAACTTGTTGGCCATCGTGTTGCGGTCGCCGTATTCACCGTCGAAAAGCTGATACTTGCCGCTGGAGATGACCTGGTCGAGGACCTGGGCGGACTCTGCGTTCTTGCCCTGCCAGAGGAGGGCCTTGCCGTAGATGGCCTGTGCATACTGCTTGGTCACGCGCCAGACGCTCTTGTCACCGACGCCGCTCTTTTCAGGGAGTGCACCCGAGGCGATGGCGTTCTGCAGGTCGGTATTGACCAGGTTCCAGAGTTCTGCGGGATCGCCGTTGGGCTGTTTGTATTCATCCGGCTGCAGGCAGTGGTCCACCAGCGGCGGCGTGCCCCACATGGAGATCAGTTCGAAGTAAGCCCAGGCACGGAAGACCTGTGCCTCGGCAACGGTCCGTTTGGCTACTTGCGAGAGGCCCGGATCGACCTTGTCGAGGATAGTGTTGGCGGCGAAGATCAGGTTGTAGAGGCCCCGGAAATAACCGCCGATAGATCCGTCTTCCGAGTCAAAGGTATATTCTGCGATCTTGTCCAGACCGCTGTTGTCGCCGTGCTGGCCACCGCCCGCCCAGAAGTCTCCGTCGAGCAGCGGTTTGAGCGTGATGGCACTTCCTTCCAGCGAGCGCATCTTGATATAGAGGTTCGAGGACGCCGTCTCGATTTCGGCATCAGTCGAATAATAGGTGTCGACGCTGACGACGCCATGCTGGTCGATGGTCAGCAGGTCCGAGCAGGATGCTGCCGAAAGAGTCAGAGCGGCAAGCAATACGATGAATCCGATAAATCTTTTCATGATTGTATCCTCCTAAATTAGAACGTGATGTTTAAACCGAATACCATCTTCTTGGAGTTCGGGAAAGCGCCCATGTCGACGCCGAGAGCCTGTCCGATACCGGCGACTTCAGGATCGAAGCCCGGATACTTGGTGATGATGAAGAAATCGTCGAAGGAAGCGTAAAGACGGAACTTGCTGATCTTGACGAATTCGGAGATACGCTTGGGCAGCGTGTAGCCGATCTGGATCTGCTTGAACTTGAAGTAGTCACCTTTGTACACATTGGCGCTGGACTGCATCCAGTCGGTATAACCGCCCGCATTGGCGCGCGGCCGCGTACCATTGGTGTTGGTCGGGGTCCAGCGGTCGTCGACGACGAAGTTGAGCTTGTTGACTGCGTAGTCCACGCGGTCGAGCGCGCAGAAGATCTGATGTCCGGCAGCGCCCGAACCGAAGACCACGATGTCGAAGCCCTTGAAGTCAGCCGTCAGCGTGAGACCGTAGTTGATCTTGGGAATACCGGAGCCGATGTCGGTCTTGTCGGCGACCGTCACCACGCCGTCTCCGTTCGTATCTTCGAAGACCGGTTCACCATTGGAGGAATCGATGCCTTTGAATTTATAGCCATAGAAATGCCAGGCCGGGAAATCTTTCTCGAAACGGGTGATTGCGGCGAAACGGTAGGTGACGCCCTGGATACCGTTCTGGAGAGCCGGGTGCAGATAGGTGACCCGGTTGTGCAGGGTTGCCACGTTGCCGCGGATGCTGTAGTGGAAGTCGCCGACCGAATCGGTCCAGCCGGCCTCGAGTTCCAGACCGGTGTTGGTGACGTTACCGGCGTTCATCGGAGATTCGGAGACACCGACGATGGTGGAAGAGGTGAAGCCCGAGACAATCAGGTCTTTGGTGGTCTTCTGGTACCAGTCGCCGGAGAAGGTCAGACGGTCGTTGAGGAAGCGGGCATCGAAACCGATGTCGATCTGCTCGGAGGTCTCCCAGCGGAGGGCGTTGTTACCCGTCGAGGAAGGAGAGCTGGCTGCGGTATAACCACCCGTCAAACCTTCAGGGTAGTTGCCGACAGACGTGATTACGCTGGCGTAGCGGTAGTTGCTCAGGTTCGCAGTCGAACCGTTGCGGCCCCAGCTGGCGCGTAATTTCAGGTAAGGGATCACACGCTTGGCACCACTCATGAACGGTTCTTCCGAAAGGGTCCAACCAGCGGAAACGGCAGGGAAGTAACCCCAGCGGTTGGCGATCGGAAGGACGGAGGAGTCGGCTGCATCGGCTCGGAGGGAGACCTGGGCGATATAGCGGTTCTTGAAGTTCCAGCTGGCACGTCCGTAGTAGGAGTTGTTGCGCGTATAGAGGGTCTCACCACCCGCGAGCGTGCGGGCGACCGTAGGCGTCGCATACGCGAAGAAATAGTAGAGCGGGTTGTTGCTCAGCACACCGAGGTCGGTGTCGGAACCCATGGTAGTACCCTGTACGTAGTTGTTCATGTTCTCGCTGTACGAGGTACCGGCCATCAGGTTGATGTCGTGGCCGGCCACATTGAACGAGTAGTTGGCGAAGTTCTCCCACTGATAGTAGCGCGAGACGTTGTTACGGGCTTCGAGGCCGACATAGTTCTGTTTTACGTAGTCGGTCGCATAGAAGTCGATCGAATAGCCATACGTGGACTGCGCACCATATTTATAAGCCAGACGCGAGGTGATGACCAGGCCTTTGATGGGCTTGAAGTTGAGCGCGGCGGTACCGTTGATGCCGAAGGTTTGCGTGGCAGAGTACTGTGCGTCGCGGTGGATGAGCGGGTTGACGTTCTCATTGAGGTTGAAGGCCGAGATACCGTAGATACCCTGGTCGTCGCCGAGCATCTTGTGCTTGGTCGGGTCCGCGAGGATGGCCCGCATGTTGGCAGGCAGGTTGTTCTCGGAATAGCGGACAGCGGTGAGCGGGTCGAGCTGGAGGGCGGCGAGCACCGCGTTGTTGGATTCACGGTTGGTCTCGGATCCGCCTTCGGGGATCCTCCGGATCGAAGACTGGTGGATCTGGTTGTTCAGCTGGATGTCGAGCCAGGGCTTGATCTTATAGGTAGCGTTGATCATGCCGGTGATACGCTTGTGCGTATCCGAGTCGCCGACGAACATACCGTTGTTGTCCAGGAAAGTGAGCGAGGTGTAGATCGAACCTTTGTCGTTGCCGCCTTCGAAGCCGACCTTGTGACGCTGCTGGAGCGAGTGGGTAAAGACCGCATCCACCCAGTCGGTATCGGTATGGCCGTCCCAGTTGGCGGAATAGAAGGCATCGTCGAACTTGCCGAACTCCTTATAATATTGCATGTATTCCTTGGCGTTCATCACGGAAGGGATACGGCCGAGGCTCTGCATGACGACCTGGCCTTCATAGCTGATCTTGCCGTCGCCCTTACCGTTCTTGGTGGTGATCAGGATGACACCGTTACCGGCACGTGCACCGTAGATGGCGGCCGAGGCGGCATCCTTGAGGACCTCCATCGACTGGATGTCGTTAGGGTCGATGTTGTTGATGCTGTTGGTGATACGACCGTCGACTACGTAGAGCGGGTCGGAGGTACCGTTGGAGCTGATACCGCGGATGCGGACGGCAGGAGCGGCACCCGGACGGGCGGAGTTGGTGAAGAGCTGGACGCCGGCCGTCTTGCCCTGGAGGACCATTTCAGCCGATGCGACGGAGCGGGAGACGATGTCACTCTCCTTCACGGTGGAGATGGCACCCGTCAGGTCGCTCTTGCGCTGGACGCCGTAACCCACGACGACCAGTTCGTTCAGCGACTCGATCGATTCGACCAGGACGACTTTCATGCCGTCAACGGCCGGAAGTTCCTGCGTGACATAATTCAGGGCGGAGAATTCGAGGATTGCCCCGGCAGGAACGTTGATCGTGAACTTACCGTCGAGGTCCGTCGCTACGCCGTTGGTGGTACCCTTCTGGATAACACCGGCTCCGATGACGGAAAGCCCCGTTTCGTCGACGACGGTTCCGGAAATCTTGACGGTCTGGGCGAATGCGCTCACCGGGGAGAGCATCAGCAGGCAGACTGCCAGTAGAACGCTGTGTCTTAAAAAAACGCTTTTCATGGTATTGTTTTTAAGTGATGGATTGTGTTTGGTTTTTCGTTTGTACAAAATTAGGTTTTCCGCTTTCGAATCGATGACAAGCCCGTCCACGTTTGAACACGCTGGTCCATCGTAGGCAACCAGCGTCCAAAAAAAAGCATCCCAGTCCAAGGGGTGAGAAAGAATGCGCCATTTTGTTAACTTTGTATCATGAAGTATCTCTTTCGGACCCTGCTCTTTGCCTTGCTGCTTACGGGCTGCTCGGATGCCGGCCTTTCGGTCGGCACGGACACGGGGGTCATCGTGGACAATTTCGGGAACAACGTCATCACGGGATTCCATTTCGACCGCAACGGCTACGTCTGGATGGTCCCTTCCTCCGGGCGTTATCTCTTCCGGACGGACGGGTCCGTCATCATCCGCTATGAACATAGCCCGGACCAGCCGGGAAGCCTTGCCGCCAGCAAGGTCAACGACCTGGTCATCGATTCCCAGGGAGCGGTATGGGTAGCCACGCAGCTGGGCGTGGACCGTTTCGACCAGAGCCGGGGATGCTTCGACCACATCCCGATCGACGACAACAACAAATACGTCATCGACATGACCCGCAGCCAGGACGACCGGATCTGCATCATCACCCGCCGCAATCTGCTGGAACTGGACCGGGCAAGCGGGCGTTTCCTCCGCAAGATCCAGCTGCAGCAAGTCACCAACAGCGAACCGCAGGTCTTCTTCGACAGCAACGACAGGCTCTGGCTCCGGCAGGACAACAGCCTCCTGTGTTATGACCAGGGCTACAACCTGCTATTCAAGATTGATTTCCAGCATATTACCGGAAGTGTGGTTTACGACGGCAACAAATTCATCTGGCTCGTCGACAGCGATACCCTGACCGCTTTGAACACCCATTCCTTCAAGGACTCCCGGGCCGGGGACCTGTATCCCGAACTCAGCGGGAAACGGGCCCGTTCCATCCTGAACGTGAACGACGGGATCGTGGTTGCCAATACGACGGACGGTCCTTTCCTGGTGGACGTCTTCCAGGACACGGCGACCGGTCTTGATCAGGCGGAAGGGAACACCCGGTCCATTCTGGAATACGCACAGGCCGGTACCCGTTCCATGCGGACGGGCCCGAACGGCAACCTGTGGGCCTCCGATATGGGAGGTGGGTACAAGCACCTTGTTTTCAGCGCAGACCGGGTCCCCGCCCAGGAAGAATTCGTCAACTACCTGGTGGCCGAATCCGTCTCGTCAGAAGCGCAGAACACCCGCTTCACCTGGCTCCTGTCGCGAGGGAGAATCGCAGCATATGACCGGAAAGCCGGACGGTTTACCAGCGTGCAGGACCTGAATGACCTGACGGAAATCGTCGTGTCAGGCATCTCCGCCAGCGAAGACGGGCACGTACTCCTTTGCAGCCGCTTCCGCTCCGCCCGCCCCCTGGAGCTGTTCCGGACGGAGCCCGACGGCAGCCTTGTGTTCGAAAAAAGGATCAAATTGCCTTACGCCGGCATAGGTACCCTCGACAAGAAGGGACACATCTACGCCGTAGGCGCGGGAACCGTGGTCATGGAAGTCGATGCGGAGGGTTCTGTCCGGGAAATCGCCAACCCCTTCAACGATTACGCCTGCTACGCGACCATCGTCAAACCCCTCTCGGACGGCACGATCCTGATCTGCCTGACCGACCATCCGCCCGTTCTTCTCCATCCGGCGGAAGACCGGGTCGAAATCCTGGAGAAAGAAGGGCTCGACCAGGTCTATTATACCGTGGCGACGGAAGATGCGGAAGGCCGTTTATGGATCGGTTCCTCGGATAAAGGCCTCTATCTGTACGACAAGACGGATTCTTCCCTGTCTAGGGTGGAGAGCTATCCTGAAACGATGGTCAACGCCATCGCAGCCGACAGCGCCGGAAACGTCTTCGTGACGGGCGATTACAGCGCCGTGTACCGTTTCGGGAAGGGGTCCGGAGAAAACGGCGGTCCTGTCTGGGCCGACTACTCCGACTTCCCGCAGGAGCACCGGCTGTTCCCGCTTCCCGACGGCTCGGTCGCGCTCGTCGGCCAGGATTCCTATGAATGGTTCAACGAAGAACGGGTCAACTCCGCCCAGGCGCCGAATCTGCTCTCGCGCATCTACCTGACTTCGGGAAAAAGGATCATCGCCTCTTTCCGGGCAGACGACTACCCTGCCCGCAAGGTCACGCTCCGCCTCCCCCGCAAGACCGAAGACCTGAACCTGTATATCGGTGTCATGGACCGCGCCAAACCTTTTTCGCGGCACTACTTCTTCTATGACATCAACCATCTGCCGACCGGCCCCCGGGAATCCTTCGACAATCCCCAGATTCCCCTCTACGGCGTAAGCCGCCCCTTCAACACGGTCCGCTTCTGGGTAACCGGCCCCAACAAGGGGACAGGCACCCAGCCTTTCACGGTCCGGGTCCTGATGAACCTGCTTCCAGGGGAAATCATCAGCATCGCCGTCGCACTCTCCCTGCTCGCCGCAGCCTCCGTCTTCTGGTTCCTTTCGCGGAAAAAGAAGGAAGAAGCGGAAGCCGAACGCATCAAACGGGAGATGACCGAGAAGCTGAACATGGAGAACATCGATTTCTTCGCCAACATCTCCCACGAATTCCGGACGCCGCTGACGCTGATCCACGGAGCGTCCTCCACGCTCGAGACCAGCGATACCCGCGCCCTGAACATCATCCGCCGCAACACCGACCGGATGATGAAGCTGGTCAGCCAGATGCTCGACTTCAACAAACTCGACCACGGCATCCTGAAGCTCCATGTCAAGGAAGAACCGGTCGTGGAGATCATCCGGGCGGTGAAATCCGACTTCGAACTCGGCGCCTCGATGAAAGGCCTCCAGCTCAACCTGTCCGGACCCGATACGGACCGGAAAGGATACCTCGACCGGGACAAGTTGGAAAAGATCCTCTACAACCTATGCTCGAACGCCGTCAAATTCACGCCGCCCGGCGGACAGGTCGACATATCGTACGACATCGACCCGGCCGACGTGCTGCACGTCAGCATCGCCGACACAGGCATCGGCATCCCGGAAGACGCGCTGGAAGCCGTCTTCGAACGGTTCTACCGGACCCGGGGAACCGGCAAGGCCGGCGGAACGGGCATCGGCCTGTATTACACTCGGGCCCTCGTGAACCTGCACCACGGCAGCATCCGGGCCAACGTCCGCAAACAGGACGACAAGGTCACCGGTTCCGTCTTCTCCTTCTCCATCCCGCTGAAGAAAGAGATTTACAGCGATTCCGAGCGCGGAGAAAACACGGACGTCGCCACTGCGCTCGACCGGAACCTGAGCGAATATGTCGAAAAGGAGGCAGAAACCGGCACGGACAGCAACAAGCCGACCGTCGTGCTGATCGACGACGACTATGAGATCCTCTATTACCTGAAGAACCTCCTCGCCCCCTTCTACAACGTCCATTTCCGTTTCGACGCCCTGAGCGGCTACAAGATGATCGAGGAGGTGCAGCCCGACGTCATCATCTGCGACATGATGATGGTGGAGGTGGACGGCCTGCAGCTGTGCCGGATGGTCAAGGAGAACCTTTCGATGAGCCACATCCCGTTCGTGATGCTGACGGCCAAGTCCACGATGCGCGACCAGATCGACAGCCTCGGGGCCGGCGCGGACGCCTATGTAGTCAAGCCCTTCGAGCCGGAATACCTGATGGCCCTGATCAAGTCGATGATCGACAACCGAAGCCGCGTCCGGAAGATGCTGAGCACTTCCCTCTCCGTCCCCAGCTCCTCGAAAGAAGTCCTCAGCGGACAGGACAAGAGCTTTATGGACAAGCTCTACGCCATCATGAAGGAAAGTCTGCGCAACGGCGAGCTGGACATCGATTCGGTCGCCGAAAAGCTCGGCGTAAGCCGCTCCAAATTCTACTACAAGGTAAAAGCCCTCACCGGCCAGACACCCAACGAGTTCTTCACCACCTACAAACTCAACTACGGAGCCGAACTCCTCAAAAAAGGCAAGTACAAGATCTCCGCCATCGCCGACATGCTCGGCTTCAGCTCCCCCTCCCACTTCGCCGCCCAGTTCCGGAAACAATTCGGCATCCTCCCCAGCCAGTACATCAACGACTGACACCCCACCCATCAATTATTCAGCTAACTAGTTCCCCAAAACCTATATTTTGGAAGAATTATTTATTTATGCCGTTTTTTAGTACGAAATTCTCTCTGATAAGTATCGGGGTCCTCCTCAGCCAACGATGCCGGCGAGGAGGGATGCAAATTCGCTTATGTCTCCTTGAACACTCGCCCGTTCAAGCGCAGACATATATTTGTCTCGGATTTCCTTTTGAATGATAGTCCATCTATAACCTCCGGATGCCAGCATTACGTTCATCATAAATCTTCCCATTCGGCCGTTACCGTCCATATACGGGTGTATGAAAGTGAAGATGAAATGACCCAGCACAGCCCTCACCCACGCATCTTCTTCACTTTTAAGCAGGTCAAAAAGTACCGGCATCGCATCCAGGACAGCCTCGGGATTGAGCGGTGTATGCATCGAATTGCGGATATAGACCTGCGCAGTCCTATACCCTACAATATCTCCTGCTTTGATTATACCGGCCATCACAGACGGAGCGAACATCTCCTGATACCATATCCTGTGGTCTTTCTCAACAACAACGCCAGCATTCTTGCCATCGAAAATTGCCAGCAGGCTTTTCTTGACTTCCTGAAATGCCTGCCAATATCCACGTGCCGCAAGGGCGGTTTTATCTTCTTTGTCGGACGCATTCTCGTCCGGCTTCCAGTTGCCGCTGCGGACTTTCTCAATAAGTTCTTCGGAAACCTTGTATCCCTCTATCGACAAAGAATGATAGGCATCCAGCTTATATCGGTCCTCAACATCCTTCATATAGGCTTCGATGCCGATTCCTGCAGGTACAGAAGGTTTAACAGCTAGTACCACATCGCGCATACTTTTCCACATCAGGCGAATGCGCGTGGCATAGGGTGACAGGTCCCTGACAAACTCATACTTGTCGGTAAATGGATCTTCTTCACGGATAACGTATCCGAAACGATTCATCGTGGTTTTAATCTCATCGGCGACCGAAAGCATCTGGACATTCCTGAATGCACCTATCAATCTACCTGCGCGTGACGAACGTCCCTTGTCGAGAAGGTATGGCAGCACCTGCGATGAATCCCTTATAGCGGAAAGAGCCGTTCTGGCAGTGATGCTGCTGCGCTGGAAAAGAATCGGCGATGACATCACCAAAGCTTCGGGGATGCTGTAAACATTCAAACCATATCGGCTTTCCGTGTCAATATCGGCTGCGCAATCCGCTTTCAGAAAAAAAATACTGCATCCGAAAGGAAGGCTCACGCTTGTGTTGTTGCACTTTCGCGAGCGTATAATCAATTGTGGAAGGACAGTCCAATTGCCAGTCTGAACAGCCAATGACACCTCAGCCGACAGACACCATTCATCTCCAAGCTTTTCGCGCACATACTCGGAAATGAACCTCCAGTATGAAATATACCAGGCCGTCGTATCGCCGGACTCGGCTGCAGGATCTGACTGAATATACCATCCCCCGACGACTTTCATCAGAAAGCCGTTTTCAACAAGACGTTCCTGATGGGTTCTGCTGATCTCCGAAGACCTGATTACAGGGCTACTCTTCGACTCTTGTATCTGTCTCAGAACGTCGAGCGACTGTGCAAGTTTCTCTGAAGGTATTGCCATATTCTTGCAACATTACACGTTAATTTATGATGCAAAGATACACTTTAATTTTTGTCGCGCAAATACAATAGGTTTTTCACCCCGCACGGGAATACGAAAAAAGCTCGGCTGCGCCGAGCTTTTTTCGTACCCCCGTGCGGAATCGAACCGCAACCGTCAGAACCGGAATCTGAAATTCTATCCATTAAACTACGGAGGCCGGTTTGCACGTGCAAAGATATTGTTTTTCTTTGATTATTTCGCTACATTTGCATAATGTTTTGACGGAATTTCCATACAAATCATAACTACAACCCTACGATATGGCTCGTGAAATCAAATTTTCGCTCGTTTATCGAGACATGTGGCAGTCATCCGGCAAATATACGGCCCGGGTTGACCAGCTCAAAGAAATAGCTCCAGTAATCATCGACATGGGGTGCTTCGACCGCGTGGAAACGAACGGCGGTGCGTTCGAACAGGTCCAGCTCCTCTATGGCCAGAACCCGAACAAGGCGGTCCGTGCCTTTACGGAGCCGCTTCATAAGGCGGGTATCCAGACCCACATGCTCGACCGTGGTCTGAATGCCCTCCGCATGTACCCCTGCCCTGTCGATGTGCGCAAGCTCATGTACAAGGTCAAGCACGCCCAGGGCGTCGATATCACGCGTATCTTCGACGGCCTGAACGATGCCAACAACATCATCCCTTCGATCAAGTACGCCATCGAAGGCGGCATGATCCCCCAGGCTTCCCTGTGCATCACGTACTCCCCGATCCATACCGTGGAGTATTACACCTCTCTGGCCGAGAAACTCATCGAAGCCGGCGCCCAGGAAATCTGCCTCAAGGACATGGCCGGTATCGGCCGTCCCTGGTCGGTAGGCCAGATCATCGCGGGGATCAAGAAGAAACACCCCGACATCATCGTCCAGTATCACGGCCATACAGGTCCCGGTTTCTCCGTCGCTTCGATGCTCGAGGCCGCAAAGGCCGGTGTCGATGTGCTCGACGTAGCCATGGAACCGCTCTCCTGGGGCAAGATCCATCCCGACGTGATCACCATCCGCGCCATGCTCAAGGATGCCGGTTTCCAGGTGAAGGACATCAACATGAAGGCTTATATGGAAGCCCGCGCCCTCACGCAGAAGTTCATCGACGACTTCCTGGGCTACTTCATCGAGCCGACCAACCATCACCTCACCTCCCTGCTCGTGGGCTGCGGCCTTCCGGGCGGCATGATGGGTTCCATGATGGCCGACCTCAAGGGCGTCCATCCCGCCGTGAACATGTACCTGCGCAACAACGGCAAACCCGAAGTTTCGCTCGACGACCTGGTGGTCAAACTCTTCGAAGAGGTTGAATATGTATGGCCGAAAGTCGGTTATCCGCCGTTGGTGACCCCGTTCAGCCAGTATGTGAAGAACATCGCCCTGATGAACATCATGGCCGAAGCACAGGGCAAGCCTCGCTACAGCCTGCTCACCGACAAGAGCATCTGGGGCATGATCCTGGGCCGCAGCGGCAAGCTGCCCGGACCGGTCGCTCCGGAAATCAAGGAACTCGCCGCCAAGCAGGGCTTCGAATTCTTCGAAGGCGACGTCCAGGCCCTCTATCCGGACGATATGGACGACTACCGCAAGGAGATGAAGGAGAACGGCTGGGAATTCGGTCCCGACGACGAGGAACTCTTCGAGCTGGCCATGCACCCGACGCAGTACCGCGACTACAAGAGCGGCGCCGCCGAGAAGCGCTTCAAGAACGATCTGGAGGCCGCCCGTGCCAAGGCCGGCGCCCCGATCATCGTCGAGCGCCCGGTCGTGGAGCGTCCCGCCTTCGACATCGAGAAGTACACCGAACAGCACCCGAATGCACAGCCCATCCAGACCCCGGCTGCCGGTACCCTCACCTGGACCGTCGAACCGTCGGGCGATTCCATCGCTCCGGCCATCGGCACCAAGATCGAGGAAGGCAAACCCGCCTGCTGGGTCCAGGCCTACTACGGCGTGGAGGAATGCAAGGCCCTCAAGAGCGGCCGCATCGTCTCGATCAACGCCAAACAGGGCGACAAGGTCGTCAAGGGGCAGATTGTGGGCTTTATCGAATAAAGCTGAAGGTCAACCTATTGATAACCAGTTGTTTACAAAGAATAGCCCCTCTTCAGCAAAGAGGGGCTATTTCATACAAATCAATGGCCTTTAAGCACTTAGCCTCCAGCCGCTAGTTCAACAACTCAATCGACGGATCCAATTTTGCCCGGAGCGCCGGGACGTCGATCTCGAAATAGTGATAGGCGTAGAGATACCTGGGCTTGATCAGGTTTGCGGCCTTGATGAATTCCTCGTCGGTCATCGTGTAGGGAAGATTCTTCGGGAGGAAGGCCAGGTCGATCTTCGGCAGTTCCTGCATCTCGGGGATAGGCTCGGTATCGCCGGCCAGATAGACCTTGAAGCCGTCGAAGTCGAGCACATATCCGTTGCCCACGCCACGCGGGTGGAACAGTTCGCCGGAAGGGTTGCGCCGGTTCACGTTGTACGATTCGACCGCCATGACCTGGATCCCCTCCCACGTACAGAACTGGTCGTTGGCCAGCACGATGTAGCGGTCGTCCACCGGACCCACGTTCTGGCTCGCGACAAACGTCGTGTCGGGCGTCTCGATTTCGCAGAGCGCCTTCTCGTCATAGTGGTCGTAGTGGTTGTGGGTAATCAGGATCAGGTCGGCCGGCGGGAAGCCCTTGAAGGAGCACACCTCGCTGTACGGGTCGGCATAGATGACCTTGCCATCTATGTCGAACCGTACGGAGGCGTGTCCCAGCACCTCGACCCGGAGTTTCCCCATCGGGGTGTCGAAGGTCTTCATACTAGTAGCCCGGATTCTGCTGGATCGTGGGATTGGCGTTGATCTCGTTCTGGCCGATCGGGAGGATGCAGCGGAAGAACGTGCGGTCGATGTGGCTCTCACGATAGGTCGTGGAGGTACCGAATCCCCAGGCATCGTCTTCGAAGTAGATGGTCCGGTTCTGGCGCATCGCCTCGAAGAAGAGCAGGCCCTCGCCCAGGAGCTCGCGCCTGTACTCGTTGTAGATGGCATCGACGCTCACCGTACCGGCGGTCCAGGGCGTGTAGTTCGGGTTGCGCCGTGCGATCGCGTTCAGCAGGTCGGCTGCCTTGCCGTTGTTGCCGGCGCGGCAGTTGGCCTCCGCTGCGAGCAGATAGACCTCGGAGAGACGGATGACCTTGATGTTCACGGCCGTGGAAGTGGACTTGCCGTCACCGGCCAGGCTCGGGCTGCCGCTGTACTTGTAGCAGCACACGGGCCAGTTGCTCCGCTCCTCTTCGCCGTACATGTGGTCGTAGTCCATCACGCCCCAGCGGACATCGGCATCGTCCATGATCGCGTGCCAGTATTCGCTGGCGCTGAAGCAGCCGTAGGCCGACGAGTTGCCGTGGTTCTTGCGGCGGAACAGGATGCCGTAGGCGCTGCCGCCCAGGTCACCTTCGCTCGGGAAGATACCCAGTTCGAAGATGGATTCGGAACCGTTCTGCTTCGTCCACGAAGCCACCCATTCCTCAGGCTCGTAGAGCTTGTAGGTGCCGCTGTCGATGACATTGGCGAAAGCCGAGGCGGCGCCGGAGAAGTTGTCCATATACATGTACACCTTGCCCAGGATGGCCTGGTTCGCATAGTAGTTGATGTAGCCGAGCGTCTTCTTGGTCGAGAGCAGCGGGGCGCCCTTGGTCAGGTCGGCCACGATCTGCGTGTAGACCTCCTCCACCGTGTTGCGCTGGAGCTGCGCACCGGCATCGACCGGTTCGGTGACGACAGCCACGCCCAGGGCGGACTTGTTCATGTTGTACGGCTGGCCGTAGAGTCGGACCAGGTCGAAGTGGATGAGCGCGCGGGCCGTATAGGCCTGGCCGAGGATATTGTCCAGTCCGCTGGTAGACGTACCGGCGGCTTTCAGTTCCTCGATGTTCTTGATGATGTTGTTGGCCTGGAGCAGGCAGTTGTACATCTGGGACCACAGGCCGGAGTAGGTGTTCGACTGCTGGGTGTGGGCGTAATAGTACATCGTGGAGCCCGTGTAACCGGCGGTGTAGATGGTGAAGTCACCACCCTTGGCGTCGCCGACCATCAGGAAGGTCTGGCCGTAGTAGCTCGAAGAGGTCATTTTGCGCATCAGGCCGTTGAGCATGACCTGGGCGTCCGACTCGCTGGTGATACAGGTCGAGGAGTCCGCCTGGTTGCTCGGAGACACATCCAGGAAACCTTCACACGAGACGAAGGTCAGCAGGCAGAAGAACGAAAGGATGATTGCTATCTTTTTCATAATTGTGTCCTCCGTGATTTAGAATGAGAATTCGAGGCCAAAGGTGTAGGTCTTTCCGATCGGGGTTTCCCAGCCTCTGGTACCGTATTGGTTGACTTCAGGGTCCGCTTCCTTGTACTTGGCGAAGGTCAGCAGGTTGCCGCCCGTGAAGTACACGCGGATGTTGTTGACGGAGATCTTCTTCGTCAGGACGGTCGGGAAGTTGTAGGAGAGCGTGACGGTCTTCAGACGGAGGAACGAGGCGTCGTGCAGGTGGCGGGAGCTGCGCTGCATGGCGTCTTCCAGGTCGGTACCGCGGAGCTTCGGCTCCGTACCGGAGGTGTTGGTCTCGGTCCACATGTTCTCGAAATATTCCCGGGCACGGATACGGTTCCAGTAGTAACCGTCATCCGCCACGTCGCGCCAGGCGCCGTTGGCCAGCTGGCCGCCGATCTTGTAGTTGAAGTTGAGCGCCAGGCTCAGACCCTTCCAGGCCACGTCGGTGTTCAGACCGCCGAAAAGGAACGGGTTGGCATCGCCGATGATCACTTCGTCCGCATCGGTCAGGTCGTACACGACGTTGCGGCCGTTGTAGGTGATGTCCTTGTTCTCGTTGTTCGAATACCAGAGGTTCGCACCGGTGGTCGGCTCGACGCCGGCCCACTCGCGGCCGTAGAAGGCCAGGGTGGATTCACCCTCGCGGTAGATGAACTTCGCACGGTCGTCGCCGCCCGTCGGATCCCACCAGATGATGTCCTGGCCGCCGTAGAGTTCGGTGACCTTCGATTTCAGGAACGAACCGTTGACGCCGGCGCTCCAGCGGAAGTTCGAATTCTTGATGATGTCGCCGGCCAGTTCGAACTCGACACCGTGGTTGTTGATGGAGCCCACGTTCTGCAGCGTGGAGCTGAAACCGGTGATGGTCGAGATGGGCACATCCTGCAGCAGGTCCTTGGAATCGCGGTTGAAGTACTCGACGCTACCCGTGAGGCGGTTGTCGAAGAAGCCGAATTCGAGGGCGAAGTTGGAGGTGTAGCTGGTCTCCCAGGAGAGGTTGGCATCGGCCGCGTTGATCAGGCCGCCGCCCGGGCTCTCCATATATTTATAGCTGTAGCCTGCGAGCGAGCGCCAGCCGTAGTTGCTGCTGGGCAGCGTACCGTTCACACCGTAGGAGGCACGGAGGCGGAGATTGCTCAGGACATCCTGGTTCTGCAGGAACGGCTCGTTGCTGATGCGCCAGGAAGCCGCCACCGACCAGAAGTTACCCCAGCGGGCCGCGGCACCCAGGCGGGAGCTGCCGTCACGACGGAAGCTGCCGGACAGGTAGTACTTGTTGTCGTAGTTGTATTCCGCACGGGAGAGGACGGACATCATCGTGTTGCCCCAGTAGTAGGAGTTCGCATCGAGCGTACCGGCGGTGGCGACCGTATGGAGGGCGCTCACCGGAAGGTCGCGGCCCGTGGAACGCATGAACTCGGTATTGTTCTTTTCAGCCTCGAAGCCGACCAGGGCCGTGACGTGGTGCTTGCCGAACTCCTTGTCGAAATTGAGCGTCGAGGACGAGACCGTCTTCTGGTAGTCGGTCATCATCTCGGTCACGGAACCGTTGGTCGAGGTGCCGTTGTAGTGTTCGGCGCTGTACCAG
This sequence comes from Bacteroidales bacterium UBA3290, assembly GCA_002361615.1. Taxonomy (GTDB): domain Bacteria; phylum Bacteroidota; class Bacteroidia; order Bacteroidales; family UBA932; genus Cacconaster. Next base: position 43,315 of record DETK01000023.1, read on the forward strand.
ATGTGGTCGCGGACGCGGGTGTCGTCGTAGGAGAAGACGGTGCGGAAGTTCAGCCAGTCGGTGAACTTGACGGTTGCCGTCTCGTTGACGGAGACCTTGAGGGTCCGGGAGTTGTTTTCCCACAGGTCATTGTAGTACAACTGGTTCTGGGCCAGGGAAGCGTAGCGGGCGGTCCAGGGATCGCCGGTCTTGTAGTCATCCGGCCAGTAGAGAGGCCACAACAGGTTGCGGGTCTGCATGAAGTAGTTGGAGCCCGTGTTGCGGGTATCGTTGTAACCCTGCTTGTTGGTGTTGGCCAGACTCACGTTGGTAGACAGTTCGATGAGCTTGCCCACCTTCTGGGTGAGGTTGACGCGGCCGCTGATACGGTCGAAGCCGTTCACATAGACACGGCCCTGCTCTTTCGTATAAGCAAAGGAAGTATAATAGGTGCTGGTCTGCGTACCGCCGCTGACATTCAGGTCGTAGGTCTGATAGACGGCCGTGCGGAAGTAGGCGTCGTCCCAGTCGAAGAACGCGACGTTGCCGTTGGCATCAGTACGTTTCAGTTTACCGTCGGTCTTGGGCGTGATCGTGATATGGCCGTAGCGTTCGGTGTCGTTCTTGGTCAGGTCGTAACCGAACTGGTTCCACTTGCTGTTCAACTGCCCCAGGGCGTAGCTGCTGGCGTATTCCTGCGTACGGCCGCCCGAAATGCGGTAGTCCCAGAAGATCTGGTACAGCATGTCGACGTTGTCCTGTGCGGATGCGGTCTCGAAGTTGTCCGTGGCCCAGCTGGGGGTCAGACCGACCGAAGCGCGGAACGTGATCGTCGGCTTGCCTTCGCGGCCCCGCTTGGTGTTGATCAGGATGACGCCGTTCGCGGCGCGGGAGCCGTACAGGGCGGAAGCCGCGGCGTCCTTCAGCACCGTGATGGACTCGATATCATTCGAGTTCAGGGTGGCCATCACGTTGTTGGACGTGTAGATGTAATCGCCCATCTGGCCGGTGTCGCCCGAAACGGTCGGGACACCGTCGATGACGTAGAGAGGCTCGTTGGAAGCGTTCATGGAACCGATACCGCGGATGCGGATGGCAGATGCCGAACCGACCTGGCCGGAGGACTGGGTGATCTGCATACCCGCAACCTTGCCGTTGAGGGCCTGCTCGAAGGAAACGGAAGGAACGTCCTTGATGGCTTCCTGTTTCACCACGGAAGCGGCACCGGTGTAGGTGCCTTTCTTCGCCGTACCGTAGGCGACGACAATCGTCTCCTCCAGGGACTCGGCGTTCGGCGCGAGGGCCGCGTCGATCACCGAACGACCCGCGACGGAAACCTCCAGGTCGTTGAAGCCGATGGAAGAGAATACCAGGACTGCATTGGACGGCACGTTTTCGAGGACGTACGCACCGTTCTCATTGGACGCGACACCCGTCATGGTACCCTTCACCACGACACTGGCGAAGGGGATGGGCGATCCGTCCTGCGAAGAAGTCACCCTGCCGGTGACCCTGCTTTGCGCAAAGAGGGTGCTGCATGACAACACCATCAGCGCAAGGATTAAAATTTTCTTCATAAGCAGTATATTAGGTTAAGATTATAAATTTTCTCCCGCGGTTTTAAATTTGTCTTACAAAATTAAATAAAAAATTGCGGAATAACCAGCGCCTAATGGCGCTATTTCCGTTTTTTTTCGTTAAATTTGTCTAGCGATACAGGCTGCGACATCCTTAACCTACCTATTATATACCGCTTATGAAGAGATTATTTGCAGCAGTCGTTCTGGTGCTCACATGCAGCACCCTGCTGGCTCAGAACAAGGTGACCGGACGCGTCACCTCTTCAGAAGACGGAAGTCCCATCCCCTTCGCCAGTGTCGTGGTGAAAGGGACGATGAACGGCGTAGCCACGGACGACAATGGTGCCTATACCCTCACCAATGTCGCTCCCGGAGCCGTCCTGGAATTTTCTTCTGTCGGCTTCTTGACACAGGAAGTCCTCTATGACGGGAAACCTGTGGTCCATGTCATCCTGCGGCCCGACACCGAATCGCTGGAAGAAGCGATGGTGGTGGCCTACGGTACGGTCAAGAAAGGATCCTATTCCGGTTCGGCCGCCGTCGTCAAGCAGGAGTCCATCAAAGATGCCCCGGTGGTAAGCTTCGAACAGGTTCTGGCAGGCAAGGCCCCCGGCGTGCAGGTGGCCTCCTACTCCGGCCAGCCTGGTGCCGACACGGATATTTCCATCCGTGGTTTCGGTTCCTTCAACGCCGGCAACCAGCCGCTCTATGTCATCGACGGTGTCCCCGCCACCAGTGGCGACCGTGCCTGGGGTAACCTCTCCATCGGTTCGATGAACTTCCTCAACCCGGGCGACATCGAGTCCATCACCATCCTGAAGGATGCCGCGGCCGCCTCCCTCTACGGTTCCCGCGCCTCGAACGGTGTCATCCTGATTACGACCAAGAAAGGCCGTGCAGGCAAGATCACCACGAACTTCAAGGCCAGCGCAGGTTTCTCCTACTTCGCCTACGACAACTACCCGCTCTGTACCGACGAGGAAACCGAACGGATGCACCGCATGGCATGGACCAACTACGCCAACGACAATCCTTCGTCCTGGCAGAGCTACGGAAGCGTCGATGCCTATGTGAACGCCAAAGTCGCAGCCAACTATCCCGCCAGGGATGAAAGCAAATACATCTACAAGGATTGGGAAGACGTGCTCTTCCGCACCGGTATCGCCCAGAACTACGAGCTGAGCCTTACGGGCGGCGGCGAGCGCGGCAAAGTCTATGCCTCCGTAGGCTGGACCGACCAGCAGGGCGTGGTGGTGATCGACTACCTGAAACGTTTCTCCACCACCATCAATGCCGAGGCCAAGGTCACCAACTGGCTGACCGTGGGTGCCACCAGCCAGTACTCCTGGCAGTACCAGAACGGTCAGCAGGACGGCTGGGCCTCCAAGGACAACCCGTTCTTCATCTGGAAAGTGGTCCTCAACGACCGCTGGCCTTACGCCTACAAGGATACGGGCGACCTCTACCTCGAAACCTGGAGCCCGAGCTTCTCGACCGTCAACCCGGTGCCGACCTACGACAAGCAGATCAACGATGCCTGGCAGAACCGTGTGCTGCTCAAGGGTTGGGCCGAACTCAAGTTCACGGATTACCTGAAACTCAAGACGACCATCAGCGAAGACTGGCTCTACATCCACGACCGTTTCGGCTGGCTCTATGGTCACCCGAACTTCTACGCCTACAGTGACACCGGCGGTTACATGGCCGACCACCACTTCAACATCCGCCGCCTGGTCAGCTCTTCGACCCTGAACTTCGACAAGACCTGGGGCGATCACCACGTGGCCGCAATGGCCGGTTGGGAAGCGGAAGAAGAGAATTATGAAGAATCCGTCGTCAACAAGATCGACTTCTCCTACATGGGTGCGACCCAGTCGGTCCTGGCGACGAACTTCGATGACGGCTACACCTACACCAGCCGGAACTCGCTCCTCTCCGCCCTCGGCAGCCTGAGCTACGACTTCGGCGCCCGCTACTACCTGACCGCCACTTTCCGCCGCGACGGTTCCTCGAAGCTCGCACCGGAAACCCGCTGGGGTAACTTCTGGTCCGTATCGGGTTCCTGGCGTTTCTCCAACGAGCCGTTCCTCAAGGGTTCCGGCTGGCTGACCGACGGTAAGATCCGTGCTTCCTACGGTACCTCCGGTACGCTGCCTTCCTCCAACTACGGCTACATGTCCGTGTACAACTATACGAATTACGGCAACACCGGCGCCAGCTATCCGGCCAACCTGGCCAACTCCGACCTCTCCTGGGAGAAGAACAAGAACTGGAACGTCGGTGTCGACCTGCGGCTCTTCGATATGGCCAACGTCACGGTCGAGTACTTCAACAAGCTGACCACCGACCTGTTGCTTGACGCTACGGTGCCTTCCACCACCGGTTTCTCCTCCACGCTGATGAACATCGGTTCGATGGTCAACCGGGGCTGGGAAATCGCCGTGAACTTCGACATCCTGCGCAACAACAACGGCTGGAACCTCTCCGTGGGAGCCAACTGGTCGCACGTCCACAACGAAGTGCTCGCCCTCTCCGAAGAAGGTGAATC
>DETK01000039.1:0-220 GCA_002361615.1 Bacteroidales bacterium UBA3290
TTGCAGACGGCGCTCTTGGCGGCCTCGCGGAGCTGCTCTTCGGGGATGCCGACGGCGTCGGGGAGCTTGCCGCCCAGGGCGTTGATGATGTCGACATATTCCTGCGGAACGGAAGAGGAGCCGTGGAGGACGATGGGGAAGCCGGGGAGTTTCTTCTCGATCTCGTGCAGCACGTTGAAAGCGAGCGGCGGCGGGACGAGCTTGCCGGTCTTCGGGTCGC
>DETK01000039.1:249-760 GCA_002361615.1 Bacteroidales bacterium UBA3290
GTCTTCGGGTCGCGGGTGCACTGTTCGGGTTTGAACTTGTAGGCGCCGTGGCTCGTACCGATGGAGATGGCCAGGGAGTCGCAGCCGGTGCGGGTGGCGAAGTCGATGACCTCTTCCGGACGGGTGTAGTGCGACTCTTCGGCGGAGACTTCGTCTTCCACGCCGGCGAGCACGCCGAGTTCGGCCTCGACCGTCACGTCAAACTGATGGGCATAGTCCACGACCTTGCGGGTGAGGGCGATGTTGTCTTCGTACGGCAGGGAGGAGGCGTCGATCATCACGGACGAGAAGCCCGTATCCACGCAGCTCTTGCAGAGTTCGAAGCTGTCGCCGTGGTCGAGATGGAGGGCGATCTGGGGATGCTCCCAGCCGAGTTCCTTGGCGTAAGCCACGGCACCCTGGGCCATGTAGCGGAGCAGGGTCTGGTTGGCGTAGTTGCGCGCACCCTTGGAGACCTGCAGGATGACCGGGGATTTGGTTTTGGCCGAGGCCTGGATGATGGCCTGGAGCT
>DETK01000039.1:795-5956 GCA_002361615.1 Bacteroidales bacterium UBA3290
CCATGTTGTTGAAGTTGAAGGCGGGGATGGCATAACCGCCCGATACGGCCTTTGCAAACATCTCGCGGGTGTTCACAAGGCCCAGTTCTTTGTAAGATACCATAGTATTGCGTTGATTAAGATAAATCCACCGAATTGCTTGCGCAATTTTTTCATGCGCAAATATAATGGAAAATCGGCAAGAATGACTAAATTTGTAAATTACAATTCTGAAAAGATGGGAAAAGTAGTCATCGTATCGGCACCGTCAGGTTCAGGCAAGACGACGGTGGTCAATCATTTGCTGGAATCCTTTGACTGTTTCGCCTTTTCGGTCTCCGCGACCACCCGCGCACCGCGCGGAACGGAGAAGGACGGCGAGGCCTATTATTTCATATCTGAAGCGGAGTTCCGCCGCCGTATCGAGGCAGGCGCGTTCGTGGAGCACGAACAGGTTTATAACGGTGTGTTCTACGGCACGCTGAAATCCGAGGTCGACCGGATCTGGGGGATGGACAAGGTCATCCTCTTCGATGTCGATGTCAAGGGCGGCGTAAGCCTCAAGAAGTATTTCGGCGAGGACGCCCTCTCGATATTCATCAAAGCGCCCTCCATCAAGGAGATCCGCCGCCGGCTCGAGAAGCGCGGCACCGACTCGCCCGAATTCATCGACGAGCGTGTCCGCAAGGCCCGTGTCGAGATGATGTACCAGCCGAAGTTCGACCGCATCCTGCTCAACGACGACCTGGCGACCTGCCTTGCCGAAGCGGACAAGATGGTCGGCGAATTCCTCGCCCGATGAAGGTCGCACTCCTGTTCGGGTCTTTCAATCCGATCCACGAAGGCCATCTGGCCATCCTACGCTACCTCGTGGAGCGCACGGATGCGGACCAGGTGCGCCTGGTTGTGTCGCCGGAAAGCCCGTTCAAGGAGGGAAGGGGACTGCTCGACAACGCCGCGGAGCGGCTGGAGGCAGCCCGCGCCGTTGTGGCGGCGGCTGGCCTTACGGTAGATGTCTCGGATGTCGAATTCCATCTTCCGGCTCCGCGCTATACGCTCAACACACTGCGCTTCTTGCAGCAGCAAGAGCCTGAGAATGAATTCGTCCTGGTAATGGGCGGCGACAATATCGGTACGCTGGAAAAATGGTATCACGGCGACGAGATTCTCCGCGATTTCGAGATCTGGGTCTATCCGCGACCCGGCTATGATGCTGCGGCGGACTGCGTGCGCCTTTCCGGGACGACGTGCTGCAAGGGGATTACGTTGTTTGAGGATGCGCCGCAGAACGACATTTCATCCACGCGTATCCGAGAGAGCGGTAGACGGGGCACGATCCCGCGACCTTCGGCTTGGGAAGCCAACGCTCTACCAACTGAGCTACTACCGCAACGGGAATGCAAAGATAGCAAAAAAAACTTTGATCCGTCAAGTCCCGAAAAGGAAAGGAAAAGGATTGAGGTGGTGGCGGCGGTCATCCGCCGCGGGGATGCCATCTTCGCCACGCAACGCGGCTACGGCGAGTTCAAGGACTGGTGGGAGTTCCCGGGCGGCAAAATCGAGGCAGGGGAGACGCCCAGAAATGCGCTCCGCCGCGAGATCCGCGAGGAGCTGGACGCGGAAATCAAGATCGTTAGGCTGCTGAAAACCATAGAATGGGACTATCCCGCCTTCCATCTGACCCTGCACTGCTTCCTCTGCACCCTGCGTTCCGAAGCCCTGCACCTGAACGAGCACGAAGCCTCCGCCTGGCTCCACAAAGACGAACTCTCCGACATCCGCTGGCTCCCCGCCGACCTGCAATTGATCCCCATACTGAAAAAGCTGCTGGAACGATTGGCTTAAACTGCGTCGGTCTGATTCGATTTTAAAGAGTCCGCTGCAGCGGACCGCCGAAGGCCGGTACTTGTGTCTACTGGGCCCTGCCCAGACCTGCCGCTACGGCCTGCTATCGCACAAGGCCCACACAATGGCCTTCACTAGCGGCTGGAGCCGCTTTAACGCACGCCTCCCGGCATTAGCAAAGTACTAAGGCCGGGAGGCGCGGGGTTCGGGGCAGGGCCCCGGTATAGAAGTCGCCATCAGGCGACCGCCGAAGGCCGGTACTTTTGCAGCAAATGCCCGAAAACAAAAACGCCCCTGGCATAGCAAAAGTACTAAGGCCGGGAGGCGCGGGGTTCGGGGCAGGGCCCCGGTATAAAAGGTAGGGACGATCGGATTCGAACCGATGACCTCTTCAATGTGACTGAAGCGCTCTAAACCAGCTGAGCTACGCCCCTTCGGGTTTGGGATTGCAAAGATGCATATTTTTTCTGAAAATCCGCAATATTTTCCATAAATTTGTGAATTGACTTCAAAAAAACTGCAAGATGAGAACCCGAACCCTTTCCGGACGAGCCCTGTCTCTCGCTGCGCTTGTCCTGTGTTTTCTGTGCCTGTCCCCGACGGCCTCGGCGCAGAGCATTCCCAATGGCAGCCACTGGTTTGACGGAAGCTATTACTATACCGCTGCCGTTGAAGGCAATCTGACATCCCTGACCAGTTTCAACTATCAAGGCGACGGGCCGAGTCTCACCCTTAAAAAGGTGGCTGATGAGCCGGGCTCCTATATCTTGACGATGAGCAATGACCCTGAGCCGTTGACCCTTCTCCGGACGGAGATTGGCAGTCGTGTGAAGTATATCCGCGAAGACGGCATGAAGTTCCTGGCCATCTACAATGAGGCCGGCCAGCTTGTCGGGACCCTTACCCAGACGCCCGACAAGATGGAAGACTGCTATTCGCAGGAAGACTGGGCCGAAGCCCAGCCGGTCGACGATATGCTCGATTCCTTCCTGATGAACACCAAGTATCTGGGAAAGTTCCCCAAGGAAACCATCCAGCAGATGATCAAGGAACTCGCCGCCATTTCCGGCAAGAAGCCCGGAATCATCGCGGCAACCAATCTTGCGCTGATGCGCACGGAGCTCACCGTGGATGAAGCGAAGCGGGTCGGCAACGAGGTGCGCGAGATCCTTGTCCGCAACGAGCAGGAGTTCCTCCAGTCGCTCGGCAGCTACCGCAAGATCGTTCTGGCAGACGGTCTGCATTTGAACCTTTCCCTGGCCATCGAGAATGAGGGCATCTGCAACAAGGCTGGTATCCTGATGGTGGAAGAATATGCCGACCTGGGCGAACGCATCGGCCTTTTCAGCGAAGAGGTTTTCGACGGAAGGCAACTGGTACTCAAGGGCTTTTCAAAGCTCTCGATTGTCGGCGGGACCGATTGCAGCATCATCGTGGAGCCGCGCTACTCCTTCATCCTGCGCCTGGTCGACTGCCACGACGTAACCCTCGACAACCTGACGCTCGGCCACTCCGAAGGCGGCTACTGCGAAGGGGGTGTCGTGGGGCTCGAAAAGTGCTCCGATGTGAATATCTACCGTTGCGATATGTATGGCTGCGGAACCTACGGCATCGAAGCCCTGCACTGCGACAATGTCTACGTATCGGCCAGCATCATCCGCGACTGTTCCTATGGTATCCTGCAGATCCGCGGCTGCAACGGATTCAGCTGCGAGAACTGCGATTTCTATCGCAACCGGGAATTCGACCTGGTCTCGTTCAACAGCGGGTGCAGCGACATCTCTTTCTACCGCTGCCGCTTCAGCCAGAATACCGGCGTCCTGTTCGACCTGGACACCACCGTCCGGCTCTCGGACTGCGAAGTGCACCACGACCTGTCGACCATCGGCTCGATGATGGAGATCAGCGATACCAACACCACCTGGGACAGCAAGACCAATTATGCCCTGCCTTCCCGCCAGATCGGGCCTGACAGCGGCGCCGAAGTCTATTGATTGAAGATACTATACAAAAAACCAATGAAGTTAGCACCCATCGCGAGCCTGTTAGTCGTCTCGCTCATCGTCTGCCCGCTGCTCTATATCTTTGTCGGGCCGGCGCTTGACCCCGCTCAGCTCAGTACCTTCAAGATCCTGGGCATCATCGCGCTCTGCAGCGCCCTGTATTGTTTCATCGTGGGAGAGATCACCCGCAACAACAGCCAGATGGACAAGTTGTGGAGCCTACTGCCCATCGTTTATACCTGGGTCATCGCGGCACACGGCGGCATGACGCCGCGCTTGGTGCTGATGGCTTGCCTGGCCACGCTCTGGGGTGCGCGCCTGACCTTCAATTTCGCACGGAAAGGGGCCTATAAGCTCAAATTCTGGGAAGGTGAGGAAGATTACCGCTGGCCCGTGCTTCGCGCGAAAAAAGAGTTCCAGCCGCGCTGGAAATGGGTCCTGTTCGACCTGTTCTTCATCTCGATCTACCAGAACGCCCTGGTGCTGATGACGACCTTCCCGGCCTTGGTGTCGATGAATGCGCCCGGCGCGCTGACCTGGGTCGATTGCCTGGCCGCCGTGCTGATGCTCGGCTTCATCATCTACGAGACGGTCGCGGATGAGCAGCAGTGGAAATTCCAGACGAAGAAATGGGCTATGATCCACGAAGGCAAGAAGCTGGAAGAACTGCCCTCGCCCTACAACAAGGGCTTCAATACCACGGGTTTGTGGCGCGTGAGCCGTCATCCCAACTACTTCGCGGAGCAAGGAACCTGGGTGTCGTTCTATATCTTCAGCATCGGTGCCGGCATCGGCCTCTTCAACTGGAGCATCATCGGCGCGCTACTGCTGATCGTCCTGTTCCTGGGCAGTTCCTCCTTTGCCGAAGAGATCAGTTCGTCGAAATATCCGGAGTATGCGCGCTACTGCAAGACGGTGTCGCGTTTCTTCCCGGGCAAAAAATACAACGCCTAGCGGATGAAGCGGATTCTGGTTCTGATGTTCGCCGTTCTGGCCTTGACGGCATCCAGTTGTGAAAGGCCTGAAGGGGGCGATGACCCCAAACCCATTGATCCCGAACCGGCAACCTTCGCCAAGGGCGCCGATGTGAGCTGGCTTACCCAGATGGAGAAGGAGGGCTGCAAGTTCTATAATGCCTCCGGGCAGGAAACGGAATGCATGGCGCTGCTCAAGAGCCTGGGCATGGATGCCATCCGCCTCCGCGTGTGGGTCGATCCCAAGGACGGCTGGTGCGGGAAGGAAGATGTGCTGGCCAAGGCGCGTCGGGCACAGGCCCTGGGAATGCGGCTGATGATCGATTTCCACTACAGTGACTGGTGGGCCGATCCGGGCAA
>DETK01000026.1 GCA_002361615.1 Bacteroidales bacterium UBA3290
CTCCGCCGCGCACGAAGAAGGAACCTTGACTCCGCTGGGCGAGGAATTCTACCAGGATTTCGAGTCATTCTATCCGACACCGCTCATCAACACGGGCGATCTGACGCCGCTCGGCTGGGAGCAGCACCAGCGCATCGCCGCCTGGGTCTATGACCATTTCCCGAAGGTGTTCAAGGGCCCGCGCCATGTCGATGCCATCGTATCCACTTCGCCCCGCAGCATTGTGAGCATGAGCTCGTTCTGCCTCAGTCTCAAGGAAAGGAATCCCAGGCTGAGCTTCTACCAGAGCTCCACGCACACCGGTCTGGCGGTCGCCACGCCGACCAGTGCGCCCGCCCCCCTTCGGAAACAATACAAGGAAGACGATATCTCCCGCATCGAGCCGGTCGCCCATTTCAACGAACGGTTTATCGACTACGAGGGCATCCTGGGCAGGATCTTCACCGATCCCGCCTTCCCCTCCCGGTTCGAGGGTGGGCGGACCAACTTCCTCCTGCAACTCTATTCCCTGATCGGCGGCTACCACAACTATGAGGAGCGCCCGCTGTTCGACAGCATCCTCACCACCGACCAGTTTGCCAACCTCTGGGAGGCGCTCAATTATTATTCCTACCACATCGACCTGGGCGCCCGCTACCAGAACATTCCGCTGCTGGAAGACATCATCGCCAAGGCGGAATCCGCCTTCAACGATCCGAACCGCGCGGCGGACCTGCGCTTCGGGCACGACTACGTGTTCGAGGCCTTCATGTGCCTGATCAACGCCAATGGCTGCGGCACGGTGCCCGAAAAGGCCGCTGAAGTGAAATACTGGTTCCAGAGCTTCAACGTGCCGATGGCTGCGACCGTGCTGTTTGTCTTCTATCGCAACAAGAGAGGGGACATCCTGTTCAAAGTCCTGCAAAACGAGACGGAAGTCACGCTCCCGCAGATCCAGCCCGTTACCGGTCCTTACTATCGCTGGACCGATTTCACCCGCTGGGCCGGCGACATGATGGCTGCTCATCCCCTGATCGAACAATAAGATTTCATACCTATGGAAAAAGCAAAAGTATTCTACACCGATTTTCGGACAACGGCCTTCGGCGAAAGCATGCCGGCCAAGCTGAAACGGCTCGCCCGCCGGGCCGGGATGGCCGACATCGACATGGACGGCAAGTTCGTCGCCATCAAAATGCATTTCGGAGAGCTGGGCAATGTCAGCTACATCCGGCCCAACTACGCCAAGGCGATTGTCGACCTGGTCAAAGAACTCGGCGGAAAACCGTTCCTCACGGACTGCAACACCATGTATCCGGGATTCCGGAAAAATGCCCTGGAGCACCTCGAGTGCGCGTGGGAGAACGGCTTTACCCCGCTTTCAGCCGGTTGCCCGGTCATTATCGCCGACGGTCTGAAAGGTACCGATGACATTGCCGTACCGGTGGAGGGCGGCCAATACACGAAGGAAGCCCTGATCGGACGCGCCATCATGGATGCCGACGTCTTCATCAGCCTGACCCACTTCAAAGGGCACGAGATGACCGGCTTCGGCGGTACCATCAAGAATATCGGAATGGGCTGCGGCTCCCGCGCCGGCAAGAAGGACCAGCATTCTGCCGGAAAGGCCACCATCTACGAAGACAAGTGCCGGGGATGCCGCCGCTGCCAGAAGGAATGCGCCAATGGCGGCCTGGTGTTCGACGGCGTAAAACGCAAGATGCAAGTGGACGAAAGCCACTGCGTAGGTTGCGGCCGCTGCCTCGGCGCCTGCAACTTCGATGCGATCGACTTCGTCCAGGACCAGGCGCTTTCCATCCTCAACGCCAAGATGGCCGAGTACACCAAGGCCGTCGTCAGCGGCCGCGACTGCTTCCACATCTCGCTCATCATGGACGTTTCCCCGTACTGCGACTGCCACGCAGAAAACGATGCGCCCATCCTCCCCGATATCGGAATGTTCGCTTCGAAGGATCCGCTGGCCCTCGACCAGGCCTGCGTCGATGCCTGCCTGGCCGCCGAACCCCTCCGGAACTCCGTGCTGGGAGACCATCTGCACGACGAACACTTCCACCCCCACCACGACCATTTCAAGAATACCACGCCCGAATCCGAGTGGGAGACCCAGCTCACCCACGCAGAAAAGATCGGACTCGGCAGCCGCAGCTACGAACTGGTTTTCGTGAAATAAGGATTACTCCTTGAGTTTCTTATACTTGAAGCGCTTGGGCTCGGCAGAGCCCAGGCGCATTTTGCGATTGGCCTCGTACTCGGAGTAGGTACCCTCGAAGAAATAGACCTGGGAGTCGCCTTCGAAGGCGAGGATGTGGGTGGCGATGCGGTCGAGGAACCAGCGGTCGTGGGAGACCACGACCGCGCAGCCGGCGAAGTTCTCGAGGCCTTCCTCGAGGGCGCGGATCGTATTGACATCCACGTCGTTGGTCGGCTCGTCGAGGAGCAGGACGTTGGCGTTTTCCTTGAGGGTCAGGGCCAGGTGCAGGCGGTTGCGCTCGCCGCCGGAGAGGATGCCGCAAAGCTTCTCCTGGTCTGCGCCCGCGAAGTTGAAGCGGGAGATGTAGGCCCGGGCGTTGACTTCGCGGTTGCCCAGCTTCACGTATTCGCTGTTTTCGGAGATCGTCTCATAGACCGTCAGGTCGGGGTCGATCTGTTTGTGCTGCTGGTCCACGTAGGCGATCTTCACCGTCTCTCCTATCTCAAATGTACCTGAATCGGGCTGTTCGTAGCCCATGATCAGGCGGAAGAGCGTGGTCTTGCCGGCGCCGTTGGGGCCGATGACGCCCACGATGCCGGCCGGAGGCAGCGAGAACGTGAGGTTCTCGAAGAGCACCCGGTCGCCGTAGGACTTGCTCACGCCCTTGCATTCGATGACCTTGTTGCCCAGGCGCGGGCCGTTGGGGATATAGATCTCCAGGCGTTCTTCTTTCTGCTTCGTATCTTCATTGAGCATCTTCTCGTAGGCGTTCAGACGGGCCTTTCCCTTGGCCTGGCGGGCCTTGGGGGCCATCCGGACCCATTCGAGCTCGCGCTCCAGCGTCTTGCGGCGCTTGCTTTCCTGCTTCTCCTCCATGGCCAGGCGCGCACTCTTCTGTTCCAGCCAGGAAGAGTAATTGCCCTTCCAGGGGATGCCCTCGCCTCGGTCGAGTTCGAGGATCCAGCCCGCCACGTTGTCGAGGAAATAGCGGTCGTGCGTCACGGCGATCACCGTGCCTTTGTACTGCTGGAGATGGGCTTCGAGCCACTGGATGCTCTCCGTGTCGAGGTGGTTGGTCGGCTCGTCGAGCAGCAGCACGTCCGGCTCGCGGAGCAGCAGGCGGCACAGTGCCACGCGGCGGCGCTCACCGCCGCTGAGGGTAGCCACGGACGCATCCGGGTCGGGGCACTGCAGCGCGTCCATCGCACGCTCCAGCTTCGCATCGATATCCCATCCGCCCGCATGGTCGATGGCTTCCGTGAGCTCGCCCTGCCGGATGATGAGTTCATTCATCCGGTCGTCATCCATCGGTTCCAGGAAGGCCTGGTTGACTTCTTCGTACTCCTTGAGCAGGTCCATGACCTCCTGCACGCCTTCCTGCACGACTTCGAGCACGGTCTTGTCGTTGTCGAGCTTCGGCTCCTGCTCCAGATAGCCCACCGTATAGCCGGGTGCGAAGACCACTTCGCCGTGCGTCGGCGTCTCGATCCCGGCGATGATCTTCATCACCGTCGATTTGCCGGCGCCGTTCAGACCGATGATCCCGATCTTGGCCCCATAGAAGAAGGAGAGATAGATGTCCTTGAGGATTACTTTGTTGTTGTGCGGCAAGATCTTGCTCACACCGTTCATCGAGAAGATGATCTTTTCGTCGGCCATGGCTGTCAATTCAGATTAAGTGTCGCTGCTGCAGATAGTATTTGATCAGATCGACGACGCGCTCTTCGTCATCCCCGAGTTTGGTGGCGTCGATACAGAGGTCGTAGCTGGCGGAGTCGCCCCAGCGTTTGAAGGTGTAGTAGTTGTAATAGGCGGCGCGGGCGCGGTCGCCTTGTTCGATGAAGCGGCGCGCTTCCTCTTCGGTCTTGCCGCCTACCCGCATCAGGTTGCGGACGCGACTTTCCAGGTCGGCGGCGATGAAGAAGGTGGCCAGACGGGGCTCGTCGCGGAGGATGTAGTCGGCGCAGCGGCCCACGATGATGCAGTCTTCCTTGGCGGCGATCTTGCGCATCACTTCGCT
>DETK01000031.1:0-14589 GCA_002361615.1 Bacteroidales bacterium UBA3290
CCGCCGTACCAGGTGTTCAGGATCACCTGCTCGCGGGAAGTGACGTTGAAGGCCACGCAGGTATCGCTGCGCAGGCCGAGTTCCTGATAGTTCTCAACCTTGGCCTTGGAGGCGCAGTAAACGACGAAGTCGGGCTCCTGGTCGAATTCCTTCTGGGTCTTGGGACGGATGAACATATTGGTCACGAAGTGGGCCTGCCAGGCGACCTCCATGATGAAGCGGACCTTCATGCGGGTGTCGGCGTGGGTGCCGCAGAAACCGTCGACCACAAAGAGGCGTTTGCCGCTAAGCTGTTTCTGGGCCATCTGCTTGACTTCTTTCCAGACTTTCTCCGACATCTTGTGGTTGTCGTTGGGATATTCTTCGGTCGTCCACCAGATCTCGCCCGGAGCACCTTCGCGGGTGGTCTTGTCATAGACGATGTATTTGTCTTTGGGGCTGCGGCCGGTGAAGACGCCGGTCATCACGTTGATGGCGCCCAGCTCGGTGACGACACCTTTGTCGTAGCCTTCCAGGCCGGGTTTCGTCTCCTCGTTGTAAAGGACTTCGTAGGTGGGGTTGTAGAGCACCTCGCGGGTGTTCTTGATTCCGTACTTTCTTAAATTGAGGGTAGGCATGATATTATAGGTTTTACTATGAATTCTCCAATTCGCAAATATATGTATTTTTTGTTGGAATAGGTGGTCCTTGCACAAAAAATCATTATATTTGAGGACGCCATTTGATTACAAAAATTATGCTAGATATGAAAGATTCAAGACCAACCATCATCGATTTCGTCGAGAAATACACGCATCAGTTCGCCGGCAATGTCTATCTCCGTGAAAAAGTGGACGGTGTCTGGAAAGAGATCACCCAGGAACAGACTCGGAACGAAGCCCACCGCATCGGTGCGGGCCTGATGGCCCTTGGCTTGGAAAAGGGCGACAAGATCGCCTTGCTCTCCGAGAGCCGGGCCATGTGGATCATGGCCGAGATCGGAGCGCTCTACGCCGGCGCCGTCGATGTCCCGCTTTCCGTCAACCTGGGCGAAGGACAGGACCTGGTCTTCCGCATCCGTCACTCCGAGACACAGTGGATCCTGGTATCGGGCAACCAGCTTCCCAAGATCCGCACCATCATCGCCGACTGCCCCGCCGTCAAGAAGATCATCGTGTTCGATGACACGGCCTTCAACTACGATACGCTGGAAGCGAATGAAATCCGGATGTCCGAAATCCAGCGGATGGGCGATGCGTTCCTGGCCGAACACCGCGATGCGTTCGAAGCCCGCTACCGTTCGATCGGTCCTGACGACTACGCGAACATCAGTTACACTTCCGGCACGACGGCCGACCCGAAGGGCATCCTGCTCACGCACCGCAACTACACGGCCAACGTGGAGCAGGGGAGTTCGGTGATCTCACTCAACGAGAACGAAGTGCTGCTGATCATCCTCCCGCTCGACCACTGCTTCGCCCATGTGGCCGGCATGTACACCATGATGTTCTACGGCGGCAGCATCGCCTTCGTGCCCATCGGCAAGAACGCGCTGGCCACGCTCAAGAACGTGCCCATGGCCATCAGGGAGACGCGGCCGCACGCCATGCTCTCCGTGCCGGCACTGGCCCGCAATTTCAAGAAAAACATCGAAAGCGGCATCAAGGCCAAAGGCCCGAAGGTGGAGAAACTCTTCAACTTCGCGGTCAGGAATGCCATCGCCTACAACAAGGAATACTACAATCGCGGCGGCCTGGACGTGGCCTGGCGCAAGCCGCTGATGGCGCTCTTCGACAAACTTATCTTCAAGCAGGTACGCGAGAGTTTCGGCGGGCGTATGCGCTTTTTCGTGGGCGGCGGCGCGTTGCTGGACATCGAGTTGCAGCGCTTTTTCTGCGCTGTGGGAATGCCCATGTTCCAGGGCTATGGCCTGACCGAGGCCACGCCGATCATCTGTGCCAATTCGGAAGGACACGCGATCTTCGGTTCTTCGGGCCGCCTCGTCAAGCCGATGGACTGCAAGATCTGCGATGAACAGGGCAACGAGGTGCCGCACGGCACCAAGGGAGAAATCGTCATCCGCGGCGAGAACGTGATGGCCGGCTACTGGAAGAATCCCAAGGCAACGGCCGACACGGTCATCGACGGCTGGCTCCACACCGGCGACATGGGCTACATCTGTCCCTGGGATCCGGAATTCCTCTACGTAGTGGGCCGCTTCAAGAGCCTGCTGATCTCGTCTGACGGTGAAAAGTATTCGCCTGAAGGTTTCGAGGACAGTCTGCCCGAGGTGTCTAAGTTCGTTTCGCAAGTGGTGCTGCACAACAACCAGAATCCCTACACGGTGGTGATGATCGTTCCGGAGAAGGAGGCGCTCGCCGACTTCGTGAAGAAGCAGGGTCTCGATCCGCAGAGCCGTGAAGGCAAAGTCGCGATGTTGCAGAAGATCCAGTCTGAGATTGATTCCTATCGCACCGGCGGAGTCCATCAGGACCTCTTCCCGGATCGCTGGCTCCCCGCTGCCGTCATCATCTGCGACGAACCTTTCTCTATCGCCAACAAGATGATGAACTCCACGATGAAGATCGTCCGCGGCAAAGTCGAAGAACACTACGCCGACCGCCTCGCCTACGCCTACACCCCCGAAGGCAAACAACTCTTGAACGAGAAAAATATTGAATCTATTTAATGATAACGCATTGTTACAAAAAGTGTTACGTAAATACCGACAGATACAGGCGCCTTCAGGCGCTAGCGGAGGCCGTGAGGGTTAGCTTGTGTAATGGCAGGCCGTAGCGGCGGGGTTTACTCCCAAGGGTCGTGCTCTCGCCTATGGCTCGGGTGGGGCAGCGCCCCAGTAACTCGGCCATGGCCGGCCATGGGTTTTTGATCCGATACTTGTGCGCTATAATGCGATTCAAAACAGATTATGCTTGAGACGCTAAAGATATATTGGGGGTATGACCGGTTTCGGCCGATGCAGGAGGAGATTGTTTCCGAGGCGTTGGCCGGGAGGGATGTGCTGGCGATCCTGCCGACCGGGGGCGGGAAGTCCATCTGTTTCCAGGTGCCGGCGATGATGCGCCCCGGGATTTGCCTGGTTGTTTCGCCGCTCATCGCCCTGATGAAAGACCAGGTCCAGAATCTGCGCGACCGCGGGATTCCGGCGTTGGCCGTCTATTCCGGAATGACATA
This sequence comes from Bacteroidales bacterium UBA3290, assembly GCA_002361615.1. Lineage (GTDB taxonomy): Bacteria > Bacteroidota > Bacteroidia > Bacteroidales > UBA932 > Cacconaster. Next base: position 3,175 of record DETK01000031.1, read on the forward strand.
TCGCGAGATCGACATCACCCTCGACAACGCCGTTTACGGCGACTATAAATTCCTTTACGTTTCGCCCGAGCGCCTGCGCACCGAACTGTTCCAGACGCGACTGAGCCGGATGAATGTGAGCTTCATCGTCGTAGATGAAGCGCATTGCATCTCGCAGTGGGGTTACGATTTCCGTCCTGATTATCTGGTGATCGCCGATATCCGCAAGATTGTCGGCACTGCGGTGCCGGTGGTCGCCTTGACGGCGACGGCGACCCCGCAGGTGGCCGGCGACATCATGGAGCGGCTCGGCTTCCGCAGCCCGAATCTGCTGCGGGGCGATTTCGCGCGTCCCAACCTCTCGTATGTCTTCCGTGAAACGGACAACAAGATGGGCCAGTTGCTCAAAGTGTGCCGTGGTGTCGAAGGCAGCGGAATCGTCTATGTATCGCGGCGCAAGAGCGCCGAAGACATCGCCGCGTTCCTGCATGCGCAGGGTCTGGTCGCCGAAGCCTACCATGCGGGGATGCCGCGCGAGGAACGCAGCCGCATCCAGGATGCCTGGAAAAGCGGCGAGACGCGCATCATCGTTTCGACCAACGCCTTCGGCATGGGCATCGATAAGCCAGACGTCCGTTTCGTGTGCCACTATGACATGCCTGACACCCTGGAAGGCTATTTCCAGGAAGCTGGACGGGCGGGGCGCGACGGGGAGCCCGCCTATGCGGTCCTGCTCTGGAACCGGACCGACGTGCAGCGGCTCCGCCAGACCGTGCGGGCGATGTATCCGCCCCTCGACTATATCCGCGATATCTATCAGAAAGTCCATGTGTATCTGGGCTTTGCCTATGAAGAAGGGAAGGGGGCCAGCGCGAAGTTCGAACTCGAGAAGTTTGCGCAGCACTTCCGCCTGCACGCCCGGACGGCCTACCATGCCATCAAGTATCTCGAGACAGCGGGCTATTGGACGCTGACCGAGACCCTGCAGATTCCGGCGAAGATCCAGTTCACCGTATCGCGCGACGAACTCTACCGGGTGCAGCTGGGCAGCGTCGAAACCGACCGCTTCGTGAAGCTGCTGCTCCGGATGTACACGGGCCTGTTTACCGAGTACGTGCCCATCGACGAGCACAAGATCGCCGCTGCCGGACGCTATGCTGCCGACGTGGTGGTGGAAAAACTCCGCCAACTGTCGCGCCGCCAGCTGCTCAAATACATCCCAGCCATCAACGCGCCCATGCTCTGCCTGAACTATGAGCGCCTGGACGACCGCAACCTCCGCCTTCCCAAAAACGAATACGACGAGCGCCTCAGCCGCCGGATCGGCCGCCTGGATGCGCTGGTCGCGCTGGTGGAGAACGATGCCGAGTGCCGCTGCCTGCAGATGTACCGCTATTTCGGTATCGAGGGCGGCAAGCCCTGCGGCCGCTGCGACGTGTGCCTTGCCCGTAAACGGACAGGCAAAGGCGGCGAATAGGCAAAAAATGATTAGCTTTGCAGGAAATACGCGCGAAGCCATGAACATCCTTGTCACTGGAGCCAACGGACAACTCGGAAGCGAACTGCGGATCGTCTCCGCAGCATCGCCCGACAAGTATATCTTCACCGACGTGAACGATGTGCCCGGCGTGGAAACGGAGAAGCTCGACATCACGGATCCGGAGGCCATCCGTGCGATGGTGCGCAGCCGGCAGATCGATGCCATCGTCAACTGCGCCGCCTATACCAACGTGGATGCCGCAGAAGACAATTACGAGCTGGCGCACCTGCTCAACGCTACCGCCGTCGGCCATCTGGCATCCGTAATGCAGGAAACGGGCGGCTTGCTGGTTCACATCAGCACCGACTACGTGTTCGGCGGAGATCCCTACAACACGCCTTGCCGCGAAGACCAGAAAGGGACACCTACCGGTGTTTACGGTCTGACAAAACTGCAGGGCGAAGAGGCTGTCCTGAAAAGCGGATGCCGGCACCTGATCATCCGTACCGGCTGGCTCTACAGCGAGTTCGGCAAGAACTTCGTGAAGACCATGCTTCAGCTCACGGCCACGCGTCCGCAGCTCCAGGTCGTTTTCGACCAGACCGGAACGCCCACGTATGCGCACGACTTGGCCCGTGCGATCTTCGAGATTCTGTCCGACCGGCGCTATGAGGGCCGCGAAGGCATCTACAACTACAGCAACGAAGGAGTCTGCAGCTGGTTCGACTTTGCCAGGCAGATTGCCGCGCTCTCAGGCCATACGGATTGCGTCATCCGCCCTTGTCATAGCGATGAGTTCCCGAGCAAAGTGCGCAGACCGGCCTATTCCGTGCTCGACAAGACACGGATCAAAGAGACTTTCGGCCTTGCCATTCCGTACTGGATGGATTCCCTGAGGACCTGCCTCGCCCGGATGGGCGCGTTACAACAGGGGTGAGAAGAGCCGGGCCAGCGATTCTTTCAGCTTTTCGAACGGAGAACGTTTTTTCCATTGCGCCAGCTCTACGAGTTCTGCGCCTTCCCGGTCTTTGCAGAACGCCTCTTTCATCTGAAGGGCGAGTTCCCGGTCATATACGTAGGCATTGATTTCAAAATCGAGCGTGTAACTGCGCACGTCCACATTGGTCGATCCAATGGTGGTGAAACTGTCGTCGGACACGACGGTTTTCGAATGGAGGAAGCCTTTCCGGTAGAACCAGATTTTCACGCCAGCTCCCAAAGCCTCAGCTACATAGGACCGGGATGCCAGCGCGACGAGGGGGCCGTTGTCGGTACGCCAGGGAATCATCACCTGGACGTCCACGCCCGAAAGGGCAGCGTTCTTGAGCGCCAGCATCACGGACGCCGTGGGGATAAAATAGGGCGTCTGGATATAGACATAGGAGCGGGCATTGGAGAGCAACTGGACGAATCCCTGCATGGCTACGTTCCATTCGTCCATAGGGCCCGATGAAATGATCTGGACGGATTTTTCGCCCGAGGCGGGGATGGCGGGATAGTACCGGGGCAGGCTGAGCAGTTCTCCGCTGGAGAAGCGCCAGTCCGTGAGGAAGGCCGTTTGAAGTTCAGCTACGGCAGGGCCTTCCACGCGCAGGTGCGTGTCGCGCCAAGGGCCCCAGGAAAGGCCGTCGCCGTAGCGCTTGGCGATGTTCATGCCGCCCAGATAGCCTACTTTTCCGTCGATGACGACCACCTTGCGGTGGTTGCGGAAATTGGTGTCGGGCGAAAGGAAAGGGATTGTCAGGGCGATGAAGGGTTCGACCTGGATGCCCGCTTTCTTGAGTTCGCGGTAGAATTTGCGGCGGGGCAGGTTTGCCAGGTCGTCATATTGCACGCGGACGGCGACGCCTTCCGCCACCTTGCGCTTGAGCACCGCTGCGACGCGCAGGCCGGCCGCATCGTTCTCGAATTTGAAGAATTCGAAGTGGATGTGGTCGCGTGCAAGTTCCATATCCCTGACCAGGTCGTCGAGCATCGGGTAGAAAGCCAGGTAGGGCTTGAGCGCATTCCCGCCGACCGGGCTGGACTGGTTCATCTCGTCTATCAGAGCGACGAGGCGCTGGTATTCGCCGGGCACATCTGCGGGATTACCGGCCTGCGCCTGGCGGGTCAGCTGCTTCAAGGCTGCACTTTCTTCCTTGGGAATGAGCCGCCTTCGACTGGGTCGATGCCCGATCAGGAAGTAGAGCACCAGTCCGACTACCGGCAGGAAAATGATGACCAGGACCCAGACCAGGGTCTGGACCGGGTGCTGGTTCTCGGCGATGATGTAGATGATGGTTCCTACCAGCGCCAGGAAAAGCAGGATGGATAGATATACATTCACAAATGTAAAAGTAACGATTTCCCGGGAAACTGCCAAACCGGAGCATGCCGGGGATTATTTGCATTTATTGTCTATCTTTGTATCGTGAACGAAAACATGAATGCCTTGATTACCGGGGGCAGTTCCGGCATGGGACTGGCGTTCGCCCGACAGCTGGCAGGTCGGGGATACGACCTGATATTGGTCAGCAACCGGGCCGCGGAGCTCGACAGTGCCGCGGCGGAACTGCAGGCACAGTTCCCGGTAAAGGTTACGACCCGTTTCCAGGACCTGGCCCGGACCGACGCCGCAGACGAACTGTTCGCATGGTGCACACGGGAAGCGGGGCTTTTGCCCGACATCGTAGTCAACGATGCCGGGATGTTCTTTTTCAAGGAACTTTCCCGGGAAGACCTGGGCCGCGTCCAGGCGATGATCGACCTTCACGTGGTGACGGTCACGCGGATGTGCCTGCTCTTCGGCGATGCGATGAAGCAGCGGGGGAGCGGCTATATCCTGAATGTCGCTTCGATGGCTGCCCGGATTCCTGTACCCGGCATCACCATCTACTCCGCCACGAAAGCCTATCTGAGAAGTTTCGGACGCTCGCTTTCCTACGAACTGAAGCCCTTTGGCGTAGGCGTGACGACGGTCTGCCCCGCGGCCATTGCTACGCCGCTGTATCATCTGGGCGGGAAATGGATGCGCTTTGGTGTCCGCATCGGACTGATCCGGACGCCCCGCTGGCTGGCGGGTCGGGCCCTCCGTGCCATGTTCCATAAGCGGCGCGTGATCAGCCCGGGCCTGATGAACGTTTGGCTGCCCGCCCTGATCGCCCTGCTTCCGGGATGGCTGGTCGCTTTCCTGTGGAAAAAACTGAAATGACATGATTTCTTCCCAAACCTTCACCGTGTTTCTGATCGTGATGGCCGTGATCGCCGTCGTGGTCTTCGTGTCCCTGTTTTTCGTGGATGCAGGCTACGGCAAGTTCTACCATCCGAAATGGGGCCCGTCCCTGGACAATCACCTGGGCTGGTTCCTGATGGAAGTGCCGGTTTTCCTGGCGATGCTGCTGCTCTGGTGGTTTTCGGACCGAAGGACCGACGGCGTACGGATGTTGTTCCTCATCCTCTTCGAGCTGCACTATTTCCACCGTTCCTTCATCTTTCCCCGGCAACTGCGGGGGCACAGCCGGATGCCTTGGACCATCGTGCTGATGGGGGCGGTCTTCAATACGCTCAACGCCTTGATGCAGGGTGGCTGGCTGTTTTATTTCTCGCCGGCCGACCGCTATCCGCAGTCGTGGCTGACGAGCCTTCCGTTCATTGCAGGAACGCTGCTGTTCTTTGCCGGAATGTATGTCAATATCCAGTCCGACAGCATCATCCGGAATCTTCGCAAACCCGGCGATACGGCGCACTATCTGCCCAAGGGCGGGATGTTCCGCTATGTGACCAGCGCCAATTATTTCGGTGAATTCATGGAATGGGTGGGGTTCGCGATCCTTACCTGGTCCTGGGCGGGTGCCGTTTTCGCGCTCTGGACCTTCGCCAACCTGGCTCCGCGCGCGGCCCGCATCCATACGATGTACAGCCAGGAGTTCCCGGATGAAATGGACCCTCACAAAGTGAAGCGGATGCTTCCGTTCATCTATTGATATGACAGGAAAACAGATAGAATCTCCCATCTTTACCCCGGTTTCGATCGGTCCCGTGACGCTGCGCAACCGGGTGATCCGCTCGGCCGCGTTCGAGAACATGGCGTATGGCAACAGCCCGTCGCAAGACCTTTATGACTACCATGTGGCTGTGGCCCGAGGCGGGGTGGGGATGACCACGCTGGCCTATGCATCCGTGAACCGGAGCGGCCTGTCGTTCGATGGGCAGCTCTGGATGCGCGAAGAGATTGTTCCGGGGCTCAAACGGATTACCGATGCCGTTCACGCAGCCGGTGCGAAATGCTCCATCCAGCTGGGACACTGCGGCAATATGACGCACCGTGCGACGTGCGGCTGTATGCCCGTAGGTGCCTCGAGCGGCTTCAATCTCTATTCGCCGACCTTCGTACGAGGCCTGAAAATTTCTGAAATTGATGCGCTTGTGGAGGATTTCGGCCACGCCGTTGACTTGGCCCGGGAAGCGGGCTTCGACTGCGTGGAGATCCACGCCGGGCATGGCTATCTCATCAGCCAGTTCCTCTCGCCTTATACCAACCACCGGCACGACGAATACGGCGGATCGCTGGAAAACCGCATGCGCCTGATGCAGCGGGTGATCCGGCGCGTGTTGGAAGCGGCCCGCGACGATATGGGCGTCATCGTGAAAATGAACATGCACGACGGCTTCCGCCGTGGCATGCAGGAGAGTGAGTGTCTCGAAGTGGCACGTGAACTCGAGAGACTGGGCGTGCATGCCCTTGTTCTTTCAGCAGGCTTTGTGAGCAAGGCGCCGATGGAGGTGATGCGGGGTGCGATGCCGATCCGTACGCTGGCCTATTATATGGATATGCGCAAGTTCTGGTGGCTCAAGGCCCTGGTGCGCTTGTTCGGCTGGAAGATGATTCCGACCGTTCCGTACAAAGAAGCTTATTTCCTGGAAGATGCCCGTAAATTCCGCGCCGCGGTCAACTTGCCCCTGATCTACGTGGGCGGCATGGTTTCGCGCGCCAAGATGGAAGAAGTGCTTGCTGCTGGATTCCAGGGACTGCAGGTGGCCCGTGCGCTGGTGCGGGATACCGATTTCGTGAACAAGCTCCACAGCGGAGAAATCGACCGCAGCCCCTGCGGCCATTCGAACTACTGCATTGGCCGTATGTACACGCTCGAGATGAAATGCAACCGCTGCGTGGAAGCGATGCCTGAGAAGCTGCGCCGTGAAGTGGAACGGGCCGAGAAAAGATGGGCATGAACGGACGCATCATCGTGACAGGCGCCACGGGAAGCATGGGCGCCGCGGCAGTCGAGTATTTGGCTGCTGAGGGCCGTCCGGTCCTGATGGCGTGCCGTAACCTGGCCAAGGCAGGAGCGGTGCGTGCCGACATCTTGTCGCGCGTGCCGGAGGCGGACCTCGAAATCCGGCAGTTGGACCTCGCCTCGCTCTCTTCTGTCCGCGCTTTCGCGCAAGCCATCGAGCCGGGCTCCGTGGTCGCCCTGTTCAACAATGCGGGTGTGATCTCCAAGGGCTATCATCCCTCGGAAGACGGATTTGAGAACACTTTCGCCGTCAATTATTTCGGTCCCTGGCTCCTGACGCGCCTGCTGCTGACCAAACTCCCGACCGATGCGCGCATCGTCAATATGGTCTCGCTGACTTGTGGTTTCGTTTCGCTGCGGGAGTCTATGCTGGAGCCCAGGGAAAGGGATTTCAGCCAGCTGGGGACGTATGCCCGGGCAAAGCGCGCACTGCTGTCGTTTTCACTGGAACTGGCGCGCCGCTATCCCGACCTGCGCGTCAACCTGGCCGATCCGGGTATCGTGGCTTCCGATATGATCGACCTGGGACATTGGTACGATCCGTTGGCTGATGTCCTGTTCAAGCCGTTGTGCAAGACGCCGAAGGCCGGCGTCCAGCCGGCCTTGCGCGCCCTCGCCGCGGCGGAAGGCAACCGGTATTATGTGGGTAAAAAATGCCGGGAGATTCCCCGGCGTTACATCGATCCGGCGCTGGATGCGCGGATCTGGGCGGCTACGGAACAGCTTATTTCCGTTTCAGCGTAGCCAGATTCAATACCAGATAATAGACCAAGATCAGGAAGATCGAGAGGCTCACGGTCACGTACCAGGGACCTTTGATCTCGCGGATGACGCAGGCAATCACCAGCACGACGCTGCCGACGATGAAGGCCTTCAGCACGCCGGTCATCTTCTTGAGCGAGAACATGGGGAACTCGCAGACCAGCAGGAACGAGAACACGAGGGTCAGGACCGGGATGAACCAGACCGTGCCCATCAGGATGTGCAGGAAGCCTTCGGTATAGAAGGAATAAACCGCGAGCGGCGTGAGCAGGAGCGCACAGCCGGACGTGGCCAGCCCCAGGAAACTGGATGTCTGGCGCGTGTCGATATTGAACTTGGCCAGGCGCAATGCCGAGGCGGCGGTAATCAGGAACGGGAACCAGCGCAGCAGCGGAATCTCGGGGTGGGCGATGCCGTACCACGCGAAAAGGCACATCGACGGACAGAGGCCGAAACTGACCAGGTCGGCCAGCGAGTCGAGTTCCTTGCCGATATCGGAATAGGCGCCCAGTGCACGGGCCGAGAAGCCGTCGAAAAAGTCGAACAGTTCAGAAAAGATCAGGCAGACCAGCACGGCGGAAAAGTTCCCCCGCGTGGCAAAAACAACCCCTGCGCAACCTGATAACAGGTTGCACAGGGTGAGGGTGTTGGGAATGTGCTTCTTCATCAGAGGCCCATCTTCTTGCGGATATCCTTGGGGATGGCGTCCTTGTGGACCAGGATGCTGATGGTACGCATCTGGATGTAGGCGCGCGACATGAAGAGGTAGCCCTTCATCTCGGGATTGCGGCCTTCGCCCCAGGAGTTCTTGGTCTTGTAGAAATAATGGCCGTTCTGGTCCTTGAAGAGGCCGGTCAGGTGCATCAGGTGGTCATCGACGGTCCGGAAATGCTCGAAGTCGGTCTGGCGCATCTCCTGCGTCACCTGGCGGTCGGGATAGACCTTCTCGAGTTTGATGGCTTCCGCGAAGTCCTCGGGATTCGGGCAGATGGCGATGCCGCGGTTGTGGTTGAACTCACCGGAGGTCAGGTCGCCGTCCCAGGCCACGGTGAAGCCTTTGGTCAGGGCGTTGTCGATGATGGCCATCATATCGTCGAGGGGGACGTTCCACAGGAGCTCGTGATCCCAGTTGTCGGGGATTTCGAGGGGAACTTTCTGGTAGAACGGATGGTGGCTGAAGCTCGTGATTTCGATGTAGTCATCCATGTTGTCGAGGCCGATGGCCTTGGCGAAGCTCAGAGGCGTGTAGGTCTTGCCTTCATAGGTGAAGGTCTCGGGGACTTCGCCCAGGTAGATGTCGAAGAGGCTCTTGACAAGTTTGTTGTACTCGGGGCTGAGGTTTTTCATATTGACCGATACGTCGGCGATGGCCTTCAGGTAGGCAGACAGTTCACCGTGGTTGTGTCCGGGAGAGTCGTACTGGATGCCGTGATAGACGCTTTCGGGGACGATGCCTTTCTGCTTGACGACCTTCGTGGCCATGTGGGCGATCGAACCGGGGCCGATGTTGCCGCGTCCGCGACGCAGATAGTTGTCGAAGATGCGGGTGTCGTAATTGTTGCGGACGACGAACATTTCGGAGAGGTCGTACTCACCCTTGCCCTGACGGAGCAGTTCGGCTTCGAGGAAGGAGACCGTGGCGAAGCACCAGCAGGTGCCTGTACGGGCCTGGTCCTTCACCGGGGTGACCTTGATGTCATTGACCGGGGTGAAGGTGTAGATGGTCTGGGTCTGTGCAAAGGCAGCGGTGCTGACGACCGCTGCCAAAGCCATGATAAGAAGGCGTTTCATGATGGATTATTTGATGCCGAGTTTCTTCTTGATATCCTTGGGGATGGCGTCCTTGTGGACCATGAAGTCCATGGTCTTGTACTTCACATAAGCTTCGGAGACGTACCAGAAGCCTTTGTACTTGCCGGTCTCGCCCCAGGAGTTCTTGACCATGTAGTATTTGTTGCCGTTCTGATCCTTGGCGATGCCGTAGATCTGCATGCCGTGGTCGTCGGTGGTGTTCTTCTCCTCGTAACCCTGCTGGCGGAGTTCCGGGGTGATGTTCAGTTCAGGTACCGGACGGTTGAAGGTCGGGCGCTGGCCTGCGGTGGCACCCACCCAGCGAGCCTGGTCGGAGCCGGCCTGCTCAGCCTGTTTCTGGATGGCTTCCATGTCGGGGACGATGCCGATGCCGTCACGGGTGAAGCCCTGCTCGCTCACGTCGGAAGCCCAGGCCACGGTGTAGCCGTTTTCGACGGCATAGTCGATGATAGCCATCATCTCATCCATCGGGACGTTCCAGGCATGTTCCCAACGCCAGTTGTCAGCCACTTCCACCGGATGCTTCTCATAGTAGGTGAGGTGCGTCCAGGAGGTGAAGTCCATATAGTCGTCGAGGTTGATGTTCAGCGACTCGAAGTAGCTCTTCGGGGTGTATTCCTTGCCCTTGTAGGTGAATTTCTCGGGAATGGGACCCAGGTAAGCGGCCAGGATGCCCTGGAGGCCCGGATACCAGGCGGTGGAGAGCTTGCGGTTGGGGTTCTTCAGGATGCCGTCCATATAGCCTTTGAGGCCGGCGATCAGTTCGCCGTGCATGTGGCGGTCGGTGCCGTAGTTGAGACCCGTCATGACTTCGTTGGGCACGATGCCGTAGTCACGGAGGACATACATCAGGTCGCCGAAAGAGCTGCCCTGGGCGAAGTTCAGGGCACCATCCACACGGATGTACTTCTTGGCTTTGTCAGCGTAGGCGTGGGAGACGACGAACATCTCGGAAAGATCCGGATAGTCGGCTTCCTTCAGTTTGTTGATGCGGATGACTTCCGATTCGATGAAGGAGAGGGAAGAGAAGCACCAGCAGGTACCGGTGCTGGCCTGGTTCTTGACCGAAGTGACCGGGTTTTCCTTCACGACGGTGAATTTGAAACCTTCGTCCTTGCCTTCTTTGGGCGTCGGGCCCTGCGGCTGGGCCATGGCTGCGAAACTGAGGAGCGCGGCCGCGAAAAGGATGATTTTTTTCATAAGCGGATTGATTTGTACAAATTGTCGTTTTACCAATTCACAAATATAAGAATTGCGCGCGACATTTCCAATACTGACAAAATGGCACATTTCGGGCGTTGGTCGATTATTTGATGCATTGTTCTGCGGGAGCTGTCGCAGGGCTCCCCAAGCGATAGACATCAATTGAAAAAAGGAGGTTATAGATATGAACAACAAAGAAAACCTGGAATTGCTTGGCAAGTATGCCATCAATCTGAACGAGCGGGCCCGCAGCGGGAAGCTCGATCCGGTCATCGGCCGGGACGAGGAGATCCGGCGGGTGCTGCAGATCCTGAGCCGGCGGACCAAGAACAATCCGATCCTGGTCGGCGAGCCGGGCGTGGGCAAAACCGCCATTTCCGAAGGGATCGCCCAGCGGATCATCAACGGCGATGTGCCTGAGAATCTGAAAAGCAAGGAAATCTATTCCCTGGATATGGGCGCGCTGATCGCAGGTGCGAAGTACCAGGGTGAATTCGAGGAACGTCTGAAGGGCGTCGTGAAGGCCGTGACCGAAAGCGACGGTCAGATCATCCTCTTTATCGATGAGATCCACACCCTCGTGGGCGCGGGACGTACAAGCGGCGCGATGGATGCGGCCAACATCCTGAAGCCTGCTCTGGCGCGTGGGGAACTGCGGGCCATCGGTTCGACGACGCTCGACGAATACCAGAAGTATTTCGAGACCGACAAGGCGCTGGAGCGTCGTTTCCAGATGGTGATGGTCGATGAGCCGACGGTGGCCGAATCGATCTCCATCCTGCGTGGCTTGAAAGAGAAATACGAGAATCACCACAAGGTGCGGATCGAGGACGACGCGATCATCGCGGCGGTCGAGCTTTCGCACCGGTACATCACCAACCGTTTCCTGCCCGACAAGGCCAT
>DETK01000031.1:14626-15527 GCA_002361615.1 Bacteroidales bacterium UBA3290
AGGCCATCGACCTGGTGGACGAGGCGGCTTCGAAGCTCCGCCTGGAGATGAATTCCGTACCGGAGTGCATCGATGAACTGAACCGCAGGATCAAGCAGCTCGAGATCGAGAAAGAAGCGGTCAAGCGGGAAGGGGAGTCGCCGAAACTGAAGGGCATCCTGGAAGAGTTGGAGAAGGCACGCGTTGAGCGGGATAAGCTCAACAAACAGTGGGACAGCGAGAAAGGTTTGCTCAAGGCGATTCAGGAAAACCGGCAGGCCATCGAAGACTACCGCATCGAGGCGGAGGCTGCGGAGCGACGGGGCGACTATGGTCGCGTGGCGGAACTCCGTTACGGCAAGATGGCCGACGCCCAGCGGCAGATCGAGGAACTCGAGAAGAAGAAGGCCGAGAATCCCGACCCGATCATGAACGAGGCCGTCACCGACGAGGATATCGCCGAGGTCGTCGCCAAATGGACGGGCATTCCGGTCAACAAGATGCTGCAGAGCGAACGCGAAAAGCTGCTGCACATCGAAGAGGTGCTGCACAAACGTGTCATCGGCCAGAACGAAGCCATCGAGGCGGTCTCCAACGCAGTGCGCCGCAGCCGGGCCGGTCTGCAGAACGAGAAGCGGCCTATCGGCAGCTTCATGTTCCTGGGCACGACCGGCGTCGGCAAGACCGAACTGGCCAAGGCGCTGGCGGAGTATCTGTTCAACGATGAGAACATGATGACGCGAATCGATATGAGTGAATACCAGGAGCGTCACACCGTGAGCCGTCTGGTGGGTGCGCCTCCGGGATACGTCGGTTACGACGAAGGTGGCCAGCTGACGGAGGCAGTGCGCCGCAAACCGTATTCGGTGATTCTGCTCGACGAGATCGAGAAGGCACATCCCGACGTGTTCAACATCCTGCT
>DETK01000031.1:15604-60351 GCA_002361615.1 Bacteroidales bacterium UBA3290
GACAACAAGGGCCGCACGGTCGATTTCAAGAACACGATCCTGATCATGACGTCCAACCTGCGGCCGGAACTGGTCAAGGAGAGTTTCCGTCCGGAATTCATCAACCGGATCGACGAAATCATCACCTTCCACGAGCTGACGCCCGATGACATCCGGCAGATCGTCCTGCTGCAGATCGGCCAGCTGAAGGAAAAGATGGCCTCGATGGGCATCACCATCAGCTTTACCGAAGAATTCATCGACTACCTGAGCACGAAGGGCTACGACCCGGCCTACGGCGCCCGTCCGGTGAAGCGGGTCCTTCAGAAGGAACTCATCGACGAACTCGCCCGCAAGCTGCTCGACGGCTCCCTCTCCCGCGACAGCGTCATCACCGCCACCTTCAAGGACGGTCAGCTGCAGCTGAACTGACCCTGCTCCGTTCCCACCCCTGTTGCGCTGCAACGGACGCAGCTGACAGTCAGCCGTTTATGCAAAGTGATCCCCCTCAAAACGAGGGGGATCACTTTTTGTAAGATGCTGGCAATCAGCTGCGTCCGTTGCAGCGCATAGATAAAGAAAAGTAGGCTTGGAATTGAAATCGTTTTTGTATCTTCGCGGCGCAATTCCAAAAGCATTTGCACAATGACGATTGAAATCCTTCTCCTGCTGGCCGGACTGGCACTGGTGCTCATCGGGGCGGAAGCCCTGATCGAGGGAGCCTCCGGACTCGCACGCCGCTGGGGCATCAGCGAATTCGTAATCGGCCTGACCATCGTGGCGCTCGGAACGTCCGCGCCTGAGATGGTCGTGAGTTTCATCTCGGCCTTCGAGAAGAACTCCGACATGGCCGTGGGCAATATCATCGGTTCCAACATTTTCAATACAGCCTTGATCCTGGGCCTGTCGGCCGTCATCGCGCCGGTCGCCATTACACGCGGCAATCTGCGGCGCGACATTCCGGTCAACATCGGTATTACGGCGCTGCTCATCGTGCTGGGTCTCAAGCAGACCCTGTTCGGCATCGGAGAGAACGGCCTGAGCCGCGTGGAAGGTATCGTTTTCCTGGCCCTGTTCGTCTGGTATATGGTTTCCTCGTTCATCCACGACAAGGAAAACTGCCTCGAAGCGGAAGCGTCCGATTCGGATAAAGAAACGCCTGCCAAGAAGATGCCTGTGATCCTGGCGCTGTTCTATATCATCGCCGGCCTGGCCGGCCTGATCTTCGGCGGCCGCCTGTTTGTCGACCATGCGCAGGTTATCGCCCGGATGGCTGGTCTGAGCGACAAGTTCATCGCCATCACGGTCCTGGCCGCCGGCACCTCGCTGCCTGAACTGGCCACCAGCTGCATCGCGGCCGCGAAAGGGAAAGGGCAGCTCGCACTGGGAAACATCCTCGGCTCGAATACGTCGAATATCCTGCTGATCCTGGGTGGCTCCGCAGTCATTTCGCCGCTGGGCATGGGCAACATCGACCTGATCGATTATGCCGCGGTCTTCATGTGTGCCATGAGCCTCGTCATCTTCTCCTGGACGGGCCTCAAGAACCGGCTCGACCGGCTGGAAGGTGTCATCCTGGTCCTGCTCCAGGTGCTGTATTTCGCCTATCTTTTCCTGATGAAATAGGATGTCATTCTGGGAGATCCTGCTGCTGGCCGTGGGCGTTTCGATGGACGCATTCGCCGTTTCCATCGGCAAAGGGCTGTCTGCGAAACGCGTGACGCTGCGCGAGGTGCTGACGGTCGGCCTGTGGTTCGGTGGATTCCAGGCATTGATGCCGGTTATCGGCTACTACCTGGGTTTCAGTTTCGCGGATCTGGTCGAAAAGATCGATCACTGGATTGCCTTCGGGCTTCTGGCTCTGATCGGAATCAATATGATCCGTGAAGCCGTCGGAAAAGGGGAGGATAGCCCTTCGGACGCGTCGTTCGGCTTCCGGTCGATGCTGGTCCTGGCCATAGCGACAAGCATCGACGCCCTGGCCGTCGGCGTTTCCTTCGCTTTCCTGCACACCCGTCTCTGGTCATCCATCCTGATCATCGGAATCACGACCTTCCTGTTCTCGGCACTCGGTCTGTTGATCGGAAAGAAAGTCGGCGACCGCTTCCACAAAGGGGCCGAAATCTTCGGTGGCCTCATCCTGATCACCATCGGCCTCAAGATCCTCATCGAGCATCTGTTCCTTTAATTTAGGCTTTTGCCTCCAGGCTTGCAGCTATCGGTCAAAAACCTTCCGCTTCAAAGCGCCATCAGGCGCTAGTGGAGGCCGTCGCGTGAGCCTGTGTAATGGCAGGCCGTAGCGGCAGGTCTGGGCAGAGCCCAGTAGACACAGATGTCCATGGGTTTTTGACTCGATAGCTGACGCGCCCTCCAGCAAAAGCAAAGCTGAATAGGGCAGAGCCCAGTAAACACCAGCTACCATGGTTTTTGAATTGAAAACTGCGAGACTGGAGCAAAAGCCCCATCATTGAAGTTGAAAGAGTCGATCGATCAGGTTACAGCGTAGGGAGTGTTCGATCCAGTAGGTGAAGCGGGTGTGGGGGAAGCGGGATTCGTAGGGTTTGGCGCGGAGGTAGAGGTCGGTGCCGTCGGCGATGTCGTGCCAGATGTCCATAAAGACGAAGTCGACTTCGGATGATCTCATCTTATGCTCGAGATAATCGAACGCATCCGATTGAATGACAATTATTTTATCTTTATTCGGAAATTGCGGTAGAATCACTCTTTCGAACAGCGAGATGACGGCGGGATCGCGCTCGACGACCGTGACGGAAGCGACTTGGGGCTTTTCGCTGGCCATGAAAGCGAAGTAGCCAAGACCCAGGCCGAAGGTCACTACGCGGCCGGAAGCGACGTCGACGGCGGCTTGGGAACTCTCGATTTCACTGGGCTTGATAGACATCCATTCGCGGTCTCCCTGGAAGACCGAAGGGTAGGCATACGGCTCGGCAAAATAGCCGATGGCGGGTATTTGCAGCAGGTCGGAAGTCAGGATCAGATCGTCGCGCAAAAAAAGTTCGTAGGGTTGATAGTGCTGCCAGCCAAGCCGCCAGTTGCCGATCGTCATTTCCTTGAAGCGGATGGCCTTCCGATACGGATTGTCGAGCCAGGATGAAGGATCGAGCCGCTGAAGCCCCGGAGTGAGGTATCTCTCTTCGATAAAACGGTCTTCCTCAGAAGAATCCTGATCCAGACCCAGAAAACCGCTGAGCAATGCGCGGTAGATCACGACTTCGTTGTCGGGACCCGCTCCGGGGGGCAACAGCTCCGCCATCAGTTCCGGCGTGATGGCGCAAGGCGTCTCGTTGAGATAGTCGGCGATCAGCCAGCCGACCCGGTGGTTAAGCTGTCGGATTTCCATTGGCCAGGATCATCTTCTCACATTCGACCCGCTCGCCGGCCAGCCACACGAAATCGCCGGCCTGGAAGCGGAAGTCCGGCTTGGGGCTCATCAGCGACATTCCGTCGCGCTCGACGCCGACCACCATGCAGCCTTTTTGGCGCATATTGGTGTCGCGCAGCACTTTGCCGTCGAGATAGCATCCCTGCTGGAGTTCGAACAGATCGAGTACGAAGTCGTCGGTTTCGTAGGAGACGTTGGCCGCCAGGTTCTCGGCAGCCATGTCTTCCACGAAGCGTTTGACTTCCTCCTGCGTGCCGATGGCAAGCACCTCGTCGTAGGGATAGATATACTCATCGGGGGAAGGAACGAGGATGCGGCGGCTGCCCCGGATCACCTTGGCGATGTTGATGCCGTATTTCTGACGGAAAGGGATGTTCTTGAGCTGTTTGCCCGCGTATTC
Organism: Bacteroidales bacterium UBA3290; assembly: GCA_002361615.1. GTDB lineage: Bacteria > Bacteroidota > Bacteroidia > Bacteroidales > UBA932 > Cacconaster. The sequence goes on from DETK01000031.1 coordinate 19,387, forward strand.
AGAGTTGGGTGAGATGATGACGTTCTCGGCGGCCACGTCGTGGCCTTTCATCTTGGTCCGGACGCTCGAAGCGATCGGGGTGCGTCTGCGCTCGTATTCTTCCTTCTGGTTCAGATTGGTGATGAAGCGTTCCTCCAGGCCCGTGAACTGATGCACGGAGCGGCGGGCGATCATGAAGAAGGCGATGCCGGCAAGCACAATCAGCAGGATGCTCCAGTAGGAGAGGGAATAGTGCATCAGCACGGCGGCGATCACAAAGGCGATGGAGATGAAAATGCGCAGGAACACGAGGAAGAGGATCGGCCATTTGTTGCTGTCCTTTTCCTTCATCAGATGGACGGCGGATTTCTTGATATCGCTGCCGTTGACGGCCAGTCCGTAGAGGAAGGGCGACATGACCGCCAGCGTGATGGCCAGGCAGATCCCATTGCGCAAGCCTGCCGCTGCATCGGGAAGGATGCGGACCATTACTTTATCGAGATAGAGTTTCGACCCGAGGAAAATGGCCAGGAGGATGACGCTGTAAAGCACCACGCGCAGCCCGTAGCCCTTGAGCAGGGACTTCCACTCGCTCTGCTCCTCCGCGCTGGCCTTGCCGCTGTCGGGCGTGGGGTCGAGCTTGGCCAACCACTTGACGGGTAGTTTCTTATAGAGGAACTCGCATACGGGGGTTGCGGCCTTGATCATGTAGGGCGTGGTAAAGGTCGTGATGACGGAAACCGCGATGATGACCGGGTAGATGAAGCCCCGCATCACGCCCAGGCTCACGCCGAGCCCCGCGATGATGAAGGAAAACTCACCCAGCTGCGCCAGGCTGAAACCCGTGTGGACGGCCGTGTTCAGACCGCGGCCCGACACCAGGGCGCCCAGCGTGCCGAACAGTGTCATGCCGAAGACCGTGACCAGCGTCAGGATGAGAATCGGGAGCCAGTGCTCCGCAATCACTTTCGGGTCGACCATCATACCTACCGAGACGAAGAATATGGCGCCGAACAGATCCTTGATATTCACCACAAGTTTACCGATATGCTCTCCCTCAAGGGTTTCCGAAAGGATCGAGCCCATGACGAAGGCGCCCAGGGCAGAGGAGAAGCCCGCGAAGCTGGCCAGGGTCACCATGCCGAAGCACAAGCCGATGGCCACCAGCAGCAGAATCTCGTCGTTGAGAAACTTGCGCGCCCATTTCAGGAAGGAGGGAATTACATAGATGCCGACCAGGAACCACAGGATCAGGAAGAAGAGCAACTTGGCCAGCCCCATGAGCATCTCGCTGCCGGAGAACTGGTTGGCCGTCGCGATGGTGGTCAGCAAGACCATCAGGACCACGGCGATCAGGTCTTCTACCACCAGGGTGCCGAAAACCAGGGTGGAGTAGGTCTTGTTCTTCAGCCCCAGGTCGGTATAGGCCTTGATGATGATCGTTGTGGAGGACATGGACATCAGGCCGCCCAGGAAGATGGCTTCCATGGAACTCCAGCCCATGGCATGGCCCACCACATTACCCAGGACGAACATGCCCACGCACACGCAGCCCGCCGTGATGAGCGCGCTGCTGCCCACTTTGAGCAGCTTCTTGAAGCTGAATTCAAGTCCCAGGGCGAAGAGCAGGAAGATGATACCGATTTCGGACCACTGGTCCACGGACTCTGCAGACGAGATGCCGAACAGGCCCAGGTGCGGCCCCACGATGAAGCCTGCTACGATATAGCCCAGGATCAGCGGTTGCTTGAGTGCTTTGGATATGATGGTAAAGAGTCCGGCCGAGATCAGGATGATGGCCAGGTCTTTTACAAGATTCAATTCTTCCGTCATATTTTTGTTCAGATAGACAGGTAAAGTTAGCAAAAAGATGTTAAATTTGTATTCAGAAACCATCCTATATGAGAAAATCGTTCTTGTTCGTCTTTCTCCTGCTGATGGCCGCCGCACCGATGCGCAGCCAGGACTTCACTGAATGGCAGGATCCCCACGTCAATTCCATCAACCGTCTTCCGATGCACAGCACCTTTGTTGCGGATGAATCCCAGATCCTTCCGCTGACCGGTGACTGGAGCTTCCGCTGGGTCCGGAGCGCCAACCAGCAGCCTGTGGGCTTCTGGCGGACCAATTACGTAGAAACCGGCTGGAGCAGGATGCCCATCCCCGGCGTCTGGGAGCTCAACGGATTCGGCGACCCGGTCTATCTGAACATCGGTTATGCCTGGAGAGGACGCTACAAGAACAATCCGCCCACCGTCCCCGTGGAGAACAATCATGTGGGCACCTACCGCAAGTTCATCCAGATTCCCGCCGAATGGAAAGGCGAGCGGGTGATTATCCATTTCGGCTCGGTGACCTCCAACCTTTATCTCTGGGTCAACGGCAAGTTCGTGGGTTACAGTGAGGACAGCAAACTTGAAAGCGAGTTCGACATCACGGACTTCGTCATTCCCGGCAAACGCAACCTGATCGCCTTCCAGGTCTTCCGTTGGTGCGACGGTACTTATCTGGAAGACCAGGACTTCTTCCGCTTTGCCGGCGTGGTGCGCGACTGTTGCATCTTCACCCGTCCCGTCAAGCACATCGATGACGTGCAGATTACACCCGACCTCGACGCGAACTACCGCAATGGTACGCTGTCGGTCAATGTGAATGTCTCCGATTTCCGGCGCACCAGTGTGGAACTGACCCTGACCGATGCGGAAGGCAACAGCGTGGCCAATCCGCTCAAGGCTACCGGTGCTTTCGTAAGTGCCCGTTTCTATGTCGAGAATCCGCGGAAATGGAGCGCGGAAGACCCCTATCTCTATAAACTGACGGCCCGGCTCTACGATGGACGCCAGCTGCTGCAGACCCTGCATTTCGACGTCGGCTTCCGCAAGGTGGAGATCAAGGGTTCCGACCTGCTGGTCAACGGCAAGCGCGTGCTGATCAAAGGCGTAAACCGCCACGAACTCGATCCTGACGGCGGCTATGTGGTCTCCCGCGAGCGGATGGAAGAAGATATCCGGACCATCAAGCAGCTCAATCTCAATGCTGTGCGCACCTGCCACTATCCCGACGATCCCTACTGGTACGAGCTCTGTGACCACTACGGTCTCTATATGGTGGCCGAAGCGAACATCGAGTCTCACGGCATGGGCTACGGCCCCGAAACGCTGGCGCGTGATACGGCCTTCCGCCAAGCCCATCTCGAGCGCAACGAGCGCCACGTAAAGCGCAACTTCAACCATCCCAGCATCATCATCTGGTCGCTCGGCAACGAGGCGGGTTACGGCCCCAACTTCGAAGCAGCGTACAACCTCGTACGCTCGCTCGACCCGAGCCGCCCCATCCAGTACGAGCGTGCCGAGTACGCCGGCAAGACCGATATCTTCTGCCCGATGTACGCCAGCCAGGCCTATATCAAGAAGTACAGCGCCGATCCCGAAAAGACCAAGCCGCTCATCCAGTGTGAGTATGCGCATGCAATGGGCAATTCGGAAGGCGGTTTCAAAGAGTATTGGGATCTCTACCGTACGCTGCCCAAGCTCCAGGGCGGTTTCATCTGGGATTTCGCCGACCAGTCCATCCACTGGAAGAACAACCGCGGCAAGACTTTCTACGCCTATGGCGGCGATTTCAATATGTCGGATCCCAGCGACCAGAACTTCTGCGACAACGGTCTGGTGAGTCCCGACCGCAAATTCAACCCGCACGCCTACGAAGTGCAGCAGGTCTGCCAGGACATCCACTCCACGCTTGTAGCGCCGCATCGTCTGGAAGTGTTCAATGAGTTCTTCTTCCGTGACCTTTCCCGCTACGGCATGCGCTGGGAGTTGCTCCGCAACGGAGAGAAAGAAGCTGAGGGAGAGGTAGATGATGTGAATGTCGCTCCGCAGGGCCGGCGTCAGGTCCACGTACCTTACGGCGATATCGACGGCTCGGCGGAATGGCTGCTCAACCTGAGCTACTATCTGAAGGAAGCCGATGGCCTGCTGGCGAAAGATTTCGTCGTGGCGCGCGAGCAGATTGCGCTCAACGAATATGCGCGGACTATGTCGCCGTTGCGCAGCACAGCCCGTCCGAAGATCAACAACAATGCGGCCCATCAGTTCACGGTCCGCAGCCCGAAGGCCACGGAAGATTTCGAAATCACCTTCTCGATGGACGACGGCTCGATCACCCGCTACCGGGTTCGTGGCGTCGACCTGCTCAAGAGCGGGGAGACCATCCGGCCGAATTTCTGGCGCTCTCCGACCGACAACGATTTCGGCGCCTCCCTGCAAAACAAGCAAAGTGTCTGGAAGAAACCCACGCTGATGTACTACAGCCTGTCGCAGTTCGACCGCAACCATCTCCAGGTCATCACCATCGACTACAAGATCGGCGGCACGGACGCGATGATCCGGATGGAATACCGTATCAACGAGCAGGGCGCTATGGAAATCACGGAGACGCTGATCCCGGGCGAACGACGCGATTATCCCGATCTCTTCCGTTTCGGTGTCCAGATCCCCATGCCCAAGTCGTTCGAGCACCTGGAATTCTATGGCCGCGGGCCTTTCGAGAATTACGTCGACCGCAAGAGCGCTGCCTTCCTGGGACGCTGGAAACAGACGGTAACGGAGCAGTTCTACCCTTACATCCATCCGCAGGAAACGGGCAACAAGACCGATCTCCGCTGGCTTCGCATCACGGATTTCGCAGGCCGCGGTCTGGAAATCGAGGCTGAGAACGCCTTCTCCGCCTCCGCGCTGCACTATTTCATCGAGTCGCTCGACGATGGCGACATGAAGCGCAACCGTCACAGCGAACTCCTCAAGGAAGACGATGTAACGAACCTGCTGATTGACGGCTACCAGATGGGCGTCGGCTGCATCGACAGCTGGGGCGCCACGCCGCTCCCCGAGCACATGCTCCCGTACCGCGACTACCGCTTCCACTTCATCCTGCGGCCGATTTAGCTTATCCAGCAGCCTGTTCAGCTTTTGCTGGAGGGCGAGCCTCGAAGCAAAAGCCATGGAAAGTTCCATAAACTGCCGCGACGACATTCTGGGTGATCCCACATTGTTGTCGCGGTATTGTTTTTGGCTGTTTGGGCTATTTTCATGCCGCGACGACAACCTGAAGCATCTCACAGTGTTCTCGCGGCAGATAAACAAGGATGAGTACTCGTATGGCGTTAGTTTTTGCCGGAAGGCGCGTCAACTATCGAGTCAAAAACCCATGGCCATCTGTGTCTACTGGGCCCTGCCCAGACCTGCCGCTACGGCCTGCTATCGCACAAGGCCATACAACGGCCTCCGCTAGCGGCTGATGCCGCAGGTGGCTACTGTGATCTCCATTAACAGCTAGGCTTTTGCCGGAAGGCGCGTCAACTATCGAGTCAAAAACCCATGGCCGCCCGTGGCCATGTGAACGGGAGGGGCCCAGCGAAGCTGGGAGGGATGAGCGAAGCGAAGGTTTTTGACTGATAGTTGCAAGACTGGAGGTAAAAACGACTATCGGTCAGAGAGTGAGGAGTTGTGCGGCAGAGAAGTGGGTGTCGAGGTCGGGGGTGGTGGGGAAGAAGATGTTCAGGGCGGAGGATTTGGGGAATTGGCTGAAGTAGGGGTCGTCCGTCCAGAAGAAATCGACAGATTGTACTTGACCGCTGAAACGCAGGCCGCGGCGGTAAGCCTTCAGGCGTTGTTCGATGCGAGGCAGGACTTTGACGCCTACGCGGCCGTCCTTGAGTTGGACGCGGGCGACGACGCGCCAGACGGGTTTGGCGTTTTCCGCCATCTGTTCGCGCTGCTCCGGCGTAAAACGGTGGGAAACCGTGATGTGGCGGCCGTAACGTTCGTTGATCTCTTTCATCCGGCTGCGGAAAAGCCGGCCATGGGCTGAGGTATCTTTCAGCTGCTTGGAAAGGATCTCATAATGGATCATCTCGTGCAGGAGGACGTCTTCCAGTTCGTTTTCCGGGAGGTCGAACTTCGTGCTGATGCGGATGCAGAAATCGTAGAACTCGAGTCCGCCGAAGAGCTTGCGCCGCTTCTTGTAGGTGCAGGCGCCCAGACTGCGCGTGGCCCGGCTCAACTTGAGCGGGACGGGCTGCAGTCCTCCTCCGAAATAAGCGTGGTTAAACGTTTCGAAACGTTTCTGAAGGTCGGGAAGCGTCGCAATCATTGCTTCAAAAATACAAATAATTCATCGCATTCTTGTGCTTTCGCCTTCTATTTCGTAAATTCGCAAAGATAAACTTGTATTTTCTCGAATGGCTCTCAAAGCTTTCTCTCTGGATGCTTCGGCCGACGGGCTGAAACTTGCCTGTCTGCAGTCCGTACCCGATGCGGGTAGCAGTGCACCCCGCGGTGTCATCCAACTTGTCCACGGCATGTGCGAACACAAGGAACGCTATATCGCCTTGATGGAGTTCCTGTCGGAAAACGGCCTCATCTGCGTGATCCATGACAATCGCGGCCACGGCGCTTCCGTCAAATCGCCCGATGATTTAGGGTATATGTATGACGGCGGCTGGCAGGCGATGGTGGAAGATGTCCGCGTGGTAAACGACTGGATCCGGGCGCAATATCCCGATCTCAAGATCATCCTGTACGGACACAGCATGGGATCGATGATCGTCCGCTCTTTCCTGAAGAGATATGACGACCGCATTTCGGCCCTGCTCGTAAGCGGATGCCCGGTTGATAATCCGGCCAAAGGGGCGGGGAAGGCCCTGGCTGCTTTCTTCGGCCGCACGAAGGGATGGCATTACCGTCCGGATCTTCTCCAGCAAATGTCGTTCGGGGCCTATAGCAAGCCCTTCGCCAGCGAGGGTCCGATGGCATGGGTCTGTTCGAATCCGGAGATCCTCAAATCTTATCGTGAAGATCCGCTCTGCCAATATGTCTTTACGGCCAACGGGTTCTACAACCTGCTGGGCCTGATGCAGGATTGCTACAGCCGCAAGGGATGGGCCGTGAAGAATCCATCGCTGCACATCCATTTCATGTCGGGAGAAGAAGACCCCTGCCGCGGCAGCGACAAGCAGTTCCGCAAGGCGCTCCGTCTGCTGCCCGAAGTGGGTTATCACAACGTGACTGCGCAAGTCTATCCTCAGATGCGCCACGAAATCCACAACGAAACCGGATACCGGCGGGTCTGGGACGACCTGCTCCATTTCATCGACAATACCCTGAACCCTTCCTAACCGGACTTTTTTCAAGCCATGCTCAGAATCTATTGCAAAAACACCAGGACCTTCAAGCAGTTCAACGAAGGAACGACGCTGGAGGAGATGCTGCCTGAGTTCGAATTCGAACGCCCTTATCCGATTGTTTCCGCCAAGGTGAACAATGTGTCGCAAGGACTTCATTTCCGCGTTTATAACAACCGCGACATCGAATTCCTCGACCTTCGCGATGCGAGCGCCCGTCGCGTCTATTGCCGTTCGCTCTGCTTCCTGCTCTGCAAGGCGACCCAGGACATCTGTCCCGCATCGAAGATGGACATCAAGCATCCCATTTCGAACGGTTATTACTGCGAGTGGCACAAGCCGGACGGCAGCCCGGTGACAGAAGAGGATCTCCGGCGGATCAAGGCCCGCATGCAGGAGATCATCGACCAGAACCTGCCTTTCCACAGACGTGAGGTGCAACTGCAGGAGGCGATCGATATCTTCCGTGAACACGGTTATGAAGACAAGGTCCGGCTGCTCGAGACCAACGGCGAGCCCTATGTCGATTATTATATGCTGGGCGATACGGTGGACTATTATTACGGACGTCTGCTGCCTTCCGCCGGCTATATCCAGATCTGGGACATCATTCTCTACCAGGACGGAATCCTGCTGCAGGTGCCCGACCGCATCAATCCCGACCATCTGGCGCCCTTCGTGGACCAGCCCAAGACTTTCGAGGTTTTCCGGGAGAATTTCAAATGGAACCAGATCATGAACCTGCGCAACGCCGGCGACGTGAACCACGTTTGCCAGGAAGGCGGCGCTTCCGATCTGATCCAGATTTCCGAGGCGCTGCAGGAGAAGAAGCTCGTGCAGATTGCCGAAGAAATTGAACGGCGCTACAACGATCCGGAGCACCCGGTTCGCATCGTGCTGATCACCGGGCCTTCCAGCAGCGGTAAGACCACGGTCACGCGGCGCCTGAGCGTCCAGCTCAAGGCCTGCGGTCTGCGCCCGATCTCGTTCTCGACCGACGATTATTTCGTCAACCGGATTGAAACCCCGAAACTTCCCGACGGCAGCTACGACTTCGACAACTTCGAGACCGTGGACCACCGGGCCATCGAGCGCGACGTGCTCGCTCTCCTGCGCGGCGAAGTCGTGGACGTGCCGGAATTCAATTTCGTCACGGGCCGCCGTGAATACAACGGCAAGCATCTGCAACTGACGGAAGGGAAGGTGCTGCTGATCGAAGGCATCCACGCCCTCAATCCGCAACTGATCCCGCAGGTCCCTTCGGAAAGCACCTTCAAGATCTTTATCTCCACGCTCACCAGCATCGCGCTTGACGACCATAACTGGGTGCCTACCAGCGACAACCGGCTCCTGCGCCGCATCGTGCGCGACTACAACAACGGCTCCTTCTCGGCCCGCGAGACCATCAACCAATGGCCGAACGTCCGCCGCGCCGAAGAACAGTGGATCTACCCGTATCAGGAGAACGCCGACGTGATGTTCAACTCCGCCTACCTCGTGGAATTCGCCGTGCTGCACACACACGCCGAACTGATTCTACGGACCATCCCGAAGAACTGCCCCGAGTACAGCGAAGCCCACCGCCTCCTGAAGTTCCTCCATTATTTCACACCCGTCTCCGACAAGGAAATCCCCGCCACCTCGCTGCTCCGCGCCTTCATCGGCGGCGGCAGCATGTAGGGAGCGGCTAGATCACGCCGAGAATCAGGTTCCAGAAGAAGAAACGGAGCGTTTTGCCGACCAGCATCAGCAGGGCGGTGAGCCAGGGGTTTGTCTTGTAGAAGCCGAGGGCGATGGAGAAGAGGTCGCCGACGAAGGGAAGCCAGCTGACCAAGGCGAGCCAGACGCCGTAGCGGTCGACATAGACCTTCTGTTTCTCCAGTTTGGTGCGGTCAACCTTGAACCATTTTTCGATCCATTCCCATTTGCCGAGCCAGCCCAGGCCGAAGGAGGTGAGGGAGCCCAGCCAGTTGCCGGCCGAGGCAACGGCCAGGCAGGCCCACGGGTTGGACGTCATGTTGAGCATCGCGACATAGAGGATGTCGGAGCTGAAAGGAACGACCGTGGCCGCCAGAAATGTGCCGACGAAGAGGCCCCAAAGGCCCCACGCGCCAAGGTCGGGGAGGGTGATAAGGCTAAGCATTCCTATGAGATTCCCGGTCAGGCCGGGAATGACGTTTTCCCGAGAACATCCGGTTGGGGAGTTCGCTGATCAGGATGATGCCCAGGACGATGGCGATGGTGACCTTGACGGCCATGAATCCGCTGCCAAGGGCGAGGCGGAGCTGGTCGGAGACGACGTAGTAGGAGGTCCAGAAGACGCCGGCGCCGGGGACCAGCGGGAAAATGCCGCAAAGCAGGAACACGATGGCGGGGCAGCGGTCGAGGACCGAGAAGTAACGGGCCGAGAGGACAACGAGCATCGTGGCGAAGACAGTGGCGGCCGGAGGTGTAAAGCCGGCATAACGCGCCAGGATCATATAGAGGATCCAACCCAGGACGCCGCAGACACCGCACAGGAAATAATACTTGCGCGGTACACCGAAGAGCACCGCGAAGGCGGCCGTACCGATGAACGAGGCGATGATCTGAATGGTCATGGCGTAGGTGACAGGGTCGACCGTCATGCCCTTGAGCTTGATCATTTCGCCGAAGATGAGCCCGTCGCAGACGAAGGCCAGGGCGACGCCGGCTGCGATGCAGAAAAAGACCAGCATGGCGTCGAGCAGGCGTGTGGCACCGGCGATGTAGTCTTCATTGGCCACATCGCGGACGCCGTTGACGAACGGTACCCCGGGAATCAGCGGGATGATGGCGCCGATGATCATATTGGGGAGGCTGTGTCCGAAACCGATGCGATGGAAAAGGATGCAGAGGGCCGTGACGAAAAAGCCGCCTACGATGTTGCCTACAATCTTCGACATGTGGGGCGCCGTGACGAAGAGCACGAAGAGCCAGAGCAGGATGCCGCAGATGAACGAAGCGGCGCAGTCGAGCAACCCGCCGCCGAAGACGATGCAGAATCCCGCACTGCCCAGGGCGGAGGCAAGTACCTGTTCCCAGACGGGGTGGGGACGCATCGTACGGATCTCTTTCAGCCGGACACGCGCTTCCGCGAGGGAATGCTTCCCGGCAACGATATCACGCGATAATTGATTGACCGCCACCACCTTGTCGAGCTGCGTTCCCTTAAAGGGGATGAACTCCACGTTCGCGTATTTGTTGAAGCTGCTGGTGGTGAAGATGCCGTTGCTCAGCACGAAGAAACTTTTCGAATCCACGCCGTAGTGGGAGGCGATGCGCTCCATCGTCTCCTCGACACGCGAGATCTCGGCGCCGTTCTCGAGGAGGATGTGACCCGCCTCGGAGGCAACTGCAAGCGCCTCAGCGTGCTGCTCTTCCAAGTTTTCTTCCGGATGCTGTAGTTTTTCGGCCATGGCTGCGTCCAATGATAAAATCAAGCTTCGTGCTGCAAAGATAATGTTTATAATGTTTATTTATTAATTTTGCAGGTTAGAATAACGCTGAAGCCTGACTATAATTGTAATAACATAATCACTATTCATTCGCATGAAAAGAATCGTAATCGCAATCGTCGCCTTGACCCTCGGTCTGGGCGCCGTGGCGTCTGCCCAGCAGATGCCGCCGATCCCTGTGGATCCCAACGTGAAGATTGGCAAACTCGACAACGGCCTGACCTATTACATCCGGCACAACGAAGAGCCGAAGGGGCAGGCGAATTTCTATATCGCCCAGAAAGTCGGCTCCATCCTCGAAGATGAGTCGCAGCGCGGCCTTGCGCACTTCCTTGAGCACATGTGCTTCAACGGCACGCAGCATTTCCCGGGCAACGGCGTGGTGAAGTACTGCGAGAGCATCGGCGTGAAGTTCGGCGCCGACCTGAATGCTTATACCAGCATCGACGAGACGGTTTACAACATCGACAATGTGCCCGTGGCCAAGGTCCCGAGCGCCATCGACTCCTGCCTCTGGATCCTGCATGACTGGGCCGACGGCCTGCTGCTGACCGACGAGGATATCGATGGTGAGCGCGGTGTGATCCACGAGGAGTGGCGCAGCCGCCAGAACGCGCAGATGCGCCTCTACGAGAAGATCCTTCCCGAGATCTATCCGAACCACAACAAGTACGGTGAGCGCCTGCCCATCGGTCTGATGGAGGTCGTGGACAACTTCCCGTACAAGGTGCTGCGCGACTATTACGAGAAATGGTACCGTCCGGACAACCAGGGTATCGTGGTCGTCGGTGACATCGACGTGGACGAAGTGGAAGCCAAGATCAAGGACATTTTCGGCACCATCGCCACACCGGTCAATCCGGCCGAGCGCTACTATGTGCAGATCGAGGACAATGACGAGACCATCGTCAGCATGGCCGCTGACAAGGAGTTCCCGTATGCCCAGACTTTCCTCTTCTGGAAACACGACGCGTATCCGGTCGAGATGAAGGGCGACATGAACTACCTTGTGTACAAGTATGCGATGGGGATGGCTTCGATGATGCTCAACGAGCGTCTGAGAGAGTTCACCCAGTTGCCTGAACCGCCGTTCATGATGGCCCAGTTCGGCTCGGACGAGGATTATTTCATCGCCAAGACGAAGAAGTCCTATATGGGCATCATCGTATGCGATGAGAACAAACTGGAAAACGCGGTGGCCACTGTCTGGCGCGAGATCCTGCGTGCCAAACGCAACGGATTCACCGCCAGTGAATACGAGCGTGCCCGCTCTGAATACATGAGCCGGATCGAATCGGATTACAATGCCCGCGAGAAAAAGAACAGCGCATCGTATTGCTCCGAATACGTACGCCATTTCATCGACAACGAACCGATCATGGGTCTCGAGAACCAGTACGCCCTCAGCCAGCAGCTTTGCCCGAACATCCCGGTCGAGGTGGTCAACCAGCTCTTCGCCCAAATGGTGGAAGAAGGCAAGAACATCGTAGTGGCCTCGATGCTCCCCGAGAAAGAAGGTGTCGTTTACCCGTCCGTCGACCAGATGAAACAGATGCTCGCCAATGTGGCTGCCGAAACGATCGAGCCTTTCCAGGACGAGGTCTCCAATGAACCGCTGATGACCACGCTCCCGAAGGGCGGCAAGGTCAAGAAGACGCAGAAGGCTCCGTTCGGTTATACGAAGTATGTCCTTTCGAACGGCGCGACGGTCTATGTCAAGTCCACCGACTTCAATAAGGACCAGATCCTGCTGCGTGCCTTCAGCGAGGGCGGTATCTCCCTCTACGGCAAGGAAGATGCGCTCACGCTCAAGAATATCGACCTCTTCAAGGAAGGCGGTGTAGGAAACTTCAGCGCGACTGCCCTGACCAAGGCGATGGCCGGCAAACAGGTTTCCGTCCGTCCGTATATCGGCAACTATGACGAAGGCGTTTCCGGCAACACGACGCCGAAAGACTTCGAGACGATGATGCAGTTGACTTACCTGTACTTCACGGCCCAGCGTACCGACTATGACGCTTTCAAGTCGTGGCAGAACAAGACCCGCGCCCAGTTGATCAATGCGGAGGCACAGCCCATGACGGCCCTCCAGGATACCTTGAGCAGTACCCTCTACAACGGCAATCCGCTGGCCGTGCGCATGAAGTCGGACGATGTGGACAAGGTGAACTACGACCGCATCATGCAGCTTGCCAAGGAGCGTTTCGCGAACGCTGCCGACTTTACCTTCGTCATCACCGGTGCGTTCGATGAAGCTACGATGCTGCCGCTGGTGGCACAGTATATCGGCGGCCTGCCGGGCAAGGGCAAGGCTGAGAAAGCCCAGTCGCTCGGCATGCGCTTCGCCGAAGGACAGCTCGACAAGGTCTTCGGCAAGAAGATGGAGATTCCGATGGCCGTGGTAGTCTATATGGAAACGGCTGATGGCAAGTACAATCTGAAGAATGACCTGGCCCTCGACATTGCCAACCAGGTACTCGATATCATCTTCACCGAGGAAATCCGTGAAAAAGAAGGCGGCACGTATGGCGTGAGCACGGCCGGCGGATTCAACAACGCCTACCCGAAGGAGACCCAGTCGTATCTGCAGATCGTCTATCAGACGAGTCCCCAGGACTACGAGCGCCTGAACAAGCGCATCGAGGAACTGCTCGCCGAATTCGCCCAGAACGGCCCGTCCGAGGCCAATCTGGCGAAAGTCAAGGATTACATGCACAAGAAGTATCAGGAAAGCCTCCGCGAAAACACCTACTACAGCGGTGCCCTCCGGGTCTTCCTGAAATATGGCGTCGATGAGATCACCGACTACGAGCAGGTGCTGGATTCCATCACGGCCGCAGATGTGGCCGCTGCTGTTCGCGATATCCTCGCGCAGGGCAACCAGGCCAAGGTGATCATGTACGGAACAGAAGAATAGATTTCATTTGTACCCAACCTTATAAACCTTACTGAACTATGAGCCGTTTGCATATCATTGACCACCCGATGGTGCAGCACAAGCTGAGCATCATGCGTGACATCCGTACCGGTTCCAAGGATTTCCGGGAACTGCTGAAGGAGATATCCCTCCTGATGGGCTACGAGGTGACCCGCGACCTTCCGCTGGAAAACGTCGAGATCGAGACCCCGATGAAGCGGATGACCGCCAGGGTCATCTCGGGTAAGAAACTGGCCATCGTGCCGATCCTCCGTGCCGGTCTTGGCATGGTGGACGGCCTGCTGACCCTGCTGCCTGTCGCCAAGGTAGGACACATCGGTCTGTACCGCGACGAAACCACGCACCAGCCGGTGGCTTACTACTGCAAGATGCCTTTCGACATCGACCAGCGCCTTGTCATCGTCACCGACCCGATGCTGGCCACTGGCGGCAGTGCCTCCGATGCCATCCAGATGCTCAAGAATCTGGGCTGCAACAACATCCGCCTGATGTGCCTTGTGGCTGCCCCGGAAGGTGTTAAGAAACTGCAGCAGGAGCATCCGGACGTGGATATCTACGTGGCTGCCCTGGATGAAGAACTCAACAGCGACGCCTACATCCTCCCGGGCCTGGGTGATGCCGGCGACCGTATTTTCGGAACGAAGTAACAAACACCTTTCCCGGTCAAGCCGGGAATGAAGTACCCATGATTGGTCTATACATCCTGACAGCAGTCCCGCTCGCCCTGTTCATCGTCTATCTGCTGGTGATGGACTCTTTCAAACTGACGAAATGGTCCACCTTGGTTTCCAGCATCATCGGCGGGATGCTGATGTACCTGCTTTCCTGGCTGATCTGCCGGATCCCGGCCATCGGGGAGAGCACGCTGCTCGTATCGATCGTGGAGGAATTGAGCAAAGGCGCCATCCTCTATCTGCTGATCATACGGCACAAGGTGGGACTGCTGGGGGATGCGACCATCTACGGGTCCGCCATCGGTGCAGGATTCGGCCTGCTGTCGAACATTTTCCATCTGACGGCCCACGGCGGCGCGGATTTCTGGCACACCCTCTTCCTGGGCTGCGAGGCGGCCGTGATGCATATCGGCTGTACCTCGCTGCTGGCCATGACGCTGATGATGGTGCATCAGGGCAAGTTCGGTGAGAACAGACTTGCCAAGGTCCTGGGATCCGTTGTCAGTTTCCTGGCAGCTATCGTAGTACATTACATCCACGCGCTGGAACCCATCAATCCCATCCTGATGACGGCACTGCTGGTGATCTACTATTTCGTCAGCAAGCGTTCGCTCTTCCAGAAGAATTTCAAGTACGTACACGAATGGCTCGACGCGAGCATCAACAACGAGATCACGCTGCTGGGCGCATTCAAACGCGGGGAATTCTCCTCCACCGAAGCCGGGCAGTACATGCTTACGCTCAAGGAACGTTTCGATCCTGAAACCTTCTTCGACATGTACTGCTATGTGCAGAACTATCTGGAGCTGTCCATCTCGGCCCAGAGCAACCTGATCCTGAAGGAAGCCGGCATGCCGGTCGTGCATGATCCCGCCAGCAAGTCGATGCTGGTGGAAATGGCCGAGCTCAAAGACAGGATAGGCCCGACTGCGGAATACGCACTCAGGCCTATCGTCAAGCGGAGCCAGGTCAACCGGTGGGCGATGGAAAACCTGGTTTAGTCAGCCAGTTCTTCTTCCAGCTTCGCACGCAGATCTGAAACGTGGAAGCAGACGGCGGCGAGATTGCCGTCAGGTCTGACCAGAAACATCGAGGGAATCCAATGGAGGTCGTAAGCGACTGAAATTGGATTCTCTTTCCATTTGATCTTGTTGCAGACATTGAGCCAGGCGATTTCGTTCTCCACGCCGTAGTCGATCAGCGACTGGATATCCGTATCGAACGATACGCCGAGGAATTGGATGCCCTTGGGACCGTAGTCATTGTAGAGCTGCTTCATGGCCGGCATTTCGGCACGACAGTCCTTACACCAGGTGGCCCAGAAGTCAAGTACGACGTACTGGCCGCGGAAATCACTCAGTTTTACAGGATGACCTGCAATGTCGGGCGCTTCGAAATCGGGAGCGGGCGTACCCATCTCCAGATTCGGCAGATACTGGCTCATGTCTTGCTGGACTTCTTCGGCCGGGGCATCCGGGGCCGGGGAGGTGGTCTTTTTGCGGCCGCATCCAGCGGCAACGAAGAGGACTGCCAGGAGAAGGGCTGTGGAGAGGAAGGTTATTCTTTTCATGACTCGATGGAATTGATGTCGATCAGGTTGTTCAGGATGGCATAGGCCGTCAGGCCGGCGACGGTCTTGATGCCAGTCTTGCGGGTGATGTTCTTACGGTGGGTAATGACCGTATTGATGGAGATGTTGTGGCGGTCGGCGATTTCCTTGTTGAGCAGTCCCTGTGCCACGCTTATGAGAATTTCTTTTTCGCGTTGGGAAAGTTCTTCCCGTCCTTCGTCCGGACGGCTCTGCTGCGTGGCCGAAGGATAGCTGCCGGGCGATTCGAGCATGCGCACCATCGGGACAAGCACGTCATCTTCGATGCAGGTATGGTGGTCGAGATCCTGCTCCAGGTGGTAGATCGACAGCAGCACGGCGATACGCTGGCGGTTGTCACACACATCGGGCAGCGACTTCATGATCAGGTTCTTCAGGTCGGAGAGCGATTCGTGGATCTGCGCGTGGTTCTCCTCGAAACGGTCGATGGTGTAACTGGTGTTGCGGAAGCCCAGGAGCAGGTCTTTCACGTAGGGGATGACCGTTTTCTCCTCCATTTCGAAATGACGCTCGAGTTCCCTGCGGTAGTCCGAGAAGAAGCGTTGGATGACCTGTTTCTGCGTGGGTGTGCAAGGCGCCGTAAGTTCCTGGAGAGCAGCGGAAAGCTCGACCAGGGAACGGTTTACGTAATAATCGTGCGACTGCTGGAGATAGCGCAGGATATCAGGGACGCGGCAGGCCAGCAGCATTTCCGCAGTCGGCCGGAAAGAGGGAGCGGAATAAACCTCGCACAGCAGCAGGAAGGTGTCAGCGTCGACATGGGCCTTCTCGCAGATCTGTTCCACGCTGTCTTCACCGAAACGTTGCTCGATCCCGAAACGGGAAAGCAGGCCCAACAGGTGGAAATCTTTTTCCACCAGGTCGGACATCTTCATTTTCCGGCTGAATTTCATAGTGTTTTCACATAGCTGCGGCGCCGCTGGAATTCGTGGGTCTCCATCAGGTCGTCGAAGATGGACTGGACTTTATGGTTGGTCTCCAGCTGCGGGTTTGCGTACATCCGGGTAATGCCGTATTTGTGGCAACTGTCGAGCAGGTATTTGAAGATCAGGAGACTCGCACCTTTACCCTGATACTGGGGAAGGACGCCGATCATCAGTGCGTCGATGGAATCGTTGCTGCGAAGGGCCCGGAGGATATGGATGAAGCCCAGCGGGAAAAGATTCCCCTTCGCTTTGCGGAAGGCCTGGGAAAGCGAAGGGACGCAGAAGGCGAAGCCTGCGACCTGGTCGTCCGCATCGACGATGACCGAGACGAAATCCTTGTTCAGGATCGGGATATAGACTTTCAGGTACGATTCAATCTGCTTGTCGGACAACGGCGAATACTCGTAGAGTTCGGCAAAGGAAGTATTGATCAGGTGGAACAGGTCGACGCCGTATTTGCGGTTCATCTCCTTCATCGACATCCCGGTCACGGGATGGAGCCCGAACCGTTCTTCCACCAGCGGGGCGAACTGAAGCTGCGGTACTTCGCCGACGGGGATATCCACGATTTTCTGGGTCCAGTCGGCATCTTTGACGAAACCGAGTTGTTCAAGCCGGTCGGGATAGTAGGGATAATTGTAGATGACCGTGAAAGGGGAGAGGTGGTCGAAACCTTCCACCAGGAGTCCTTCCTTGTCCATATCGGAAAAGCCCAGCGGGCCCTTGATCTTCTTGCAGCCCCGTGCCTTGCCCCAGTCGGCAACGGCATCGATCAGGAGACGGGCCACCTCGAGGTCGTCGATGAAGTCGATCCAGCCGAAACGGACGACTTCCTCTTTCCAACGGTTGTTGGCGTTGCGATTGATGATGCCGGCTACGCGGCCGACGATCTCCTGGTCGCGGTAGACCAGATAGAGCACCTTTTCACAGAATTCCAGGGCGGGATTCTTGTCGCCGAGCGTGTCGCGCTCATCGGAATGAAGGGACGGAACCCAATAAGGACTATGCTGATATAATCTTTCAGGAAAAGTGATGAACCGGTCCAGGTCGCGACGGGTTTTCACTTCTTGGATTGAAAGGGTCATTTTGGTTTAGGTAAATTTTCACAAAAATAACGTATTTTTTACTATTTTTGGCGGATTTTTTAGCGTAAAATTCAGAATACGATATGAACAACTACTTCGATCACATGCTTCCCGCCGACGAAATGGCACGGTTGCATTACCTTCCCACCGTCTCGGAATTTGTCAATTGGATCGAGCGCGAATACGCTGACATGCCCGCGCTTTCAGACCAAGTCAATACTTATACCTACAAGCAACTCTGTGAAAGAGTGGCACATCGCCGCGCCTTCATCGAGGGCCTCGGGCTGGAGAAAGGCGCCAATATCGGCGTTTTCGACCGCAACAGCGCCGATGCCATCGAACTGTTCCTGGCCATTACCTCGGCCGGTTATACGGCCCTGATGCTGCCTTCCAGCCTTCCGGCCCCTGCCGTAGCGGGTTGCTGTGTCCGCTTCGACCTCCAGGCCCTTTTCGTCCGCGACGAATTCAAGGCTCTTGCTGAAGGAGCACCGGCCCGCGTCTTCCCGTGCAGCTCCACGTCTGACGCTGCGGCTCCCGCCGCTGAAGTGGATCCGGATTCCCCGGCTGCCATCTTCTTTACCGGCGGCACCACGGGTGCCCCTAAGGGCGCAGTGCTCAGCCATCGTGCGCTGATGCGCGGCTGCTACAACGCCATCTTCAAACCCGGCAAGGTAATCGGCGTCCACCGCTACATCGCCCTGCTGCCGCTCAGCCACGTGTTCGGCCTGATCGCCGGCACGATGGGTTGCTTCTATACCGGCAACCTGATCTTTACCTGCGAAGACATGAAAGCGACGATCGGCAAGCTGCCCGTCATCAAACCGACCATCCTGATCATCGTTCCGGGCATCTGCGACATTCTGGCCGGCCTTTGCAAGATGTACGGCCCGCAGTTCCTGGGCGGTCAGCTGCGCATGATCATCTCCGGCGCTGCGAACGTTCCGCCTCGTCTTGTGGACATTTTCACCAAGTGGGGTGTGGAGTTCTGCTTCGGCTACGGCCTGACCGAGACCGCAAACCTGACCTCGGCCAATGCCGACGCACTGACCCATCCGACCTCCATCGGCAAGATCTATCCCGGTCAGGAAGCCAAGGTGGTGGACGGCGAGCTCTGGCTCAAGGGCGACAACATCTTCTCGGGTTACTACAAAGATCCCGTCAAGACGGCAGAAGCCTTCTCGGAAGACGGCTGGTTCAAGACAGGCGACCTGGTGCGTTTCGACGAAGAGGGTTTCCTCTACATCACCGGCCGCATCAAGAACCTGATCATCCTGGCCAACGGCGAAAACGTAAGCCCCGAGAGTCTTGAGGAACCGTTCTATGCCGACCCTTGCGTCCGCGACGCCATGGTCAAGGAAGACGACCTGAACGGCACACGGGTCATCGCCGTGGAAATCCTGCCCCAGATGCCCGCTTTCGACGGCAAGAGCTGGGAAGAGGTGGAGCGCTATATGGACGCCCTTGTGAAAAAGATCAACGAAAGCCTGCCCACTACGCACCGCATCATGAAAGTAACGGTCCGCAAAGAGGATTTCAAGCGTACCGGCAGCATGAAAGTCGCACGTAACCAGTAAGATGCCATGACCAGAGAAGAAGTTTTCGAAGGACTGAAAGAGATTTTCGCGGGCGTAAAGCCCCGTCTCGACCTGAGCACCGTCTCCTTTGACAGCCGGCTCGTCAACGACCTGGGCATCGATTCCCTGTCGATGCTGCTCCTTTCACTGGCTTCCGAGCACAAGTTCGGCATGCAGTTCGGGAACACCGAAAAACCGTTCGAAACGGTCGGAGAAGTCTGCGACTACATCGTGGCTGCCGTCAACACGAAATAATTACTGCAACAGATAGCCTGCCGCCTGCAGGATCTTGGTTTTGAGAAGTGGATGCATTGACTCGTGGGATGCGAGGAATGCTTCCACTTCTTTTTGTGCTTTCAGGGAGGTCTGCGGACCCAGGATGCGCTTGCACCAGGAAGCCGGGAAGAAGATGTCCCCGGTGCGCTGGATCTCAGGCAGTATCTCAAGGGCCGGCGCGATGTAAGAGGCCGCTTCATCTCCCCTGAGCGGATGGCACAGCAGGTCAAGCGCTGAAAGGACGCGGGTTTCGGGCCTTCGGTTCTCTGCCTGGAGAAGACTGTTGAAAAAAGCTTCCCGCTGCTCGCGGGCGGGCGCTGCCGCACGGCACACAAAGTCAAAGGTGGCGACGCGGTCGGGATGCGTTATGCGACTGCGCTGGATGCGGCAGATCTCCTCGTATCGATCCGGGAAGCGCAGCATCAGCTGATAGGCCAGGGAAGTGTAGTCGTTTTCAGAAAGCGTGAGGCCGGGATAGGGCTTCTGCTGTTCCCAGATTCCGTAGAGCCGGTTGCAATCTTCGGGACTGTCGGCGAGGTTCATCATCGACCGGAATGCCTGCAAGCGGATTTCGTGGGAACGTGAGCGGTCGGAAACCAAAGCGCCGAGCGTCCGTACCAGGATCGGCTGTTTTGAGCCGGAGAAACGGACGGCATCGCTTGCATATCCCAGGAGAGAGTTGAAAATCAATGGATTGTTTTCACTGTAGAGCGCTTCTGCCGACCATTTGACGAAGCGGGCGGCATCGATGCGCTTGCGCCATACGTTTTCGTACAGATTCATCAGGACGCCCATCCGGGCCGTTTCACCGAGCTGGTTCCACATCGAATAGCAGAACTCCGCATCGTCTTCCTCCATCAGGAAGCATCCATACGTAGCACCGTTTACGTCGGGCAGCCAGTGACCGCCATGACACTCCTCGAAGCTCACTTCCTGCTGCCAGACATTGCCGTTTCCGAAGGGATCGATCTGTCGGAAGGATACCACATCGGTCTCTACGACTGGCTCATAGAGCGGCATTCCGGGTTCCTTGATCCAGACCCGGCTCCACTCGGCCACGTCGAAGCCGGCCTCCTGTTCGAATTCGGCGATCAGGCCGTCCCAGGTCGCGTTGCCGTAACCATAGTCCTGCAGGTAGCGCCGCAAGCCTTTCCGGAAGGCTTCGGGCCCCATTTTCCGGGCCAGAAAGTCCATTGCCACAGGCGCTTTGTCGTAGATGATATTGCAGTAGATCAGCCCGGCGTTGCTGAGGTTGTCGAGCGGACGCTGGATGGCGTTGGAGCCGACGGTACGGTCTTCCGCATAGGCAGGCGCATAGTACGATTTGAGGTCACCCAGCCGATGATTGATACCGGGAAATGCCGGCCGCACGATCTGTGCGGCAAACCAGTTCGCAAAGACCTCTTTGGTCCAGACGTCGTTGAACCATTCCATCGTGACGTAGTCGCCGAACCACATGTGCGCCGTTTCGTGGGCGATCAGCTGAGCCCGGTCGAGCAATTCGGCCGTCGTGGGCTCCGGTCCGAGAAAGATACGCCGGTCGTTGTAGAGCGTGGCCCCGGTATGCTCCATGCCGCCATACTGGAAATCGGGCAGCACGATGAAATCGTATTTGGCGAAGGGATAGGGGATTCCGGTATAGTCCTCCATATAATCGAGCGCATCGAAGACGAGGCTGAAGACGGCGGGCTTCTGGGCCAGTTTTGCAGGATCCGTCTCGCGGTAGTACATCGATATGGCCCGGCTGCCACGCAAGGCTGTGTCGCGTTCGAAACGGCCGGCGACAAAGGAGAAGAGGTAGGTGCTCAACGGCTCGGTCTCCGCAAAGGCGATGCGTCGCCGGCCCGCCTCGGCCGGTCTTTCTTCCGCAACAGGCGCGTTGGAGACGGCCACCCAGTTCTCCGGTACCGAAAGCGAAAGCGTGTACCGGGCTTTCAGGTCGGGCTGGTCGAAGCACGGAAAGAGCGTCCGCGCCCGGTCGGGAACGAGCAGTGTATAGAGGAATTCTTCCCGCTGATTGAGCGACTGCTTACCGGCGAGAAACGCGATTTCGATGCGGTTTTCGCCCACAACCGTGTATTTCTTTGGAATTATAATATGCTCGTTTACAACACTTGTCGATAGGTTATTTCCATTAACACTTAAGGATACAAGATGATCGGGGTCCTCGCGAAAATCGAGAACCAGTCCGCCTTTGCGCTCAAGCGTGCAGGTGATTAGTTCCGTGGCGTTCACAGGAGCTTCGCGATCGGCCGTCAGGTCGAAATGCAGGCGGTAGCGAAGGTCGTGGATCTGCTCGCCGCGCTGGCGGGCGAGTTCATAGGATACGCCCGTTTCGGGCAACGTCTGGCAGCCTGTCACAAGGGCCAGCAGGGCCAGGATCAGGCCCAGATAAGCAAACCTGTGCATATGATGACACCGGAAACTACGAGGTCGATCAAGCAGAAGCCCATGATATCCTTGGCGTTGAGCTTGGCAATGGCCAGGGCGGGGATGGCCCAGAAGGGCTGGATGAGGTTGGTCCAGGCGTCGCCCCAGGCGATGGCCATACCGGTCAGGCCCGGATCCACGCCCAGGTCGGCGCCGGCGGTGAACATGATGGGCGCCTGGATAGCCCAGTGACCGCCGCCCGAAGGGACGAACATATTGAGGACGGCCGCACAGAGGAAGGTGAACAGGGGATAGGAGACCGGTGTGGAGATGTTGATGAATCCGTCGCTGATGACCGTACCCAGGCAGATACCGGATTTGCCGACGCCCATCAGGATGCCCATGATGCCCGCATAGAAGGGGAATTGGAGCAGGATACCGGCGGCTCCGGAAGCCGATTTCGTGAAAGCGTTCACGTAGGCGAGCGGCGTCTTGTGCAGGATGACCCCCAGGAACAGGAAGATCAGGATTACAGTATTCAGGTCGAGTGAACCGCCCCTGAAAAAGAGTTTGATGACGACGTAGGATAAGCCCAGCAGGGCGATGATCCAACTCAGGAGGCGGCTGCTTTCCATCTTCTCAGCCGGGGTATCGGGCTTTGCAACAGGCTTGGGTTCGTCTTCCACCAACAGGGCGGGATCGACCGTAATCACCTGTGTGCCTTTGGGGTGCATCAGCGAATTGACCAGCACCAGCGCCGCGATGACCAGCGCAACCATGATCAGGTTATGAGGATCGAGCACTGTGGCGGAAATGGGCACGGGATTGCTCAGCGCCCCGCGTGTGATCTCTTTCAGCCCGTTTCCCGGCGTAGCCATGGTCAGGGGAATGGATCCGGAGATACCGGCGTGCCACACGACGAAGCCGCTATAGGCAGAGGCAATCAGCAAGCGGTAGTCCACGCCGCGCAGTTTGCGGGCGATCTCTTTGGCGAAGATCACCCCCACGATCAGGCCGAAGCCCCAGTTGAGCCAGCAGGCCACGGCGGATATGGCCGTGACCAGAGCGATGGCGCCGGCGGGCGTCTTGGGAAGGGAGGCAAGGGCGCTGATCCCCTTTTTGATGGCAGGCGCAGCCGCGAGCGCGGAACCGCAGACCAGCACGAGCGCCATCTGCATGGCAAACGCCAGCAGCGACCAGACGCCGTTCCCCCAATGCTCCACGACTTCCAGGGGCGTCTGCCGGCAGACCGGCATGGCAACGAGGAAAGCGATGATTGTCAGAATGACAGCGAAGATAAAAGGCTCTGGAAGATAGCGCTGGACGAGCTTGACGCACCCGCGGATGATTTTCTGGAACATTGCAGCAAATTTGATAGACAAAGTTACATCTTTTTTCTATCTTTGCGCCAATATTCCGGACATGAAGAATTTCCTCTATTCTAACGGCTATGCAAGTGCCTTCGATCCGCTCGATTCCGTATCGGGGCGCGGTCTCGTGCCGTTGGGAGTCCGCTAACCCTACAAATAATTCAAATACTCGAAATGAAAAGATTGTTTGTCTTGTTTGCCTTCCTCCTGCTTTCATGTGCATTCCATGCACAAGATGTAAAAGCACAGACGGAGGGCACGTTGCTCATTGCACCCCGTATCGATGTCGAACCCTACTATTCCTTCGATGACCATAGTTGGTCGGCGAGTCTCGGATCGACTTCCTTTTACACATTCTTTGACGGCAGCCTCGGCGAGCATCTATCCTTTTCTTTCGGCAACCACTGGCTCGCTTTCAGCGACTTCTCCTTCGACGATACCCGCGCTTTGTACCGTAATACCTGGCGCACTGAATTCACCAATTGGGTCGACTGGGCCAATGTGACCGTCAATTTCAACGGTTTCTTCCTGACGCTCGGCAAGGATTATATGCGGATCGGCACCAACGAGATTGAAGAATACGACTATATGTCCCACTGGCAGGTCAATTCCGCTTTCTGGAATAGCTACCAGGTATATCAGTGGGGCGGCCGCGTCGGCTGGATGAGCGAGGAAGAAGACACGATGGTCTCGCTGGCCGTGACCACCGACATGAATATGATCAAGCCTTTCCATGCCCATAGCTTCGACGAATATGCCTTCACCCTGAGCGGCATGCACGATTTCGAGAATGTCGTGCTGCTGGCTTCGGTCTCGCACTGCAACATCGGCTGGCTGGGCGCTGCCGGTCTGAAGATCAATTTCAACGACGCCATTTCCATGAACCTTGACGGCTACGGCTCAGGCGAATATGCCGGAGGTGCCCTTCAACTGACGGCGGGTCTCGGTGAAAAACTCGACCTCCTGGCCAAGGTGGGCTACGACCACGGCAATTCAGCCGTCATGGATTTCTGGGGCTCCCGCTTTTATTCCGGCGCCGGCTGCTACTGGTATCCGCTCCGTGACAACCGCGACCTTCGCGTCCATGGCCTGGCATCCTACGACAGCTACGACCATACGTTCGGTATGTCTTTCGGCCTGACGTATTCCCTGAACCTGAACCTCTTCTAGGAAATGAGCGAAAAAGATATCATCATCCGCCTGGACCACATCTCCAAGTCTTTCGGCGACAAGAAAGTGCTGGATGACATTTCCTTGTACATCAAGCGCGGCGAGTTCGTGACGCTGCTCGGCCCTTCGGGCTGCGGCAAGACCACGACGCTCCGCCTGATCGCCGGATTCGGCAAGCCCGACGAGGGAACTGTCACGATGGAGGGAAAGGTCATCAACGACGTTCCGCCGTACCAGCGCAAGCTCAATACCGTGTTCCAGCGTTACGCACTCTTCCCGCATCTGGACGTATATGACAACGTGGCCTTCGGCCTGAAACTGCAGAAAGTGCCGGAAGACGAGATTGAGAAGCGCGTGAAGAAAGTGCTCAAGCTCGTGAGCATGTCGGACTATGAGGACCGCGACGTGGAGAGCCTCTCCGGCGGACAGCAGCAGCGTGTGGCCATCGCCCGCGCACTGATCAACAAGCCGCAGGTCCTGCTGCTCGACGAGCCGCTCGCCGCTCTCGACCTGAAGATGCGCAAGGATATGCAGATCGAGCTCAAGGAGATGCACAAGAAACTCGGCATCACCTTTATCTACGTGACCCACGACCAGGAGGAAGCCTTGACGCTCTCCGACACCATCGTGGTGATGAACGAAGGCAAGATCCAGCAGATCGGAACCCCGATCGACATCTACAACGAACCGGTCAATGCATTCGTGGCCGACTTTATCGGCGAGAGCAACATCCTCAAAGGCAGAATGCTGCGCGACCGTCGCGTCGCCTTCATCAAACACGAATTCGACTGCGTGGACGAAGGCTTCGGCGAAGATGTGAAAGTCGATGTGGTGGTCCGCCCCGAAGATATCTATTTCACGACCGATCCTGCCAAGTGCCAGTTCAAGGCCAAAGTCAACTCCTGCATTTTCAAAGGTGTCCACTACGAAATGTGGGTGGATACCGACACGGGCTACGAACTGATGATCCAGGACTACGACCCGTACGAAGTGGGCAGTGAGGTCATGCTTTATATCGACCCCGATGACATCCAGGTGATGAAGAAGGAACGCGAGGCCAATACCTATCCCGGCAAAGTGGTCGGGGAGGGGAAGGTCCGTTTCCTTGACACGGATTTTGCCTGCGACACCACCGGCTTCGCCGAAGGCGACGAGGTGACGGTGACCATCCGCTTCGAGAAGGTGGACCTGCTCGATCACGAAGAGGATGCCGACCTGACCGGCAACGTGGTGTTCATCCTCTATATGGGCAACCACTACCACCTGACCATCAAGACCGAAGTGGGCGAGAACATCTGGGTCGACACCAACGACATCTGGGACAAGGGCGACTTTGTCGGCATCAAGATCCTTCCTGAAGATATCCATCTTTCCAAACCTGCTGCTGGCAATGAATAAACGGTCGAGCTGGGCGCTGCCTTATTTCATCTTCCTGGTGCTCTTCGTCGTGCTGCCGCTGGTGATGATCGTCATCTATTCGCTGCAGGACGGATCCGGGCATTTTACGCTGAGCAATATCACCAAGTTCTTCACGGACAAGGATGCCCTGAGCACGTTTGCCCTTTCCATCGAAGTGGCCATCGAGAACACGCTGCTCTGCATCCTGATCGGCTACCCGGCCGCCTACATCCTGGCCGACAACAAACTCAACCGGAGTGCAGTGACCGTGGTGCTTTTCATCCTGCCCATGTGGATCAACGCCCTGATGCGGACGCTGGCCACGGCGGAGCTCTTCAACATGGCGGGCATTCCGCTCGGGAAGGGGACCCTGCTCTTCGGTATGTGCTATGACTACCTGCCTTTCATGATCTACCCGATCTACAACCAGCTCAAGAAGATGGACAAGTCCTATTCGGAAGCGGCGCAGGACCTGGGCGCGACGCCCGGCCAGGTGTTCCGTAAGGTCACCCTGCCGCTGTCGATGCCGGGCGTATGGAGCGGCGTGATGATGGTCTTCATGCCTACGGTCTCCACCTTCGCCATTTCGGAGTTCCTGACCAACAACAAGATCAAACTCTTCGGTACGATCATCCAGGAGAATATCAACAACTCGATGTGGAACTACGGTGCCGCACTCTCGCTCATCATGCTGCTGATCATCGGCTTGACGACTGTGCTGCAGGGTGGTGAACAGGCGGAAGAAACCAGTGGAGGGCTCATCTGATGAAAACGAAGAAAGTCCTGGCCAAAGTCTATATCTGGCTCCTGCTGGTCGTCCTCTATGCGCCGATCGTCTTCATCGTGGTCTTCTCGTTTACCGAGGCCAAGAGTCTGGGCAACTGGACGGGCTTCTCGACGCAGCTCTACCAGAATCTCTTCAACGGCAGCATGCAGAACTCCTCCGGACTTCTGGCAGCCGTCAAGAATACGCTGCTGATCGCCCTTGCCGCCTCGATCGTGGCTACGATCCTGGGAACGATCGCCGCCATCGGCATCTATCACCTGCACGGCCGCAAGCGGGGCGTGATGACCTTCCTGAACGACATCCCGATGATCAACCCCGACATCATCACCGGTGTATCGCTGTTCCTGCTGTTCGTCTTCCTGGGTATCTCGCAGGGCTATCTGACCGTCATCCTGGCCCATATCACTTTCTGCACGCCGTATGTCGTGCTCAACGTGATGCCGAAGCTCCGGCAGATGAATCCCAATATCTATGAAGCCGCCCTCGACCTTGGTGCCACACCTGCGCAAGCGCTGCGCAAGGTACTGGTCCCGGCCTTGCGTCCCGGTATGATCTCGGGCTTTATCCTTTCGTTCACGATGAGTCTCGACGACTTCGCCGTCACCTTCTTTACCCGCGGTACCATCGGCTTGGACACCTTGTCCACCTACATCTACGCCGACGCGCGTAAGGGAGGTCTGACGCCCGAACTCAAGCCGTTGATGAGCATCATCTTCCTGATCATCCTGATCGTACTCCTGGTGATCAACATCCGTCAATCCAAACAACAAGCATTAATCGATAAGAAATGAAGAAATTCCTGATCCTGGCGGCGCTCTCTGCCGTCTTGCTGTCGTGCGGTGGCAACCGCGAGCAGATCCTCAAGGTCTACAACTGGTCGGACTACATCGACGAGTCTGTCCTTCCCGAATTCGAAGCCTGGTACAAGGCCCAGACCGGTGAGGACATCAAGGTGGTCTATCAGACGTTCGACGTGAACGAGACGATGCTCTCGAAGATCGAGAAGGGCCATGAAGACTACGACGTAGTCTGCCCGTCCGACTACATCATCGAGCGCATGCTCAACGAGGGGCTGCTCCTGCCGTTGGACTTCGCCTCGATTCCGGACGAGATCAACTATATCGACGCCAACACGGCGCCCTACATCCGTCAGGTCTTCCGCGAGATCAACCCGAACATCGACGCCAACCTTTATTCGGTGGCATACATGTGGGGTACCTCCGGTATCATCTACAATACGGAGAAGGTAACGCCCGAAGAGGCAGGCACCTGGGACATCATCCGCAACCCGAAGTTCGCCGGCCAGATCCTGATCAAGGATGCACCGCGCGATGTGTACGGTCCGGTGCTGATCTATCTCAAGCAGGAAGAGCTGAAATCCGGTAAGGTCACGCTGCAGGAACTCATGAGCGACTCTTCCGATGCATCGCTCGCCGCAGTCGAAGCCTATCTGAAACAGGTCAAGGACGGCGTCCTGGGCTGGGAAGCGGATTTCGGCAAGGACCAGATGACCAAGGGCCGTGGTGTGGTTTCGCTCAACTGGAGCGGCGATGCGGTCTGGGCCATCGAAGAGGCTGCCGAAGTGGGCGTATCGCTCGATTATATCGTGCCGGAAGAAGGCAGCAACGTCTGGTTCGACGGTTGGGTGATCCCCAAATATGCGAAGAATATCAAGGCGGCCAGCTATTTCATCGACTTCATGTGCCGTCCCGACATCGCCATCCGCAATATGGACGAGACGGGCTACGTTTCCGCCAACGGTGCTATCGAAGTACTTGAGTCGCAGATTGATGACGAATGCGATCCAATCGACCTGAGCTATTTCTTCGGTCCCGAAGCCAGTGCGGTTCGCGTGAATCCCGTGCTCTATCCCGACAAGAGCGTCATCGACCGCTGTGCGATGGAACACGACTGGGGCAAGGACACCGACAAACTGCTGGCCATGTGGTCGCGCGTCAAAGGTGACAACGCCAGCGGGATGACCTATGTCATCATCGGCCTGGCCGTGCTTGCCATCATCGCCGCCATCATCTTCGGCAGCAAGAGCAAGAAGCGTCGCCGCAAGAAGTCGCGGAGATAAAACCAGGAAAGCATCCCCGGCTCGACCGGGGATCTTTTTTTGCACCGGAATGAAGATCGCACTCCACGGACACTACGGATACAGGCGGCTTGTCCGCTCGTCGATTCCGAGCATTGTGATGATGCTCGTAGGCAGCATCTATAGTGTCGTGGACGGGCTCTTCGTTTCGAATTTCGTGGGGACCACGGCCTTTGCGGCGCTCAATGTCATCTGGCCTGCCGTCATGATCATCGGTGCGCTCGGTCTGATGGTCGGCACAGGCGGCACGGCACTCGTTTCGATGACCAAGGGAATGGGGGAGGCGGAGCGCGCCAATGTGCTGTTCAGCATGCTGATCCGCTTTACCATCCTGATTGCGGTCGTCTTCATGGTTCCGCTGTATCTGCTGATGGAGCCACTGGCGCGGATGCTGGGGGCAGAAGGGGAGATGGTGCACCAGTGCGTCATCTACGGCCGGATCTGCACGGTCGGTCTGCCGGGATTCATGCTGCAGATGTGTTTCCAGTCTTTCTACATGACGGCCGAAAAGCCGCAACTGGGAACGATCATGTCGATTGTCTGCGCCGTGACCAATATCGCGCTGGATGCCCTGTTCATCGTCGTATTCCACTGGGGTCTGGCCGGGGCGGCGGCAGCTTCGATGACTGCCTGCTTCGTGGGAGGATTCTTCCCGCTATGGTATTTCCGGAGCCGTTTCAACAACAGTTCCCTGCGGCTGGTCCGGGCTCCTTTCGAGCGGAAACCCATTCTGAAGGCCAGCAGCAACGGCCTTTCGGAGTATGTCGGCAACATTTCCTGGAATGTCCTGGCCATCTGCTACAATCTCCAATTGCTCAAGATGATGGGGGAGAACGGCGTGGCGGCTTATTCGGTCCTGCTCTACTACGGCTACATCTTTGCCGCCGTGTTCTTCGGTTACAACCTCACTGTCACCCCGATTATCGGCTACAATTACGGCGCGGAAGACAAGGCGGAACTCCGCAGTCTGCTGCGTCACTCGATCTTCCTTCTCCTGGGACTGGGTTCCCTCATGACACTTGTCTCAGAACTCCTGGCCGAACCTGCGGCGCGCCTTTTCGTAGGCTATGATCCGGAGTTGTCGGCGCTGACCAAGCATGCCATCCGGCTCTATATGATCAGCTTCTTCATAGCCGGTGTCAACATCTTCACATCGTCCTGGTTCACCGGCTTGAACAACGGCAAAGTGTCAGCCGTCGTCTCATTCATCCGAAACCTCGTCTTTGAATTGGGCTTCGTTTTCCTGCTGCCCGTGCTCATCGGGCCCGACGGCATCTGGCTGGCCGTGGATGCGGCCGACTTCTGCTGCCTGATCCTTTCCGCCGCGCTGATCCTGGCATACCGCAAGCGCTACGGATATGGAAGATAATTGTTATATTTGTCTTATGGAAAACGCTGAAAATCAATATCGGGGCCGGGAAGTCCAATTGTGTACCGACGGCAAGTATCGCTGGGTCTATGAGATGAA
This sequence comes from Bacteroidales bacterium UBA3290, assembly GCA_002361615.1. GTDB lineage: Bacteria > Bacteroidota > Bacteroidia > Bacteroidales > UBA932 > Cacconaster. The sequence goes on from DETK01000031.1 coordinate 49,768, forward strand.
CATGCTCACCAACCCCGTCATCTTTCTGACCGTGTTCAAGATCTTTTTCTACATTGTCCTGGGCCTCTGGCTGGTGATCGGCCTTTTCGGTGATCTCATCCATGGCGATGTCCGGGGATTCCTTCAGTTCGGGAAGGTCATGCTGATCATGCTGGCCATTATGGCGGGGCTCACCATACTGGGTATTCTGGTCCTTTCAGCCATCTATGGCGGAAAATACGTCGTCCTGTTTGAAATGGACGACAAGGAAATCAGTCACATCCAATTGCCCCGCCAGTTTACGAAAGCGCAGGCGGTCGGCATGATCGCCGCGCTGGCCGGTTTCGTAACCAAGAGTCCGGCAACGGCCGGTGCGGGCCTTCTTGCTGCCAGCAAATCATCCAGTACATCGGTCTACAGGAACGTACGCCGCGTCGTTGCACGCAGATCATTCCACCTGATCAAAGTAAACCAGCTGTTCAATAAAAACCAGATCTACGTTCCGAAGGAAGACTTCGACTTCGTGTACGAATATATCAAATCCCGTTGCCCTCAGGCAAAGCACTGATTATCCGCTGGAATAGGATAGGGGATCAGTAGTTGTACTTCTTCCAGAGCGCCTGGAGCCGGCGGCGGATTTCTGCTTCGCGGGCATTGTTGCCGGGCTCATAGAATTTGTGGCCTTGCAGGACATCGGGCAGGAATTCCTGATCCACGAAGTTTCCCTCGAAATCGTGCGCGTACTTGTAGTTCTTGTGATAGCCCAGATCCTTCATCAGTTGGGTAGGGGCGTTGCGCAGATGCAGGGGGACGGGGGGCGCGTCGTTTGTACTATTAACAAGAGCAAGAGCTTCATCAATAGCGAGATACGAAGCATTGCTCTTGGGCGAGGTGGCCAGATAGATGCAAGTCTCAGCCAGGATAATACGGGCCTCGGGCATACCGATCTGGTGGACCGCATTGAAGCAGGCCTCCGCCAGCAGCGCCGCGTTGGGATTGGCCAGACCCACGTCTTCCGAAGCAAGGATGAGCATACGGCGGGCGATGAACAACGGATCCTCGCCGCCGGCCAGCATACGGGCCATCCAGTAGATGGCACCGTTGGGATCGCTGCCGCGCATACTCTTGATGAAGGCGGAAATGATATCGTAGTGCTGCTCACCGTTCTTGTCGTACAGCGCGATGTTTTCCTGAAGCCGGTCGGTCACGACTTGATTGTCGATGCGGATAACGGCGTCTTCCGGAAAGGATTGAACAATTATCTCTATGATATTCAGTAATTTGCGTCCATCTCCGCCGCTAAAGCGGAAAAGGGCTTCCTTTTCGATGACTTCTATTTTCCGTTCCTTCAGGTAGGCATCTTCGGTCAACGCACGGGTCAAAAGAGTATCTAAATCTTTAATATCCAGCGATTTAAGAACATAAACCTGGCAGCGGGAAAGCAGCGGGCTGATGACTTCGAAAGACGGATTCTCCGTCGTCGCGCCGATCAGGACGATCAAACCGCTTTCCACAGCGCCCAACAGCGCATCCTGCTGCGCCTTGTTGAATCGATGGATCTCGTCGATAAACAGGATCGGGGCGCCGGCCGTAGCGAACATCCGCCCGGACTTGGCTTTGTCGATGACTTCACGGACATCCTTGACACCGGAGCTGATGGCGCTCAGCGTGAAGAATTCCCGCTGCAACTGATTGGCAATGATCCTGGCAAGCGTCGTTTTACCGACGCCCGGAGGACCCCAGAGAATGAACGAAGAAACGTTGCCGGTTTCAATCATTTTCCGGAGCACGGCACCAGGTCCGACCAGATGCTCCTGACCGACATATTGGTCAAGGGTTCGCGGTCTCAGCCGTTCAGGAAGGGGGATAAGCGGAATTTCGGGCGATTTCATCTCTACAAAGATAAAACATTTCTTCCGTAATTCCTACTTAACATAATATAAATTGTGTAACAAATACGGACGAGGTGCGGCTACTCCAGATTATGCCGCTTCAATTGACGGACGATTCTCCGGATAATGGCTTCGATATCTGCGTCTGGCTCGATCACATTGTAGTTTTCCCAGAAATTGTCGTCGGTAAATGCGGAGACCTTTTCGGTCATCTGATCCTTGAAACGTACACGGGCGTCTCCTTCGATCTTTACCGGTGCTTCCTTATGGTCCGTTACGGCGATTTCAGACATGACCGTATAGTGATTCCGGAAAAGCGAGTGCTTCTTGCGCGTATCGAATTTGAGTTCCATCTTCGCATACTCGTAGTACCACTTGTCTCCGTAAGGCTTGTAATTGACGATATATTCCGCGCTGCGAACGTCAAAAATCGTATTCTTGGGACGCTTGAGCACGAAAATGCCGGCTGCGTCTTCCCGTCCTTCGACATTCATCCACATTTCCACACGGCCGATGGCCAGGCTCTCGCTGTCGATGAAAAGCCGGCCGCGGAACTTGATTTCTTCAACATCCGGCTTCTGGTCGAAGGATACGACATAGTACATCCGCTCACCAAGATAATCCACAGGCTCCATGGCAAAATCGTAATACGTCAGGATATCCGAGAGGAAGACGGTTGCGAACGGATTCTTGGCCTGATCGATCTCCAGGATGGATGTCAGGCCGCCCTGATACTTGATGAACAAGGTATCGGAACTGTCGTAGTTCTGGCTGCCGCGGCCTTTGTAGATACCGGCGCGGTCTATCTGGAAGGTCGTGTACGGGGCTTTGTTTATGTCGATAACAGCCTCATTCATAGCGAGATACCTGTTGGAACCCTTTTTTACGAGTTCCCGGTAGAATGCGGTCATGCCGACATATTTGTCCGGATAGTTCTGCTTGATGCGGTACAGCGCCGCCAGGACCAGTTCCACAGGATCCTGGGCCCGGATGAGTGCCGGGTTAAGCGTCAGACTGACGGGAGAAAGAATGACTTTGTAAGGATTATCGTTTGTATATCCTTCGAAATCAGCAATTTTCAGAGCCTTTGTGGCATAGCCCAGATGACTGATCGTCACGACTGCAGTCGGCAGGGGCCGGGCATCGACCTTGAGGGTGAAGAATCCTTCCGCATTGGTCACGTTAGAAATATTCGTTCCCGATAGATTGATGGAAGCGTAGTGCAGCGGTTTGCCGGTGGCACCATCGACCACTTTGCCGGCAATCTGGAGGAAATCCGGGGTTTCCTGTGCCAGACCGAAAAGGGGCAGGCAAAGCAGCGCAATCCATAACAGGGCGGTCCGTTTCATGATATCAGCTTTTAATACCTTCAAATATACGAAATTCTTTGATTATCTTTGCATCTGAAGCTGAAAAGCCGAAAATTGCCGAGAATATGGCGAGAAAGACAAAACCGTATCTGGAAAACATTGAAATCGAGGCCACCGCCGCAGAAGGAAACGGCCTCGCGCATGTAGACGGCAAGGTCGTCTTCGTGAAACAAGGAATCCCGGGCGACGTTGTGGATGTGCAGGTCAACAAGGTGCGCAGCGGCTATTCGCAAGGTTATATCGCCCGGATGAAGTCCCCCTCCCCACACCGACTCACCCCTTTCTGCGCCCATTTCGGCGACTGCGGCGGATGCACGTGGCAGACACTGCCCTACCCGATGCAGATAGCGTTCAAGCAGCAGCAGGTCGTAGACCAGCTTACCCGCATCGGGCACCTGCAGCTACCTGACGTCTCCCCCATCCTGGGATCCGAAAAGACCGATCATTATCGCAATAAACTGGAATATACCTTCTCGAACCGCCGCTGGCTCCTCCCCGGTGAAGACTGGAGCACGTTGGACGAAGTGGACCGCCTGGGCCTGGGTTTTCACGTAAGCGGTTTTTTCGACAAGGTACTCGATATCCGGGAATGTCATCTGCAACGTGAGCCCTCAAATGCCATCCGCCTGTTTATCAAGCAATACGCAATCGATCACGGCCTCAGCTTCTACGATCTGCGCGAAAACCGGGGTTTCCTCCGCACGATGGTCGTCCGTACGACTTCCACGGGCGAAAACATGCTGGTCCTCTGCTTTGGCGGTGATGCGGAAGGCCCGGATGCACGTCCGGCCCGGGAAGCGTTGCTTGAAGCCGTAGCGACACGCTTCCCCGAGATCACGTCTCTTTATTATGTCATCAATCCCAAGGGCAATGACAACTTCAGCGATCTTCCCTGCACGCTGTATCGCGGTGCGGAAGCCGTGTACGAGCAGATGGAAGACCTTCGTTTCAAGATCGGGCCCAAGTCCTTCTATCAGACGAATTCCGCGCAGGCATACCGGCTTTACTCCGTCGTGCGGGATTTCGTGCGGGAAGGCGTGTCTAACCGTGTAGAAACGGATAAACCGGTGATCTATGACCTGTATACGGGAACCGGTACGATCGCGCTTTTCCTCGCATCACTGGCCCGCAAAGTCATCGGCATCGAATACGTTCCCGAGGCCATCGAAGACGCAAAGGTCAATGCCGGCGAGAATCACATCTCCAATACGGAATTCTTCGCCGGAGACATGAAGGACGTGCTCAGTGCCGACTTCATCCGTACGCACGGGCATCCCGACATCGTCGTGCTCGACCCGCCGCGGGCCGGCATCCATCCTTCCGTCGCCCACGTCCTGCTCGAATGTGCGCCGCAGCGGATGGTCTATGTAAGCTGCAATCCTGCCACGCAGGCGCGCGACCTGGCTGTCTTCGCCGACCATTACGATATCATCCACGTACAGCCCGTGGACATGTTCCCCCATACCACGCACGTCGAGAACGTAGTTTCCCTGATTCATAAAGTGCTTTAGATATGGATAATATCGTTTTTTGGGGATTGGGGCTCCCGGGATGGATCACCATCGCCACGGTTCTCACCCTGTTTCTTGTCCTTCTTTTTACCAAGCTTAAGGAAGAGGTCGCCTTTTTGGGAGCGATGGCCGTTCTGGGCCTTTGCGGTATCCTGGACCAGAAGGAAGACCTCGCCGGCTTTTCCTCCGAATCCGTCGTCCTGGTCGGCGTCCTGTTCATTGTCGTAGCCGGCCTGATCCATACCGGCGTCATCCGCTGGATCATGGAGCATTTCCTGGGAACGCCGAAAAACTATCCGGCCGCCATCGTGCGGCTGATGGCACCCGTTGCGACACTGAGCACGATTCTCAGCAACACGACGGTCGTCGCCCTGTTCGTCCAGATTGTGAAAGACTGGGCGAAGAAACTGGGCATCGCTCCGTCCAAGCTCCTAATTCCGCTCAGCTACGCCGCCGGCATGGGTGGCATCTGTACCATCATCGGCACGCCGCCTAACATGATCATTGCCGGTCTTTATGCCCAGAATACCAGCCAGCATATCGGCTTCTTCGCCCCGACGATTCCGGGCCTCTTCTGCCTCGTGGTCGGTATCCTGGCCACGTTGGCGATGCGCCGTCTCCTGCCCGTCCGTGAGAGCCGGGAAGACGGTAACGAAAGCAATGCTGCACCAGAGAAAGCGCCGCAGATCGGTGTGAAGACCGTTATCTCCGCCCTCATCATGTTGGCGATGATCCTGCTTTCCTCACTTAAGGTGATGAGCCTGCTTCAGAGTGCGGTCGTGGCGGCGGCTGCAATGCTGGTCTTCCGCTGCTGCACGCCCGACCAGGCCATGAAATCCATCGACTGGAACGTCTTGATGATCTTTGCGGGCAGTGTCGTCATCGGAACAGCCATCCAGAAGACGGGCGTTGCGGAGGCACTTGCGAACGGCGTGATGCACCTGTGCGGCGCCAAGCCACTGCTGGTGATGATCATGATGAGTCTTACGGCAACTTTCGTCACGGAATTCATTTCCAATACGGCGGCCGGGGCCATTTTCTTCCCGATCGTCTATCATGCGGCCGTGACCATGGGCTGCGATCCCATGCCGTTCCTCATTTCGCTGATGATCGCCGTCTCTTCGAGTTTCGCTACGCCCATCGGATCGACGACGCATTTGCTGGTCTATGGCCCGGGCGGCTATAAGTTTTCCGACTTCATGAGGATCGGCATACCGATGAACCTCATCATCCTGGCAGCCAATATCCTCATCGTCAACTTGGTTTACCCGTTAGGATAGGCTGTTTCGTCATGCCCGGCTTGACCGGACAGCTATTTTCCTGTGCCAGGCTGAGAACCAGATGATCGCGACCAGGACGGCCGCAAAGCCGATGCCGTAGGAGATGTAGAGGTTCAGACCGAAAGCATTGGGAGAGAACATCAGGAATGCCGTGCAGACCCAGGTCATGAACAGCGCTGGGACCAAGGTGATCCAATACAGCTTCTTCTGCTGGGCCAGGTAAACCGTCAGTGTCCAGAGCGTGAAGACGGAAAGTGCCTGGTTGGACCATCCGAACCATCCCCAGAGTTTCTCAAAGCCGGCCTTGTCATTCATCTGCCACATCAGCAGGGTAAATACCAGGGCGAAAAGCGGGATGCAGATGTAGAGCCGTTTCCGGACGGATTTCTGTTCGAGTTTCAAGAAGTCCGCAATGATCAGGCGCGCACTCCGGAGCGCCGTATCACCGCTTGTAACCGGCGCGGCCACCACGCCCAGCAGCGCAAGGATGCCGCCGAAAACGCCCAACCACTCCTTGCAGACCAGATTGACGATGGAGGGTGCATCGCCTATGGCATCGGAACCGCCGGCGATCAGCTGGTAGGCCGGTTCCGGCTGGCCATAGAAGAAATAACTGGCGACTGTGGCCCAGATCAGGGCAACCGCTCCTTCCGTGATCATCGCTCCGTAGAAGATCGGGCGCCCCATCTTCTCACTCTTCATACAACGGGCCATAAGCGGACTCTGCGTAGCGTGGAAACCGCTGATGGCCCCGCATGCGATGGAGATGAACAAGCAGGGAAATATGGGATTGCTGGTCAACGATCCGCCCGGTGTGTTCCGCAGTCCTTCCCAGACTTCCGGAATGTCCGGGAATTTGACGAACAGCACGACCATCAGCGCGACGGCCATAAAGATCAGGGCGAACGCAAATATGGGGTAGATGCGGCCGATGATCTTGTCGACCGGCAGCAGCGTGGCGATGATATAGTAGATGAAAACGATGGCGATCCAGAAACTGTAGCGGCCGAAATGCGCCACGGAGAAAGCGGGCTCCCAGATGCCGCCCAGGATCTTGGCGGGACTGAACACGAAAACAGCGCCGACCATCATCAGCAGGAATACCGAGAAGATAAGCATCACCGTCTTGGTCGTCTTGCCCAGATAGGTGCCGATCAGTTCGGGCAGATTGGCGCCGCCGTTCCGGACGGACAGCATACCGGACAGATAATCATGCACAGCGCCTGCGAAAATACAGCCGAATACGATCCACAGGTAAGCAGAAGGGCCGAACTTCGCGCCCATGATGGCGCCGAAGATCGGGCCTGTCCCTGCGATGTTCAGAAACTGTATCATGAAGATCTTCCAGGAGGGCAGTACGATGAAATCGACCCCGTCGGCCTTGGAGACAGCCGGCGTCGGGCGACCGTCGGCTCCGAATACCTTCTCCACGAACTTTCCGTAGAACAGGTAGCCGCAGACCAGCGCGACCAGGGCGAGAATGAAGGATATCATAAACTATGTCTTTTTAAAAGCGTACTCCGAACAAAAAATGAGATTCCAGCATGACGTTGTTGAACATCCCGGTCTTGAGTTTTCCGAAAAGAGAACCGCGCGCCGTCGCGTTGAATCCATAGAAAAAGCGCCCCGTCCAGTGAAGGGCCGAGAACTGTGTCGATCCCACCACATCGAAAACCGACCCTTCCAGCTTTCTCGACGTTTCTTCGACATTGACCCGGTTATACTTGAGCAAGGCGATGTTGGCAACCGTGGAAAAATGCAGCAGCCAGTGGTGCCGCGTCACGAAATTGTGCGCGTAGCCTCCACCCAGGCAGAGCATGTTCATCCAGATGGTCATCGTCGGATTGTCGATGTACTCGATCTGCCTGAGGTCCGTGATGTTGTTGCGGATGGACAGGCTCAGCAGCGGGCTTCCCGCACTCTTCTTCTGGATCTGGGACTGGCTGAAAGCGGCCGGATAGGAAAAGCGCTTTCCGTTGAAAGCATAATAGGCATCGAAATCGGCTGAGATGTCATTGCAGCTGCCCGCCGGCACCGTCGCGACCAGGGAATCCGGAAGAGCGGTTACGATTCCCTGCAGGGAAGACGTACCGCGGATTGTGGCAGCCATACCCAGCTTGTTGCCATACAAGGATATCGTATAGCAGAAATCGTCGTTCTTCATGCGCTTGATGAACCAGGCAGGATTGATGGCCGCGCCGACAGTCAAATTGCGCCAGGAAACCGAAATACCTTGCGAGACAGCAGGAACGGAGGTCAGTTGGGCCACCGCGCCCTCTCCCTGATGCAGCAGGCTGATGCCGAACAGATTCGAATTGAGGTTGAGCTGCGATTTGAAAGTCCAGCGATACTCAGGAATCTCGATATAGGAAGTGTCGATAGAAGCCTTGTGCTGCCGCTGATAAAGCTTGTTGTCCGCATTGAGTACCAGTCTCCGTACGCCGGAGGCGGAGGAATCGTGCGTCTGCGCTGCCATGACAGCAGCTAAGAAGAGCACGAGCAGGACGGAGAAGATGCGCAGTAGCTTCATAAGCCGATTTCCTTGGCAAAAATAGTGTTTTTTTCTCTACTTTTGCGTGATGGAACACTTTGACAATACGATTTGTGCGCCCGCAACGGCTCCAGGCGGCGCCATTGCGGTCATCCGGGTCAGCGGCCTGCATGCCATCCGCTGCGTGGACCGGATCTTTAAGGGACGCTCTCCCCTCTCCTCTGCCCGGGGCTATTCGATGCACTTCGGCTCCATCCTTGAAACAGACGGCACGCTGCTCGACGAAGTGCTTGTGTCCGTGTTCAGGGCGCCCCGTTCCTATACGGGCGAGAATGCCGTCGAAATCGCGTGCCACGGCTCAGAATATATTGTTTCCCGTATCCTGGCCCTTCTGCTCCAGAACGGCGCGAAAATGGCCGCTCCGGGCGAATTCACCCAGCGTGCTTTCCTGCACGGCAAAATGGATCTCTCCCAGGCGGAAGCCGTGGCCGACCTGGTGACGGCCCGAACCCGTGCCGCACACCAAATCGCCATCAAACAGCTCAAAGGCGACTTCAGCGACGAACTCTCCAAGATGCGGGAAGAACTCCTGCACATCGCAGCATTGATGGAGCTGGAGCTCGATTTCAGTGAGGAAGACGTGCAGTTCGCCGACCGGACCCAACTGCGGGAACTCGTGGAAAAGGTCCTTACCCACATCGAAAAACTTATCGAAAGCTTTCATTTAGGTAACGCCATCAAAAACGGTGTTCCCGTTGCGATTGTGGGAAACACAAATGTCGGAAAAAGCACCCTTCTCAACGCCCTTCTCGGCGAGAACCGGGCCATCGTATCCGACATCGCCGGAACCACACGCGACACTATAGAGGAATGCTGCAACCTCGACGGGGTGCTGTTCCGCTTCATCGATACAGCCGGCCTCAGGGAAAGCACCGACACCATAGAACGGATCGGCATTGAGCGCGCCTACGACAAACTCTCCGCCGCTCAGCTTGTGCTCGCCCTGCTTGACCTGACCGCCCCTCCCGCAGAAATGCTCGCCAGCGCCGAAGACATCGCCGCCCACGTTTCTGCTGGCCAACGCCTCATCTACCTGCTCAATAAAGCTGACGCCGTGCCGGTTGAAACCACCTCCAGTGCCCACCGCACCCTCGCCCCGCTCCTTTCCGCCTCCAACCGGCAGTGTTTCATCCTCTCCGCCCGTGAAAAAGTGGGGCTGGAAGACCTTCGCCAGGCCCTCGTCACAACGTATGGCACACTGAGCTCCGGCTCGGAAACCACGCTGGTAGCCAACATCCGCCACGTAGAAGCCCTGCAAAACGCTGCCACTTCCCTCACCCGCGTCCAGCAAAGCCTCACAACCCTTCCCACCGACCTCCTTGCCCAAGACCTCCGCGAATCCCTCCACCACCTCGGCACCATCACCGGTGAAATCACCACCGACCAGATTCTCGGCGAAATTTTCGGGAGGTTTTGCATCGGGAAGTGATTGATTATCAATGTTTTACCTAATTCCTATTAACGTTACTCACTAGGGTAATCTCTCTAGCGCAAAACCTCGAGTGCCAGGGTGAGACCTTCACCTTCAAGCTGGACCAGGCCCTCGCCGATAACGGCGGCATCTACCTCGTGATTGAGGCCACCGAAGGTCAGTCCAACGGTGTGACCCGCGCCCATGCCAAGGCATCCGGCATCAAGCTCGTGGAAGAGCCCACCGCCGATGCCATCGACATCCGTGCGGACTACGTGGCCAAGTACGGCGCCCCCAGCGCTGCGGCCCCGAAGATCTTCTTCCGCTACTACTACGTCAACTCCAGCACCGGCGAAAAGTCCGGCACCATGCTGGCAGAAGTCAAGTGGGCCGCTGCTGCGGCCGGTGGCGGTGAGCCGTAGTCTCTGGGACTGAGACCTGAACCTGTCAGGCCCTCTGGATTCGCTCCAGGGGGCCTTTCGTTTGGACAAGTGGCGGATAATGATTAACTTTAGGCCGTTAAATCGTAATTCCATCGAACTGCTCAGGCAGCGGGGAGTTGAGTGGCTGTATCTCTGGACAGACTGCAC
>DETK01000045.1:0-10730 GCA_002361615.1 Bacteroidales bacterium UBA3290
CAACGGACGTCAGCGGAGGACACGGGCAACGGACGGCGGCGGCGGACAAAGGACGGCAGCGGCGGACACGGACAACGGACGGCGGCGCAGACAACGGACGTCAGCGGCAGACAACGGGCGTCAGCGGCGGACTAAAGGCGGCAGACAACAGGCGGCGAGCGTCAGGAAGCAGACAACGGGCGGCAGCGGCAGACAACGGGCGTCAGCGGCGGACAACAGGCGGCGGACAACAGGCGGCGAGCGTCAGGAAGCAGACAGCAGGCGGCGAGCGTCAGGAAGCAGACAGCAGGCGGCAGACAACGGGCGTCAGCGGCGGACAACAGGCGGCGAGGAACGCCACTAGCGTCTGTTGCAGGACATCGACATCAGTTTGTCGAAGAAAACCGCTATAGCCAAATGCAGTGGAGGATTACCACTTGTTGTAGTGGATCCGGGTGGGGTCCCATTTCTGTTTGGGTTCGGGGTTTTCGGCGGGGATGCCGACGGGGACGATGGCCAGGGGGGTGATGTCGGCCGGGAGGCTGAGATAGTTGCGGATGCGTTCGACGATGCGTTCGTTGGGATAGCAGGAAAGCCAGACGGCGCCCAGGTCGAGGGCGGTAGCGGCGAGCAGGAGGTTTTCGGTAGCGGCCGAGCAGTCTTCGAACCAATAGTTGTTGGGGACTTCGACGGGCTGGGCATCCGGCTGGGCACCGTGAGGGCGGCCCATGCGGGTTGTCTTTCCGCATACGATGATGACGGCTCCGGCGTCGGCCACCATTTTCTTGTGGTGTTCGCGCTGGTAGAGGCCGGCTTTCATTTCGTCGTCGGTCAGGACAACGAAGTGCCAGGGCCGGGCGTCGGCATCGGTCGGCGCGGCCATGGCGGCGTCGAGGAGGGTATGAATCTGTTCGTCGGTCAATTTTTCACCCGTGAAGGCACGGATGCTCGTGCGGGCCTTGATGACTTCGATCGCATCCTTTTTTACGGATGTACTTTGAGGGCAGCAGGCGGAGACGGCCACCAGTGTGAGCAGGGCCGTCAGAATCATTCTATAGTTTTTCATCGTCCAGTTTTTCATTGTTATCAGTTATAAGAAATGGAAGCGACCCGTTTCGGGGTCGATGAACAGGTTTTCTGGCAATCCGGCCTGGACGGTTCCCTGCTTGGTCATCAGCCAGACGCGGTCGGCGACACGGAGGGCCAGTTCCAGATCGTGTGTCGAGAGGAAGATGGTCTTGCCCATCTCCCGGGAAAGACGGCCCAGCAGATTCAAAACCTCGACCTTGCTGGGGTAGTCGAGGAAGGCGGTAGGTTCGTCGAGGAAGATGATGGGGGTCTCCTGGGCCAAAGCTTTGGCGATCATCACCTTCTGGCGTTCGCCGTCGCTCAGGGTCTGGACCATCCGGTCGCGGAGCGACGGGATGCCTACCAGGGAGAGTGCCTCGTCCACCTTCCGGCGGTCCTGGGCCGAGAGCCGGCCCCAGAAGCCGGTGTACGGGCTGCGGCCCATTCCCACCAGCTCGGTGACCGTCATGTTCTGGAGATTCGTCCTTTCGGTCAGGACCACGCCGATGACCGTGGCCAGTTCGCGCTCGCTATAGCTGCGGAGCGGCTTGCCGAGGATCGTGATTTCACCCGAGATGGGCGGAAGGAAGCCGGAAAGCGTGCGGAGCAGCGTCGATTTGCCGGCGCCGTTCTCGCCCAGCAGGCAGGTCAGTTCGCCGCTGTGGATGCTGTCGGAGATGCCTTCGGCGACGGTCTTGACGCTGTGCCGGCCCTGATAGCCGATGGACAGCTTTTCGATGCGGATGGTCTCTTCGCGTTTCATTCGCCCATATCCTCCTTTCTGCGTTTGAAGAGCACCACCGCCACGACCGGCGCACCGATCAGTGCCGTGACGGAATTGACAGGCAGCGCACCCTCGAAGCCCGGCATCCGGGCGATGAGGTTGCACAGCAAGGCCAGCGAAGCGCCGGCCAGCAGCGAAGCGGGCATCAGGATGCGATGGTCCGAGGTCCGGAAGATACCGCGGCACAGATGCGGCACGGCTAGGCCCAGGAAGGAGATCGGACCGCAGTAAGCCGTGACGATGGCCACCAACACGCCTGCGCTCACGATGACCCACATCCGGGCGCGACGGACATTCAGGCCGAGATTGCGGGCGTAGCCGTCGCCCAGCAGCAGGAGATTGAGCGTCTTGACCAGCAGGAACGAGAGCGGCAGAAGGATGGCCATGATCAGGACGAAAGACATCACCTGGCCGCCCGAAACGCGGGCGAAACTGCCGAGGCCCCACACCACATAGGCACGGACATCTTCCTCCGCACTGAAAAACTTCAGCACGCCGATGATGGCCGTGGCCACGTAGCCGATCATCACGCCGATGATCAGCAGCGTGACGTTGCCCCGGACTTTCTGGGCCACCCAGACGATCAGCAGCATGATGGCCAGGGCGCCGATGATGGCCGACACGGTCATCGCCAGCTCGCCCATATAGCCGAGCCGGCTCAGCGCCACGCCGCCCAGACGGCCGGAGAGCAGCACGACGAACGCCACGCCCAGGCTGGCGCCCGAGCTCACGCCCAAAACGGACGGGCCGGCCAGCGGATTGCGGAACACGGTCTGCATCTGCAGACCGGCGACCGACAATCCTGCACCGGCCACCAGCGCCGTGAGCGCCTGCGGGAAACGCGACTTGAGGATGATGTTCTGCCAGATCGTATTGTCCACTTCCCCGCCCCAGAGAATCTTCCAGACCTGGCCGGCTGGGACCGAAACCGAGCCCAGCAGCAGGTTCAGGAAGAACAGGACGAGGATTGACACGCCCAGCAGGATCATACCGGTGGCGACGGAACGCTTCATGGCAGGAGTTCGTAATAAACGGGTTGATAGTCGGCCGGCAGGAGTTCCGGGTGGAAGATATGGATCAGGTCGGCCAGCACCACGTCGGGCTGGACGGGCATGTTCTCATAGAAGGGTTTCTCCCGCATATTGCAGTAAATCACCCCTTTGTTCTTGAAAGCGCCCAGGTCGGCATAGCGGGCGTCCTCGGCCTTGAGGGCGTCGTAGCTGAAAGTGCCGTTGTAGCTGTTGACGATGCGCCAGTAGCGGGCATCCGCCGTCTGGCTGTACACCGTCTCGAAATCGAGGTTCAGGCCGCCCGAGTTCTGGTCTTCGGGCAGGAAATATTCACCACCCGCATCGCGGAAGATCTGGGCCAGGAAACTGCGGCCGCCGCCCACATACCAGTTGCCGCCGTGCAGTTCCCCGCTGAGCACCACCGGCCGCTCCGCGACATTCTCCGTGAGCGCCTTCAGGTCGTTGTAGCGCTTTTCGATCTCGGCGAAGATCCGGTTGGCCTTCTCCTCCTCGCCCGTCAGCAGGCCCGCGAACTTGATCCACTCGGCCTGGCCGAGCGGCGTCATCTCCTTGTAGCCAAGATGCGGGACGAGCGGGATATCCACGCCCCGAAGCGCCTCATAACCACCGCGTTTGAAGGGCGAAATGAGGATGACGTCGGGATTCAGGGCCAGGATTACCTCGCTGTCGAAATTGCCTTCGATGCCGATCTTCTGCGTCCGGCCGTCGGCCAGCCGCTCCTTCATTCCGGGATTGAACAGATGCCGCGTGCTGGTGATGCCCACCACCCGGTCGAGTTCGTCGAGACAGATGAAGTTGGAGAGCTGGAGCGAAGTCATACAGACCAGGCGCTGCACCGGAACTTCAATCGGCGTGTACCCTTCCGGAACCCGGGCAGGGATCTTTCCGTGCGGAACCAGCAGATAGTGGAACGACTGGCTCTCCTCACGCAGAGGGTCCTGGATGTCCACCAGACAGCCATCGTCCGTATAGCTGACACGGAATCCGGCGGCGTAGGCTGGAACCACAGCGCCGGCTTTCGCGCCGGAAAGGGCGTCGCCGCCCTGCCCTTTCGGGCCCGTCCCCCTGCAGGAGACGGCCAGCGTCAACACCAAGACGAGCAAGAGTTTAGGAATAGCGTATCTCATTGTCAATCCCATAGATTCAAAATGCCGGTCTCGCCCCAGTAGAGGTGCGTATAGCCGGCAATGACGTTTTTATAGCGATAGAGGGGTGTCGCCACGGCACCGCCGCGCGCGTCATACTGCTGAGCCACGGAAGGCAGCGCATCGGGTGCAGTAACGGCGGAATAGTGGAACTCGTGGCCGCGCCATTCCCGGCCGGCGGCATCGACAAAGCGCCGGTAGCCCAGATGGAGCCGGGCGCCATCCATCGTCGCGGAAAAAGGCAGGATGCCGCACAACGGATAAGGGCCGCCTTCGACGCCTTCGATGGCTTTCGAAAGGTAGATCATGCCGCCGCATTCGGCCAGGATGCGTCCGCCGGATTCGGCATAGTCGCGCAGCTGCTGCATCGTTTCGCGGCGGGACGAAAGCTCCGCCGCGAAGAGTTCCGGATAGCCGCCCGGCAGATACACCAGGTCTGCTTCCGGCAGCGGATCGCCGGCTAACGGGCTGAAATAGCGCACCTGTCCCAGTTGGGAAAGCCGGGAAAGATTCTCCCGATAGGTGAAATTGAACGCGGCGTCGCGGGCCACGGCGATGCGCAGCGTCCCGGGGGCCGCTGACGCTTCCGCCGGCGCCTCCGCCGCCGCGACGCACACCGCCTCCAGCAACGCCGGAAGATCGAGACAACGCGTCACCAGGTCGGCCGCGCGGTCGATCCAGCGTTCCATCTCCTGTCCGGCAGCCAGGGTCAGTCCCAGGTGCCGCGAAGGGATCTCCAGATCCGGAACCTTGGGAAGCCAGCCGAAACAGCGCAGCCCCGCGTCTTCACAGGCCTGGGCCAGGAAGCGGAAATGGTTTTCCGAAGAAACCTGGTTGAAGACCACACCGGCCAGGCGGAGTCCGGGCAGGAAGGTCTTCATCCCGTGCAGCTGCGCCGCCACGGTATAAGCCATCGAACGGGCACCTACCACCAGGACGACAGGGATGTCGAGCAGTCGGGCGATGGCGGCACTGCTGCCGGCCATCCGGTCGTAGCCGTCGAAAAGGCCCATCACGCCCTCCACCACGCAAACCTGGGCATCCGCCCCGTAGCGGGCGTACAGGTCGCGGACATGCCGCTCCGAAGCCAGCCACGTGTCGAGATTCACCGATTCCCGGCCCGCCGCCAGGGCGTGGAACCGGGTATCGATGTAATCAGGCCCGCATTTAAACGGTTGGACCTGCAGGCCTTGCCGCTGCAAGGCCCGCAGGATCCCCATCGTGAAAGTGGTCTTGCCACTTCCGGAATGCAAGGCGCCGATGAGCAGTTGCGGTTTCATCGGACACAAAGTTAGCAAATCTTATTCGGTCTCCATGGCACGGATGATGTCGAAGCAGAAGCCCTTGGAAAGCTCCACGCCCTTCTCCACCGCACCGGTCTTGCAGTCGTAGATGTAGATGGTCGGATAGGTCGCTTCAGCCTCGCCTTCCACCTCACCGCCGACACCGATATAGGCCTTGCCGTTGACCACGACGCTGCGCTGCGAGAAGCGGCCGCCGCAGTACTGCAGGTCTGTACCGTTGTATTTCACGCGGGAACGCGAACCGTCGGTCAGGTTGATGATGGAATAGAAGTGGCTCTTGCTGTCGATCTTGGTACCGAGCGATTCGTCGCGGGAATAGCTGAGCGCCTTGCCGTCACCCAGATACTGGACGGTCAGCAGCTTGCCTTCCGGATTGGGGAAACCGTTCCAGGAAGGATCGAAGGTCTTGGAACCCACGGGGATGCGGCGGAGGATACCCATTTCCTGATCGTTCACGGTAATCATACCGGCCACATACAGGTTGCCGGCTTCGTCCTGCATGATCATGTTCTGCATCAGTTCGCCGTAGGCGCTGCCCGCCGTCTCTTCCATCACGCTGGCCGGAACGGCCGTGTCGGATTCCACCTTCATCGTCGCAGGATCGATGACGGCGATGTGCGTCACCGAAGTAGCGGCGTCGGACAGGCCGGCGGCCGGCTTGGTCAGATAGAAGTAGTAGAGTTTGCCGTCGCTCTTGCGATAGGTCAGCAGACCTGACGTGGAGAAGGCGCCGAAACCTTCGGGAAGGCTGATGTCGAAGGTACCTTCGGACTGGACGGCCATGTTCGACTCAGCGAGTTTGGACCAGATGATCTTGGTCGTCTTGGCGGCCGTACCCACGATGACGAGCGTGGTGCTGTCGCCGATCCACGCGTGCGTGTACTTGCGGGCGGAATAGACGTTGTCCTTGAACGGGACCTCGGCATCCTCGACGATGCGCTCCTCACCGGCAGCATCGCGCTCGATGTGGAACTTCACGAAACCGCCCGTTGCTTTCTGCGGCACCTGATAGTAATACTTGCCGCGGGTGATGCTTTCCAGCGTATAATCTTCCGTAATGTCGATACCCTTGCCGGTGAATTCCACGCGCGGCTGGTCGGCCGTCAACGCAGAGACGCTGCGCACATACGTACCGTTCTTGTTTTTCGACATACCGCCGTGCTTGACGGCGCAGACGAAGAGGTCGAAGTTATAGTCTTTCAAAACGACCGGCTCCGGTTCGGGTTCCGGTACAGGTTCGTGGCAGCTCACTGCCATCACCATCGAGACCAGCGCAAAGGCCAGGATCACGAAGCATTTTTTCAATTCTTTCATATCTTTTGTAGGATGTGTTTGTGAATAATTAAAGGAATAATCTGAATTTGAGGAAGAGCGCCCGTCCGGGCTTCTGCAGCCTGTAGTTGTCGAAGGCCAGGGCATCCAGCAGGTTGGTGCACTCGAGCGAGACGTTGTACCGCCCTTCGTGCCAGGAGTACAGCAGCGAGGCATTGGTCAGATGCTGCGTAGGGACCTTCGATTTCGTGCTCGCCGAGCCGAAGGCCTCCCAGGTCAGGTAGAACCAGTGCACCCACTGGTAGTCGGCCGTCAGCCGCAGGCGGCTTCCGGTCAGGACCACATTGGAGAACGTGTAGGATACCTCCGTATTGGCGTACGCCCAGGGACGGTTCGGCGTCCGGTTCCGGTAGGTTACCGACAGGTCGCCCGACTGGGTGTATTTCCGCATGTCGCGGCTGTCGTCGTAGCTGGCGTTGGCGGCGATGTGCAGTCTGCCGGCCCAGTCGTAGCGGATCTCTCCGTCCACGCCCTTGATGTGGACGGCGTCCACGTTGACATACTGCATCATGCTTTCCGTCTCCATCACGGTGGCCCGGATGTAATTGTCCACGAGCCGCACGAATCCGTTCGTCTCGTACGAGATCGTATGGCCGCCGCCCAGGTCGAAGGTGCCGAACAGGCCCAGGTTGAAGTTTTCGCTGATCTCGGGCTTCAGGGCCACGTTGGCATAGATCGTCGAGCCGTTGCCGAGCAGTTCGCGCGAGATCGGAAGCCGGATACTGTGTTCATAGGAGCCCTTGACCGCCAGCTCCTCGAAAAGGAGATAGCGGGAACCGGCGCCATAGCCCACATAATTCTGCGTATCCGAACCTTTGACCTTGTCGGCCCCGGTCGTCGATGGCATTTCATTCTGGCCGATCTTCAGATGGTTGACGAAGTCTTTGATAAAGAAGGCGTTGTTGAGCCGGCCCGACAGCAGCGACTGGTCGTACGAAAGGCTGATGATGTGCTTCGCCAACACATCGTCGGTCGGTTCGAAGTCTTTGTCCCAGGTGTCGGTCTGCTTGTTGCCGGCCCGGTTCAGCAGGTAGTTCAGCGCCAGGTCGTGCCCCTCGGCGATCCGGTAGCTCAGGTTGGTACGGGCCACCGTCATCGGGCGCTGGTAGTGGCGCAAGGTCTTTCCCCGCCGACGGATTTCACTGTAACCGCCGTCGATGTAGGATCCGTCCCAGTAATAACGGCGGTATGTCGTATCGATGGTTTGGGAATGGTCCCAGGTCTGGGAAACGGAGGCGTGCAGCCGCATCCCCTCCGTCAGGAAATCCGCCTTTTCGTAGCGGGCGGCCACGTTGTACGAGAGCGTGTGACGCTCCGCCATACCAATGACGTGGTCCTGCGTGGCGCCCGTCTGGACGTCCTTGTCGATCTTGGAGACGGAAGCCGATACGAAGAAAGCATCGGTCCAGCTGCGGTCCTGCACCCCGGCTTCCAGCTGGCCGAACAAGGAGAGATAGTCGTCGTGGAAACGCGGCAGGTCCTTGATCACGAAAGCGGTCCGGTCTTCGTTGCGCACTTTCACGTCGCGCATCAGGTAGTCGTTCTTCGAATAGTTCGCGCTCAGGACAGGTTTGAAGACCAGTCCGGTCTTCTTGCCGGTATACTGGGCGTTGAAGTCAGCCTTGTGGGTATGGAAGGAGCCGATGCCGTAGGAAAAATCGAGATAGTTGCGGGCGCGGCTGCTCGTGATGATGTTCACGGCGCCGCCCAGCGCGTCGCTGCCGAAGCTGGCGGGAATCACACCTTTGTAGATTTCCACGCGGTCGATGATGTTCACGGGCAGGTTGGCCAGCGTCATGCCTGTCCCCTTGGCGTCGAGCGGCATCCCATCGAGGAAATAGCGGATGGAGTTGCCGCTCATCCCGTTGATCGACAGGTCGAATTCGCTGCCTACCCCGCCCTCCTCGCGGATCCGGATGCCGGCCGTCCGGTCGATGGCCTGGGTCAGCGACTGGAGCGTGCTGGCCTGCAGACGGATATTGAGCGCGCCCACAGCGAAAGCCCCTTCGCGGAGCCGCTGCTCCCGGCTCTTGGCCGTGACCGTGGCATTGCTCAGTTGCAGGGTATCGCCGAGTGTTCCGCGCACAGCGAGGCTATCCTGCCCCCAAAGCGGAACAATGTATCCCAAAAGGGAGAGCCCAAGCAAGCAAATAAATCTGAATCGCATCCAATCCCGAAGCTTTTATTACCCGAAAGCTTCAAAAACAACGATCCCGGCAGGTCTTCTGGCTTGTCCCCTCCACGGCGTCTTCCCGTCCCGAAGGACAGTGACTCTGGATGGCCGTGGTTGAAAGCGGGACTTACAGCAGCGGTGTCT
Organism: Bacteroidales bacterium UBA3290; assembly: GCA_002361615.1. Classification (GTDB taxonomy): domain Bacteria; phylum Bacteroidota; class Bacteroidia; order Bacteroidales; family UBA932; genus Cacconaster. The sequence continues at coordinate 8,961 of DETK01000045.1, forward strand.
GCTCCGGTCTTGCACCGGATTCCCTATTCTTCCCCACCCCCGGCAGGAGGTGGCGGACACCGAAATCGCGCGCAAAGATAGACAAAAAAACGGAAACAGCAAGAACTATCCCCGAATCGGATCACTGCTGCCTGCGGTACTGGGCAGGAGTCACACCGGTGTGGGACTTGAAGAACTTGGTGAACGTAGGCTGGTCGGTGAAATGGAGGTGAGCGATGATCTGCTTGATGGACAGGTCGGTGAACTTGAGCAGGTTCCTGGCTTCCATGATGACGAACGAATCGATCCATTCCGGCACCGTGCGGCCGCTCGCCTCCTTGATCAGCTTGGAGAAGTACTTCGGGCTGATGCAGAGTTTCTCGGCGTAGAAAGCGACGCTCCGCTCCTCCTTGTAAGATTCGGTCAGCAGGTTGATGAACTGATTGAGGACATCGTCCGCCCGCGTCGCCCGCGTCACCCGGCCTTTGGAGGCTTCCAGCTGCTCGCTGATAACCCCTTCTGAAAAATAGAACAGGGACGAGAGGACCGATCCGATGCAGGCGCGCATATTCGGCACGCGGGTGTTGATCAGATGGGCAATCAGATCGAAGTATCTGGGCGTTAGGAGTTTCCCTTCCATAGACAATTTAACCAGAGGGCTGTCGAGCAAAGAAGCGCCTTCCGAGAAGAGCCGGTTCAGGTCGATATGGAGCGTCGAAAGATACTCGCGGGTGGCGCAAAGCGCAAGGCCGCGGAAGTCCTCCTTGTTTTCCATTTCCACGTCAAGGATCTGGACGAGGTAACCGGGATAGAGCATCAGGGCCTGGCCTTCTTCCAGAACATACTCTTTCAAATTGATATTCAGACGAATCTTGCCGTTCAGGCAGAAAAAGGCCAGATAGATGCCGAGGCGGGCGGGTTTCAGAATCTTCGACATAGCGCTGTCGTAGCGCAGTTCCGTCATGCAGAAATCCTCGCCGAGCGACCACTGCCGGCAGTTCGCGAGCCTTTCCTTGATTTGCCTGAGGCCGATGACCGAAAAAGAATTGTCCATATTACAATTTGTTTCAAAGTTATCATTTCTCGACCTTTTGACAAAAAAAACTTCAAAAAAATGATTATATTTGCGAAATAAAGAGTAAAATTTCAACCAAAACACAATAAACACCGAAATATTATGGCAGTTAAAGGTACTATCGTCGTTGACACGGAGAAGTGCAAGGGATGCAACGTCTGCGTGGTCAACTGTCCATTCGGGGTCATTGCGCTCGCCCACGAGGTGAACAGCAAGGGCTACAACTATCTCCACATGGTCGAACCGGACAAGTGCACCGGCTGCGCCAGCTGCGCGACCGTCTGTCCCGATTCCGTGATCACAGTCTATCGAGTTAAAATCTAAACAAGCGAAAATATGGCAGACAAAGTATTGATGAAGGGTAACGAAGCCATTGCCTACGCGGCCATCAACTGCGGCGCGGACGGCTATTTCGGCTACCCGATCACTCCGCAGTCAGAAGTGATGGAGACCCTGATGAAGGAGAAGCCCTGGGAGACCACCGGCATGGTCGTCCTCCAGGCCGAAAGTGAAACAGCCTCCATCAACATGGTTTACGGCGGCGCCGGATGCGGCAAGAAAGTCATGACCTCTTCCTCCAGCCCGGGCATCAGCCTGATGTGCGAGGGGCTCACCTACCTGGCCGGCAGCGAACTGCCCTGCCTCGTGGTCAACGTCATGCGCGGCGGCCCGGGCCTGGGCACCATCCAGCCCAGCCAGGGCGACTACTTCCAGGC
>DETK01000045.1:10769-88389 GCA_002361615.1 Bacteroidales bacterium UBA3290
TTCCAGGCCACCAAGGGCGGCGGCCACGGCGACTACCGGCTCATCGTGCTGGCGCCCGCTTCCGTCCAGGATATGTATGATTTCGTGGACCTGGCTTTCGAGCTGGCGTTCAAGTACCGCAACCCGGCCATGATCCTGGCCGACGGCGTCATCGGACAGATGATGGAGAAAGTGGAATTCCGCCCGTCCAAGCCGCGTCGCACCGACGAGGAAGTCCGCGCCCTCTGCGACTCCTGGGCCACCCTGGGCAAACCCAAGACCCGCGAGCGCAACATCATCACCTCCCTGGCCCTCGATCCGGTGGTGATGGAAAACTTCAACATCAAGCTCCAGAAGAAATACGCGGACATCGAAGCGAACGAAGTCCGCTACAGTACCTATAAGACGGAAGACGCCGAGCACCTGATCGTGGCCTTCGGCTGCATGTCCCGCATCTGCGAGAACGTGGTGGACATGGCCCGCGAGAACGGCATCAAGCTCGGTCTGCTGCGCCCGATCACCCTCTTCCCGTTCCCGAAGAAGGAGATCGACGCCCTCGTACCCCAGCTCAAGAGCATCATGTCGGTCGAGCTCAACTCCGGCCAGATGGTCGAAGACGTCCGCCTCGTGGCCAACGGCCGCGTGCCGGTCGGTTTCTACGGCCGCCAGGGCGGCGTGGTTCCCAACCCCGACGAAATCTATGAAGCTTTCCTCAAATTCATCAAATAATCAGGACTATGGACATCAATGACATCATCAAGCCCGAAAACAAAGTTTACGGCAAATCGTCGGTTCTGACCGACAACATCATGCACTATTGTCCTGGTTGCTCCCACGGCGTGGTCCACAAACTCGTGGCCCAGGTCATCGAGGAGATGGACATTCAGGACAAGACGATCGGCGTCAGCCCGGTAGGCTGCTCCGTGTTCGCCTACAACTATCTGGACATCGACTGGCAGGAAGCCGCCCACGGCCGTGCTCCGGCCCTGGCCACGGCCATCAAGCGCCTCAACCCCGATAAATACGTATTCACCTATCAGGGCGACGGCGACCTTGCCTCCATCGGTACCGCCGAAACGATGCACGCCTGCAACCGCGGCGAGAACATCGTGATCATCTTCATCAACAACGCCATCTACGGTATGACCGGCGGCCAGATGGCCCCGACCACCCTGTTGGGCCAGGTCACGGCCACCACGCCGTACGGCCGCAAGGCCGAGCTCAACGGCTATCCCCTCAAGATCACCGAACTCCTCGCCCAGCTCGAAGGCACCTGCTACGTCACGCGCCAGAGCGTCCAGAACCCGGCCGCCGTCCGCAAGACCAAGGCTGCCATCCGCAAGGCGTTCGAAAACTCGATGATGAAGAAGGGCACCTCGTTCGTGGAGGTGGTCAGCACCTGCAACTCCGGCTGGAAGATTCCGCCGGTGGAAGCCAACAAGTGGATGGAAGAGAACATGTTCCCGTTCTACCCGCTGGGTGACATGAAAGACAGATAAAAACCAGAGACAAACATGAAAGAAGAAATCATCATAGCAGGATTCGGAGGACAGGGCGTCCTCTCGATGGGCAAGATCCTCGCCTACGGCGGCATCATGCAGGACCAGGAAGTCTCCTGGCTTCCTTCCTATGGCCCGGAAATGCGCGGCGGTACCTGCAACGTCAGCGTGGTGCTGAGCGACAACAAGATCAGCTCCCCCGTGCTGAGCCGCTTCGACACGGCCATCATCCTCAACCAGCAGTCGATGGACAAGTTCGAGAACCAGGTCAAACCGGGCGGACTGCTCATCTACGACACCAACGGCATCACCCGCCATCCCGAGCGGACCGACATCACCATCTGCCGCATCGACGCAGTGGAGGAAGCCGCCAAGATGGGCAATGCCAAAGCCTACAACATGGTGGTACTGGGTGCCTTCCTGAAGATGAAACCCATCGTCACGATGGAAAACGTCCTCAAAGGCCTCAAGAAGTCCCTGCCGCCGCGCCGGCACAATCTCATTCCGATGAATGAGAAAGCCATCACGGCCGGTATGGACGCCGTCGTAAAAGTCAGATAGGTCTGCTACAGACTGCCTACCGTAACGGTAGTTTCACCCTGGGAAGGTTTTCGAACGAAGACCTTCCCATTTTCATTGCCCTCGAACACTTCGACGCCGTTGTATTTGACGGAAGTGATCTGGACCATCCAGCTGTTGCCGCCGGCCTGGCCGGCCTGGGCCTCGTGGTAGGTGTAGGACACATTCAACGAGTCGATGCTGCTCCCCTTATAGATATAGGTCGTGTATTCCGGCTCGACGGTACGACCCCACAGATAGGTCGAAAATCCGTAGAGACCCGAATCGTAATCCTTGCAGAGGGCATTGCAGTTGTCGTTGTAAACGTAGAATACGCGCCCGTCGCTGTGGGCTTCCGTGGTGGCACGGGTGATGGCCGACTCCCGGGTAGTGGACTCCACTTTCTGCGGGAAAGCCAGCGGCCAGGAGTGCCGCTCATCCAGATCGACCAGATCATTCCCATCCTCATCGACGAAAAAGAACTGGAGTCCCTGCGCGGAGGTATAGAAAGAAACGCCTGCAGGGATACCCTTCTCTCCGGCAGGACCTAAATCGCCCATGCAAGCGGAGACCACGCTGGAAAGGACGCCCAGCGTCAGGAACAGAACAAGCAACTTTTTCATAAATCAGCAGTGTTTTACAAACCAAATGCAATTATACGCAAAAATTGCGTCTGCTGGAACTTCTTTTTCTGCCGTGCCCCTACTCGTGGGTTGCGAAACGCTGCTGGGCAAGGGCTTCAAAAGAGGTCACGGGACGGCCATAATTGGCGTAAGGATAGATCGAGATACCGCCGCGCGGAGTAAAGAACCCCGTCACTTCGATGTATTTGGGATCCATCAGCCGGATGAGGTCCTTCATGATCGTGTTGACGGTATCCTCGTGGAAGCCGCCGTGGTTGCGGAAGCTGCCCAGGTAGAGCTTGAGCGACTTGCTCTCCACCATCTTCTGGTCCGGAATGTAGGAGATGCGGATCTCCGCGAAGTCGGGCTGACCGGTAATCGGGCAGATCGTGGTGAATTCAGGGCAGTTGAAACGCACCCAGTAATCCATCTCGGGATGCTTGTTGACGAAGGTTTCCAGCACTTGCGGCGCATAGTCGAAATGATAGGGTGTCTCGTGACCCAGGGCGCTGAGCCCTTCTTTCTTTCTATCGGATTCCATTATTTCTCTTTGTCGATAAACGGGTTGTAAGATACGTTGTAGTCGTAGGTGTCGAGGCCTTCCGCCTTTTTGAGCCGACGCACAAGGGCCGATGTCACCGGAAGGATCAACACCTCGTAAAGGGTTTTGACCGTGACCTGGGTCAGGATGATGGAGGCGATGGCGCCGACCGGCATCACGCCCAGGAAAGCCAGCGGATAGAAGACCACCGAATCGCAGAGTTCGCCCACGATCGTAGAGAGGATGGCACGCCAGCCGAAGCCGCGGCCTTTCTGCAGGACCTTCATACGCGACATCACCCAGGCATTCATGTGGGAGCCGAGGATGAAAGCCAGCAGCGAAGCACAGGTCGTCCGGGGGACCAGGCCGAAGAGTTTGTTGAAACTGGCGGCGACTTCCTGATTTTCCGGATAGATCGGCTTCGGAAGCCAGCTCACAAACTGGGCGGCGACAGCCACGAAAGCACTCAGGACAAATCCCATCCAGATGACGTGCATCGCCTTGCGGTAGCCATAGACCTCGGTCAGCAGGTCGTTGATGATGTAGGAGATGGGAAAGATGATCACAGCCCCGGAGAGCTGCAGCGGGAGCTTGCCGACTTGCCAGAGTCGCGGTACGAAGAGATTGGAAGTGACCAGGCACACGCAGAACGCCACTGCCAGCCACACATAGACCATTGACGGGGCTTCCCGTCTTTCTTTTTGATTTTCAGACATTTTCACTTGTTTTTATAGTGGTTCCAAGCACACTTGCGACGGGATGGCCCCGTTACTCGGCGGCAAAGATAAGACAAAAATTGTAATTTTGACGGTCCGTCTTGCAACAAAGCGCTGCGGCCATCGTTATATAGACAGAATGACCCGAAAGGAAATCACCGATTTTTACCAGGCGCACAGCCGCCGGCTCTACAACATGAGCTGCCGCATCCTCCTCAATCCGGAGGACGCGGAAGAGGTGATGCATGACACGATCCTCAAGTTCGTAACCCTGCCCTTCCGACCGATGGCGCAGGAGCAGGTATCAGCGTGGCTCTCGCGCACCTGCATCCGGGCCTCGATCGACCGGCTGCGGAAACGCAAGCGCGAGGCCCTCTTCCTGGAAGAATACGGACGGGAAGCAGGATCGGAGCAGGAGGACGAGATCCCTGCCGAAGCTTCCGCCGCGAAGATCCTTTCGGCGATGCAGCGCCTGCCGGACCCTTACCGGCTCGTCGTAACCCTCATCCTGGCCGAAGGGCTGGACTACCAGGAGATAGCCTCCTACACCGGCCTGAAGGAAACGACCCTGCGGTCGCATTTCCTCAGGGGAAAACAAAAACTCATTGCACTGCTGAAAGAAGATGGAGAACCGTTTTGACATACTCGAACTGCCGGAAGGACACGAGATCCGTTTTGAGGAACGGCTCGAGCACCGGCTGACGCGGAACCGGCGGCGCGCACGGATCCTGCGCTGGACGGCCGCGGCCGCGGTCCTTGCCCTTGTGGTCCTGCTCCAGCTCCCGGGCGGCCGTTCCGCCGTCCGCCGGGCCCACAGTCCGGAAGGCGTCTACAGCGCCTATCTCGAAGAGGTGGGCAAACTCTACGAACTGCTGGCCGACAACTCCGAAGAGCAGGATGTGGACTGGGAGAGCCTGCTCCAGGAACTCACCGACGAGAACATCCCGCTCTACGACCAGCTGCCGGAAGAGATGTCCCGCCGGGAGAAGATGGCCATCCTCAAACGCCATTACGGCGGCATCCTCCACGAAGCCGACCAACTGAAAGAACTGAACAAAAACAAACAATAATCATACACTGCCATGAAAAAGATCATCCTGCTCTTCGCGGCTCTTGCCGCAACCGTAACCTGCGCTTTCGCCGGCTCGGAATCCGCAGCCAGCCTCTCCAAGACGCACTACAACTACCGGGACTTCTCGATGCTCTCGATTTCAAGCGCCTTCCACGTGGAACTGACCTTCGCCGACACTTACTCGGTCGACGTCGAAGTGCCGGATTTCCTGGAGCCTTACCTGAAGGTGACCTGCCTGGCCGGCAAGCTCCGCATCGGCCTGGCCAACGTCCCCAGGGATATCCAGCGGAAACTCAACAACCAGCACGACCAGCTGCACGCCTGGGTCAGTATGCCCAGCCTAAGCGCCCTGAGCATGTCGGGTGCCACCCGCCTGTCGACGACTGGCGTCCCGGCCCTCGCCCGCAACCAATCGCTCTCCATTGAAATGAGCGGCGCGAGCGTCCTCGAGAATCTGGAAGCCGCCAGCAACGATCGGATGACCATCGACTTGAGCGGCGCTTCCAAGGCCACCCTGAAAGCAGACTTCCCCGCGCTTGACATCGAGCTGTCGGGCGCCAGCAAACTCAAGCTCACTGGCGATGCCGACAAGGTTTCCGTCGACTGCTCCGGCGCTTCCGTCTGCCAGTTCACGGGCGGCTACCAGAGCCTGCGCTCCGAGATTTCCGGCTCCTCCAGGATGGATATCTCCGGTGATGTCCGCACGGTTGTGATCGATTGCTCCGGCTCGTCCAAGGCTGAGATCGACGGCGTCGTCGAAAAAGCGGAAGTCGAACTCTCGGGCGTCTCGAAAGCGACGCTCTCCGTCAAGGAACGGCTGGACTACGAACTCTCGGGTGTATCCACCCTCCGTTTCCGCGATTTGGGCGCCTCCGTCCGCGGCGAAATCAGCCGGAGCTCAAAAATCGAGTACATGAAGTAACAACGTAACGATTTCTGCTTACCTTTGTGCCTTGTTACGATGGCACATTTAGGAGAAATCATATCTTTGCTCGTCGCGGTCAGCTGGACCGCGACGGCTCTTTTTGCCGACGAGGCCAGCCACAGACTCGGCTCCCTGACGGTCAATGTCATCCGTCTGGTCCTGGGTTCGGTCTTTTTAGCACTGATCCTGTGGTTCACCATCGGAGCGCCCTATCCGCGCTACGCGGACGGGGCGGCCTGGTTCTGGCTGGCGCTTTCCGCGCTGGTGGGCTACGTCTTCGGCGACTACTGCCTGTTCAATTCCTACCTGGTCATCGGGGCCCGTTTCGGCCAGCTGTTCATGACGCTCGCTCCGCCGATGGCCGCCATCGCCGGCTGGCTCATGCTGGGCGAGACGCTCTCGTGGCGCTCACTGCTGGCCATGGCCGTGACCATCAGCGGTATCGCCATCTCCATCCTGAGCAAGGGACAGGGACAGAAAGTCCATTTCACCCTCCCGATCAAAGGCATTTTGCTGGGCTTGGGAGCGGGTGCCGGCCAGGGCGTCGGCCTGGTGCTCAGCAAGGTCGGCATGCAGCACTACGAAGCGGCGCTGCCCGCCGACGTCCCCGCCATGATGGATACGATGATGCCTTTCGCCGCGACCATGATCCGGGCGGTCGTGGGCGGACTGGGTTTCGTCCTCATCCTGCTCCTGCAGCGACAGGGAAAGAACTTCGTAACCGTCACGCGGAACGACCCCAAAGGCGTCCGTTTCGCCGTGCTGACGACCCTCTTCGGCCCCGTCATCGGCGTTTCCCTTTCCCTGATGGCCGTCCAGTATGCGCGGGCCGGCATCGCCTCCACGCTGATGGCGCTGACCCCCGTGCTGATCATCCTCCCCTACGCGCTGATCCACAAACAGAAAGTCAAGCCGAAGGAGCTCCTCGGCGTCGCCGTTTCGATGATCGGCGTAGCGATGTTCTTCCTGCTTTAGTTTAGCTGCGGCAGATGACCGAACCACTGGCCTGATGCGTGGCCAGGATGAGGACTTCGGCAATCTGTACGTGTGCGGGAGCGCTCGCGGCGTAGAGCGCCACGTCGGCGATATCGTCGCCCGACAGCGGCTGGATTCCCTGATAGACCTTGGCGGCCCGTTCGGTGTCGCCGTGGAAACGGACGTTGCTGAAGTTTGTCTCCACGAGGCCGGGCTTGAGCGTGGTCACGCGGACCGGTGTGTGCGACAGATCGATGCGCAGACCGTCGGAGAGGATCTTCACGGCCGCCTTCGTGGCACAGTACACGGCGCCGCCGGCATACGCCGCGTCGCCCGCCACGGAACCGATATTGATGACGTGGCCTTTCATCCGTTCCACCATTCCGGGCACGATGAGCCGGGTCATATAGAGCAGGCCCTTGACATTGGTGTCGATCATGGTCTCCCAGTCGGTGAAATCACCGGCATACTCGGGTTCCAGACCGAGTGCCAGACCGGCGTTGTTGATCAGCACGTCGATGTCCCGCCAGGAAGCCGGTATCGAATCCACCGCACGCTTGACGGCTTCCCGGTCACGCACGTCGAAGCAGCACGGCAACACCTGTACGCCGAATCCCTGAGTCAGTTCATTGGCCATCATGGTAAGTTGTTCGCTGCGGCGGGCCGTAATGATCAGGTCGTATCCCGCACCGGCGAACTTGCGGGCGCAAGCGGCGCCGATTCCACTGGTGGCGCCGGTAATGAGAGCTATCTTTTTCATCGTAACACGTTATTGATTTCAATATTTCACAGAAAAGAACTCCGGGGATATGACCAGCATCAGCCAGCCCCAGTGCAGGTTGTTGCGGTCGCTGGTGCGCTTGAGCCGCTCCATGGTTGATGTCCCTTTCATAAAGGTGTAACCGGCCTGCAGGCTGACATCCGGCAGGATCTGCCAGGCGGTTTCCAGTTCCAGCTCGTGGCCCAGGATGAGACTTACATCCTCGACTTTGACACTGGTGGCCAGCAGGTGGTACTTCGCTTTGAACGACAGCGGATCGATCGGCTTCCACTGCGCGCCCAGATGGAAATCCTGCAGGCCCGGGGTGTTGCCGCCGTAATAGGTCGTCACATAGAAGAAATCCATGGCACCGTAAAACTTGTGGTGGGAACCGAAAATCGGGTTGAAACCATGGACCGAAGTCTTCTGGATCAGGCCGATCGACCCCGCCATGGGCACGAAGAAATCCTCATCGCCGCTCATATGGAAGTAACCGGAGTTGAGCTGCCAGCGCGGATTGATTTTCCAGAGCGCTTCAAGACTGGTCATCCACGCACGGATGGATATTCCCCATTCATCCCGGCCGGACTGCCGGTAATAGGAGGCCTGGACACTCAGATTCCGGGGATGCCAGTCCAGGAAAGTACCGTAAAGCTGCTGATAGAAAGTGATATTCTCCTCCGGACTCGGGAGGTGCTGCATACCGACATTCATAAAAATCAGCGAACCGCCCAGCTGCGGGATCGGGTCGAAATGATACCAGGCCGTCTGCATGGACTTGTAAGGCTGGCCGCCGTCCTTGTAGAAAGTGCCGCCGTTGGTGTTCTCGTTGTTCTGATTGAAGGCCGCCAGCAGATGGAGCTTGTGCTTGCCGATCTCGAATCCGGTCTTGAGCACATCGTGCTTGATGGGCGCCATCGCCCAATCGTCAGCGCCGATGATACGCAGGTCGTCATAGAAAAGTTTCTGCCGGCCTATCTGGGCAAAGAAACCGATGCGGCTGTGCAGGGCCACCCAGCCTTCATCCAGGCTGAAACTGCCTCCGCCCGCAGCGCCCCAGACGCCGGAATGCCGGGGAGAGATCTTCACTTCCAAGCCTTTGTACTGGTAATGGAAACGGAGCGTCGTGCTGCTCATCAGAAAGTAAGCGTGGTCCACACCGTTGTCATCCTCATCCGGCAACGCACCGTCACGGATCTCGCCGCGCGACCAGTGCTGGCCGGATACGGTGAAGGAGTGGGGTTTCGCCGGCACGGAATCGTTCTGTGCGGAAGCGGTCGCCGCCACCAGCAGCAGGACCAGGAAGGGAAGCGCTTTTTTCATGAGGTACGGGTGAAGGGACTCGAACCCTTACGCCTTACGGCACCAGATCCTAAGTCTGGCTTGGCTACCAATTACAACACACCCGCAGGATGATTATCGCAAATATACGAATTATTTTTATTTCCTGAGGACAAGCAGGGCCCAGTCGTCGCGGGTACGGCGGGACACTTCCGTCAGGCCCAGCGGAGCGGCGGCTTCGAGGAGCATCGGGATATCCGCCGTATAGAAACCGCTCAGGAAGATGCAGCCGCCCTGGGGCTTGAGCGAACGGACATACGAGGACAGGTCGGCCAGGAGGATGTTCCGGTTGATGTTGGCCAGCACGTAGTCATACTGGCCACGGATGAGCACGGAGGCGTCGCCGCAGACGGCGATGAGCTTGTGCGGGATGCGGTTTCTCCGCGCGTTGGCGATGGTCGATCGGACGCAGCGCGGGTCGATGTCCACGGCGTGGACCGGAACGGCGGCGCCGAGCTTGGCCGCAACGATGGCCAGGATACCGGTGCCGCAGCCCATGTCGAGCAGGGTCTTGCCGCGAAGGGCCTTCCCTTCCGCCAGCAACTGCTCGATCATCATCGTCGTGGTCTGGTGGTGCCCGCTGCCGAAACTCATCTGAGGGTCGATGACGATGTTGTAGCGGGTGCGCGGAAGGTCTTTGTGATAGGTGGCCTTGACCGTTACCTGGTCGCCGACGACGACCGGTTCGAAGTCACTCTCCCAGGTGGCGTTCCAGTTTTGTTCCTTCACCAGTTCGACGGTGTGGGAAAGGGTGAATTCACAACCGGAGAAGCCGCTGAGCAGCGTCTTGAGCATCGGCTCCGAAAACTGTTCTTTCGGTATGAAGGCGTTCAGGTACGGCTCCTCGACGGTGAAGCTGTCAAAGCCCAGGTCGACGATCTCCGCTTCGACGATTTCGGCCCATTCTTCCCGGAACGGCTCGATCTTGATATGTACGGCGATATAGTCCATAAGGCTAAGTTACGCTTTTTTTCGTTACACCGTGCGGCGCCATTTTCAAAGAAAGGCTTTTTTTATTATTTTTAAGATTCGAAAAGCGGGACGTATTTCACACAATCAATTAATACTCAGACAACTACCACCATCCTATGAATAGACGGTCCATCGGGGTCCTGGTACTCAGCCTGCTCTTTGTCTTTTGCGGAAAGGCCGAGGCGCAGAAATTCGTCTTCACGCCGCAGTGGACGGCACAGGCCCAGTTCGCCGGCTACTATGTAGCGCTGGAGAAAGGCTTCTACCGCGAAGCCGGCATCGAGGTGGAGATCGTCCACCCTACCCTCACCCAGTCGGCGCTCAACCATATCCGCAGTGGAGAAAGCCAGGCGACGACCCTTCAGCTGTGCGAAGCGATGGTCATCATCGACAGCGGCGTTCCCCTGGTGAACATCCTGCAGACCTCGATGAACAACGCCATGGTCATCGTCTCCCGGAAGGACGAGAGCCCCATCCGCCAGAAAGGAATCCGCGTGGGGACCTGGAGTGCCGGCTTCGACCAGATGGCCGTCTGCCTTTCTTCTATCGAAGGACTTGATTACAAATGGATTCCCATACGGTCCGGCATCAACCTCTTCCTCTCCGGGGCTATCGATGCCACCCTGACGATGAGCTACAACGAGCTCTATCAGCTGATGGAGGCGGGCGTCTCGATCACCGAAAACAACATCTACCGCCTCGCCGACAGCTACAACGTGCAGGAAGACGGCGTCTACATGACCCGGGACTACTATGAACGTCACCAGGATCAGGCTGAACGGTTTGCACAGGCCAGCCGCCGCGGCTGGGAATGGGCTGCCGAGCATCCCGAGGAAACACTCGACATCGTCATGGACTACGTCCAGAAAAACCATATCGCCACCAACCGCGTCCTGCAGAAACTCATGCTCGAAGAGATTCTCCGCCAGCAGGTGGACCGCGATTCCGGCCAGCGGGAATTCCGCCTCAGGCCGGACATGGTGGAGATGGCCAACGACATGATGCTCAGGAACCAGCTGATCCTGCGCAAGATCACCTACGATGAACTGATTGACCGGCAGACCCGATGAAAAGACTTCTCTTCCTCATCCGCAGGTCGATGCCTGCCAAGCTCACCTTGTGGATCGCACTCCTGAGCAGCCTCGTGCTGCTGGCTTCCCTGGGATTCATGTTCTCCCAGTCCAAGAAATCGGTCCGGCAGGAAGCCCTCAACCGCGCCGAGCAGGTGCTCGACAATACCGTCCAGCGGGTAACCAACGTCCTCGACCGGGTGGAAGTAGCCACCGACAATATGGACTGGCTGCCGGTCCGGCATCTGAAGACGCCCGACTCGATGTTCGTCTATTCCCGCCGGATCCTCGAGAACAATCCGGAACTCAACGGCTGTTCCATCTCCTTCGAGCCTTATTATTTCCCCGGAAAAGGCAAGTATTTCTCGGCCTACAGTCTCAATCAGGACGGAGAGATCCTCACCGAGCAGGAAGGCGGCCCGCACTACGAATACTTCACGTTCGACTGGTATCAGATGGCCAAACTGCTCGATGAGCCGTGCTGGACCGAACCGTACTTCGATTTCAATCCCGACGGCTTCTATTCCCAGGAGATGATCGCCTCCTACTGCAAGCCCCTCAAGGATGCGCAAGGGCGCTATATCGGGACCATTTCGGTCGACCTCCCGCTCGGATGGCTCTCCGAGACCATCGCGGCCGTGAAGCCCTACCCCAACTCCTACAGCATCATGATCGGACGCGGCGGCACGTTCTTCGTCCACCCCGATTCCACGAAACTGTTCTACCAGACCATCTTCACCGAAACCCTCGAACGGGAAGACCCCGACCGCACCGCGCTCGGCAAGGCGATGCAGGCCGGCGAGGAAGGGATGAAACAGATGGTCATCGACGGCCAGAACTGCTACGTTTTCTACAAACCCCTGGGAACGACGAACTGGAGCATGGGGCTCGTCTGCCCGGAGCGGGATATCCTCAGCGGATACAAACGTCTGCAGCAAGCCGTCCTGATCATCGTCGTCCTCGGCCTGCTGCTGATGCTCGACCTGATCAGCCGGGTCATCCGCAACGAACTCGAGCCGCTGAGCGAACTCAACCGCCAGGCCAAGACCATCGCCGCCGGCCATTTCCAGGAAGAACTTGTCGACGAGGGGCGCATCGACGAAATCGGACAGCTCAACCGCTCGTTCGCCGGTATGCAGCACTCCCTGATCAACTACATCGACGAGCTGAAGCAGACCACGGCCCAGAAAGCCTCCATCGAGCATGAACTCAAGGTGGCCAGCGACATCCAGATGGCCATGGTCCCCCGCAAGTTCCCCGCCTTCCCAGAACGGAACGACATCGACCTGTTCGCCGCGATGGTTCCGGCCAAGGAAGTGGGCGGAGACCTCTACGACTACTTCATCCTGGACGAACAGCTCTACTTCTGCATCGGCGACGTCAGCGGCAAGGGAATCCCGGCAAGCCTGCTGATGGCCGTGACCCGCAATCTGTTCCGTATCATCGCCCAGCAGGGCCACACCCCGGAGAGTATCGCGATGCAGATCAATTCCGTCCTGTCGCGGGACAACGAGCAGGGTATGTTCGTCACGATGTTCATCGGGCAGATCGACCTGAAGGACGGCGTCCTGCGCTACTGCAACTGCGGGCACAATCCGCCCGTGATCGTCCGCAAGGACGGAAAGGCCGAATTCATCCCGGTCAAGTACACCAACCGTCCGCTGGGCGTCTGGGAGGAAGGCGGATTCCAGGGCGAAACCCTGGGCTGCATCCGGGGCGAACTGCTGCTCTGCTACACCGACGGCCTCAACGAAGCCGAGAATATGAAGCAGGAACTGCTGGGCAACGACACGGTGATCCGCTTGATGACGGAATGTGCCCGGATGTCGGCGGAAGAAGTCATCCGGAAACTGGAGCTGGAAGTCGAACGGCACCGCGCGGGTGCGATTCCAAACGACGACCTGACGCTGTTATGTCTCCGTCTCAGGAAGGCATAACAGCGTCAGGTCAGCCCATGGCGCGGTAGCGCGCTGAAATCAATAAGACTTAGCGATGGCGATGAAGTCGTCGGCCTTGAGAGAAGCGCCGCCGATCAGGCCGCCGTCGATGTCGGGGCAGGCGAAGAGTTCCTGGGCGTTGGAAGGCTTGCAGCTTCCGCCGTAGAGGATCGTCGTTTCCTGCGCCACTTTCTCCCCGAAATGGGTTCCGAGCGTTTCGCGGATGAACGCGTGCATTTCCTGTGCCTGCGCGGCCGTGGCGGTCACACCGGTACCGATGGCCCACACCGGCTCGTAAGCGATGACCACTTTCTTCATCTGCTCGGGCGTCAGGCCGAAGAGCACGGAAGCGATCTGTTCGCTGACCACGTCGAAGTGGTTTCCTTCCTCGCGTTCAGCGAGTTTCTCACCGACGCAGTAGATGACCTTCAGGCCGTTCTCAAAGGCCAGGGCAATCTTCGTGATGAGTTTTTCAGCGGTTTCGCCATAATATTCGCGACGCTCGGAGTGGCCGAGGATCGTATAGGCGCAGCCGGCGTCCTTGAGCATGGAAGCGGCCACTTCGCCTGTGAAGGCACCTTTCGGCTGGTCGGCGCAGTTCTGGGCGGAGAGGGCCACGGGGCTACCTTCCAGAACCTTGGCGACCGAGGTCAGGTGGGTGAACGGCGGGGCGACGATGAGCGAAACGCCCTGCGGTACTTCATTTACTTTGGCGACGATGGCTTTTGCCAGTTCAACTCCTTCGGCGATGGAGGTATTCATCTTCCAGTTGCCGGCGACGATTTTCTTTCTCATTGGGATGGTTTTATTACAACGTGCAAATATAGAAAAAAGTTGTATTTTTGCGGCACCTAAAACGAAAGACTTATGCATTTCAGCTTCAAGGAAATCATCAGCGCCTTCATCGTGCTGTTCGCCATCATCGACATCACCGGCTCGCTGCCGATCGTCATCGGCCTCAAGGAGAAAGGTGCCAAGATCGTCCCGCTGAAGGTTGCGCTCATCTCGTTCGTCATCCTGGTGGCCTTCCTCTTCGCGGGAGAAGGTCTGCTCTCCCTGTTCGGCGTCGACATCCACTCCTTCGCCGTGGCGGGCGCCATCATCATCTTCATCTACGGCATGGAGATGACCCTCGGCGTGGAAATCATGAAGAACGACGGACCGGCTTCGGCCGCCAACGTCGTCCCCATCATCTTTCCGCTGATCGCCGGCGCCGGCGTGCTGACCACCCTCATCTCGATGCGGGCGGAATATGCCATGGAGAACATCATCGTGGCCATCGCCCTCAACATGGTGGTGGTCTTCTTCGTGCTCAAATACGTCGGTTGGGTCGAGCGGAAGCTCGGCCCAACCGTGATCTATATTCTCCGTAAAATCTTCGGAATCATTCTGTTGGCGATGGCTGTGAAACTCTTCACCGCCAACATCGCAACCATGATCTGAGTTACTGGGGCCCTGCCCCAACCCCTACCGCTCCGGCCTGCTATCGCACAAACCGACCCAACGGCCTCCGCTAGCGCCTGATGGCGCTGCTAAACTTCGTAGCCGTAGCGCTCGTAGAGACGGCGGATGGCGGCGGCCAGGCGGCGGACGCCTTCGCGGATCTTTTCGTCGGATGCGAACGAGAAGTTCAGGCGCATCGTGTTCTTGCCGGAGCCGTCGCTGTGGAAGGCTTCGCCGATGACGAAGGCCACGTTTTCCTTGATGGCCAGGTCGAAGAGTTCACGGGTGTCGAACTGTTCGGGGAGACGGAGGAAGAGGAACAGACCGCCATCGGGGTTGGTCCAGGTCACGCCCTTGGGCATGAATTCTTCGAAGGACGAAACCATCACGTTCTTCTTGCGCTTGTAGAGGGCGCAGGTCTTCTTGAGGTTCACATCGTAGGCACCCGAAGCGAGGTAGCGGGCGGCGACCATCTGGTTGAACACCGGCGTGCAGAGGTCAGACGACTGCTTGGCCACGATGATCCGCTCGATGACGTCGTGCTGTGCGACAATCCAGCCGAGGCGGAAGCCCGGGACGAAGGTCTTGGAGAAGGTTCCCACCATGATCACGCGTTCCGGAGCCATCGAATACATCGACGGGAGGGTCTCCCCTTCGAAACGGATGTTCTTATAAGGTGTATCCTCGACGATGAGCAGGTCGTATTTGCGGGCCACATCGACCACATATTTGCGCTCTTCCAGGGTCATGGTTTCACCGGAGGGGTTCTGGAAGTCGGGGATGGAATAGATAAACTTGGGCTTCTTACCGGTGGCGCAGAGCACGTTGCAGGCTTCGGCCAGACCGTTGTTGTGGCGCAAGCCGTAGGGCTGGCCACGGTACGACCAGACCGACTGGAGGGCGGCCAGGTAGGTCGGGAGGCCGCAGACGATCACGTCGCCCGGGTCGATGAAGATGCGGCAGATCAGGTCGAGCGCCTGCTGGGAGGCGGTCGTGATCATGATGTTCTCGACCGGGACATCCAGATTCTCATCGCGCTTGTAGAGACGGGAAATCTCCTCGCGGAGCGACTTGACGCCGTCCGTGCTGCCATACTGAAGGGCGGCAGCACCTTCTTTGTCGAGCACTTCCTGCATGATGCGCTTGAGGTCTTCGACGGGGAAGGATTCCGGGCTGGGGAAACCGCCGGCAAAGGAGATGATTTCGGGGCGGGTCGCCACGCTGAGAAGGTCGCGGATCTGCGAGCGGCGCATGCTCAGGGCATTTTTTGAAAGAAGAGGGGTTATATCCATAATCTGTTTTGATATTTGTTCGATATTCTATGCAAATATAACAAATCAGAAGCAAATCCAGCAATATTTCATTTATTTTTCATTCGATTTTTTCCTTTGCTATCGTAACGAAAAAAACCTTATCTTTGAAGGTTATGAACCAGCTCTACCTGATCGACGGCCATTCCTTGATTTTCAGGATGTACTACGCATTCCTGCGCAGGCCCATGATCAACTCGAAAGGCGAGGACACCTCGATCCTGTTCGGCTTTACCAAATACCTGCTGGAGCTGATCGCCCGCGAGCAGCCCACCCACCTGGCCGTGATGTTCGATCCGCCGGGCGGAACCTTCCGCCACACGATTTACCCCGAATACAAGGCCACACGTACGGCCACGCCGGAACTCGTAAAGGCAGCCCTCGAGCCGCTCTCCCGGATCGTCGAAGCCCTCGACATCCCGGTGCTGATGAAGCCCGGCTTCGAGGCCGACGACGTAATCGGCACGCTGGCCCGCCGCTTCGCTTCCGACACCTGCGACGTCTATATGGTCACGCCCGACAAAGACCTGGGTCAGATCGTGGACGACCACATCTACCAGTACAAGCCCGGCAAGGGCGGCGCCGAACGCGAGATTGTGTCGAAGGAAGCCATCTGCGCACAGTACGGCATCGACGACCCGAAACAGATCATTGACATCCTGGCCATCTGGGGCGATACGGCCGACAACGTGAAAGGCGTGGACGGCGTCGGGGAAGTGGGCGCCCGCAAGCTGGTCGCCAAATACGGCAGCCTCGAAGGCATCGAAGCCCATCTGGACGAACTGCCGCCCAAGCAGCAGGAAGCGTTCCGCAAGGCGCTCCCCCACCTCGGCCTGAGCAAGACCCTGGTCACCGTCAAGACCGACGTCGAAATCGAGACGGACGAGCCGCAGCTGCGCCTCGGTCAGCCCGATCCGCAGCAAGTCGCGGAACTGTTCAACCACTACGAATTCAATTCTCTCCGCGGGCTGGTCCCCAACCTGCAGCCCGTCCCGAAAGCCGTGCGCGCCACGCTCGAGAGCGAAGAAGCTCCCGCCGCGGAAATCCTCCGCCAGGCCAGGGCCGAAGGCCGCGTGGCCGTCCGCCTGGGCGACCGCGTGATCCTGGCTTCCGGCAAGCGCTACTGCACGCTGTCCTACGCCGAAGCGGCCGGCATCCTCGCCGACGAAACGATCGTCAAATGCGGCCACGGTCTCAAGCACACCGCCCTCAAGGGCCCGCTGCACGACCTCGAGATCATGCACTACCTCCTCAACCCGGAACGCAGCCACAAACTCGAGACCCTCTGCGCCACCTATCTGGACGTGGACCTGGCGGAAAGCGCGCAGGACGGCCAGATGATGCTCTTCGACTTCGAAGACAAGACGGGCGGACGGGAGTGCGTCGCCGCCGGCCTGATCGAGCCGCTCCTGGTCGCGGAGCTGCAGCAACAGCATCTCTGGGACCTGTACACCCGCATCGAGATGCCGCTGATCGGCATCCTGGCCCGGATGGAAGCCACGGGCGTGAAGATCGACCCGCAGATGCTGGGCCAGTACAGCCGCGTCCTGTCGAAGGAGCTCTCGCAGATCGAGCAGGAGGCACGCGAGATGGCCGGTGAGCCGTCGCTCAACCTTTCCTCGCCCCGCCAGATCGGCATCGTGCTGTACGAGAAACTCCAGCTCAATCCCCGGGTCAAGAAGACCCGCACCGACAGCTACCCTACCGACGAAGAGACCCTGACCGAAATAGCCGACCGACATCCGATTGTCGGCAAAATCCTGGAATTCAGAGCTATCAAAAAGCTCCTCTCGACCTATATCGACCCGCTGCCGAGCCTCATCAACCCCGCCACCGGAAAGGTGCACACCACCTTCACGCAGGCCCTCACGGCAACGGGGCGTCTCAGCAGCCAGGGTCCCAACCTGCAGAATATCCCGATCCGTACCGAGCGCGGCATGAAGATCCGCGAAGCCTTCGTCCCGAGCGATCCCGACGGCTGGATCGTATCGGCCGACTATTCCCAGATCGAGCTGCGGCTGATGGCCCATCTGAGCGGCGACCCGCATCTGGTGGAAGGATTCGCCCACGGCGCCGACGTGCACCGCGCCACGGCCGCCCGCATCTTCCACGTAGCCCCCGAAGCCGTGACGGCCGAACAGCGGCGGCACGCCAAGGTGGCCAATTTCGGCATCATCTACGGCATCTCGGCCTTCGGACTCTCGCAGCGGATGGGCATCTCCCGCACCGAAGCCCGGAACTTCATCGAAGAATACTTCCGCAGCTATCCCGGCGTCAAGGAATATATGGACCGCGTCGTCGCCCAGGCAAGGGAAAAAGGCTGGGTCGAGACGATCTTCGGCCGCAAGCGCTTCCTGCCCGACATCGGCAGCAAGAACGCCGTGGCCCGCGGCCTGGCCGAGCGCAACGCCATCAACGCCCCGATCCAGGGCAGCGCCGCCGACATCATCAAACTCGCGATGATCGCCGTCGACCGGCGGCTGGCCGCCGAAGGGCTGCAAAGCCGGATGGTGCTCCAGGTCCACGACGAACTGGTGTTCGACGTAACGGCCGGTGAGCGGGACCGCATCGTGGAAATCGTCAAACAAGAAATGGAAGGCGTCTGCTCGCTCGCCGTTCCCCTGATCACGGAGTGCAACTATGGCAAAAACTGGAGAGAAGCACACTAAACTCGAGGACCTCGCCCTCGTGGAACTGGCGCTGCAGCGCGACCAGGGCGCCTTTGCGCTCCTGCTTGAGAAGTACCACGCCTCGCTGATGAACCACGTCCTCAAATATGTGACCGTGGTGGAAGATGCCGAGGACATCTGCCAGCGCAGTTTCGAGAAGGCCTTCATGAACATCGACCGGTACAATTCCCGCTACGCTTTCTCGACCTGGCTCTACAACATCGCCCAGAACGAGGCCATCGACCACATCCGCCGCAGCCGCTCCTCGATCAACTCCGTGCCCATCTCTTCGGAGCGCGAGGCGCTCGACGTCCTTTCGGGCAGCACGCCCGAGGAGGAATTCATCATCGACCAGGCGGTCCGCGAGTTGATCTCAGGTATCCAGAGCCTCCCCGAAAGCTACCGCCAGGTGGCGGAACTGCGCTTCATCAAGGACTACGCCTACGAAGACATCGCCCGGGAACTCGGCCTGCCGCTGGGCACGGTCAAGACCCGCATCAACCGGGCCCGCAAAACCCTCGAAAAAATGGTGGAGAACCCTGCCGATGGAAAAGCTGACTGACCTGTTCCCCGCCCTGACGGAAAGCCAAAAAGCCCGTTACGAAGCGATGGAAGAACTCTACCGCACGTGGAACGCGCGCATCAACGTCATCTCCCGCAAGGACATGGACAATCTTCTCACGCACCACATCCTCCATTCGATGGCCATCGCCAAGGTCATCGACTTCCCCGCCGGGAGTACCGTGCTCGACGTGGGAACCGGCGGCGGCTTCCCCGGCATTCCGCTCGCCGTGCTCTTTCCCGAAGTCCGCTTCACGCTCTGCGATTCCATCGGCAAGAAAGTCAAGGTCGCCCAGGCCGTGGCGGAAGGCTTGTCGCTCGAGAATGTGACGTGCGTCCAGGCCCGGGCCGAGAGCCTGCCCGGCCGCTTCGACTATGTCGTCTCGCGCGCCGTGACCGACCTGACCACCTTCTACCCCTGGGTCAAGGACAAGTTCAACCGCGCCATCTTCTACCTCAAGGGAGGCCAGCTCGAAGCTGAGATCGCCGATTGCGCCCGGCGCTGCCGCATCGATCCGCAGAAGTTTTTCCAGGTCCAGATTTCCAATTGGTTCCGTGATCCGTGGTTCGAAGGGAAGAAGATCGTGATTATCTCGAAATAAATTTGCAGATCAGCAAAAAAGCGTTATCTTTGCGGTCCCGAATTCGAAATAAAAAGCTTTAGATATGAAACGTACATTTCAACCTTCCCAGCGCAAGCGTCGCAACAAGCACGGTTTCCGTGAGAGAATGTCCACGCCCAATGGACGCCGCGTGCTTGCCGCCCGCCGTCGTCACGGCCGCAAGAAACTGACCGTCAGCTCCGAGGATCTTTGGTAAGAGTTTCCCGCAAAGAGCTGTTGGAACTTTATGAGGCGCCCCTGCCCGAACTGCAGGCGGCGTCTTCTTTTGTGCGCCATAGCCTGAACGGCGACCGCATCTACTACAACCGCAACTTCCATCTCGAGCCCTCGAACATCTGCACCCACCGCTGCCGCTTCTGCTCCTACCGGAGGGACGACGCCACGCAGCCCGGGGCCTGGAGCATGCCGCTCGAAGATATCCTCCCCTACTGCGAATCCAAGTTCGAGCCCGGGATGACCGAGATCCACATCGTGGGAAGTGTCCATCCGGAAAAGAATTTCAACTACTATCTCGGTATCGTCGACATGGTCTCGGCTTTCGCCCGGAAGCACGGCACGAAAGAACGGCCGGTTTCCATCAAGGCGTACACGGCCGTCGAAATCGATGATATGTGCCGCTTCAACAAGATTTCCGTGGAAGATTGCCTGCGGGCCCTCCGGGTGGCGGGGGTCGATACCCTTCCCGGCGGCGGCGCCGAAATCTTCGCCCCGTCCATCCGCCGGCAGATCTGTCCCGACAAGTGCGATGCGCAGCGCTGGCTCGCCATCCATCGGACCGCACACCAGTTGAGCATGCCTTCCAACTGCACGATGCTCTTCGGCCACATCGAAAGCCGCGAAGACCGGGTGGACCACCTGCTCGCCCTGCGTTCGCTGCAAGACGAGACCGGCGGGTTCAACGCCTTCATCCCGCTGAAATTCAGGGCCCGGCACAATGCGCTCGCTCATCTGGGCGAAGTTTCGGACGAAGAAGTGCTGCGCACCTTCGCCATCGCCCGCCTGGCCCTCGACAACATCCCCCACATCAAGGCCTACTGGCCGATGCTGGGCAAGGAACTGGCCCTCGAAGCGATGGCCTGGGGCGCCGACGACATGGACGGCACCATCAACGACTCCACGAAAATCTACTCCCTGGCCGGTGCCACTGACCAGCGCCCCACCCTCTTAGTCCCGGAGCTGCAGGCCCTCGCCGCCGCCTCCGGCTGGCAGGCCGTCGAACGCGACAGTTTCTACCGTGCTTTGTCCTGAGTCAGATTGTCCCTTGTTTCGCCGCCCGCCTCGGATTCTGCGCCGCGGCCGGGCAAGGTTTCATTTCGTGCCTTGGACCTTGCCCATACGTTCCGCCTCACAGACCGCTGTGCCCACGATTCACCGGGCAAGGTCCCGCCACTCAAATGAGACCTTGCCCGCTGCTACGCCACACTTCCTTTTCCCCGACGCCTGCACCAAAACTGGATGAGCGGACAAAACACTAAAGGCTGGACAAGCACGGCCCATACCGGCAGAAGGTAGCAGGCGCTCAGCAGCCAAGAGGTTTGCACCAGGTTGATTACGACGGCTGCGAAGGAGAGGACAGACAGCGTAATCAGCGTGGGTCTTACCCAACGGCCGTCCATCCTCCGCTGGACTTCGGGAGCATTGGCCAGCAGGATCATATAGTAGGCGAAAGCCAGTATGGTGGGAAAATCCATCCAGCGGTGGCGGTCCATTGCGTTGCTTATGGCAATGTATGTAAAAGCAATTGCAAGGACGATGACAACGAGTTCCGCCGTATCGTGCGGCCTGATCCGGTCGGGGTGTAGCAGGAGACCCAGGATCATTGCCCAAACTAGGCAACAGCCCATATAGCCCGGCGGAAGATAATACGTATATCTTCCCCAGATGTAAAGCACCAGCAGTAACGCAGACAATGCGTAGAGCACTACGCGAAGGCCCCGTCCCGGATTCGGGATGGCGCGCTGCAGCGACTGTCCCACCCACGCCGCCAGCACCGCCAGCGCCAGAATCTTGAGACTCCCCAGGCTACGAAGAAGCCAAATCTCGAAGTGGTCGAAGAGTGTATGGTTCCCGACGCCGAAGGGATCAGGAAAAGGCACACAGAGATGTACCAGAAATTGCAGGCAGATGATGGCGGTGGCTACGCCGACTAGAAAGCGGGAGGAAGCGGATAAACGGGTGGCAGTCATAGGTCTAAATCGTTTGGATGCGTTTGAATAGTTTCCAGCATAGTGCTTGGCGGTAGGCCTCGACAGAGCCTTCGGGAACATAAAGCGTACAACGCTGCAGGCCGGTGTCGAAGAAAGCGCCCATCGTATCAAAATCTTCCGGATCGTCTTCAAACTCGAAGTGTGGCGGCTCGGGATTCCGGACGATGAAAGTCCGCAGGCTCCCGCAACTGGCGAACGACAAGCCGCCGATGGAATGGACCGAGGCCGGAAGATCGACGGCCCGCAGTTTCTGGCAGCCGTCGAAGGCCCGCCACGGAATGGAAGTGACCGGACCCTCGATGATGACATCACGGAGTTCTTCGCAGCCGTAGAATGAACAGACGCCGATCTCCTGGACACTTCTGGGAAGCACGATCTCGACCAGGTGCTTGTTGCATTGGAAGGCCCGCTCATCGATGACCCGGACCGTCCCGGGGATGGCGAAATGGGTAGCGGCTGAATCCCGCGGGTAATACAACAGCATTTTCCCGCTCTCCGAATAAGCGAGCGGCCACGAAGGATCGTAGAAGTACGGTCCGTAGCCGATGCCCGTGACAGCGGATATGGAGTCGGCCCAGGCTGTGTCAAACGTCAAATCGTTTTCTGTTGAATCTGCAGGTACCGTCTCCTGCGCCAATGTCGTTGAACGCTGTACGGTCCGGTTGCCTTCACACTGTGAGAAGAGCGCCCCGATGACTAACAAAGCCGATACGTGTAAAACCGGTAGGATGGACCTTCGTCCTTTCATTTCAACTATTATCATAGCAAATCCTTGAAAACCTGTTCGTAATTATAGGCCGCCAGCTGCTCGTCGCTGCAGTCGAAGAGCAGCAGTTCGTCGACGAATTCCTGACTCTGGTAGCCGAAGCATTGGTAGCGGTTCTTGAGGGCGATGAGTTTGCGGCGGCAGATGGCACGGGTGGCGTGGTCAAACGCAGGCCGGAAGGAAGCCGGCAGCCGCGGGGCAATCCCAGCGCGGAAGTCCATCCACTGCTTCCACGCCGCTTTCTCTTTCAGCAGGGCTTCGCGCCGCTGTGCGACGGGAAGCAGATAGTCTTCCTCGTCCTCAGGCTCCACCAGCCCGGCGATGAAAGCATCGTACTCCGCCAGGACGCGCGGGGCAGTCGCATAGCGGCTGTCCGCTCCGAGGAGGCGGGTGGAGTCCGGACAGACCCAGGCATTGACGGCACTTCGGTACGTCATCACTTCGTAAGTCTGGGACTCGCCCCACTCGACCGGGTAGGAAGAGGCCATCCCGTCATAATAGTTCACCACCTCGAAGGTTGAATCATATACCTGAGCATACCGCTCCGCGAGCGCAAAATCGCGCAGGGCCATTGCTGCCAGCGCCGAATCCGCCCGCTGCGCAAACTGCCGTATGGCAATCCGGTTGTAGCAGTGCTGAAGATAGGATTCCAGGCCGGCTTTCATATTGAGTTCAACCTGGAACTCAGCGTCGAAATCGAGCATACGCCCGATCTGCTGCCGGAACAGCGCGAGCCTTCCCTGCAAATGAGCCGGCGCAATGGAATCACCCGTGAACTGCGCCAGCCGCCAGCAGACGAACGCATCCTCGTCAGCATCCTTGAAGGACAAGTTGTTCAAGTCGTAGAAAGCCGTCAGATGCGGCACCCCCTCCGCAAAGCGGGACAATTCCAGGCTGTCGATACCGTGTAGTTCGTTCTGCCCGCACTCCGCCTTCCATCCGGCGACCTGCTGCGGATCCGGATCTTCGAACAAGTGCACAATGCGGTCTTCAGGATGCCAGCGGCGGGTGACATCAGCCCCCTCCCCCGCCCCTGCCGGAGTCGCCGGGGCTGCCGGGGCTGCCGGGTTGGGACGGCAGCCCGCTAAGCCCAAGAGCAGCAGAACAATAAGAAAGTTGATACCGCGCAATTCCTTGGTCAGAAGTGCGTTCTCTTCATTCTTGGACCGGCTTACCAGCCACATCACAAGAAAGAATACCGCCAGGACGATGAAGATGATGGTGAAGATGAATTCCATATAAACGACTTTCAGGAGTTGATATTCGTTACAAAAGTAACGAGTTCCGGCCTGAAAAAAAATCGTAAATGCACCGGTATCTACAGATCGAAGTACCAAGTGT
This sequence comes from Bacteroidales bacterium UBA3290, assembly GCA_002361615.1. Lineage (GTDB taxonomy): Bacteria > Bacteroidota > Bacteroidia > Bacteroidales > UBA932 > Cacconaster. The sequence continues at coordinate 34,658 of DETK01000045.1, forward strand.
TGGTGTCAATGGTGGCCTTGTACATAAATTCGGACTCGAGGGGATTGCTGTTGACCAACGGACGGCACTCGCTGACACTGCTGCCGGAATATATCTTGTCCCAGCGCCCGCCCAGGCCGGAGTTGACGTATTTCTGGGTGACGCGCATCGACCTCCCGCCGTAGCCCCCTGTAGTAACTTCGACGACGATGGGCATCTTGTACACATTCCCCTGATTGTCGAGCAGATAGGCCGTTGTCCTGTACGATTTCGCGGAGGGATGCGGCGCTACCCGCTGCTGGTACTGTTGCTGTTGCCCCTGCTGGTTCAGAAGCAAATTGTTGTAGGTTTGCTGATAACCGATCTGCGCGGAGGCGTAAGTAGCGGCTGCAAGGAAGCAGACGAGGAAAAAGAGTTTTTTCATAATGTTATTTTATTTAACTGATTAAGAATCAAATAGGGAGACGCGACACCTTGAGCGAGGTATCGATTGTCTCATAGATGAAGAATTGACGGATCTGGTCTGTTTCGAAACCGGTGGATTCGTAAAGGCCGTCCTGCAATTCCACTTTTTTGATGAATTCCTTCAATTCCGCAACAACGGACAACAGCTGCTTCAAAAAAGCATCTTCGTCCATTTCATTGTCCAGCGTTTTCCGGAACGACCAGGTCCCGTCGTGCCAGGGTATAACCTCAATGTCATAATTGCTCTGGAACTTGGCCACTGCATCATTCACGGTCTTTGCCTCACGGTCAACGAAAATGCGTTTCATCTCGACAAACAGCAGAGCCCCGGCAAAGTGGTAAGAGCCGACCAGCACGATTTCATTCTCGCAAATGAACAGGCAGGGTTCGCTCATCCAGTCCAGCGTCTTGATCCTTTCGCACTGGAAACCTTCCGCCCGGAGGATACGCTCCACATCATACAGCGTCAGCGGGTTTTCCGCTTCCACTTCCTCGAAATAAGGGCAGTCTTCATCGACGAAACAATAATCCTTCCTGTCAACACAGGACAGGATCCACAGGATTTCGCCCAAAAAGGCATTACGGAATGACCGCTCATCTTCCGCATCCTCCTGAAGATACTCTTTCCTGCAGACGCAGGATCCTTCGTATTCCACAAGGAGAGACGCAGAGGCGTTCTCACCCTCTCCCAGCGTAACTGTCATTTCAAAGCCATCGGCAAGAGCGGTATGCTCTTCACATTTTCTGTCCTGTGCATCCAGGACCAGCACGACGGACGGATCCTTGCGGAGGCGCGCGATGATGTTCGTCCGGTTCTGGACGGCGTCAATGCCGCTCCCTGGAAGTGTCGTCGTCGTGGTGATGTCCTCGTGGACAAAACAGCCACCCGTTTTTCGGATGACGGTCACATATTGTTGCTTTTCTTCCATTTATTCGTCCAGGCGTTTTTATCTGCCTTCACGGAATAAATGTCAATGCACAAGCGGAGGTAAACAGGAAAGCGGGAAAACTCAATCGAGCATAATAAAGGGCGCCCAATACACCGGATCATTGAAATCCGCGCTGTCCATAAGAGCCTTTCGCGCCCGGTCAAGCGATTCGTGCTTGGTCTTTCCATCGAAAAGATGGGTATAGAATACCTTCATGAACTCAGCCGTCGCCCGGTCGTTTACGCTCCACAGCGTCATCAGCAGCGTCTGGGCGCCAGCTTCTTTGAACGCACTTTGGAGTCCCAGAATGCCGTCTTGCGTAACCGTTCCCAACGCCGTATTGCAAGCTGCCAGCACCAACAAACAGCAATAGCGCATATCCAACCCGGCAATCTCTTCCGCGTAAAGCAAGCCATCGTTCAAGCCGAAAGGCATTTTCTCTCCCCGGATCGTATGTCCCGCACCGGAAAAAAGAAGACCGCAACTCTTATATAGTTTCCGTTTATAGGCAGCCTCATCCTCCCCGGGATACGTCCTGAAGGGGATATTGAATGTGTGGGTGGACAGGTGCATCACATACTCGTGGTCCCGCCGTGTATCACCGCGGAACAACTCTTCCAAAGCCCTCGGCCCCGTATTGGGAGAAGACAGCCAGGTACGGATACGATAAATAAACTTGATTTCTTCCCTGCTCGCTTTCAAGTTGCCGTATCCGGCACGAGTTCCGTCATCGGCCTGGCCAAACGAGATCCCTGACAGCGGCAGTCCCTGGCAATCTTCGATGAAAGACTGCATGGCAGGAAATGCATGGCAAGACCATCCGTAGTAATTCATCTGGTCAAAGTCAGCTTCATAGTTCATCCCACCATACAAGCGGATGGTATAATAGCGGTGCCTCTTCGGATCGGAAGGCAGTGCACTGACATCCGATACCCGAAAAAAATGATATCGCTCGAAAAGTCGATGCCCGCTGTCATCCATCAAGGCGGCCAAATTGACCAGATACAGTTTTCCGGCCGGTGAGAAATAAATGCGGTCCCCTTTTTTCAGATAGGCCTTCAACGGCGAAAACAGAAGAGTAAATGCGGCTTTTGCCGTTTCTCCCCGATAGAGAGAAGCATCTGTTGGAAGCGCGTCCAACTCCTTTTCCGCACATATGCGGACAGACTTCGGTTCGCGCCAGCCACTACGGTTTATACTGGCATAGCAAAAGCCATCCTGAATCTGGTACGCAACGGTAACTTCACCTCGTCGGGATTGCGCAACACCCCCGAATGGCAAGCATACAGCCAGAAAGAAGCACAGGAACCGAGTCAAACGTATCATAACTGTTCCAACAGGGAGGACGCTTCCGGTGCAAATGCGCCGCCTCCGGCCGCAATGGCTTTCAGCAAGCGGCGAGACCGAAAATACTGGCCTTTGCGCAGGGCACAAACGGCCTCAAGCAAATCAAGTTCCTGCCGGTCAATATCCAGTTGCACCATATACTCCGGATCGAAGGAGGAAGGATTAGCCAATTCCAGCGAAAGTTTCTGGCGGGCGGCGACAATAGCATCCTGCGCCTGGTCAATTTCTCTTTCCTGCATCAGCGCCGTGATCTGAGAACCACCTTTCTGTCCGGATACAGGGTCAAAAGCGTACCCTACCTTGCGTGCATCGCTGCCGAGTTTCAATCCGACACCCGAGAAAACGATGAGGCTTGCAGCCACGGCGATCGCCGTCCGGAGCCACAACTTGCGACGCTGAACCTTCCGCTCCAGCGTTTCCAGATGCGTTATTGCGCCCCGCTCAAAGACGGCCGCTTCAATCAGGTCATTCAAGGACTCATGATCAGTATTCATAGCCAAGTTCTTTAAAGCGTTTTCTCAGAAAGCCGATTAGTTTTTGCGTACAACGCGACCGCTGCGTCGTTACTGTCCGCGCATTGGCATAGTGCATAATGGAAGCGATCTCTTCGTGGCTTTTCTCATAATAGATGGCCAGATACAACAGTTTGGAACACGGCATCTTCATTTCCTTGACCGCCGAGCGGATGACCGCGAGTTTCTCGTTTTTCTCAAAATCGGACTCCTCATCCACAACAGCATCATAGCGCATCACGTAATCCGTATCGAAGGTAAGCGGGGTCTGCCGTTTCCGATAATCATTGAGCGACATCCACTTGCCCGTGTTGATGATGTATGCCTGCAATTTTTCGTCGGGAAGTCCGTCGCGGCCAATACGGCCAGTTCGAACGTTGTTGTACAATGCCGCCAGGGCACGATGGTACAAGTCCAGAGCCTGTTCTGCGCCAATCGGATACGCCTTACATATCACACCGATGAATACGCTCTTGTAAGCGCGGTAGATTTCATCGAAGGCACGACGGTCTCCGTCGATCAAACGGTTGATATAATCCTTAGCGGCCATCGAACAATTTCCGGGATTTCATCTTTTCAGGGATCACGAACCAAGGGGTCTGCGACTTTCCTTTCGGCAACGGGAGCTGGCGGTACTGCACAAGAAGGGCATCGCACAACTGTCCGGCTGTCATTCCAGGTTCCAGACAGCGGCTAAGCGCGTAAGTTAGGCGGCCATACCGCCGGCCATTTACCTCCACTTCAAAATTAGTCTGAAATTCCTTGCAGGCGCTGAGGCTGATCCAACTTACGGGATTCACGCCCGGCTTGGTCGTCGTCCCATAAAAAGGCTGCTCAAACACATCAACTGCGCCCCGGAATGGCGGAAGCGGCGCATCGGCATCATCCCGGGAAACGTCTCCGCTATGGCACGCATCCGCCACGAGAAGGACGGTTCCCCGCCGACCGACTGCCTGATGGATCCGATGCAGCAAAGCGTTGATTGTGTCATCAATCAGGTGCCGGTCTCCCTTATAGCCGCGCCAATTATAGGAAATGAATGCATCATACGGGACCAAGGCCTCGTCCAGCCGGTCTTTCGGATCGCGAAGCGCCTCATCTCCGTCCTGGTCGGTTATCTGCTGCCCGTGGCAACTGAAATGTATGTACACCTGGTCACCGGGGCGGGCATCAGCCGCAAGTTGTTCCAACGCCGACACAATGGCCGCACGAGTGGCCTTGGACTCTTCAAGCAGGCTGATATTGGAAACCGGAAAGCCGCATCGGGAGAGCGTCGCCAGCACCAGCGCCTTGTCATTCTGCGAAGAGAGCGTATTCCAGCCGGACTCGGGCGGATAGGCGCCGATGCATACGACCAGCGCGCGTTTTGTGCCGCCGGATGCTTCGAAGCCCAAAAGGCAGAGCAGCAGGAACAAGAGATACGCTTTCTTCATTTTTCAGCCTCCCGGGAAGCCAGATCCCCCGCTTTTCGGTCGTAGAAACGCCATACGACCACGTGTTCGTGTCCCAGCGTGTTTTCGTATATACTGACGGTGACGGAGCCAAACGACTCTTTCGGATCATCCTGCCCGGGAACCTGATACAAGCGCAACAGCACGCCCCCCTTGGGAAGGCAAAGGTACTTCGTGACACGGCCCCTCGCGGACATCTCGACAAGGGTGTTGTTGAGCGATGGCTGCTCGTATTGGAAATGCTTATACCGGGCCCGTGTCTCATCCAATAAACGGTCGGCAGCTTCAATGGCCTCATCCTCATCGATCATCTCCCGGATCACGACCTCCACTTCATAGACCGTCTTGGACTTGCAGGACGCAGTCAGATGGACGACAGCGGGATTGCCATCATAATTTCCCAGCAGAAACGCCTCCTTGCACGAGCCATAGAAAATCTGGTCCTCCTCCCGCTCCTTGTCAAGTTTGAAACCCTGCCGCTTGAGCTGCTTCACAAACTCCTTGTACGGCGTTCCCAGTTGAATGCCGCTGAAACTGACGCGGGTTTCCTGCGCCGCAGCGGGAAATGACGCTAAAAGCAGGAATCCGGACAGGATAACAGAAAAAAAGGAAATCAGCTTGCGGTTCATATCAATACAAAAAGCCAAAGGCCCAAAGCGGAATTTTCTTATAGACAGCACTCTCGATGTCATCGGCTGCGACATAACCGTTTTCTTCGTCCTTTACCTGCCGGAAAGACTTGTCGGGGCCGCCCACTTCAACCACCACGTTGCGGTCAATGCGGAAGTCGCCGGTCGTCAGGCCGCCATACTCGACCTGGTGCCCGGCACCGGCAAGTTGGTTGCAGAAGAAAGACTCCCGGACAGTGCCGACCTCCGGCTCGACGGAGGAAAGCGTATAGATGAGGTTTGGATTGTCGAGCAGAATCTTGTCGGGTTTCTGCAGATCGCTGGTCGTTGACAAGTCCGTAAACAGCCTACGGATGAGTTTAGCCTCTTCCAGATTCTTCATATAGCGCAGCGTCGTGGGGCGCTGGATGCCGATATTCCGCGAAATCTTGGATATGTCCACTTGGAACGGAACGATCTGCGAGAGAACCGGCAGAAGCGCCTTGACTTTCCGCGTATTGCCCACCTCCAGCCCGCGGTGGGCCGTCAGTTCGGACTCTATGATATAATTCACCACACCCTGGACTTTGTTCTGATAGACGCCCTGCTCTTCAAAATAAAAAGGATAATAGCCTGCGCGGAGATAGTTTTTGAAAAACTCCAACGGGCGCACCTGTTTGCAGACGTTCACACAGAAGGCGGAAGCCCCGGAAAGCAACGCGTCCAAAGAAATCGGTTCCAGCCGGAGACCGGTCTCAAACCACAGATATTCCCGGAATGAGAGACCCGGCATTTCGTATTCGACCAGACGGCGGGACAGGTCTGCCTGCCCGTCGTTGATTCGCAGCAGGGACGACCCGCTGACGACAACGTGAAGGCCACGGTACAAGTCGTAAATCTCCTTCAATTCCCGGCTCCAGTTGTCGTACTTGTGGATCTCATCGATAAAAAGGTGCGTTCCTCCTTCGCGGACGAATTTCGCCGCCGTATCCACCAACGTATGGTCGGTGAAATATCCCGTATCGGCCGAGCAATACAGGACGTGGCGGTCCCCCTCTGCGAAATGCTTGCGGATATATTGCAACATCAGCGTGGATTTGCCCACACCTTTCGGCCCTTTGATTCCAATTAACCGACTCCGCCAGTCAATCCTGTCCATCAGCCCCCGGATGTACGCTATCGGAACCTGTGAGACATACAAATCGTGTAACGCAAATAACTTTTCCATCGTACTTGTATTTTACAAAATACAAATTTAGACAATTTTTGTATAATGCAAAATACATTTCTCAATCCAGCATATTCTCGAGTATTATTCGGCAATAAGCGATGCTCCCCACACCAGGTATCTTTCATCAACTTACCATTCTACACAGGTTCAAGTTTAAACGAAAAGAATTGTCCTTTCCAATTCTTCCCAGAACCAGAAAATGTACCATACCTATATCTAGGTATTATACCCTCATACACGGCACTTATGCCCTCACCCAATTTACTGCCTTTTACGGGATTTTTCAGATCTCTTTCTTCAATCAGAACATGAATCTCCGCTCCTTCTCTATACATCCTCTTAATCGTTAATTCTAAACTATATGCAGAATAAATGATTATCCCCTTTCTGGCATCAAAATTCAATATCACTTTAGAGATTGGAACATTCTGTTTCTTTGTACTGTTTGAAAGTGGATCCCCCATAGTGACTATAGCAGAGCCCGAATAAGATATAGATCCTTTAGGCATAGGTGGATATGGCCAGACGAAGAAAAGGGAAAAGCAAATTCCCAAAATGGCAGTTACTACGAATGGTTTAGTCCAATTTATGTCAACTTCCGCATCAGTTTGTTGGTCATAAGATTTGCGTAAATAAAGAGACTCCGGACTAGAAGGAACTTCCATACAAACGCCATACTGAATACAGGTAGTTATAATTACCCAGCTATTTGTATAACGCAATGGGCGTCCGTTTTCATCATAAAAAGCATTTTGGACATAACGGAGGATAGCTTTATTCTCATTTGTGAACTTTATTGCTTCAAAGCCAATAGCTCCATTTAAAAAGGCTAAGAAGAAACCGCTAAAGATACCAAATAATCCCCTTTCGTAGAAATCGCTCCCTAAAAATCTTATAGACAAAAACATCGCCACGACTATGAAAGTCACAATAATATAGACTGCAGTGGTACAAAGGGTCTTTTTAGTGCGTTGTGTTTTGTAATATCTAGATAGTAGTTTAGTATTATTAGAAATAAATCGTTCAATCCACTTGTTCTCTGAATCTATAGCCATCAAAACCAATTGCCTTTTCTGCGCTTCTTGACGTTCTTTTTGTTCTCTTGCTTCATCTTCTCTTCTTCTGCGGGCCGCTTCTTCTCTCCTTTGTCTTTCTTGTTCTTCTTTTCGTTTAAGGGCCTCAATCTTTTGTCTTTCAGCCTCTTCTCGAAATTTTATTTGTTTTTCTTGTTCTAACTTATCTAAATAATCCTGTCGGTTAGTGCCACACTGGTTGCAATTATCATATTGTGAAGAGTAAGACCTACCACACTTAGGACAAGTAACATAAAGACGCGTACGGCAAATCGGGCAAAAAACAGAATCGTCAGGGATAATTTCGCCACAACTGTAGCATAGCATATTCTTAGAATCAGTTACAGAAATACCCCCTGGTGTAGTACCACCAGACGATAAAGGGCTACTACCCATAGTATCGGGATTAAAACCATTGAAGGAACCTAATCCTTCAACCCGATCTATCCCACAATGCTGACATTTCAGGCCATCGCCAAAGTCCTTTCCGCAATGATTACACCTCATAGAGACATTTCTTTATTAAGATATAAATGAGAGGCTTTTTCCTTAACTATTCGCAATAATCGGATGTCTGTACGACAATTCTGCAATTCCTTGAAAAGATTCTCAGCTAATTCGATTGTCTTTTTATCGGCACCAACAAAACAATCTGGGTGTAGAAGAGCGGAAAGTTCTTTATAAAGTTCGTCAGCCTCATCTCTGCTGGATAGATTACCGAATAACCGAGAAAAATCAGGCGCCTCAGACTTTATCTTTTCACCTATTTTTTCTTCTATAGTCTTTTTCTTAAAGAATTGCCACATAACACTACATTTCGATTAGATTAAGATTCTTCTTTACTGCATCTAATAGGCCTCCAAGATGGACAAAGTCTTTTATTGCCCACTCCCCTGATCGACCCGATCTAATATCTTTTATGATAAGTGTATCCCAATGAAGAGCCCAAAGCCAGCGGACAACGCTTTCGCTATAGAGAACTGTTTTACCTATCAGAAAAATATCTTCTTGGGGAACATCATCACCAGCTATTACTTCTATAATAAACCCGCTAGCGATGACAGGGGCTGACAACTCGTGACGATATCGAGAATCTGAACTGCCATAACCTGTTTTGGCCTTCAATAATGCGTTAACTGATAGATTATGAAAATTAATCTTAGCATTATCGTTAAAGTTGTCTATGAACTTCTTCCTTAACGATGAGTCTCTAAACCAATTGATTATCTGACGCCATTTCATTATTCTGAAGCTTTTCTATAAAATATGGAATCTTCGGTATAGCCAACTGCGATAATATTATGGGAAAACTGTTCGATCTTTTTCAATATCGTCTATGTTGAATATGTTATTTGTATTGTGATATATGTCAATTGGCAAAAAACATTAACACACAAATAAAAATCACTCGTTTCTGATTCGAAACACCTGCTTTGTCTTTGGAAACTCTGTTACCAAAATTGGTATGCCACCCTCTTTCCGGATTCCATCAAGGACATCTTCGTCAGGGTGTCCATACTCATCGTTCGAATCAGCAGAGACAAGGCATATCCTATGCAGAATAGAGGACTTATCGGGAGAACTCGAAGAATAAAGATTCGCATTGTAATTATTATTAGAGCCATGATGTGGAACCTGGATAATGCCAATGTGCTTAAAATACGGTTCATAAACCTCCATAAGCCCATTATAATACTCCAGCATTTTTGCCTCAAAATCGCCCAAATAAAGACAATTCAGAGTACAATAGCGATTAGCGTAATGAATGGCTTTCCCGCATTGACGTTCACATTTTTGATTACATCCAAGCATTCCTGAGTAGAGCGTCATCGATGTTTCGTTCAGTTTTTCTTTTTTAAAAACATCATTGTACGCACTTTTCAGCTTATCCCGATTAACGTCACTCTCCAAATATTTCCGCAATTCATCAAAACTTATTTTATCTCCATTGAAGATCTCTTTACATTGCTCCTTAGCAACATCTAACAATTCTTTGACTTTTACATTTTTAACTGGGGAATTATACGGTATGTACTGCCATTTGCCGTGGAAGAGAACTCTTTGTCCAGATTTAATTTCATCCTGAAGATTTTCAAGATCAATCTCTTGATTTGCATCATTGACATTTACTTTATCCCTAAGAACTTCAATTCTGTCATATTTCTCAGAAAAAATAGTCTGCCAGGACTTTGCCATTTCATCAATCGAATCGCCATAGTCCAAATCACACAAGTCCTCGAGAAACATAGCCAGTTTTTCCGCCTCTGTTAATTGAGGTAAAATAATCCGCTTGATATCACATTTCTTCGCAAGATACGTGACACCAAGAATATGGTCGTTATGGAAATGAGAGATAAAGAGGGCATCAATTACTGTATCTTTTGTGAAATAGGAGTCTATCGTCCTTTGAATCCGATTGATATACTTTTGAGGATTCATTCCCTCTTTTGCCGCCTCAAAGCAACCGCAATCATATACAATATTGTAGGTCCGTTCCGGAAGAGTGAACCTTTCCGTGTAGAATGCGCCATGCCCTACCGGATGAAACGTGCGTTCCATTGTGAATTCCATCATTTCACAGGTCCACCAGGCCCGAATGGAGTCTAATCTATAAAAGAAAGTGTGGGCCAATCAGCCTTACTCCGATAGTGGGCACCCGGGGAAACCGGGCTCTGGACTGCCTCAACGAGAATAAAGGATAGGCTCACATTTGCTATAGCGTGAGCCTGAGCCCAAGATATAGCCCGTGCAAGCGTCTCACTCAATTCTACCGCTGAATGAATTGTCCAGATTCACTATCGTAGAATAAGCTGAACGCTTTCTATGTATTTTCTTTCCTTGCGGAAATCATAGCAAATTTACAAAAAACCACGTAAAAAGTAAAGAACCGCGAAAAACATGAAAACACCTCTGTCATAATGGGCTACGGTGGGTTGATGCCGAGCCGTAGCCAGGGATTTCGGATAGGCCCGCAAGAAGGCTTCTTTCAGCTTTTTTATACAGCCATTCAAATCGCATCGGGATTATACTTGTTTTGGCGATTTATCTTTGCTATACGAACACAGTGCTATGCATGGCCAAGTCTCACAACTTAGCACTAAAAAAGGAGAAGGTGCCGCATCAAAGTCGATGCGACTCCGCTTTTTTTTCCTTCTGTCCATTCATTACCACTTCTGTCGTGGCAAAACTGTATTTTGTGGAATACACTTTTTGCCGGAATTTGCATAATGCAAAATACAGATTTCCCACTCAAAAGAGCGGGGCAAAGGAGAGAATGAGACAGGCAGTTTGGACGCGACAGGATTCGCAGGCGGTCCCGGGTCCTGTCTCGGCACGAAATGACGAGATTTGCCCAGAATTGCGGCCGCGACAGGACTCAGCAGCGGCGTTTCAATCCTGTCGCGGCAGAAGTGGATGACAAACCCTTTAAACCCTTTGAATGTAATAAATATTTATTACCTTTGGACAAAAAAAGCTATGGATCAGATCTATTTCGAAGCGAAGGGTGAGGCGCTGCTGGAAAGCCTGGGAATCAGCAAGAGTGATTTTGCGAGGCGAATGGGAATCAAGAGGCAGAATGTCAAATCGCTTTTCAAGAGCAAAAATCTGGAAACCATTCATAAAGCTTCGCAGGTGATGGGAGTGCCGTTTGCCTTGCTCATCGGCTATATTGAGGAACCCGACCCGGACGAACGGCCACTGCCATCACAGAAAGAGGATGATTCCGCTTTCTCGGGAGATGGCATTCCCACAGGAAACAGTTCGGAGGACATTGTCACCAGAAGAAAAATAATAGCCAACTTTTACCGGGAATGGAAGATTGCCAATCCGTCCCTCAGGCAGTTCAATTTCTCCCTCAACGAGTATATCAACATACGTTTCGTGTCGATCACGGAGACTTGTACGCACGCGTCCAGGACATATCTGTCCACACTGGCGGTCCTACAACTGGACGCTATTCTGACATATGCCAGAAAGACAGGCGACGTCCCGACAAAACCCAACGGAAACCAGAAACCTTTTGAAAAAATGATTGTGATGCACTACCAATGTCCGGGTATTGGAATGGTCAAGATGACGGTCGGCGTACGCCGCGGTAAACACGAGAAAGTTCAGTACTGCATTACCGCCATTGAGGGATAATGAAAAAGGATGCTCCGAAAAGCATCCTCTAAACTTGCCCCAAGAAAACGCGGTGGATTGCTACCCTAAGGTGAGGCTCGAGGCGGGGGCTTTGCACTTAGCGAATTACCTCATCCTGCCCACGGCTTATATCTCGTTACAAAGATAGTTCTTTTTCGTAAACCTGCAATAATTATTGTAAAGATGTTGGTCGGAGTCAAACGATTCCCGGTCACGCCGGGACCCAAGCGAAGCGAGAACCACGACCAAAGGGAGTGAATGACGAAGAAGAGCCAGAAGGTCCTTTCAACTTTTCCCAGAATCTTTGGAAAACGGTTAATCTTTCATCGGAGTTTTTATTTACAAGTCACTTCATCTAGATTTGCAGGGCGGAAAGAGCAAAAGGATCTTTTATCTGGAATATCCTATTTTTACATTTAAGTAAAGTTTCATATATTTGTCATAAAAGGATTTTAGAGGCATCCGAGGTTTTGAAGTCAGCGAAGAACGGGAATTGACTAACATAGAAGACAAAGAAAACTGGTCATGAAACAAAACCCGCTGTTTCACAAGCAACTCGAGCAAGTGCCTCCGGCTGTCCGGCAGGAGATGGAATGGTCGCGTGCCATCATCGATAGCATTGCCGAAATCTTGAAGCGCAAAGGAATGACGCAGAGAGAATTGGCGGAGAAGATCGGATGCAATGAAACCCAAATTACTCGCTGGACCCGGGGCTTCCCGAATTTCACGATTTCCTCCCTCGCAAAACTATCGGAAGCCCTGGGTGAGCCGTTGATCCGAATAGATTCATTGCAAGGGCAAGCCACGATTGATTAAGAGGTTCCCGGTCGAGCCGGGAATGACGGCAGATGTTCCTGGTCAAGCCGGGACCCGGGCGAAGCGGGAGCCACAGTCAAAAGGCTGAATGACGAATGTCGCTGGACAGACAAAAGGTTATGATTGTTGGAAATTATTCGTAACTTTGTCAGGTTATGGAAGTAGATCAGGAAAACAGACCCGTAGGACGTTGGATTCTCAGGAATCTCTTGCTGGCCGTGCTGCTGGTTGCAGCCCTGCTGGTCATCACGCAGGTGAGCCTCAAGTTCATCACCCGTCACAACCAGGAAATCACCGTCCCCGACTTCACGAACCTCTCCGTGCCGGATGCCCGCATCGTGGCCAAGCGGTATGACATCCGTACCGAGGTTACCGATTCGGTCTATGTGAAACGGATGGAGAAAGGCCACGTCTTCTCGCAGAACCCTGCTGCCGGCAGCAAGGTCAAGAAGGGCCGCAGCATCAAACTGACCATCAACGCGCACCAGACCAAGATGGTGAAGATGCCCAACCTGGTCGGCTATTCGCTGCGACAGGCCAAGACCGAGATCCTGGCCGCCGGCCTGACCGTCGGCAAACTGTCATACCGCGAAGACCTGGCCACCAACAACGTGCTCGACCAGTTCATCAAAGGTCGTTACGTAGCGCCCGGTACTGAAATCGAAGCGGAGAGCCCCGTCGACCTGCTGCTCGGCCTCTCACCCGACGACAACAGGACCTACATTCCCTACCTGATCGGTTTCACCCTGCCCGTAGCCAAGGACAATCTCTTCGAGAACTCCCTCAACCTGGGCAACGTGACCTACGACGAGACCGTCCAGAACTATCAGGATACCCTCAGCGCCGTCGTCTATCAGCAGACCCCGGCCTACCATCCCGGCGCCCCCGCCACGATGGGCACCACCATCCATCTCAAGCTGACCACCAGCCAGGCCAAGATCGCCGCGCGATGAGCGACGAAGAAAGAGAAGAACTGCTGTCCGAAGAGGAAGAACAGCAGGAAATGTACGAGCATTTCCGACTGGAAGCCGACCGCGGACAAAGCCCGATACGCATCGACAAGTATCTGGCGGAGCATCTTTCCGATACGTCGCGCCACCGCGTGCAGCTGGCAATCGACGCCGAGTATGTCCGCGTCAACGACGTCGTGGTCAAGGCCAGCTACAAGGTCCGCCCGCTCGACGTCATCACGCTCGTGATGCCGTACCAGCGGCGTGGCGTGGAGATCAAGCCGGAGCCCATCCCGCTCGACATCGTCTATGAAGACGACGAACTGCTGGTCGTCAACAAGCCGGCCGGCATGGTGGTCCATCCCGGCCACGGCAACTACAGCGGCACGCTGGTCAACGCCCTGGCCTACTACCTGGGCCGCGAGCCCGACCCCGAACACGACGACGAAAGGATGGGACTGCTGGTCCACCGCATCGACAAGGATACCTCCGGACTGCTGGTCGTAGCCAAGACTGACGCAGCCCAGATCGAGCTGGCCCGCCAGTTCTTCCACCATACCATCGAACGGCGCTACTGGGCCCTGGTCTGGGGCAATATCGCCGAAGACAGCGGGACCATCGACGCCCCGATCGGCCGGGATCCCAACGACCGGCTGCGCTTCCGCGTCTGCAGCGACGAAACGCAGGGAAAGCACGCCGTCACCCACTTCCGCGTGCTGGAGCGCCTGGGCTACGTCACCCTCGTGGAATGCGTGCTGGAGACCGGACGCACGCACCAGATCCGCGTCCATATGAACCACATCGGACACCCGCTCTTCAACGACGCCCGCTACGGCGGCGACCGGATCCTGAAGGGCACCCTCTACACCAAATACAAGCAGTTCATCGACAACTGTTTCGCCCTCTGCCCGCGTCAGGCGCTGCACGCCAAGACGCTGGGTTTCATCCATCCCCGCACGAAAAAAGAGATCTCTTTCGACAGCGAGATCCCTTCCGATATGCAGGCGCTGCTGGAAAAATGGCGGCGCTATGCGGGGAACAATGTCCTGGAGGAGGAAGATTCCTAAAAAACAGATGCCCGGCCGAAGCCGGGCATGACGTTTCCGGCCGAAGCCGGTATGACGTTTCCGGCCGGAGCCGGTATGACGTTATCAGAAGCGGCGTCCGCCACCCCATCCGCCGGGGCCGCGGCCAGGACCGCCGGGACCACCGGGCCCGCGCATGCCACCGCGCTGACCGCCGAAGTTGCCGAAACGGTAGGTCAGGCTCAGCATGACGTAGCGGCCGAGCGTGTTGTTCTGCGTATCCTGCACGTAGTTGTCACGGGTCGAGCGATAAGTGTTGCGCGACTGGTTGAGGATGTCATAGACCTTCAGGGCCAGGGTGAACTGGTTCTTGAAGAGTTGCTTGCTGATTTCCGCGTTCCATACCAGGGTAGGATCGTTGTAACCGGCGTTGTAGCCGTTGTAGAAGGTGTAGCGTGCATCGGTCTGGAAGTTGATCACATCGGGAATCTTGGCGATCACCTGTCCCTGCACGTTGCTCGTCCAGGTAGCCGGACGATTGCTTTCGTTGATGGTGTACCAGGTCTTGGAATAGCGGGTGCCGCCGCCGAGGGATGCCTCGAAGATGTCGTCGCGGAAGACCAGGCGGAGGTTTTCACCGGCTGACAGGGTCTGGTAGCCGTTCTGCGTATAGTTCGCCAGATTCAGGTAGGAACTCTTGTCGGTGCCGTCGATCGACGCGTCGCCCACAAGAGAAACGCCCGTCGAGAAGTTGGTGTTGGTGAACGACATGATCGAGAACTTGCTCTTGGCGATCGGCGTATTGAACATGATGAAGGTTCCGGCAGTCCAGGCGCCCCGCTCATTGTTCATCGGCACGGTGTAGGTGACGCCCCGGCTGTCCTGCCAGCTGGCGTTGACGATATTGTTGACGCGGTACGACACGTTCGCGTTGACGTTGAACGAGGCGTAGGTCTTCATGTTGGTCGAATTGTAGCGCACCGACATATTGTGGGCGAAAGAAGGGGTCAGGCCCATGTTACCGAGCGTCACGCGCTGCGGGTTCGAGTTGTCGGGCACCGGCATCATCTGGGTCAGGCTCGGCTGCGAGGAGTTGCCGCGGTAGTTGATGCGCAGCATCTGGGCGTCGCTGAAGTTGATGTCGATGCGGGCGTTCGGCGACCAGTTGAGCACCTTGAGCGTGGTGTCGAGCGAATTGAGGCCGCGGACGGTGCGGTTGTGCGTGGTCTGCGGCTGCAGGCTGGCACCGATTGTGATGTTGTATTTCTCTTCCTGCTTGCGGAGGTTGATACCGGCGTTCTGGCGATGTACCTCGTTGGAGATGTCGCTGCTGAAGAGATCGTCCTTCACGTTGTAGCCGCCCACACCTTTATCATACGTATCCTTGGTGGAAGTGCTCCGCGAATAATTGTAGGAATAATTGGCTTCCAGGTAGAAGTTCTTGCCCAGCGGCTCGGTGTAGGACACGCGGCCGTTCATGCCGACCGTCCGTGACTTGGTCCGGTACATCTGGTCCACGATCGTGGAGTCGATGATATAATCGCCGGTACGGTCTTCCATCGCCCGGTCGTCATAGGTGAACGCACGGGTGAGCGACTGGTTGTAACCCTCCATATTGTCGTTGCTGAACGAATAACGCGCATTGACCGAAATGGTACGGCCGGGCTTGCCGAGGCGCTGGCGCCACAGGATACGGCCGTTGGCGCGCTGGTTGTGGCTGTCGCCGAAGGAGGCGCTGTTACCGTCGTTGACCTTGCGGGTGAGATTGCCCGTCAGCTTGTCGGTGGAGAAGGTGCTCCGGTCTTCGAAGTCGCCCCAGCCGATGTTGAAGTTCGGTTCGAAGAGCAGCGAGGTGTTCTTGGAAATCTTCCAGTCGGCACGGGCACCGGCGCGGACACCCCAGGTGCTGGTACGGGTGAATCCCTCGTCCGCGGCGATGAGGCTGGAGCCGTCTTTCTGGAAGGTCTGACGGAGCGTCTTCTCTTCTACGAGGCGCTCATTGCCGTTGAACATGGCGTTGCCCACGATTTCGGACTTGTCGTTCCAGGTATAGCCGCCGTTGAAACCGGCCATATAGGAGCTCGAGATGCCGTTGCCGCCGAAGCCGCCGCCACCCATTCCGCCGCGCATGCCGCCGCCGCGCATACCGCCCATCGCACCGGCCGCCATGTCGTTGAAACCACGGTTGTTGGTATTGTTGGCGTTGCCGATGAAAGCCAGCTGGGATTTCTCCGTGAAGTTGGCCACCATAGCCGCCGTCTGGTAGCGCAGATCGTTTACGGCGCCCTTGCCCTGCATGTCATATCCGCCACCGCCCATCACATTGCCGAACCAGCCGTTCATCATGCCTTTGCGGACGCCCAGGTCGAGGACGGTTTCCTCTTCCCCATCGTCGATGCCCGTGAACTCAGCCTGTTCCGACTTCTTGTCCACGATGCTGACACGCTCGATGATGTTGGCGGGAAGGTTCTTGCTGGCGATTGAAGGATCGTCGAGGAAGAACTGCTTGCCGTCGATCTGGATCTTGGAGATGGTCTTGCCGTTGGCGGTGATGCTGCCGTCGGAGCTGACCTCCACGCCCGGAAGTTTCTTGAGCAGGTCTTCCAGCACGTCGTTGTCGCCCGATTTGATCAGGGTCACGTTGTGCGTGACGGTGTCTTTCTTGACGATGATCGGGTTGCCGACATCCGTGACCGTGGCGCCCTTGAGGAAGTTTGCCTGGACGGCCATCGTTTTGGTGCCCAGGTCGGTGTCCTTGCGGATGTCGACGACTTCTTCATAGTTGTCGTAGCCCATCAGCATCGCAGAAACCTTATACTTGCCGGCAGGAATGCCTTTGATCTCGGCCAAACCGGCATCGTCGCTCTGGGAATACTTCAGCACATCGGTCTTCCCGTCGGGTGTGACAGCTACGGTAGCATAGCCTACGGGCTCGCCGTTATCTTTATCTACCAGCTTGATTTTCAGATTGTAACTTTGTGCCTGGACTGCCGTTGCCAGGCAGAGTGTAAGGAGGGTCAGCAAAACGGACCGGAAGAAACTGTATTTCATATAAAAAGGTGTATCAAAAATCAACGCATCTTAGACTCGCGTCCGGATGGAAAGTTAAACCGGGAAGTACTTTTTTTACTATTTTTCGGCTTCCACGCCTTCCTGCACGCGGCCGGGATGCGCTTCTATGAAGGATTTCCAGTTGCGGGAGGACGAAGTGTCCACAAGCGGACTGGTCAACTGGTAAAAATGGCACATGGCGATGGCCAGCGCGTCGGTCGCATCGAGGAATTTGGCGTCGTCGAGCGATGTATGGAGCGTCTTCTCCATCAGGAGCTTGACCTGCTCCTTCGATGCGTCGCCGCGGCCCGTGATGGCCATCTTCACCTTGCGGGGCGCATATTCGAAGACCGGGATCTGCCGGTGCAGGGCCGCGGCGATGGCCGCTCCCTGGGCCCGGCCGAGCTTGAGCATCGACTGCACGTTCTTGCCGTAGAACGGCGCCTCGATGGCCAGGTCATCCGGGGCATAACGCTCCATCAGCGCCCCGACGCCTTCGAAGATGCGGCTCAGCTTCAGGAAGTGGTCCTTCTCCTTGCGCAGGTCGATCACGCCCATATCCACATAGTGGACGCTCTTCTTATCTACGAGAATGACCCCGTAACCAAGGATGTTGGTACCGGGGTCGATTCCCAGGATAATGCGTTGCTGCGCGGCCATCAGATCAGGTCGAAACCGGTGTACTTGCGCAGCACCTCGGGCACGACGATGTGGCCGTCGGCGGTCTGGTAGTTCTCGATGATGGTGGCCAGGATGCGCGGAAGGGCCAGTGAGCTGCCGTTGAGCGTATGGGCGAGCTGCGTTTTGCCGTTCTCATCCTTATAGCGGAGTTTCAGGCGGTTGGCCTGATAGGATTCGAAGTTCGAGACCGAGCTGACTTCGAGCCAGCGCTGCTGTGCGGCGGAGAACACCTCGAAGTCGTAGGTGATGGCGGAGGTGAAGCTCATGTCGCCGCCGCAGAGCCGCAGGATGCGGTACGGCAGGCCGAGGCCCTGTACCAGCGTCTCTACGTGGGCGACCATCTCGTCGAGAGCGGCGTAGGAATTCTCCGGGAGCTCGAGGCGGACGATCTCCACCTTGTCGAACTGGTGCAGGCGGTTCAGGCCGCGTACGTCCTTGCCATAGGAGCCGGCTTCACGGCGCCAGCACGGCGTGTAGGCCGTCATCTTGACGGGGAAATCTTCCGGCTTGAGGATCACGTCGCGATAGATGTTGGTCACGGGAACTTCCGCGGTCGGAATCATATAGAAACCGTCGAGCGGGGCGAAGTACATCTGCCCCTCCTTGTCGGGGAGCTGGCCGGTACCGAAACCGGAATCGGCGTTGACCATATAAGGCGGCTGATATTCCAGGTAGCCGGCATCGGTATTCTTCTCCAGGAACCAGGAGATGAGCGCGCGCTGGATCTTCGCACCTTTGCCTTTATAGACGGGGAAACCGGCGCCGGTGAGCTTCACGCCCAGGTCGAAGTCGATGATATCGAGCTTCTTGACCAGTTCCCAGTGCGGCAGGGCGTGCTCCGGCAGATGCGGTTCGGGGCCGCCTTTCTTGACCACGAGATTGTCTTCTGCGGTACGGCCTTCCGGCACGAGGGCGCAGGGAAGGTTCGGCAGCAGGACGACGAGTTCCTGTTGTTTCTTCTCCGCTTCGGCCATTTTCTCTTCGAGCGCCTTGGACTGCTCTTTCAGTTCGGCGACCGATTTCTTGGCGGCTTCCGCCTCGTCGCGGCGGCCCTGTTTCATCAGGGAACCGATCTCGGCGGCCTTGGCTTTCTGCTGCGCCAGGCAGGCGTCCAGTTCCGTCTGGGCGGCACGGCGCTGACGGTCCATATCCAGGATCTGGTAAACGATATCTTTGGCATCGAAATGCTTGACCTGCAGGCGTTCGATGACGAATTCGGGATTTTCGCGGAGAAGTTTGAGGGTTAACATCGTTCTATTTTTTTATAGCGCGCAAATATACAAAAAAAGAGGAAAACCTGACAGGTCTTCCTCTCTTTTATCTTCAATCCTGAAACCGCACTAGGCTTCCGCCTTCGGCATGGGGACGACGGACACATAGGACTTGTCGCCCAGTTTCTTCTTGAAAGTGACAACACCGTCGACGAGTGCGAACAGGGTGTGGTCTTTACCCATACCTACGTTTTCACCCGGATAGTGGACAGTGCCTCTTTGACGGACGAGGATATTGCCGGCTTTGCAGATCTGACCACCGAACAATTTGACGCCCAAACGTTTGCTTTGTGATTCACGGCCGTTCTTGGAACTACCTACACCTTTTTTGTGTGCCATAATTCGTTCTTGTTTTTAATGGTTAGTTAAGCAATGCCTTCGATCTGGAGTTTCGTAAGATACTGGCGGTGACCGTTCTTCTTCTGATAGCCCTTGCGACGCTTCTTCTTGAAGATGATCACTTTGTCACCCTTGCAATGCTCGACGACGGTAGCCTTCACAGCTGCGCCATCGATGTAGGGGGCACCGACCTTGACGTCACCCTCGTTGTCGAGAAGCAACACCTTGTCGAAAGAGAGAGCCTCACCGACCTCGGCAGCCTGACGGTTGACGAAGATCTGCTTGCCCGCTTCCACTTTGAACTGTTGTCCTGCAATGTCTACGATTGCGTACATAAATAAATTTTGTTTAAAAAATTTACAACCGTAAGCGGATAGCCTTGTAACTATCTCTTAATCACTAGCTTAACGATTATCTAACAATGTTTAGGGATGCAAAGATACGCAATTAATCCGATTCTGCAAATTTATTTGACCCGGCCGGGGTAGGTTTCGAGGGCTTTTTCGAGGCAGACCAGGGCGTGGCGGAGGTCTTCTTCCTTGAGGACGTAGGCCAGGCGGATCTGGTTGGTGCCGAGGCCCTTGGTGGCGTAGAAGCCGGCCATCGGGGCAACCATCACGGTCTCACCGTTGTAGTTGAACTCCTCGAGGAGCCATTTGGCGAACTTCTCGGCATCGTCGACCGGGAGCTGGGCGGCTGCATAGAAGGCACCCATCGGACGGGGAGCGATCACGCCCTTCATCTTCTGGAGACCGTCGATCAGCACGTCGCGGCGATGGATGTACTCGTCGCGGACAGCCTTGAAGTAGGATGCCGGGGCGTCGAGCGCTCCTTCGGCTGCGATCTGGCCGTAGGACGGCGAGCAGAGACGGGCCTGTGCGTAACGCATCACGGCGGCCATCACTTCCTTGTTGCGGGATACCAGATAGCCGATGCGCGCACCGCAGAGGCTGTAGCGCTTCGACACGGAGTCAAGCAGGATGACGTTCTGCTCCAGGCCGGGGATGTGCATGCAGGAGAAGTGCGGTTCGTCGGTGTAGCAGAATTCACGGTACACTTCATCGGCGAAGATGAACAGACCGTATTTCTTGGCGATTTCGCCCAGTTCGAGCAGCGCCTTCTTCGTGTAGAGGCAGCCCGTGGGGTTGCCCGGGTTGCAGATCACCACGCCTTTGGTCTTGGGGGTGATGTGCTTCTCCACCTCGCTCATCGGCGGAAGGGCGAAGCCGTCCTCGATATGCGTGGTGATGGGCACCAGTTTCACGTCGTTCTGGAGCGCGAAGGAGTTGTAGTTGGTATAGAACGGCTCGAAGACGATGACTTCGTCGTCGGGGTCGCAGGTCACGGAGAGGGCGATCTGCAGGGCCTCGCTGCCACCGTTAGTAATGTTGATGTCGGCAGCCTCCACGTTGATGCCGATGCGCTGGTAGTAGCGCGCAACACCTTCACGCAGCGAGTCGTTGCCGCCGCTCTTGGCATAGGAAACGACCTTCAGCTTGTTGTTCTTCACGGCATCGAGGGCCTCTTCAGGCGACTCGATGTCGGGCTGGCCGATGTTCAGATGATATACTTTGATGCCGCGTTTCTTGGCTGCGTCCGCGAAGGGGACGAGTTTGCGGATCGGAGAGGCGGGCATGGCCTGCGCCTTTTTGGATAGGGTAAGCATTATGGATGGATTTGGGTTTTATTGTTGCATGGCTCCGTATTTGCCGAGCTCCTCGAGGAAGCCCTCGATCTTGGGCTGGACCTTGCTGGTCGGGCAGTCGTAGTTGTTGACCAGGATCGCGAAGCGGATCAGCCCGCGCTTCGAATCGACATAGCCGGCATAGCAGCGTACGCTGGAGAGCGAACCGCTCTTGGCATAGATGGTTTTCTTGATTTCGGGATCGGCCTTCCGGAGCACGTTCTCAAGGGTGCCGGGACGGCCCGGGCCCGGGAAGGTCTCCTTGTATTCCTTGAAATCGGGACTCGTGGCCATCATCTTGTAGAAGTTGGTGAAGAAGCGCGGGGAAACGTAGTTCTGGCGGGAGAGGCCGCTGCCGTCGTCCTGCGTATAGCCGTATGTCGAGACGCCCCGGTCTTTGAGGTATTCCTTGATGATGCGGCGCGCCTGGCTGTAGGACACGTTCATGCACTCCTTGCCGGTCTTGCGCTCGAGGAGGGTCTTGCCCACCATCTTGAAGATGGTCTCGGCGAAGAAGTTGTTGCTGATGGTATTGGTTACCTTGACGATGCGGCGCAGTTCGGGCGAGAAGGTCTCGGCGATGTATTTCAGGTCTTTCTGGGCGGGGACGGCATAGTCGTACGCCATCTGGCGCACGTCGGTGACACCCTTGCAGCCGATGCCGTTCTTCTGGAGGTAGGCCGCGAATTCAGAGGCGCAGGTGGCGGGACCGTACTTATTCGACTGGACCAGCGTGCGGGGTTTGGCGTCGATGCCGTAGGTACCCACAAACTTGCCGATCGGGGTGATGCTGGAGGCGAAGTATTCGGTGTTGTCGCCGTCGCCTTTTTCACCCGTGGTCACTTCATTGATGTAGGTCATATAGGGAGAGTACGGGCCGACCGGGGTGATGCGGACCGGATCGCCCACGAACGCACCGGCTTCCACCTCGAAATAGGTGAGATTCTCGCAGAAAGACAGGCCGGACGTTCCGCTGCCATAGTCGTAACCGATGTTGCCGTAAGACCAGCTGGAAGGGATGGATTCCTCTTCGTAGATGCGGTCGTCGCCCACGATGCGGCCGTTGATGCGCCGGATGCCGGCTTTCTTGACGGCGCTGGCCCAGGCCTTGAAGACCGTGTCGATCGGCGTGGCGATCGTGTCGCGCGAGCCCAGGGTCGGGTCGGCGCCACCTACGATGTAGAGGTTGCCATGCAGGACGCCGTTCTCGATCCGGCCGTCGTAGGCCACGCGGGTCGAGAAGCGGTAGTCCGGGCCGAGGACCTCGTAGCCGAGTCCCGTGGTGATGGTCTTCATCGTCGAGGCGGTGAGCAGGGGCATGTCGGGATTCCAGGCGGCGATCTGGCGGCCGCTCTCGTCGACGGCCAGGATGCCGACGACGGCGTTGATCAGCAGCGAGTCGGTTTTCATCTGCTGGTCGATGTAGGTCTGGACACGGTTCTGGCCGAAGCTCATCAAGGGAATGAGCGTCAAGGCGATCAGGATACTCTTTTTCATAACCGGTTTCTTTATTCTTACAAAAATAGTAAATTTGCAGTCTAAAACCAAAAATATGAACCGCAGGATAACCCTTTCCGGATTCGTTGCCGCGCTGGTCCTGCTCGTCCTCCCGGCGGGCTGCCACAAGCAGGAGATCCCTGTCGACAACATGGCTATCGTCAACAAGGCGCTCTACGACACGGCCTCCAATTTCTATGTCGAATTCGACGAATATCCCGACCAGATGCGGAACCTTCCCATCGGCGTCTTCGATTCGGGAACGGGCGGACTGACCGTCCTGGAGAAGCTGCTCAGCCTTGACCGCTTCGACAACATCTCGGGCAGTACGGGACGCGACAGCATCCTCGATTTCGCCGGCGAGCATTTCGTCTATCTGGCCGACCAGGCCAACATGCCCTACGGCAACTACAATTCGGAAGGCAACAGCGAGTTCCTGAAGGAACTGGTCATCAAGGACGCCCTCTTCCTGATGGATGACGACTATTTCAACAATTCCATCGAGGAGACCCCTACGGGCCGAAAACCCCGCGTGAAAATCATCGTGGTGGCCTGCAATACCGCGACGGCCTACGGCCTCGACCTGATCCGTTCGATGATCGACCAGTCCGGCACCGGCGTCAAGGTGATCGGTGTGATCGACGCCGGCGTCAATGCCACGCTCGACGCCCTGGAACTCAAGGGCGACGAAGCCCCCTTCGCCATCGGTGTGCTGGCTACGCCGGGCACCATCGCCTCCGGCGCCTACGAGCGCACCTTGCGGGAAGAGCTCGAACGCCGCGGCATAACCACGACCGTGGATATCGTCAACCAGAGCGGCTACGGCTTTGCCGAAGCCGTCGATTCCGATCCCGACTATGTGAATCCCCTCCTCTTCGCCCCGCGCAGTACCTATCGGGGACCGGCCCTCGGCGAAGCCGACGGAAGCATCAAGCAGGAACTGCTCAAAGCCTACAACTTCGACTTCTCCGACAACCAGATGCTGGCCCGCCGCAGTCCCGGCGGCGGCTACGCTTCACTCCAGCTCAACAGCGCGGAGAACTACGCCCGCTTCAACATGGTCTCCCTGCTCGAAAGGCACCGCCAGAGCGGGAAAGGAACGCCGATCCGCGCCATCATCCTGGGCTGCACCCACTATCCCTTCTACCTGGAGACCCTCAACGAAGTGCTGGCCGAACTGAAGGACTACCGCGAGGACGGACGCTATCCATACCGCGACCTGATCGCCGACGAGATCACGTTCATCGACCCGGCCGTCTACACGGCCATCGAGTGCTACCGCACCCTGCGCGAGGACGGCAACCTGGCCTACCGCATCTCCCCCACCAAGGTGGATGCCTATATCTCCGTCCCGAGCAGCCTGCTCGAGGACAACTGCCTGACCGAGGACGGATTCCTCACCTTCGACTACAAGTACGGACGCGCCACCGGGACCGAGGACCAGAGCACCAAACAGGTCCCCTTCTCGCACAGCAACATCGATACGAACAACCTGGAGCGCATCCGCCTCCGCCTCCCCTACACTTACAGCCTGATCGCCCCTTCGCTCAAATAGCCCTGATGTTTCAAGAGACCATTACGCCCGAAGAAATAGAATTGCTCGACCTGGCCGCATTCCCCGGCCGGATCCACGTGATCTCCCAGCCGGGACCCGATCTCGACCACGCCGTCGAGCATCTTTCCAGCCAGCGCCTGATCGGATTCGATACCGAAACCAAGCCGGTTTTCCAGGCCCACCAGCCCCGCCACCACACAGCTCTGCTGCAGCTTTCCAGCGAGACGGAAGCCTTCCTGTTCCGGCTCCACGAACTCGGTCTTCCGCAGGCCGTGGCCGACATCATGGCCGACCCCTATATCACCAAGATCGGCGCCGCCGTCCACGAAGACATCGTCGGACTCCAGCACTACTGTCCTTTCGAACCGCATCGCTTCATGGACCTGCAGTCCTTCGGCGGAGACTACGGCATCAAGGAAAAAAGTGTCCGGAAGATGGCGGCCATCATCCTGGGCTGCAAGGTTTCCAAGGCACAGCAATGCTCCAACTGGGAGGCAGATCCCCTGTCGGAGGCCCAGCTGCTCTACGCTGCGACCGACGCCTGGATCTGCGTAAAGATGTACAAAGCCCTGCTTGCTTCGCCACGCCTATGACACGCTTGTATCTGAAGAAAGGACGCGAAGAATCGCTCCTGCGCTATCATCCCTGGGTCTTCTCGGGCGCCATCGGCGGCATCGAAGGGCCCGATCCGGAAGAAGGCGATCCCGTGGCCGTGTATTCGGCCCGGAAGGAATTCCTGGGCTGGGGCCACTACCAGATCGGCTCGATCGCCGTGCGGATGCTCAGTTTTGCCGACGATATGCCCGAAGGCGGGCCCGGCAAGGACTTCTGGGCCGGACGGCTGCAGCGCTGCCTGGATGCCCGCAAGGCGTTCGGCCTGGCCGCCAATGCTTCGACCAGCTGCTACCGCCTCGTCCACGGGGAAGGCGACTCCCTGCCCGGGCTGGTCATCGACTGGTATGATGGCGTCTGCGTCCTTCAAGCCCACTCCGCCGGGATGTTCCGCGCCCGGAAGGAAATCGCCGCGGCACTGCGTGAAATCTACGGTTCCAGCCTGCAGGGCGTCTATGACAAGAGCGCCGGTACGGCGCCTTTCAAAGCGGGACTTGACTTGGGCGACGGCTATCTTTTCCAGCAGCAGCCCGGGGCATCGCTCTGCCCCCGCAGCGTCCTGGAAAACGGGCACAAGTTCCTCGTCGATTGGGAGAAGGGACAGAAAACCGGTTTCTTCCTCGACCAGCGGGAGAACCGCGCCCTCGTGGAGCGCTACGCCCGCGGGCGCCGCGTACTGAATCTCTTCTGCTATACGGGCGGCTTCAGCGTTTATGCGCTGGCCGGCGGTGCGGTCAGCGTCGACTCCGTCGACAGCTCGGCGCGCGCCGTCGAACTCGTACAGCAGAACATCGCTTTGAATTTCGGCCCTTCCGCGCCGCACCGCGCCCTCTGCTGCGACGCCATCGATTTCGTGAAAGAAGCCCCGAAAGACGCTTACGACCTGATGATCGTCGATCCGCCGGCCTTCGCCAAGCACCGCGGCGCCCTGTCGAACGCCCTGCGCGCCTACCAGCGGCTCAACGCCGCCGCCATCAGTGCCGTCGCGCCGGGCGGCATCATCTTCACTTTCAGCTGTTCCCAGGTAGTGGACCGCGAAGCCTTCGCCCTGGCCGTCTTCAGCGCCGCTGCCGACGCAGGCAGGCCCGTGCGCATCATCGACCGCCTCTGCCAGCCCGCCGACCACGCCGTGAACATCTTCCACCCCGAGGGCTCTTACCTGAAAGGGCTGGTACTCTACGTAGAGTAGCCGGTCATGCTCAACAATCCGTTCTGCTATACCCCCTCCCCGGCTATCGTCGAAGCCGCCCGGACCCTGATCGCCCGCATCGACGCCACCCCCGCCCTCCGCACATTTTTCGCCGAAGGCAAAATGCTCGGCGTACTGGAGGTTGAGCCCTCCGGCGTCATTCCCGGCCCGACCGCTGGCGTCATTCCCGGCTCCGACCGGGAATCTCATTTCCTCTACGGCTTCTCCGGTCTGGCTGGCGGCAGTGCCTTCATCGAAGGCTTCGTACCGCCGATCTTCGCGTGGAAGCCAAAAGACATCATCGGCACTTCGCCTGAGGAGTCGCGGCGGCTGCAGGACTGGCTGTTCGAGCAGTATGTCGTCGTCAACGGCCGGGGCGAAAGCCGCTCCATCCGGCAGATCTTCGCCGACCGCGGCCTTGTCCCGCCCGGCGGGACCGGAGACTGCGCCGCACCGAAACTGTTGCAGTACGCATTCACACACGGTCTCAAACCACTGGCAATCGGCGAGTTCTGGTACGGTGCCTCTCCTGACCGCGAAGTGCGGCGCAGCGGGTCTTTCTACCCTGCCTGCACCGGCAAATGCGGGCCGCTGCTGAGCTATATGCTGCAAGGACTCGACGTAGCGCCTAATCCCCTCGAGAGCGATGCACACTGGCTTTTCGCCGATCCCGTCGTCCGCTATGAAGATCCGTCACTGGTCGTCGTCGAAAAGCCGGCCGGGATGCTGGCCGTGCCCGGCCGCCCCGTGCCCGGCGTCGCACCCCGGCTGTCGCTGCAGGACTGGTTATCCGCCCGCTGCGGCCAAACTGTCTATTCCTGCCACCGGCTCGATATGGACACCTCCGGCCTGATGGTCTTCGCCAAGACGCCCGCGGCGCAGGCCGCCCTGCAGCAGCAATTCGAGAAACGGGAGGTCTCGAAAACGTATCTGGCCTGGCTCTCGCCCGTAGAGGGCGCCCGGCCGTTGGTGGCCGGCGACACCGGCAAGATCGTGCTGCCGCTCGCGCCCGATTGGTACGACCGGCCGCGTCAGATGGTCGACCCGGAGCACGGCAAACAAGCCGTGACCGCCTACGAAGTACTGCAGGTCCGCTCCGACGGATCGGTCCTCGTCCGGCTCGTTCCCTACACTGGCAGGACCCATCAGCTCCGGGTCCACGCGGCCCATCCTGCCGGGCTGGGCCGCCCCATCCTCGGCGACCGCCTCTACGGCGGCGACCGTGCGCCCCGGCTGATGCTCCACGCCGCCAGCCTCGGCTTCCGCCATCCGGCCGAAGGAGGCCGGATGCGTTTCGATGCCGGCATTGTCTTTGAATCCGACAAATCCTAAACGTAAACTTACGATGAACAACAATATCGGTCTTTTCAATGAAAGCTTCCCGCCCATCATGGACGGAGTGGCCATCTGCGTCGAGAACTACGCCCGCTGGATGCAGGAGAAAGTAGGCGGCGTCTCGGTCATCACGCCCCACATTTCCGGCGCGGACTACAGTGACAAAACCTATGAGGTCCTGGAATACATGTCCGTCCCGGTACCCTTCCGGAAACCTTACGTCGCCGGCATTTCCGAAATAGACCCCCTCTTCATGCGTCAGCTGCTCAAGCGGAAATTCAAGATCGTCCACGCCCACAGTCCCTTCGTTGCAGGCAGGACAGCCTCGCACGTGGCTTATGTCCAGAAGATTCCGCTCGTGGCGACCTTCCATTCCAAATATCGGGAAGATTTCGCCCGCGTCGTCCCCAGTGAGCTCATGGTCGACACCATGATCAAGGAAATCGTGCGCTTCTACAAGCGGGCCGACGTCGTCTGGGTGCCGCAGGAGTCGGTCAAGGACGTGCTCTACAGCTATGGCTACAAGGGGCAGGTCGACGTGATGCCCAACGGCTGCGACCTGTCCGGCGACTATCCGGAATCCTTCTTCCGGGAATCCCGCGCCGCCCTGGGATTGGAAGATGGGATGTTCACGCTGCTGTACGTCGGACAGCACATCTGGGAAAAGAACCTGCGCCTGACGCTGGAAGCCCTGGGCCGGATCAAGGACCTTCCCTACCGCATGTTCTTCATCGGAACCGGCTACGCGGAAAAAGAGATGCAGGAAATGGCGGACCGGCTGGGAATCCGCGACCACGTGACCTTCGTAGGCCGCCTCACCGACCGGGAGAAACTGAAACAATACTACGCCGCCGCAGACTTGTTCCTTTTCCCCTCGCTTTATGACACCGACGGACTGGTGGTCCGGGAAGCGGCCGCGCTCAACACACCGTCCGTCATGCTCAAGGACGCCTCCGCCGCCGGAATGCTGACCGACGGCGAGACCGGTTTCAAAATCGCCGGAACACTCGACGATTACGAAGCGCTGCTACGCACCCTGGCCGCCGACCCGGAGCGCTGCAAGGCCGTCGGCCGCGCCGCCTCCCGGAACATCGTCCGGTCGTGGAAGGACATCGCCGAAGAAGTTCTCGACCGCTACAACACGATTCTCACCCGCCGCTTCCTCATCCAGCCCACACACACCATCGGCGGCGATTAAAAATATTTGCATATCAAAAAAAATCCCTATCTTTGCATTCCCATGGTGCCTGGGCCGGGAGGTTAGGCGCTGGTCTGCAAAACCAGTTAGAGCAGTTCAATTCTGCTAGGCACCTCAAAAAATGCCCTTGGAGATACTCCAGGGGCATTTTGGTTTCCAAAAAGTTCCCACAAAGTTCCCACATTTAACGAGGCTGGTACGCTCCGAGTATTATCCAACTTATTATCAGCCTAAAGGCTGATTAATACCCGCCGAATCCAGCTTTCTTGTTTGTCAGGGGGGGCGATTTCCACTTATTATCTCTTCTTATTTCCACATATTCTGTCCAACTTGCGATTAGATAACCCATCACGTCTGACGCAATGATCATCCTCCTCGACAACGGCCACGGCTTCGACACCCCCGGCAAACAGAGCCCTGACGGCTTCTTCCGCGAATATGCCTACAACCGCTTCCTCACCGCTGAGATCCACGAACGCCTCACAGTTCTTGGAATCGACTCCCGCTTCCTGGTACCCGAGCGCGAAGACATCCCCCTACCCGAGCGCTGCCGCCGGGCCAATGCAATCTGCGAGCAGTTCGGTAGCGATCAAGTGATACTTCTCTCCCTTCACATCAATGCCGCCGGCAATGGCCAGCAATGGATGAACGCCCGCGGCTGGAGCTGCTATACTACCCGAGGCGAAACTCGCGCTGACGCCCTCGCATCGTGCCTGTACGAAGCAGCGAAAACCAACCTGCCAGGGATGCGACTGAGGACTGACTATAGCGACGGTGACCCGGATCAGGAAGAGAACTTCTACATCCTTCGCTACTCTCGCTGCCCAGCCGTGCTAACAGAAAATCTGTTTATGGATAATCTTGAAGACGTTGCCTTTTTAGAATCATTAGAAGGATCTATGGCAATTGTTAATCTTCATATTGAGGGAATTCTTCGGTTCGCTTCAAAAGAAACAACGATTCCCTCATAAGATAAAACAACTACTTTTTAAACTTGAGTATCTCTTTATTTATCCTTCAATACTACTTGTTTTACTCAGAACGTAATCGCATCTCTGGGTTATCATTCCCAGTCCTCGGGCGGCATCGTCAATATTGTTGACAGATTGAATAGTCTGTTGCTCAATACTATTATAGCTAGAAACAATCTGCCTTAAATACTCTTGTACTATTAGCAAAGAAGTTGTATCGTGATAATCTTCGTTGTTATGAACCAACTCGCTGATTTGACACTCCAATTCTATATAGTTGTTTTTTAAGTCACAGAAAAAACGATCGGGAGAATTATCATGAGCAGAATGGTATGCGTCGCTAAACTCCTTTAGGCATTCGATTTCATTCTCGTTAAACCATCCCCTGTCAAGACTCGTTTTGATTATTTCCAATGTATTATCTCTGATTTGAGTCAACCCTCTATATACGTCTGCCTCAAAAGCATCCATTGAATTATAAATATGATTAAGTGCTGGTATCAAATAATCAGGAATACTATAAAACGTATTTAGTAGTTTGATGGTATCAGAAGAACCACTATATATCAGCGCATCAAACAGCATTTCCCTATCCAGTTTGCTCATTCTTAAATAAAACGATACAGGAGTTCTAATCAATGTCCGTGTCTGAAATGGATTCTCAGTAAGTTCTTGTTGGAATTCATGAATAGCTTTCAATCGTACCTCTATATCTTTTTTTACTGTATCAACATCGGATCTCAATAATTCGACCAATCTCTTCTTTCTGGTTTTCTCAATTTGTTCATCAAGCTCTATTTTCTTATTGAATTGAGCCACTATTATATCGTTAGCCTGTTTTTGCATCCAAAAAGCGAGGAAAGCAACAATTACTCCCGCGATAGCAATAAACGGACTCATAAGACCGCCTATGGTATCACCTATTTGACCGGTATTACTAAAATCAATGCTACCAGGACGAGTAAATATATAAGGAGAAACGAAGGAGAAGAGAATTAATACAATAGCAACTATGAATAAGGTCGTTTGCTTTATATCATTTTTAGGCTGTCCGCTCATGATCGTTTTTCTTTATTACAAAAATACACATTCTCAATCAAATAAAAAGAATTGGCCCTTCCACAAAGTGAGAAAGGGCCAACCAAAATAAAGGATAATCGATTGAACTAGCTGGACAGCACCGCGCTGGCCATCTTCTCGCCCGACTTCTCGCCGGTTGCAGTATTCACGAAGAAATACTTGAAGAACACCTTGGGAGAGCCGGCACTCGGAGCGCCGTTCTTGCCGTCGTAAGCGCTCTTGATATCGATGGCGGTGGCCACCGGCGAAACGGAGCAATTTATGTTTTACCAATTACTCATGTCGATATTGAATATTGTTGCTCTACATCTATTCAGAATCTAATTAAATCATTCATTATCAGCGGAACTAATCAGTAATGCCATCCAATTTTCATCACCGTTATAACGTTATCTTTGCGTAACCATAAAAAGCCAGAAGAATGATCCTAACCACTACCCCCACCATCGAAGGACGCCAGATTGTTGAATACAAGGGCGTCGTTTTCGGCGAAGTGATTGCCGGCGTTGATTTCCTGAAAGACATCGCAGCCAGCATCCGCAACTTTGTCGGCGGCCGCAGTGCTTCCTACGAAGATGAACTCATCAAGGCCCGGTCAGCCGCCATGGGCGAGCTTGAAGAACGTGCTGAATTGATGGAGGCCGACGCTGTTGTCGGCATCGACATCGACTACGAAGTCCTCGGAGCCAACAACGGCATGCTGATGGTCACCGCCTCCGGAACGGCCGTGAAGCTCAATTAGCAAGAAGGTCAGGAATAATTCCCAAGCCTGATCAGCAGTTCATCTGTCCCACTGTCCCAACTTTCTCGTCCCCTCCGTGGGACGGGACGTTTTTGTTTCTTGCCAAGGATACTCAAGGTTCTTCCTTCTAGTTGCCCGTTTTTCTTTCTAACCATCAACCGCATCCCATTCATTTTTAAACTTGAATAGTTTGAGTTTCAACCGCTTTTTGCTAAATTTGTGGGAATACCCATTGGGGGGCTATTAAACGCTGCTTGTGAGACGTTGCGCGCTCTTATTTTTTATACTCTCAATCGCTACCGTTTCGGTGGCGCAAACGCGTTACGCTCTGTTGGTAGGTATCGGTCAATATCCAGCCGATTCGGGATGGATGCAGATTCACGGAGAGAACGACATTAGCATCATCTCATCCATACTGCTCGAGCAAGGGTTTCTTGAGGAGAATATCACATCATTATCCAATGAGACGGCGACCAAACAAGCAATAGTTGCCTCGCTCAATGACGTTCGCGAAAAGGCCCAACGAGGGGATGCCATCTACATACATTTCTCCGGCCATGGCCAACAAGTCACCGACCTGGATGGAGATGAAGACGATCATTTCGACGAGGCCTGGGTTCCTTATGATGCGGCGAAAAGATATGAATCGGGGGTATATGAAGGGCAGAATCACATCCTTGACGACGAGTTGAATTTGTTTTTAAATGGCTTGCGTGCGAAGGTGGGCCCGCAGGGAAAGATTGTCGTAGTCTCTGATGCTTGTCATAGCGGGAGTGGTTCGAGGGGTTCCATTGACGACGATCTCCCCGTCAGGGGAACAAATGAACGGTTTATCATTCCAATTGCCGGCCCTAACGTGAAGAAAAAAGAAGCGCCGGTGAACTGGCTCTATGTCGGTGCCTGCAAGCCCTATCAGACCAACCACGAGTATTACTCGTCCGATGGCCAGTTTTACGGAAGCCTTTCTTTTGTGATAGTTGACTCGCGTCAGGATATGGTCAATTCCAGTTATAAGGATATCCTCGATATCTGGAGGTCTAGATTAGCGCTCCTATCTCGTTATCCGCAGGACATGGATGATGAGGGCCGGCCAAGCAAGAGGAGCAATTCAATGTTTTGACAATGACGGACCAGGAATACATACAAGGCTTCAGAAACAACGACGAGCGGGTTGTGACCTCTTTCTATGAGAACTTCCGCCAATTGTTCTTTGCATTCTTCAGGTCTCGTTTCTCGAAGGACGACGCGTATATCTTCGATCTCTTTCAGGATGCTTGTGTGGTCTTATGGCAAAATATCCATCAGGGCAAATTGTCGGAATCCAATTTGAGTAGCTCGCTTTCCACTTATTTTCTTTCTGTCGGCAGGTTCACCATGATGGCCAAGGACCGAAAATTCAAGGAGATTGTCAACGATAGCGAAATAGCCAGGATGAAGATCATTGATGATGATGCTGATTCTCTTCGAGAGCGTATTGAACGGGAGGAAGTTGTTTTGCGAACCGTAAGTGAGATGAAGCCGCCGTGTGATTCAATACTAAAGGCGCATTATTGGGACAAATTGTCTGGATCAGAGATTGCTGCCAAATACGGGTTTAGCAATGCGGACTCTGTCAAGACACAGAAATCGAAGTGCATTAAGAAACTTCGGGCGGTTTTAGAAAAAATCATAGAATTTTAGGTTACCTCTTAGATGTTTTTGTCATAAAGCTATGTCAGAGAACTATAACATACAGGACAGAATAGACGAATACATTAGGGGAACCATGTCTGAACACGACCGGGCTATATTCGAGAGTGAGCTTCTGCATAATCTGGATCTCCAAAAGGAGGTCAGGGTTCAAAGCTCCATTGCAGACGCGGTTCAGGCCGTTAGCCTAAAGCGCCATCTGCAAGACCTGGAAGCCGCTCATCAAAAGAAACAGAGAACGCGGCGACTGACGTTCCGCTTTATTAGCGCGGCTGCAGCAGTAGTTCTGCTTTTCTTTGTAGGCGGCGGTATACTTCAAAATAATTATTGTCGTCAGGCCGGTCGCGTTGCTTATGCAGCTCTAATCCCGGAGGCAACTCGATCTTCAAATCCTGTTGATAGCTTATTGCAGACGTCTTACACTATGTTAGGCAACGGTTCTTTCGCCGAAGCAGAATCTTTGCTTATTCAGGCATCGTCTATTGCAGAAACCGCGCTTAATGCGCCCATTGTCGATGAGGCATCAGAGTATGAGCATCGCCTGATGCAGGAGAAGAAATACGAGATGGAGTGGTATACCGCTATCTCGATTATGTCGCAGGGACATGTCCGAAAGGCGAAGAGAGCCCTGACAAAGATTGCTGATTCAGGTAGCCCCTATGCTAGTAATGCGGAAGAAATACTAAGATCTAAATTCTATAAATCCATAAAGCAATGAAAAAGTTATTTATCGTTCTTTGCCTTTTCGGCATTTCTGTAACTGCGTTTGCGCAAGAAGAGAAACCCACAATCGATAAGCCGGCTTCACCTGAGCTCACGGCACTTCAGACCGCCGCCAGCCTAGCCCGGTATGGCTATGCCAATTATTCCGCTACGGCCCTGATTGAAGCAGCCAAGATCTTTTCCGAAACGAAGGTTCAGGATCTCGGAATGAAAGGTGTCCCGGCAGATCCGCAGACTGTTTCCGAAAAGGACAATAAGCTCGTCCTAGACCCGGCGCAGCTGTTGGCTGATGCAAAGAAATTTGCAGGAAAAGACAAAGTAGTTCTTGCCTACGCAAAGCAGGTTGAAAAAGGCCTTAAAACCGGTTCAACTCGCGGCGTTGTTGGCGGACCGAAGTATGGCGAAGGTCGTGTATATGGCAAGAGTTACACCGATTATCAAGCCAAGTTCTGGGCTAACGAACTGGCTGAAGTAATTATGGTCGGTGACGGTGACAATGACCTTGATATGTATGTATACGATGAGCGCGGCAATCTGATTGCCAGCGACACGGACTATACCGATCAGTGCGTCTGCCGTTGGGTACCAGCTTGGACGGGGACGTTTACGATTCGCATCGTGAACCGCGGAGCTGTTTATAGTGACTTCGCTATCGCAACGAACTAGCATCATCTTTTTATTGTATGGGGTTGGGAAGCTTCCCAACCCCGTTTTTCCGTTATTTACAACCAGTATGAAAAAGTATCTCCTATTAGCAATAGTGGTTTTGTTCCCGCTCTTTTCGGCCGCGCAGGGTTTCAACTCTAAGAGTGGTAGCCATCGTGGCCAACAGACACCTTATACACAGCAGGAACAGCAGCCCAGTCATTGGTCGGGCTCCGGTATTGCCCTCACTTCAAAGGTTTTGGCTACGAACAACCATGTGGTAAGTGGGGCGACCCATCTCTATGTCTATTTCCCGGAGACGAAGGCAAAGTATAAAGCTGAGACAATCACTGTCGATGAAACCAACGATTTGGCTCTTGTGAGGATTGTGGATCCCTCATTTAAGGGATTTCCTGCGATTCGTTATGGTTTTAAGAAAGCCGTAGAGGATGTCGGGACTGATGTTTTCGTACTGGGCTATCCTCGCGTCGATACGATGGGCGAGGAAGTTAAACTCACGACCGGTGTCGTCAGTTCCCGTAGTGGCTTCCAGGGCAATCAGTCGCAATATCAGGTTTCTGCTGCCGTTCAGCCTGGTAATAGCGGCGGGCCGTTGTTCAACGACAGCGGGGAACTCATCGGCATTATCTCGGCGAAGCACACCGATGGAGCCGAGAACGTGAGCTATGCCGTTAAATTGAGTTACCTCAACGACCTGATTGCAAGGTCTGGTGAAAGCATCAGTTTAACCCGTAGCAGTCAGATTGCCACGCAGAAGCTCAGCGAGAAGTGCAAGGCCGTTATTCCTTGTACGGTGATGGTCATTGCCGATAACGAACGTGAAGGCCAAGCTCGCCGGACCTCGTCCTCTTCCACCTATGGGGCTTCTGGCAAATACCCTATTCGAGTGAATATGCCCGAAGTCCAAAATGCCAACACCAATATCGCCGGCATTATTGGAATTGAGGTTGCCGAAAGAGGTACGTCAATTTATATGACGGTTGTCAATCCCGGTAAAGAGGACGTATGGTTCAATATTGAAAAGGGAACTTATCTTTTGGATAAGGCTACCGGAAAAAAGTACGCCCTGAAGTCCACAGATGGTTGCGAAATCGCCCCCAATAAGACCATTCTTCCCGCTCAAAGCCAATTAGATTTCACGCTTTACTTCCCCGCATTACCCGCCAACATCTCCTCGTTTGATCTTTGCGAACCCTCCGATTCCGGCTGGCAGTTTAAAGGGATACAGATTCGGTGACGATGGGAGTCCGTAATTTTATGGCATATCGAGTAGTTCCCTCAGAACAGGCAAGGTTACTAAAGGAGGGAGATATTATTCCTATACCTCAAAAAGACGATTCTTTTGTTTGTTCTCCGGTGAAGAAAGCAGCAGAAGATCTATTTGAATCTGTTAGAAAAGCATACAATCCATATTTGCCATCAAGATTGTCTGTTTTGTTCGTTTTACCTTATAAGGAAGAACAAGTACAGAATTGGCTATATAGTCATTTTTCCCATACCGCTTTTGACTACGGACTTTTAACCCTTAAACTAACAGGAGAATTATGTTGGTGTGATGAATCGTTGTTTACAGCATCCTTTTTCCCAAAACCTGAACCGCCAGAAGAAAAAGCCTTGAATTACTGGAAGTCTGCCCGGAACGATTATGCGGAGTTTACGATTCCTGAGGGTCTTTTTTCAGGGATTGCGACAATTATTAGCATCGAATACAGAGTCCATAAAGGAATATACTAGCAGAGTAGGCGTAAGGGCCATTGAGATTATTGCATTTTTCAGGTATTTAATTATATGTCAAATAGTTATTCGTTGCGGGTTTTCTTATGTGCTTCTTTGGCCCTTGCGTCGATTGTGCCGTCAATTGGACAATCTCATAAAAGTAGTAGTTTTGAATCAACGGTTGTTAACATCCTCAATTATGCAAACTACTTGACTGGAGAGGGAAAGGTTGAAGAAGCAGTTCGTAACATTGACAGGGCGATATCAATTCTCTCGCACACAGAGGATAGAGACTCCCTCCTGGCCTGGGCTCTGCTGCAAAGGGTTATGCTCTACATAACAATGGTCAATACGCCGAGTCTATTTCTTCATATCTAAAGGTAGATAGTCTATGCCAAATCTCTTCTACAATTAACAACAATTATGTCATTAGGCTTATTTCTCTTGATGGCCTTGCGGATAGTTATAGTCGTCTTAATGAACCCGAAAAAGCATTCTACTGGGGAAATAAACAGCTTGAATATTTATTAGACGCTAAAGACATACCAGATGGTTATAATAATGATTATGAAATATTAAAGGCCAGATTAGGACTTGCAGATGATTTAATGAGCAGAAGGTTTGGTGGTGCCGATCAGGCAATAGACCAATTATTAAGCAGTATTGTCTATTTCCGAAAAGTTCTTGATAAATTAAACGAGGAGGAGATCACCAAAGAGGCGGCTAATCTCCTATATCATATTGACATTATTTCTTCATCATCTGTATTTCCTTCGGAGCAATATCGCAAGGGTTTCCAACTACTAGATGAATTTTCGCGCCTCATATATGAGGCACACTCCTTTACCAACGATTCTTTGTACCCAAGTGTAGAAGAGTACTTGTATAAAAAATACGAAGAAGGGAAAGCATATAAAACTGGCATTATCTATGGCGTTGATTTCGGAGTCGAAGTCAATATCTTAAAAATAATGCTTCACGCACAATTGAACGACCTCAATGGTTTTATGGGCTCGGTAGAATTGTTGACCAATGATCCTTCTCTTACGATTGACACCCGTTATGTCGCCGTGCAAAAAATATCCAATCTTCTTTTATCTAGAGGTTGGTATAATTATGCGGAAAAGACATTACTCTCGTTAGCAGTATTTTTGGCTTCTCATAACGACAATATTGATTATTTCGAATTAATTGATCACACAAACGCCTCGATTGCTGATGCAAAATGGCGCTATGGCCGTCTTAATAAAGAGGACGCATGTTTACAGGATGCAATAAAACTATACGAAGGACGTGAACCAATAGGCCCATATCGTGGTTATGGCTCAATTGTTACCCTGATAATGAAACTAGCAGAATTAAGTTCAGACGAAGACGACAAGAATTCAATATTATTATATGCTAAGCAATTATGTGATGAAGCTCCTCTCGAAGTGTCTAGTTCGATAAAGGCTGAGTTGTTCGCTTTGATGGGCGATTATGAAAAGGCACTTGATTATGTTGATGATATGTACGAGCCTACGATTCGTCTATTATGGGCTGAAAACGATATAAAAAATAGAAAGTACGAGCATGCCATTCATGTATTGTCTCAAATTGACTCATCAACTTTTATGGCTTATCCTCTTCTACAAAGCCGTTATTATAGGAGTCTGTGTCAGGCTTACGCTTACAATAACAAGCCTGAAGAAGTTCTCCTTCTTGAAGACCGTGCTCTTCAATCGTCGATTTACGATTATTTGAATCAAACGAAGGCGCTCAGCTCTTCTCAAAGAACCTATTATTTTGAGAAGCATTATAGTAAAACGCTTGAGTTCTTTTCATCAATCGACTGGGCATGCGGGCAAAATGCACTTAATTCCTATAATGCTGCTCTTTTCCAGAAAGGTATATTGTCCCGGCAGCAAAACGCAATTAAAAAAAACGTGTATGAGAGTGATGATGAGATATTGAAGGAAGCATATGATAAGTATTGTGGCGATATACGTTCAAGAAATCCACATGTAGAACGGTCTGAAGATATTTGTATGCAGCGGTATTCTCTTCACCCCGAGTTCGTGGACTCGTTTGAATTACCTAACTGGCAAGATGTTCAAAGTAGGTTAGGGGAAAAAGAAGCAGCAATTGAGTTTACGATAATTAAAGAAGGGGTAACAGACAAGGAGTATTATGCTGCAATTTTGTTACAAAAGGAATCTGTTTATCCAATGATTATTCGCCTCTGTGACAGGGGTGCATTAGAACAGTTATACATGGAAGACAAGAATCCTTTTGGCTTTTCAAGAAATCTATATGAAGATAGGACAAAACTATATCAATTGATTTGGTATCCAATAGAGCAGTTTCTAAAGGATATGAAGGTTATTTATTATGCCCCTTACGGGTATCTCAATAGTATTAACATTGAAATAGCTGCGAAGAATAAAGGCTCTAAAAGCATTGCTGAATCATATAAGATTCATAGGTTATCAACAACTGCCTTGATTGAAGTCCAGAAGAAGGAAAGAATTGAGACGGCAGCTATATTTGGGAACATAAACTATAATTTAGAAATTGCCCCATCTGCGGATACCCAATTGGCATACAGCACTGTGGATGAGCAGAATATGGCCGAATTGTATAAGATAAGAGGTAGCCATGGAGAAATCTGGGGCCCGCTTGATTATTCCAAGTTGGAGATCGATGATATTTATAAAACTATTCATAGGGGAGGCATTCACGCAACTGTTTATGAAGGAGACAATGGCACTGAATCATCTTTTAAACTTTTATCGGGAACAGCATCTGATATAATACACATGGCAACTCACGGCTATTACTATAGCAAGGAAGACGCATATTATTATGATTATTTCAATGATGAGAACTTAGGAAAGAGTTCCGGAGTCCGCTCTGGTCTCATATTGGCAGGCGGCAATCACGCCTGGAATGGCATTATATCAATAAATGGCGAAGATGGTATTTTGACTGCCGATGAAATCAGCGGCATGGATTTAAGCGGCACAAAACTCCTGACTCTGTCAGCTTGTCAAACTGCTTTGGGCGACATTGGTAGTGATGGCGTTTATGGTATGCAGCGCAGCTTTAAGATAGCCGGAGTTAACACCATTGTAATGAGCTTGTGGAAAGTTCATGATGAGGCCTCTTACTTGATGATGGATAAGTTGTATGAGGGCATTGCGAAGGGGTTATCTTGCCACGATGCTTTCAAATCTGCTCAGTCTTTCGTTCGAAAATGGGCAGAGAATCTAGTCAAAGAACAGAAGAAAGAGATTGAGAGACAGTATGCCAATCTTCCTGATATTAAAGAGAAACGTCTCTCTGAATTATTGCCGCCTGAGTATTACTGGGCCGCGTTTGTCATGTTGGACTGAATGCTTTATGTTCAGAATAAGTATCGAATAAACAGTCTCGTAGTTATTATTAATTGAGTTACCTTTTCGTTTAGAATGAATATACGCTTGTCTCTCGTGTTGTTGGGGATAATCTTGCTGTCAGTTACCCCAATTAAAGCCCAGTCTGTCTTCCAACAGAAGGCAAGTGACTTGGTTGACAAGGGCCTGTATTACTATGAACAAGAGAGAGACATAAAAAAAGCTGCGGCGTATTTTGAACAAGCCAAACAACTATTGGAGCAACAGGGAGATCGCTTTTCTCTTGATTACGCCAAAATATTATGTGACCTCGGTCTATGTCATCAGGAATTAGGCGAAAACAGTTTGGCGATTTCCTTATTCGATTCTGCCGGTGATATCGTGAGGACTTACTATGGGAAAAAGCATCCGATGAATGGTATTATTGCCCAGAATAAGTCCTTATTTTATACAAGCATCACCGACTACGAATCAGCGATTAAATGGTGTAAGGAGGCCATGTCTTGCTATGAGTGGTGGTACGGAAAAGAGAATGAGAGGTATGCTCAGTGTCTTCAGAATTTGGGGCTGATGTATCAGTATATTAATGATTTTCAGAAGTCTAAAGAGATTCTACTAGAAGTTATTCCAATTCTTGAACGATTAAATAGCATCTACTGCATACATGCTTACACGAATTTATTAACAGTTTTTTCTGTTGAAAAAGATTTTGAAAGCATTGCCACCTATGCCCAGAAAGCAGAGTCGCTATTGAAGCAGAATCATTGGGAAGAGTCCTCCTTGGCTGCTTCGCTTTATGGCTCCGTGGGCTATGTGATGGTTACCAATGGCATAGCAGATGGGAAAAAGTATTTTGAATACGCGTTGAGCCTGCTTCAAAAAGCTGGCGGGGAATCAAGTGTTGAGTATTTTTCCGGATTGTATTACTATGGCTTTTCTTTGTTCCTGGATGGCTCTCAATCGGATGACTTCATCCCGCTGTTGACAACTGCATATAAGCAACAATATCTCAACAATGTCGCTTTCTACAATAGTACGGAGCGAGAGTCTTTTATTACGGGCCGTCGCTTTTCGATGGCTAAAGACTTATTGTTCTCGTCTCGAATTGAAGGAAGTCAGGATAAACAATTATTCGATTTCCTACTTTTTAGCAAAGGCCTTTTGTTGGGCACTTCATTAAACTATTCTAAGGCTGTATATGACTCTGGAGATTCTGAGATTATTGAAGACTATAAGGAATTGAAGGAGCTAAACAAATATTTAAGCGGAGAGCCTTCTTCTTTAAAAAACATTTCGTCAGTTGATGCTGCGAGAACAAAAGCGACGCAATTGGAGCGGAAGATTACCGACCGCCTTCGGCAAACCGGGGGATATACAGATGGCCTGGATTATACCTACTCCGATGTTATAAGTAAGTTGAAGCAAAACGAGATTGCTATTGAGTTTGTTTCTTTTCTTAACTACAAGGATAATACTGAATACTATGCTGCATTAATAGCAAAAAAAAGTTGGGATTGTCCAAAGTACATACAGCTATGTAAAAAGGATGAAATCGATAAATACTCATCTGTTTCTCCGGATGCCCTATATGGGGAATCTGCAGTTTCCTCCAATGCATATAAGTTAATTTGGGCACCGCTGGGCCAGTTTCTATCCGGTATTAATACTGTCTATTTTTCTCCTGCTGGTTGCTTGAACAAATTGGCAGTAGAACATCTATTTGATGGAGAAAAGCGATTTGAAGATCGTTACAACTGTGTAAGAGTTTCCTCATCCCGAGTCCTTTGTTTGAAGGAATCTTCCTATAAGTATAAGGCGTCCGTTTTGTATGGTGGCCTACAATATGACGAGTCAGAAGAAGAAATGCTAGCGGAAAGTCGCAATTATCAGAACAGTTCTGAGCAACAGCCCAATCGGTTTCGTGGACTTGATAACCAGTCGACACGTAAAGGGTGGAACTATCTGCCTGGGACACTAGAAGAAGTTCAGAAGATTTCAGATATTATATCAAGGTCAAAAATAGGATGCAGTGTGTATTCATCAACAATAGGAAACGAAGAGTCTCTTAAAGCCTTGTCTGGTAATGACTTCGGCATTTTGCACATTGCGACCCATGGCTTCTATATTTCTGATTATCAGGCACACAAATCAGACTTCTTTGCTTCGAATCCCTTTATGGGCTCAACAAGCACGAATGAAGTGTCTCCCCTTCTTAGATCAGGCCTTTTGTTATCAGGTGGAAACAGGGCGTGGATGGGTGAACCTGTTCCAGAAGGAGTGGAAGACGGCGTATTAACAGCGGCGGAAGTCGCGAATCTCGACTTTACTAGTTGCGATGTGGTGGTTTTGTCTGCTTGTGAAACCGGCCTTGGGGAAATCACGGACGAAGGAGTTTTTGGCCTTCAAAGGGCCTTTAAAAATGCGGGGGTTAACACCATTGTAATGAGTCTTTGGGATGTTGATGATCAAGCGACCTCTCTAATGATGCAAACTTTTTATCGAAATCTAGTAAGAGGGAAAGGCAAGCGAGAGTCCTTTTCGCTCGCCCAAAAAGAAGTCCGTAAGAAGTATGAAGAACCCCGCTACTGGGCTGCATTTATTATGTTAGACTGAAAAACGTGAAATCAATATGAACATGACGCATATGATTACCCTTAGTTTTATGCCGCTTTTGTTTTGCCGGATGCTTTAGATAACTATTGACAGAACGATGAAGAGAATAAAGCTATATTCTATGATATGGGCTACAGTTGTGGCCGTCATTGCATTGGTGATTTCATATGTTTGCACTAATATTAACGTCTCCCTTACAGGAGAAAAAGCGGTTCTGAAGTATTGGAGCGCTTTTACCGATTGGTTAACCTCGGGGCGAGAAGCAATAGTCGATGATGCCGTCGTTTTTATTAACGTCTCCTACGACAAACAGCTAGTGGACATTGCGGATGAATTCGGCATCCCTGTCGGTAATGCAGCTGTGACTGATCGCCAGAAACTTGATAAGTTTCTCGATATTATTGAAAAGGCAGGCTCTTACCAATACGTAATGCTGGATGTTTTCTTTGAATCAGGATACGATACACCGTACGATAGCAGTCTATTCGGCCGCATCTCCGCTATGGACAGGATGGTTATTCCCACTCATTCTGATGGCCGTTTAGGCAGTAAGGATCTCGAGGCCAAAGCGGGGTATGCAGACTATGCTACTTCGATTAATGAGAACGACTTCACCAAGTATCTCCTATTCCAGAAGGGTGGTGCATCAATGCCGCTAAAAGCATACACTGATGTCACAGGGCGTGACGTAAAAAGGAGTCTGCTTTGGTATGTTGACGATGGCCATCTATCCAGACGGGTCGTTTTCCCAAAGATGCATTGTCGCGTGTCGAGTCCTTATGGGATGGATGGGCAAAAGACATATCTAAACTTGGGATCCGACATACTTGACACAAAAGGAGAAGTTGATTGGACTGATTTCTTTAAGGATAAGTTCATCGTCATCGGGTCTTTTGTGGGAGAAGATATCCATACGACTTATGCGGGTGATCTCCCCGGGAGTGTTATCAACTACAATGTTTACCTATCCTTGATGAAAGGCCAGCACATAATCCCTGTCGCTCTAATTATCATCTATTTCATCATCTTCTTTGCCATGGCTTTCCTCGTCCTGAGCGGAAGATCCAATGTGTCACAGTCCTGGGCCTGGCTATGGGCTAAACTATTTGTCCTCTATTCCTTGATTCTCACAATTGTTTGTATCTTTGTGTTTGCCGTATGGGGACAGGCGCACGATATCTTTATTACTTCAACGTTCTTTAGTGTCGTCGACCTGATAAACCGAAGGATAAAAACAAAGAGGGAATCCAATGCGTAAGATACTTTTGCTATCTCTGCTGCTTATCTCGGCTTCACTGCAGGCCGAAGACTTCAAGATATTGTTTCTCAATACCGATAACATTAAAATTGGGAAAACCATTCATGTAGCCGGCGATGTGTTCAGCGACTCCGAGAAGATTCACTGGAAGGACGGGAAACAGGCGATGAAAGTGATTTCTCTTGAAACCAAGAGGCAATACGTTCTCGTTTCCGAGGACTTCAAACAGAGAAGAATTAAGTCTGCAAAGGAATACATTCTAAAAAACAATCGGCTTTCAACTCGTGGCTCTGGCCAGCTTTCTCGGATTGCTGCTCGGTTCGGTGATAGAGTTTATTGCTTTAATCCTACCCTGATTACGATAGATTATAAACTGGATGACGGGGAGTTCTTTTTCCTTCTGAT
The DNA here is from genome assembly GCA_002361615.1 of Bacteroidales bacterium UBA3290. Classification (GTDB taxonomy): domain Bacteria; phylum Bacteroidota; class Bacteroidia; order Bacteroidales; family UBA932; genus Cacconaster. The sequence continues at coordinate 78,836 of DETK01000045.1, forward strand.
TGGGGAACGAGCAGTTCCCTTGGAAATGGACGGGTCTCAAGTAATCCTGGATGAGCGTATCTGGGGAGGAGGAGACTGTTCCCCGATACAAGCCGACTTTTTCATTCAATATGCAGACGGGAAAAACGAACTAATAAGATCAGGAGTATTAATAATACCGCTGCTAAGTTCAGTCCAGATTAAAAGGTAATCCTTCCGGGTTACCTTTTTTCATTCCATGACATCAATGAACAAAAGATGTTCAACAATTAAAACTATATGTCATGGGATTCATACACATGCTCGCCGTCAACCGGGAACTGAACCAGACTGTTTCCGAAGTTCAAACCAAATTTCACAGACTTGAAGACCTCATCAATGGTTACCGTGGTGTTAATGACAGAAACTTCAATGAGGTAAACACCCTTATCAGCAGCATCTCCAGAGATGTCATTGAGATGACGCAACGTGTGGACCGTTTGGGATACGCGGAGCAAGTTTCTCTCCTTCTTCCATGGACAAATGGCCGGAAATACTCCTGGATGGAGTGGAGTGCTTTTGCCAATATTTGCGTGCAGCAGGCGAAGGTGTTCGTTAATCAGTATAAACCCGGCTATTACAGGTAGCGGTCACCACTAGGGTTACTTAATTGAGGAAGTGTCATTAAGAAGCAAAACAAACATCAATAAGCAAATAGAATCATGGAAGCATTACTCGTAACATTTGTTGGTGGCCTACTTGGAGGGCTCGTTTATGCACTTGCTATTGAACTGGAAAACCGTCGCAAAAATAAATAGCCGGTATGTCATACTACAATCAAAATGATGGCTGTTTGACCATATTGGCTTTGCCTCTGATAGCCGCCTGGTATATCATCAAATTCGTCATAGCGATTTGCGCCTGCGCTTTAGTCATCCCATTTCGCATCATATGGCTCTTTATCACGATTCCGATGAAACTCTTTACAGGAGAGGATCATTCAAATGACTGGGAAGATGGTGTCTTCATGAGCTCGATGTGGCGTGTGTTCTTTCCCGAATAATAACCTTCTATCCTCTTACTACTAATCCACCACTATTAAGCCGAAATCACAATGTTTTTTAAACGCCATATTATTCTTGCAGCTACCATAATAATAGCGATGATGGCCATAGTTTCTTGCGGACGAACGACCTTCGTGTCTGATTACGAATACCGCCAGGCGAGGGATGCGTATGATAACGATGACTACGACCATGCGCTCAAGATGATTGAGAAGCAACTGAGAACGACGCCCGACCATATTGGGTCGATCTATCTCCGTGCGGTCATCCACCACGAGCGAAAAGAATACGCTCAGGCGCTTACGGATATCTGCCATGTAATTCGCCATTATCGGGAGAATCCCAATATCAGCAAGTCCCAGACCTATGGATTCCGGGGAATCAACTACCGAGATATGGGTGATTATGCGGAAGCTGCCAAAGATTTCAAACGTGCAGCCCGGCTGGCCAGAAAGGATGATCCGGGACAAGAACTGATTCTGCTTAACCTTGAAACTCAGATGTATTTTCAACAGGGCGACCTGAAGGCAGCCGATAAGGTGTATCACGAGATTTTGAAAAGACAACCGGAAAACTGCATGGCTAAAGTGGGGTTGGCTCGGAGCCTGATGGAGATTCAGCGTTATGAAGAGTCTTTGGCATTGCTTGAAGAGGTGGAAAAGCAAGACCCGTCTTATTCTAGTGCCAGCAAATTCAAGATGCAGGTCCTCGATGCACTGGGGCGAACGGACGAAAGTATCGATGCCGGACTTCGTTTCTACGACTTGGACGAGGACGTGCCGGTGAGCTACGTGGGTGAGTACCTGCTGAAGCACTATTCCTATGCCGTCGCCAAGGTTCGCACCGAGGCCAACAAAGCAGAGTCATTCAGCAAGTGGACAGTTCTTCTATCATACCTTTACGAGAAGCATGGCGATTACCAGAAAGCCATCAACCTGTATAACGACATCATCAAGGACTATGGCGAATACGAGGAGATCCTGTATCGCCGTTCACAGTGCTATGATGAACTGGGAGAATGCAAAAAGGCAGTGGCCGACTTGACGCGCGCCTACGAACTGTCTGACGATATGTACTACGTCGGAGCCCGTGGCGATGCCTACCGGAACGCCGGCCTCTATAAGCAAGCCATCAGTGACTATCAGGCGTGTATGGAGGATGACCCTTCGGAAGGGTTCTACTACTATGCCATCGGCTGGAGCTATGAGCTCTCGGGCGACAAGGTAAAAGCTATGCAGTATTACAACGAAGGTATCGACATCGACAAATCTTATCCATATCTTTATTTGAGCCGCGGTGATCTCCTCAAAGGAGAGGACCGTCTCGAAGAGGCCAAGGCCGATTATGAGCGGGTAGTTGCGCTCGATACGATTGCCCAGAATGGTACCTGCCGGGAATATGCGCTCCTGAGTCTGGGGCGTAAGGAAGAAGCCATCGACTGGATAAACCAGCTCATCGCCAAAGAGCCGATGGATGGTGGCCACTGGTACGACAAAGCGTGCCTCTACGGAAGGATGGGCGACCTCGAAGGGTCTTTGTCTGCCCTCGATACCGCTCTGCAGCGTGGCTATCGCGAATTCCGCCATTTGGAGGATGACGACGATATGGATCCGATTCGCGATCTTCCTCGGTTTAAGCAGCTGGTCGAAGACTATCGCTTTGCCGCCACGCATCCGATGATGGAAACAGAGCCTTTCGTGGAAATACCTGATGCAGATCCGGCCAAGACCATCAGCGAAATCCCGATGCGGAAGAAACCTGGAGGCACCTACGAGGTCGCCTGCACAATCAACGGCCTTCCGCTGAAATTCATCTTCGATACTGGAGCCAGCGATGTCAGCATATCGTCAGTAGAAGCAGATTTCATGCTTAAAAATGACTACCTCTCAGCAAAAGATTTTCGTGGCAGCAAAAAGTATATGACTGCCTCTGGGAATATCTGCGATGGTGCCATCATCTGCCTCAAGGAAGTCCAGGTAGGCGATCTGACTCTAAAGAACATCGAGGCTTCTGTCGTGAAGAATCAGCAGGCCCCGCTTCTGCTCGGCCAGTCTGCCCTTGAACGCTTTGGTACGATCACCATCGACAACGAAAACAGTAAACTCATCATCAAACACTAATCCCATGCTCGTCGCAATTATACTACTATCGATAATGGTCTTCGTTTTGATTATTATTCTCTTCAGGCAAGACCAAAAGAATGTCTACCTGGTGTCGGATAATAAGGTGCTGCAAGCTCGGGGTGAAGGTCTCCAGGAAAAGCAAACGGAAGTAATCATCCCAGATGAAGACCTCAGTCCAGATGGTATTGAAGACGCCGTACGCCAGGCCGGATACATCCCGGAGAGAATGGACGGCTACATCCGCTTCAGGGTACAAGGAGAGTCATATAGCATCAGTACCGACCGTCTACCGCTCGTTTTTGTCTTGAAAGGTTATTCAGTCGATGAAGGGGATTGGGATATGGATCTATTCAGGAAAGCGGCTCACATAATGTCTGACGACCTTGCCATCGTCAAAGCCACATTCGATGAGCATGGGGGGGACAACGCATCTTCGCTATTTTACCGCCTCCAGAGACACAACGGTCAGAAACTTGCGCGAAAACCTCCCCGTTTACATAGATGTCATCGATAGCGGTCAGCATCGGATGTCCGAAATCTACGACGAACTCATCAAAGAACGCGACGAGCCAATAACTACTGCCCCTCTGTTTCCGGCGGCTCCTTATGAAAAGAAGATCTATTCATGACATTCTTCTTGTTGTCCTCGTTGTGGTCGTAGGATTATGCTTCCTGATAGGCGTAATTTGGATTCTCATTGAGAGGATTAAGGAATTCACGACAATAACATCTAATCCGTCGAACGACATAGTTTGGACCTTGACTCTTGTTGGATCTATACTTGTCGCCGTTTTTAAGAAGAGTTACGAGGTTAAAAAGGAGAGAGAGGATGCATCGAAAAGCCTAGACTTGTATTTGAAGCGATACAAAAGGAATAAGCGCCGTCAAAGATCAAAGCCAATCAATTCGACTATCCACAGAGCGCGCCCAAGAACGATGCCTATCTTGAGTAAAGTCAAAGGAAGATTTTATCGCCAAAGACACGTTCCAACAAAAACGCAGGAAGAAAAGCAATGGTCACAATTGCATTTCAAGGCCAACTACCAAAAATAAACAACCTCGCCCGTCCCAACTGTCCCAACTGTCCTGTTCCAGAGTCAACTTCTATCAGGGATAGACTCCAATCGGAGTCAACCCAAATCCGGAAATGACATCCCATAATGGGACGGGACAGTTTGTATTAGCCATCAGTTATCACCTTCGGTACATCTCTCGGCGTGCAAGATTGCTCCGCTCGCTCAGGCTCCCTCCGCAAACTTGCACATCTGTTATCCCCCTGACTCCCAAGGGAAACCCTTGCTCCGCAAGCGCCTGCGGCGGGGCTACCTCCAGTCGGTTTCTGATTGTCGGGGCTTTAGGCCCTCCAAACAGAAACCGCCTTCCGGCAGCAAGGCACTTTGTTTTCTACCGGCCTCCGGCCGGAGCTCCGCGCCGGCTACGCCCGCGCTCCGCCAGGCTTCTGGTCGAGCGCTACGCGCACGACCGCACGGCAGTCGTGATGATTGCGATCGTTTGCTGGGAGCAGTCTCTATGATTGCCGCGCAATCCATACTTGCCCGTAATGATTGTGAGAGCAGTCTTTCCTCGTTACACACCTTATACCGTCAGTCTAATGCTTATATACTCCCCCTATACTTTCTGCATACAGTCTTTGATGGTATTTATCCTCTACGTATAATCGATCTATCCTATCAAGGTAATGATTTTGGGAGATGAAACCGTCCGGTACCTTGCCACCATCCTGCCGGGGCCTGCGTTGTCGGGCACTCACTGCGGCCCATTGGATTGGGTGGCGCGGGCAAAAAAGAGGCATGGCCTCAGGCCTGTTCCGGCATCAAGGGGCGAATGCCTCCACAGCCCTTCGTCCATCGGGTGGAACCCTTCTCCGGCACCATAGGTGCCTTCGAAGCGTTCCTATCGATTAATGGAAAGGAGGAGCGGCAGAGCGCAAGCGCACTGCCGCACACGTCAACACCCCAGGCCTCAAGGGTGACCAACCGCCCGGCCCTACAGCACTTTGAGCCACCCAACGGCACGTAAATCAGCTATTTAACATAATCATAGCGGCCTTGTGTTAAAACCGCGAGCGGTTTGAACACAAGTCAGATTATGTATAAATAGCCCGCCTGGCTCTCTGACCTTGTTTTTGGTTTGGGCCGGGCGGAGTCGGCTGCTGCGCACAGGTGGCCTTCGCTCCAGGCCCCACCCGGGACCTGGGGCCTTCGCATCAGGCCGCGCCGCAAGCGGCGCAGTCGCGACCGTCCGGCTCATTGATCGACGGCAGCATCCTCCGGCCTTCGGCAGGGCTGCTCCACGGCCTGCACCCTTTGCCCGTCCAAGGCCGCCCAAAGCGTGCAGTCCGCTCCGCAGCTCGGCATCTTGTGTCTGACCGTCCGCTCCGCGGCCGGAAGGAGCGGCGGCTCCGCCGCCGCTGCGGGGTTTGTAGGGTGGCCGATTTTTCGTACCTTTGCTATTGGGTGCAGATCCTCCCAACCACTTATCAATCACCTCTCAACCCAAGATTTATACGCCATGGTACAACTGCGCCCCAACCTCCTTATCAACGATGCTTTCGGCTCGGCCGGATCTGTCACCGCCTACCATCGCGGCGGGAAGTGTTTCCTTCGCAAGAAGTCGAGCCTCCAGTATGCAGGTACCCCTGCGCAGGCTGTAGCGATGTCTGTCCATCAGCGAGCACTGCAGGCCTGGCGGCAGTTGGATCACGGTGTGCAGCTGCAATGGAACGTCTATGGCGATGAGGTGGAGCCGCACCGGCCGCCGTTCGACCACAAGGCGCGGATATCAGGCAACAACCTGTTCGTTTCGGCCTACCATGGGTTCGCGACGCTGGGCAATGAGCACATACCACAGCCGGTTCCGTTCGAGCCGTTTCCTTCGTTCCTGGTCAAGCTTCTGGATGCCTCGGCAGTGGACAAGGTGCTGCAGATCCGCTGGAAGCTGGAGGCCCTTGATCCTGAAAGCCGTTATAGGTTGCTCACCAATATCCAGCTGGCCCGGCCAGGGGCCGGGCGAAGCCCCGGAAGGATGATCAATTATCTGGCGGAAGGCTCCGCGAACGATCCAAGTGTCACCTCGTTCATCCCCGCTTACAAAGTCGTGAGTGGTCTTGATCTCGATTCCTACCAGGTCCATGCCCGCTGCATCCTCCTGGATACAAAAACCGGATACCGCAGTCAGTTTTTCGCGATATCCGGCATCATAGAATTATGATTACTTCCCGTAATTGTGAGGAGTAAGGATTTCTATTTGATAATGTGCACTTTCCAGTAGCCGCCACGGTCAGACCCAACTCGTTCAACAATACCCCGGGCCTGTAGTCTTTCAAGTTGATCCTTGATTGTGTCTTCTGATCTATCAAGAAGAACCGCTAACTCTGAACGCGTAATCCTGGCGTTGCCGACAATCGCGTCAATAATAGCCTGGGCCGTTTTTCCCAATTTTTTCTGGGGGTGTTTTCTGGGGGTGTTTTGTTCTTTCTGGGGGTATTTTGTGGGGGTGTTTTGTTCTTTCTGGGTGTGTTTATCTCCGTGATTCATCTCTTCCTCTACCAGCGACTCAAAGTCGGCATCCGTCATCCCATAGTTCACATTGAGCAATGTCGTGTAGAAGAATTCGCGGCTGGATTCAAAATACGGGAGCTCCGATTCTTTGTAACTCGGAAGCATGGCTGTCGCGTCCTGGATCTTCCGGAGTCCACTGCCGCGCTTCTCCATATAGTGCAGTTGGGAGAACACCTCCGCAAGGATGGGATTTCTGCGCTTGGATGTAATCTCTGCAGGGTTCAACCTCACAAGGTTCGATGAACTATTGATTCCGCCCGGGGAAGTCGTCACAATCCGATCATCATAAATATTGATGGCCACTTCAGCGCCCAATTCAGTATAGTCACGATGGATCAAGTGATTCACGCACATTTCCTCGACGGCCCGATCCGCATATTCAGGCAGGTTCAGTCGGTAGTCAGGCAACTTATACCATCGGACAGCCGTATTGGACTTGATGAAGTTCTTGGCCATGTCAAGCAACATAAGCAAATTTCCCTGGTATTCTGAATCATTGATGGCATCCGTCTTGGCAAGGCCCGCCCATCGCGTGCAATATACCCGGGATTGCTTTATCGGGCAATGGTCAACGAAAAGAAGACCAGCATGGGTCAGATGACCATCCTCTGTCACCAAGCCAAACGATTCCAGCAGACTCTCCTCCCACTTCGCGCCGGAACGCTCATTATAGATTCTCTCCAGCGTGTTGAAAGTATGCTTCTCCCGCAGTTCGTTGGAAACAAGCGAATCCCAACTCCGGTTACTGCCCTTGAGAACAAGATTGTAAAGCTCGTGGGAATCCGCCGGCACACTTTCATTCCCCTTGCGGACGTATGCCACCCTGCGGCCATCCAAGTTAAGATAGTAAGGGGTTTGTCCACCCGCTGGGATCGAAAGAGCCAATACAATCTTCCCTTCTTTCGTCTTGGCCGGATTCAGCGAATAGACCGGGACAGGATCCAGATGCGCATTGATCTTTTCACTGATGAACTCCATATCACTCTGCGCATTAGCCACTCCAATGACATTCATATCGTTGTCTAAGCCCCAGAAAAGTGTGCCTCCCTCGGAATCGGCAAAAGCACTCACGCTCTTCAGCCACTTGCCAATTTTCTTCCGCTCAAGTTCCTGCTTGAAATCGTACGCCGTGCACTCGGCAATCAATCTTTCTCCTTCGAATCTCATTTTTCTTTTGTTTTTCTTACGTAAAGATAATGCATTTATTTCCGATTTCTACTTGAAATAATCGTACTTGTCCGCCAGTTTCTCCACCACCTCCAGACTGTCGGCTTTGATGTACTTCTTTAGCATGGTGGGCGTGGTGTGGCCGGTAACCTTCATTATATCGTAGAGGTCGATGCCGGCCAGGTACATCAACGTGGCTCCGGTCCGTCGGGCCGTGTGGGTGTGGATGAGCTTGTACTTCTCAATCAGTTCCTTCTTGGGCGTGCCGCCTTTGGTGGTCTCGATCTCGACCTTGTCGGTCAGGCCCGCCAATTGGGCGACTTCCTTGATATAGCGGTTGATCACCTGGTCCTCGAGGTGCGGCATCTGGTAGTTGTATTTTTCCAGGATGGCTTTCAACTCCGCCTTACAGGGAATCGACACCTTGGCACCCGTCTTCTTCTGCCGGATATTGATGTAGGTGATCTCCTTCTGCTCAATCCACGCCTTCTTCTTCCCAGGGTGCTCGGGGTCATCCTCCTCGTGCATCACATTCTTGGTCAGCGTGTCGAAATCCTCTTTCTTGATATTGTTATAGTCAGAGACCCGCTGGGCCGTCCAGACGCCCACCATGAAGATATCGCGTGCCTGCTCATGGCCAGCTCCGAATTTGGAGAGATCCACAGACATGATCTTATCCAGTTCCTCCTTGGTCAGGTAGATGGCTTCCACGTCCACCCGCGTTCCCTTGAACCTCCGGTCCTTCCAGAGGCTGCTCTTGTTGTAGCCTTCCGACTCAGCCACGTATAGGACAGCCTTGAGTTCCTTGATACACTTGCCGACCGAATTGATCGCGTACCCTTTCCGCTTCAGGTAGGCCGTGTAGTCATAGTAGAAGTTCATGTCGATATCCTTGAAGTCATACCGCCGGCCCGTCTCCTGCTGGAAGTATTCGAACTGCTTCAACGCCTGCTTGATTGCCTTGACCGTCGTGTACGCATAGTTTCTACCCTGCTCCGTCTGACGAGACCCGTCCGCAATCTGTTCTTGGAACATCTTGATGAACTTGTTCAGCGTCATTCTTTTCGATTCAGCCTCCTTGCGGGCACGCTCCTCTTCCAGCTTACGCTTGGCCTCTCTCGCCTCCGCGAAGGTCACGTTATTGATAATCTCCCTGGCCTGCTCGCTGGTGATGGCAACGCCCGCCTTCAGTTGCGCTTCCAGATCCTGTTCAATCCGGTCCAGCTTGGCGAACAACACAACGCCACCGGCACTCTTCCTGAAGTTGGCGAATGCCTTCGGAGAAGAATTCGCCGCATTCCACTTGAAAGCATCGACCTCCAGACCGGTCGAAAGCTTCACATCCACGTTCAGCAACCGGGAACGAATCCGGACGAAAACAGGGACCATCCCAGTCTTGTTTTCCTTCTTGATGTAGTAATTGCAAGCCATAGCACAAAAATCTTTCTAATCACTATATCAAAGGTACGAAAAATCCCCGATTCTTCCTATAACCGGAGTGAAAAAAGTTCCCACAAAGTTCCCACATTTGTCGCACCCTATGATTCAACCACGAACCTGAAACCTCCTTTCAGCTATATAGAACGCAGATTACCATTCACGCCCCACCCAACAAAACCCACAAAGGTAGTCTGCTAGGCACCTCATAAGAAAAGCGAAGC
>DETK01000038.1:0-18416 GCA_002361615.1 Bacteroidales bacterium UBA3290
ATATCTCGCATCACAGCGATGATCCTAATGTGGGTTTAGGCAGTACCGAAGATCTGATGCAGTACAAAATGTTTGTTGGTGACACTGGGCTTTTCGTGACACTTGCTTTCCGTGATAAGGCCTTCACAGAGAACATCATCTATGAGCGCCTGCTTAGCGACAAGTTGGCGACCAATCTAGGCTACCTCTACGAGAACATCGTTGCCCAGATGCTTACAGCCTCCGGCAACAAACTGTTCTATCATGTCTGGCCCACCGAAAGTGGCAAACACAACTACGAGGTGGATTTCCTTCTGTCTCGTGGAGCTAAGATTATGCCCATCGAAGTTAAGTCCTCTTCCTACAAGACACACGTATCTTTGGATGCCTTCTGTAAGAAATTCTCTTCACGCATTACTAATGACCGATATATGATTTATACGAAGGATTACGCCCATGAAGAGTCGGTTAGGTACATCCCCGCCTATTTGGCGTATTTCCTATAAAAAGAATTAACACCGCCACCTACTGTTGTCACGTTATCCTCCATTGAGAAATAAAACACTGAGTTGATATGAAAGATCTGTCCCCTATGTTAGAATGCTTTACGGCTCAATATTTGATAAGAAAATTAGACTACTAATAAGAAAAGTGTTTTGTTTTTGATCAGGACTCATTATATTTGAAACTTTAATAGAAATCCGCATTATTGCGGAACAGAATAATATGGACAAACTTGCATCAATTGTTAGCGTTGGTGGATGGAACACCAAATTGTTTATCCCACAATGGGTAGGTGAAAATGTCTTTTGTTTCCCTTCGGGGCAAAAGATAGATGTTCAAATCGACCCGCGACAAATGACTGTGTCTTTTAGGTCAGGAGATAATACTTTCGTCTCCTCTGAAAGAGGAATCGAATTTAGAACAACAAACCTTTCTCCTGAGAACCTATCAGAATTAGACAAAATGCACAAACACCTTAATGACATTTTGGTGTTTACTCCGATTGTTGCCTTTGGGTTTAACATCCATCTTATTATGACTCCCGAAGAATTCGGGACAACTAAAATCAGTGAGGTTATCCCTCTTCCTTCAATTAATGGACTTAGGACATCATCTCATGTATTCTCAAACGAGGATGCCAAAGTCTCAAAATCTGTCAACACATTATTTAGGAAGGATGGTAAAATTGAAATTGCCACTAATTATCAGTTTTCAAAGATGGAGGATCTGCCTACTGAAGGAAATGTATTTGATATTATGAAGGACGAAATTAACACCATTATTGGCTATGGAGTTAACTATTAACATTTCTTCACAAACAATAGATCCGATCGTTTTTACCGGAGAGATTGAACAAATTACGCGAGTAAGTACGCCAGAAGAGGAGCTAATCCGATATGAAGCATATTCTGCTGGCGTTGCCCCGACCAATTCTCTAATCCGTAGTTTCCTATCCCAAGGAAAAGAAATGCTGTACCTACGCATTGTCAAAAATCTGTTTCGTAAGAATGACTTCTCAGAATTACTTCAAGCGCTTGAAAATGGTGATATCTCGGACGAAGAATATGACAGGGAACTTGAATCAAATGAAGATAAGTATCTGATTCCTTTCCCTAAGGAAAAGGCTGATTTTCGTCAAATTGCTCAGATCGTCGATATTATCAAGAAACTTGGTAAAGAAAACGATTTTTCTGTAGCCGATGTTTCTGAGTTATTCTCACTAGATATTTCTGAGGCTTCTGCTATTATTGCAAGCCCCGAAGCGAAACTTGAACTTAGAAAGTAAGATGGCAGAATTGTTCTTGGCCGGGGACTGTGTTGATGGACACAGAGTTCATATCCGTGCCAAAAAAGTTCCAGAAAAGAGTTTTTCTTATGTTGAATCTCCTACTGGTTTTAAGGGCTTGAAATACCGCTGTTCCAGAGATGGAAGTTCTGTGATCAAGATATCCTTACCAACTGAAATGGCTAAAGTAGCTAAATCGAAATGCCCTTCTGTTCATTTGGAGGTAGGTGATACACTTAAATGTGAGAAGTTTTATTTTATTGCCGAATCCAGAAAGAATGTTATTCAGAAGGATTTCGAGGTAAAAATGATGAGTGGGCAACATGAATGTAGCGAAGGTTCTCCTGATGCAAGGGTTTATGCTGAAATTGAAGCGCCTTTTAGCGGAATCGCTCATGCCGTTGACAAGCGACTCCAAGAACTTGCAGAGCAACAAAGAACACTTTCGATAAAAGAGGGTCCTATAAGTTGGGCTCTCACTCAATAATCGCTTATTAGTTTTACACTAATTAAAAAACTAGGCAAGAAATCGCTCTCTAATAAAGAACGAAAGCCTGTTCTTATATCAACCCATCAAACTTCGTCATCGAACTCGCCTTGATGGAATCCACGATGTCGATATAGGGCTTCATGGCCTTGTAGTCGGAGTGGCCGGTCCATTTCATCACGATGTTCGGGGTGATGCCGAGGGAGAGGGCATTGACGATGAAGGTGCGTCGGCCGGTGTGGGTGCCGACGAGTTCCCACTTGGGTTGGATCTTGTCGGTACGGACGTTGCCATTGTAGGTGGTGACGCGGATTTCCTCATTGATACCGGCGAGCTTGCACAGCTCCTTGATGTCGCGGTTCATCGCCTGGTTGGTATAGTTCGGCAGGACCTTGTTGTCCTTGAAGGGAGTATCCTTATACTTCTCCAGGATGGCCTTGGTGACCTTGTTCAGTTCGATGGAAATGCTATCCGCCGTCTTGACGGTCGTAACCTCGATGTGGTCGCCTTTAATGTCGCTGCGGCGGAGGTTGTTGACGTCGGAGTGCCGGAGACCGGAGAAGCAGCAGAATAGGAAGATATCCCGGATGGGATTCAGTCCCGCTACTACGGCAAGATGGCCACTCACTGCAGCCCCGACGCGGACATTGCTCCCCGGAAACGTATGCGTAAACAGTTCTCCTAGGAGTATTACGACAAGGATAAGAAGTGATACCATATACAACAACCAAAACATTAATTCACAGAAAAATACTAACTTTGTAAATTGACGAAAAGAAAACTAATAATCGATAATTGAATATGGCACACTCACTTTACCTTTCAAAACTTAATTCCCAGCAACGAGAAGATTTAATAAAGCGACTCTGGGAGTGTCAAAAAGGGAAATGCTATATCACGGGGAAGGATATTGATCTCGTTATTCATAAAAACTCCGTAGACATTGATCACATAATTCCTTTGACTAATGGTGGTAAGGATGACGAAAGCAATATGGCCTTAACTTTTAGTGAGGCCAATCGTTCAAAGCAAGCAGCCGACCTTAACCTAGCCCGGGTGAATTGGGTATATAAGAATTTGGTTGAGGATTTGCAAAAATCTGAGAATCGGAATCCGAATTTAAGTGATGTGCTGAAAAAGTTTGGTGGAGCTAGTAATAATCTGCGCTATGTAATCTATGGCGATAAGATACGGTTTTCTTTCTCGGAGATGGGTCGCCCAGACATTATTGAAGTCCCTGTTTATGAGGATAAAAAAGCAAATTTGCGCTACTTCTTCGCGTTGCTTCCTATTCAATATCTGCATCACGACGATAAAATCAATCCCCGCTCTATTGGCTCAAATGTAACTAAGCTTCTGGCGGAATTCTACAAAGGGAATCCGCAATTGCACATTTCTCTTGGCTACATCGAGAGCAATGAAGATAATGAATCTCCCGTAAAGTTGTTTGATGGCCAACATAAAGCCGCTGCTCAGATTCTTCTTGGTACGCGTGAAGTTCCGGTACGCATTTTCATCGATCCAGATAAAGACAAGATCATTGAGACTAATTTCAATGCGGGAACAACTCTTCGTCAGGTAGCCTTTGACAAATCCATTCAGCGTCACCTTGGCAATGCTCTATATCAAGACCGAGTTGAGCGATATCAGAAGCAGACAGGCAGGGCTTCTGACGATTTCTCTTTCTCTGAGAAAGTTTTGATTAATTTCTTTAAGGGGGAATCGAGAGAGATGAAACGCTATGTTATTGATGCCGTGAAAGATGGTATTACATATAGCGATGATAATAAGCTACGTGATTATATCGATATGGGCGGCAGAGCTAAGGAGAAACCCCTGTCTTATTCTACAGTTGAAAAGACTTTCTACTCTTTCTTCATTTCACCAGATGCCCTTGATACCCCGATTGACTTCAAATTGGAGGAAGGTCTGAATCCAAGAGACTTGGAAAAAAAGCAAATTGTTCGCCTGATGAACATTATCGCCAAGAAGATATTGATCGGCAAGTATGATTTTGAGGTTGGAACATATCGTATCGAAAATAGAATCCAGCAAGGAGATGAAAGTTTGGATTGGAATCATATTGCTGCCTACCGCATGATGAAAGAAGAAATCATTTATGCTTGGCTAAGCTATATTAGTGACGTGATTTCTATGTACTTCGCCAACATGGGTAAGCGAGTTGCCAATCGGCATGATTTCTTCCAGGATGAATTCCCAGACCAGCTTTGGACTAACATCGAGAATTTCATCAGCAACCTTGCGAATCTTCCCCTCTGGAAGAACAAAGAGTTATCAAAAACGATTTTTGGCGGAAAACAAGTATATAACTTCTGGAAAAGAATCTTTGAAACCGGTGTATCAACGACAGGGGAAAAGATTCTTGCCCAGCCCATCGAGATCAAGAATATGATTGCGGCAACGTTGACAGATGAATAGCTACTTATGAAACCATCCCTTATTTTCTCACAATACGTCTGGCTGGTGAATACTCTTCGATGGTGTGGTCGCCTCACACTTGAAGAGTTGAACGACAAATGGATACGCGATGAGGTAGCTCTCTGAAGCAGTCCTTGAATGGTTTACCAGCATGGAGGCTCCTTTGGCCTCAGCTGGCATAACCAAACAAGGACTTGGACTATTCTTATCGAAAGATACGGGCTCGATCTCAGTAGGTCTCTATACGAGCCCACGCTTCTCGAACGCAGCCCAGAACTCCATTGGATAGTGAATGTTTGAGACATTGATTCCTTCTTCCAAATAGTGTGAGATGGAATCAGGTTCAAAACCGCCATGTCCGCAGCCGAGGGCGGTAAGCAGGAAAGTCTTTTCCGGATGTGCTTTTGCAAACTCTACAAACGTATGGAAAGAGTCGGCAATCTCCTGAAGTCCGATCCCGTTTCCAACCGTGGGAATCGCGTACGAGCTTCCTTGCAAGCCAGAAGAAACTCCCATCTGTGCGCCAAATTTTTTCAAGGCCCAATAAGCTGCCCCACCTTTGTGTATGCCTTGGTCATTGCTACCGAAAACAAAGATTTCATTCGGAGCAAGATTCGTCACTTTTTCGGGAGTAACTCGTCCGGCATAGGCAGTGTTCGAATCGGATTCATCATAGTATTCTTCTGAGATTTGAGACTGATAGCGCTTCCTTTCTTCGATGCTTGCCATCGGCATGGCCTGTTCATATTCCCACATTTTTCGGGAATAGCGTTCGCGGGCGCGTTTTTCTTTTACAAAAACTTCGTGCGTTTCCTCTTCTGTCTTTTCGAACTGTATTACGTTGGTAATTGAGAGGCTGATTGTGACTCCCTGTACGTCATGGTCTGTTCCCATATAGGCGAAAGACCATCCTTCTGCCTTCAGGTGCTTGATTAATGATTGTATAGCGGAAAGACTATACTCATTGGAGCTGTTTTCAAGTCCATCCGTAATAATAGTTACGACTACAGAGTGACGCTGATCGTTCTGAAGTTCCTTCTCAAGTTTTGTCAGGGTCCGACCTATCGCATCATAAAGGGGAGTGCAGGCTCCAGGAACATATGTCTCCGGAGTAAGGATTTTGGCTTCGGACGGATTTGCATTCCAGTATACATCATCGATAGAGGAGCTGTCGAACAGCACCAATGTGATGTACTGTTCTTGCGTGTCAGCATATTTCTCCGCATCAGCCCTGACTCCGCCAAGAACCTCATTATAGCCCTGGATTGCAGGTCTTTGAATGTCCCACATGGATCCGCTTCTATCCATGATGATCACGTTGTAAACCTTTGTTTTTTGCGCTGCCTTTTCCATAATAGTAAGATGTTAAAGTGTTAAATGTGTCATTTCGACGCAAATGTAATACATATTGTCGAACCGTGCAAATAATTTGTGTCATATCGACACAAAATTTTGCAAATTCCTTCAAAATGCGCTATCTTTGCTAATGCTATGGAGAAAAACTACACATACGTTGAAGGTGCCCAATTCCCTTATCAGTATAAGTATGAGCACATGGCAGTAACCACGGACTGCGTCATCTTTACTTATGAGGATAGGAAGCTGAAGGTTCTGCTGGTAAAGCGTGGAGGCGAACCGTACAAAGGGCAATGGGCTTTACCCGGTGGATTTCTGAAAAACGACGAGACCGCCCGGGAAGGTGCCATGCGCGAATTGCAGGAAGAGACTGGACTCGTTGCTTCTGCCATCGGAGAATTGGGCGTTTTCTCTGACGTAGACCGTGATCCGCGGGAGCGTGTAATAACCATAGCGTGGTATGCCCTGGTTCGCCCGGCAGATGTCATTGGCGGGGACGATGCCGATGAGGCAGCGTGGTTCTCAGTTGACGATCTCCCTTCTCTTGCTTTTGATCATCACAAGATTCTGGATGCAGCAATGGAGCGTCTCAGAAGGGATATCCATTTCGAGCCGGTGGGCTTTGAACTCTTGGATGACACTTTTACCATCCCTGATCTTCAGCGCCTCTACGAGATTATACTAGGAGTTAAATTTGACCGCCGCAACTTCCAACGCAAGATTATGGCGTCAGGTATTTTGGAAGAAGCGCAAAACAAGGAATACGAACCCGAAGCGATCTTAATGGAATGTCCCCTGCCGGAGCCTGCTTTTATGGCGGACATGGAATGTCCTGTTCAACAGTCCGTTGCCTCCCAGGAAATATCCAGGTCAAGCTCGAAGAAACGTCCCGGCCGAATCGCTTCGCTTTTCCGCCTCAACAAGAAGAAGTACGATGAAATGAAGGAAGAGAGCGGAAAATTCGAGTTTTAAGTATTCATTAACCAATAAAAAACCGCACCATGAAGATTGCACGATGCGATTTTGGCTATGCAATAGTGCAACCATCGCGGTGGTTGCGAAGTGCGGCAGATCCGCTTAATCGGTGGCCTCGTTGTTTCCGTTGAAGAACGCCTGTGCCAGGTCACGGCAAAGTCCGACGACGATGGTTTGTTCTTCGGTCAGTGACGTACGCCACTTTTCAGCCAGTTTGTCGGCGATGCCGAAGAGCTGGCCATAGCATAGCAGATCGTCAATCCAGTTGGTGTCGAGCGGGCCACTGGGTTTGCCTTCTGCCTGGGCCTGCAGGAAGTTTTGCAATTCAACCAGGACGCGGGCTTTCGCTGCACCTGCTGGCGTGAGGGGACGTATCCGGGCGCCCAGATTCGTCAGCTTGTCTTTCGGATTGACGGGCTCCATCATTCCGTGGTCTTCTAACCATTCCTGTCCTTTATCTTCCGGGCTGAAGCCATACAGATCTCCGGGATGGCTGTAGCTCCAGTGATACACTTCATCGACTTCCAGCAGCCCGTCTTTCCCGGAGGCTTCGCAGAATTTCTGGTACAAGCTGTTTTCTTCCTGATCCCGGATGACAGCGTCTTTCTGGATGGAAAGATAGTTGACGGTCTCAAATGCAGGCTTCTGTTGCACGAGCTTCAGTTTTCCTTCGCTGTACCAGCGGTAAAGGAAAGCAGCCGATAACTCGTGATGGATGTGCAGGTCGAAGATACGCGGCTGGTTTGTCCGGACATAGCAGGCTGCAAACAAGTTGCCTTCCAATGGAATCACCTGGCTTTGCTCTTTGATCCGGCGGGTACCGAAGAGTTTCTTGGCATATTTGAAGCCGAGTTGGTGGGCAATGACAAAATAGAGGAAAGTTCCGGCCATCAGCACGGCCAGCAGGTATGCCCCGAGGGTGTCTAATTTTTCCAACATAGTTCGTTCGATAGCTGGTTTTCCATTATTGACAAAACTACAAAAAAATGATGAATAATGCGTATGGCAACAGCAGGAACTTTAAAAGATAACGGTTCGGGAGTTTTTACTAACTTTACAGTCATGAAAAAGATGATCCTCTCACTGCTCGCATCCGTGCTGAGCGCATTTACCCTTGCCTTTGCCCAGGGCATCCGGGTGGGTGACCGGTTTTTTGATGGATTCGCCGTCTATACCGTCCAGGAGATCCGGATGGGGACGATCGTTTATATGACTGATGCTCTTGGGGATGAAGAACTGACCCTGGAGCAATGGGGAGCGACGCCTGGTGTTTATAGGCTGCGACCCAGCCGCAATGCCGAAGAGCCCAAATACGGCGCTGAATTCGGCTGCCGTGTCAACTATGTCATCCGGTCGGACAACAGGTATCTGGAAGTCATCGGCGACAACGACATCGTCCTCAAGGTGCTGCCGCTGCTCAATCCGATGGAGGACATCGCGGAGGGCAGCCTCTGGTACAGCGGCGCACTCGTCTATGATGCCCATCCGGCGGAAGACGGTTCCGTCCGCCTGAATGCGATGTCGGAAGGGGAGGAGCACGAGTTCGTCCTGACACCTGCGACGGGCGGGGTGGATCTGTTTGAAGTCTCCGACGGCCCGTCCGGGGCGATGAATATGTTTGAAGATGCCGCCTACGCCCGCCGGATCCGGCAGGACGGCCTGGACGTGATCTGCTTCTACGACAAGCAGAACCGGATCATGGACGTGCTGCAGGCCACGCAGGTCTGGAACGCTCAAACTCTCAATGTGGAGCAGTGGATGGCGCTGATTGCCGGGGATTATGTGACTGAAAGCGGCAAGGCGGTACAGATCCGGCCCGACCGGGCTACGTATGGCGGGAAAGCGCTTTCCCTGCAGCCGGTCACCTTCAACGGTATGGTCACCGGTGTGCTCGATTTCGGGCAGTCGGGCCCTTATCTGGTCGGAAAGGTGGAAGCCGTGCCGACGCCGCAAGGCCTTCAGCTCACCGAGGTCAAGATGGAGGAGGGGGAGCCCTGGTTCGAGCGGACCGTATCTTATTTCGACCTGAAATGGGTCGGTGAGGGGAGCCGCTTCGATTTCGCGAGCCACACCCTGCTCAATGGCGTCCTGCACCGCTATGACAAGCCGCTCCTGCGCCTGATACGCAACGCCATCCTGGCCGCCCACGGCTATACCTTCAAGTCCAAGGACCTGAAGACCTATTTCGAGGCGCAGCCGTGGTACACACCGGTGACGGACAACGCCTCCGTCAAGCTTTCCCTGCTGGAAGAGCTCAACGTCGCACTGATCCAGGCCGCCGAACGGGCGGAATAAACCCTGTATCGTTACTTGTTATGACAATAGAATGGGAAGACGGGTTCATGGTCCAGGTGACCGTTGAATCAGACACCGTCGTGATTTCAGCCAATCGGGAAGGCCTTCTGTCCCTGGCCCGACAATTGACGGTCCTGGCGGAAGAATGTGAAGGCAGCCATATCCATTATGATCCGTACAATTCCCTCGAAGAGGGTTCTTTAGAGATGGTGATCCAGAAAGGGGCCGCGGTGGCTGCAAAATAAGGAAATAAAAACGCTTGCGAGTTATGATAGACAAACATCCTCTTCGAATCCAGATTTTCAATGATACCCTGCGGGTGCTGCAGCAGGGCGGGTATGTCGCTCCTTCCGGCCAAAAGGTCGAACTTCCTCCGGTTGAGGAGGTGATGAAGGCAGCGGTGATGTATAAGGAGCCTTTCAGCGTGCCGGGCGGGCAGCCGACGGCCGTCGTGACGAAAGTGCGCGTAGAGGACTGTGACTGTGTTCTGGCGGCGAAGACGTTGATCGATGCGGGGTATAATCCGGCGATGCTCAATCTGGCGGATCTGTATGTGCCGGGAGGACTCGTGGAGTTTGGGTCGGGTGCGCAGGAGGAAAATTTGTGCCGGCGGAGCAATCTGATCTTGTCTCTGTATCAGTTCTCGCGCTCCCGGGCGCGGCATTATTCGGCGTTGGGCATCGTGAACAGGGAAGCGCAATATCCTATGGATGAGCGCTTCGGCGGCGTGTATAGCGGTATCGTCTCGTTCTTCCGCGGGCCGGAGTCCACGGGGTCGCAGTATGAGGAAAAGCTGTACAATATCCCCGTCATCTCCGTAGCGGCGCTCAGCGGTCCGCGCATCGGGATGGACGGGCTGATGTATCCTGAGGAAACGAAGATTACGCTCGAGAAGATGCGGACCATCTTCCGCATCGGCCTCGACCACGGCCACGATTCGCTGGTCCTGTCCGCGATGGGCTGCGGCGCCTTCGCCAATCCGCCGGCCCACATCGCCAAACTGTTCCATCAGGTCATCGAAGAGGAGGAGTTCAAGAACCGCTATCGCCTCATCGACTTCGCCATCCTCGACGGCTACAAGACCGGCCTCCGCCACAACCCCGACGGCAATCTGCTCCCGTTCCAGCGGGAGTTCGGACAAAGTTCATAATAGTTCGTGATGGGACTCCTGGATTTCTTGTTTGGCAAAAGGCCGCCGAAGAAGAAAGAAGATTGGCGGGATGAGTTGTCGGATTATACCAAGGATCCGGACGACGATCATTGGACCGTCGATCATGAACCCGAAGACGATCGCGACGACGACTGGGAAGAGGAACAGGAGAAAGACTGGGACGACGACTGGGGCGAATACTGACGCAGCGGAGTATCGCGCTCAGCACTTGCGCTGCCGTCGGCCCTAGAGCAGGGGCGCGAGGAACTCGGCGATGCGGTCGAGCCAGGTGTAGCTGCCGGTGCCGGGGGAGGCGTATTGCTGGAAGCAGTGATCGCGGGTGGCGAGCGTATGGAGTTCGGCCGGGATGCCCATCGCCCGCAGTTTTTCCCACACTTTCACGGAGTTCATCGGGGCGTCGCGGTCGGCGTTGCCGTGGATCATCAGCATCGGTGCCGTGTCGGGATCGAACGAGAATTCCGGGGCGAGGACGGCGGAGTCGTCGTTGCCGCCGGTCGTGTTGAAGTCGTCCAGTCCGTCGGTCAGGGCGTAGGCCGGATAGATGCCGATGCCCCATTGGACGCGGCAGGAGAGCTGGTCTATCTCGTCGATCGGGAGATAGCTCCGGTGCCGCGAGGAAGTGACGCCCATCAGGGTCAGATGGCCGCCCGCGGACGATCCCATGATGCCGATCTTGTCAGGGTTGAGGCCGCGGGCGGCAGCTTCGCTCCGGACCACGCGGATGGCGCGCTGCAGGTCTTGCCAAGCCGTCGTATGCTTGGCCAGCCCTTCGGGTCTGGGGGTACGGTATTTCAGCGTGACGACGGTAATGCCTTTGTCGTTCAGGTAGCGGCGAGCCGGGGCCACTTCGAAGCCGTCCGGACTGTTTCCCTCGTAGGATCCGCCGGAGTAGATGATCTGGATGGCATCGCTCGTGCGCTCTTTCGGAATGAACCATTCGAGGTAGGGGGTGCACTGGTTTTCCCGGAAGTCCGGGGTCTTGCCTTCCGGCCAGAGGGTTTCCTTGTCGTACCAGACTTTGTGGATGTTGTCGACCGATCGGTCCATGATGGCGACTTCGGGTTCGACCGGTCCGAGGAATCCCATCTGCGTCATGAATTCAATACCGCGCTCGAGGCCGAAGGCGCCGTGGCCCTTGTAGGGATACAGGTGCAGCTCGGCCGGGATGCCCATCTTTCGCAATTGTCTGTAGAACAGGGTGGAACCGTTCGGAGAATAGGGATCGAGCTCGCCGTGGTGGAGGCTGACGGGGCAGGTCTTTTCGTCGAAGGGGAAGACGGCGCTCAGCGCCACGTCGGGACCGTAGCCGTCCCGCGTGGCTGGGATGCCGGTTTCTCCGTCCGTGGTCGCATAGGCCGGGGCGTTGGCGATAGCCCAGTTGATGTGGCAGGGCAGCTGGTCGAGTTCGTCCACGGGGTCATAGGTCCGGGTCTGGGAGCCCGTGGCCAGCAGCAGGGCCAGATGGGAGCCGGCCGACATCGAGATGACACCGATCTTCTCCGGATCGAAGCCGCGCATTTCCGCTTCGCTCCGTACGAGGCGCACCGCCCGCTGACCGTCTTCCCAGGCCGTCTGGTAGATGGGAAGGCCCGTCGGCCGCGGCGTCCGGTACACGAAGTTCACGCACTGGATGCCGATCTTCGTGAGTTCTTCCTGCCAGTACTGGATGAGCCCCACGTCGCAGCAGTTCTGATAGGAACCGCCCGAGATGAGGATCATGCATACCCCTTTCTTTACGGCGGGATCGGGCGCGGGGAACCAGTCCAGATAGGGATTGCGGAACGCGGCAGGATCGAAGCCCGGTGCCTCGACCTCATTGGTCATTGCGGCAATCTGGAAGGGTTGTGCATCCGGGATACGGCCTTCCGGCCAGATATATTCCCTTTGCTGTGCCGACAGCGTCAGGCAGCAGAGTAGGGAAGCGAAAACGAACAGACGTTTCATCATTTCTTGCAAGTTTAAAGGGAGGCCAGCAGATCCTTGAGGGAGCCGACAACGCCGTCGAACAGTTTGTACATCAGTTCGGGCTCTTCCATCTTCGGGATATAGACGACGACCTTCTTGCCGGCGCCGGCCATCCAGCCAGCTTCGGTGTGGGCGCTGCGGCCCGAAGGAAGGACCAGGACACAGGTGTCGGCCAAATCCAGGGCTTCCATATCGGCCTGGAACTGCCGTTCGGCCTTGGGATGGTGCAGGCCTTCCTTATATTGTTCAAAGCTCCAGTTCAGGGCGTTCTCATCGAGCTCCGTCCATCGGAATCCGTTGCCGCCGTGCGGCGGATTGCGGAAGTCATACACTTGATGCCCGGCCTCGCGAAGGCACGCGACGACCTCGGGAAAAAAGGGGTTCCTCCAACTGGAAGCAACATAGATCTTTGCCATAGGTATCGAAAGCTTTGGTATGATTTCATAAAGATACGAATAAAGTAAGGGTGACCGTCCAAAAAAATGTACGTGCCCGTCGTTTTTTTCGTATCTTGCCTCCAAATTGGAACGTTCTGGGAATGTTTAATCTTTACTGATATGAAAAAACTGTTCATCTTCGTAGTGTTGGCCGCCTTCGTTTTCGGCGGAAACACAGCCAAGGCGCAAGTTTCAGAGTCGCCTGAATGGGCTTCCCGCATCAAGGCGGAAGGCCTGAGTCATTCCCAGATCGAGGAGATTGCCCAGTATCTGACCGACCTGACCGGATCGCGTCTTACGGCCTCCAAACAGAAACGCCGCGCCGATTCGCTCGTGATCGTCAAACTGAAGGAGCTCGGCCTCTCGAATCCCCGTGCCGCCTTCGCCATGGAATTCACCCGCGGCGGTTGGGACGTGGTCAAGACCTATGCGGCCATGACCGCTCCGTACTACTGCGCTTTCTCCGTCAACCCCAGGGCCTGGTCGGGCAGCACCGACGGCCTGGTGAAGGGCGAGTGCATGGTTTTCGACGTCAAGTCGAAAGAAGATCTGGAAAAATACCGCGGCAAGGTGGCCGGCAAGATCCTGCTGATGCCCTCGGAGCAATCGTATGACATCCGCTTCGAGCCGCTGGCTTCGCGCTACACCGAAGAGGAACTGGAGGCCCTGCTGAGTGACAATCGCGCTACGCCGCGCGGCGGACGTTACGGCCGCTACAACTTTGACTACCGCGCCTATATGGAACTCCGCCAGATGATGAGTGAGTTCTATGCGAAGGAGAAGCCGCTCTGCATCGTCAACGCAAGCGGTTCGTTCAATGTTCCCGGCAGCTCGGGCGTCAACTACAAGGCGGGCGATCCCGAACCGGTCCCCGAACTGGCGATGCCGATCGAAGACCACGCCCGTATGGTCCGCCTGATCGAGAAAGGCCAGAAAGTCGAGATGGAACTCGAACTCATCAACCAGTTCAGCGATGACAAGGAAGTCCACAACATCTATGCGGAAATCCCCGGCACCGATCCCAAGCTCAAGGACGAGATCGTGCTGCTCGGCGGCCACTTCGACTCCTGGCACGGCGGTACCGGCGCCGCTGACAACGCCTCCGGCTGCATCGTCATGATCGAAGCGATGCGTATCCTCAAAGAGCTGGGCTTCAAGCCTAAGCGCACCATCCGCCTGGCCCTCTGGGGCGGTGAGGAGCAGGGCCTCTACGGCTCGCGCGGCTATATGGAACAGTATCTCTACAAGGACCAGAAGAAGTTGCCCGGCTTCGACAAGTTCGCCCTCTATCTGAATATGGACAACGGCTCGGGCCGTTTCCGCGGCATCTACCTGGAACGCAACGACGCAGCCGCCCCCTTCTTCGAGGCCTGGATGAAATACATTGAACCGCTTGGCTTCCAGTACCTGTCGCCCCGCACCACCGGCGGCACCGACCACCAGACCTTCACCCGCGTCGGCCTCCCGGCCTATCAGTTCATCCAGGATGAACTCGAATACGGCCGCACCTACCACACGATCATGGACACCTACGAGCGTCTCTCGCTGAGTGACCTCCGCATCGACGCCACCATCGTCGCCTGGCTAGCAGCCTGCGCCGCCAACGACCCCGGCCGCATCCCCGTCTACCCCGCGGTCCAGCCCCAGCAGCCCCGCTTCTAGCCATCTTTCTGGCGCTCCGGCCAGGCCGCTTTTGCCCTTCACACGGCCAGGCCGCTTTTGCCCTTCACACGGGCAGGCCGCTTTTGCCCTTCACACTGGGCAGGCCGCTTTTGCCCTTCACACTGGGCAGGCCGCTTTTGCCCTTCATACCGGGCCGGCCGCTTTTGCCCTTCATACCGGCCAGGCCGCTTTTGCCCTTCACACGGGCAGGCCGCTTTTGCCCTTCACACTGGGCAGGCCGCTTTTGCCCTTCATACCGGGCCGGCCGCTTTTGCCCTTCATACCGGGCAGGCCGCTTTTGCCCTTCATACCGGGCCGGCCGCTGGGCCGCCCGGCAAGGTGGCGGGCAAAAACGGGCAAGGTCTCATTTCAGCCCCGGGACCTTGCCCGTGCAATCTACGGTAGCGTGCTGTCTAGCGCATTTTCCGCCGGCAAGGTCTCAACCCAAAAATTCGACCTTGCCGGTTTCGCCCGTCATTCACCCCCTTCGGCCGAGCCTCCTCCCGCTTCGTCCGCCATTCACCCCTTCGGCCGCGCCTCCCGTTTTGCTCGTCATTCACCCTCTTCGGCCGCACCTCTTCCGGTTTCGCCCGTCATTCACCCCCTTCGGCCGCACCTCTTCCGGTTTCGCTCGTCATTCACCCCCTTCGGCCGCGCCTCTTCCGGTTTCGCCCGTCATTCACCCCCTTCGGCCGCACCTCCCGTTTCGCCCGTCGTTCATCTCCTTCGGCCGCACCTCTTCCGGTTTCGCCCGTCATTCACCCCCTTCGGCCGCGCCTCTTCCGGTTTCGCTCGTCATTCACCCCCTTCGGCCGCACCTCTTCCGGTTTCGTCCGCCATTCACCTCCTTCGGCCGCGCCACTTCCGGTTTCGTCCGTCATTCCCGGCTTGACCGGGAATCTTCTTCGAGGGTTTTCAGTTTCTCGAAATTGTCTTTTTCTGCAATCAGGGTGATCAGGCGGGCGTTCGAGAGCGAGGGCATTTCACCGGCTTCGTAGAGGCGGTACTGGTTGGCGCCGAACCCGAGAATGCGTGACATCTTAGCTGCAGATACACGGTATTTCATGCGGATGGCCTTGATATCTTCAGGAGAAGGGATACCGTGTCTCTCGCGGTATTGGCGATAGACCTGCTCCATGTCTTCCGTATCAGATGCCGTCGTGGTAAATCGTTCCCCACTGTCATCACATAGGTAGTAGTGGGCCGTATAGTCATAGCGCTCACCACGGTAGTTCGCAGTCCTCGTCTCTTGACAGACCGTCATTTCCTTGCCGGTAATCGGACTCTTCATCGTCGTATTCATTTTTAAAGGGATATTCCATCGGACGCTCCGCCAGATGAAACAATATACAAATGACGGATTCGTTCGGGAAACCCAAACTGATCTTGATATAAACTTCTCTCTGTTTGACGTCTTTGCCAAATACCCATAGTTCGGTATTCTTGCCCAACTCGCTGACGATCGGGCCGGCCGAATAGTCAGTGACAGCCAAAGTTTTGATAATTTCTACCCGATAAACGGGTGTGATATCCAGATCGAATAGTGCCTCCTGATTCTTCCCTCGATCGTCCCTGAACAGAATGTCAAACACTTTCAATTTTGCATGGAATGTCCTCAAAAATCGTTGTACCTCCAAGCGTGTCGCCATACAAAATCCTCCTCAAAATTAAACGAAAAAGTTGAATATTGCAAATCGGTCTCTGTTGAAACCGTTCTGCAAATCTAATCGCCACTGCCTGCAAATAAAAACTCCGATGAAAGATTAACCGTTTTCCAAAGAAGTTGGAAAAAGTTGAAAAACCGTCATTCCCGGCTGGACTGGGAAGCGGGTCATAACATTCGGCCGGCCGCTTCTGTCCTTCATACCTGGGCCGGCCGCTTTTGCCCTTCATACTGGGCCGGCTGCTGGCCCGCCCGGCAAGGTGGCGGGCAAAAACGGGCAAGGTCCCGCCGTCAAACGGGCAAGGTCTCTCCGGCAAACGGACAAGGTCTCATTTTAACCCCGGGACCTTGCCCGTTCAATCTAAGGTACAGTGCTGTCTGACGCATTTTCCGCCGGCAAGGTCTCAACCCAATAATACGACCTTGCCGGCTTCGTCCGCCATTCACCTCCTTCGGCCGCACCTCCTCCGGCTTCGTCCGCCATTCACCTCCTTCGGCCGAGCCTCCTCCGGCTTCGCCCGTCATTCACCCCCTTCGGCCGCACCTCCTCCGGCTTCGCCCGTCATACACCTCCTTCGGCCGAGCCCCTTCCGGTTTCGCCCGTCATTCCCGGCTGGGTCGGGAAGCGGGTCATACCATTCGGCAGGCCGGCAAGGTGGCGGGCAAAAACGGACAAGGTCCCGCCGTCAAACGGGCAAGGTCTCATTTTAAGCCCGGGACCTTGCCCGTTCAATCTAAGGTAGCGTGCTGTCTAGCGCATTTTCCGCCGGCAAGGTCTCAACCCAAAAATTCGACCTTGCCCGTCCGTCGTTCATCTCCTTCGGCCGAGCCTCCTCCGGCTTCGCCCGTCATTCACTCCCTTCGGCCGCTCCTCTTCCCGCTTCGCCCTTCATTCCCGGCTTGACCGGGAATCTCTTATTCCGTTGTGGCTGTTCCTTGCGGATCATTTATTCGGATCAATGGCTCACCCAGGGCTTCCGAAAGCTTCGCAAGCGAGGAAATCGTGAAATTGGGAAAGCCTCGTGTCCAGCGTGTAATTTGGGTTTCATTGCATCCGATCTTCTCTGCCAATTCTCTCTGCGTCATTCCTTTGCGCTTCAAGATTTCGGCAATGCTGTCAATGAGGGCACGCGACCATTCCATCTCCAGCCGGACAGCCGGTGACACTTGCTCAAGTTGCTTGTGAAACATTGGATTTTGCTTCATATCCAGTAATCTTTGTCTTCTATGTTGGTCAGTTCTCTTTCTTCGATGGATACGACTCCGTCATCGATGTCCTTTCGAAGAAGCTTTTCAAATCTTTGCAAGTCGAGCGCATACCCATATAATTTCGTGTCTTGCTCGTAAGTTGCTGTATGTTTGAAATCCCCATTCCCAAGGATGAGTATTTCATCAGAAATCCGGAGGCAGAACAGCCGTATTCTGCTATTCTCAATCGGCAATGCATTCAAAGAATCATCCCGTTTTCCTTCAGGTCTGAAATAACGTTCCAAAGCGCCGTTCTCTAATATGATGGACAGTGCATAAATGATTCTTTGATAGTCCCTGTTAAGCGATGCCTCTTTCTCAAACTTGTTGAGAAAGCATTCAAATTCTGTTTTACGGTCCATCGCAAAACTAATCGAGTACAAACTCACTTTTTCTGATTGTTCAACCAGTTCCAACGTCGTCTTCTTTTTCATGGCAAATATACAAAACTTTACTTAAATGTAAAACAAAAGCCCTTCCGGATAAAGGAACCGTTTGCCCTTTCCACCCCGCAAATCTAAATGAAGTGACATGCAAATAAAAACCTCGATGAAAGATTAACCGTTTTCCAAATTATTCGGAAAAAGTTGAAAAACCGTCATTCCCGGCTGGACTGGGAAGCGGGTCATAACATTCGGCCGGCCGCTTCTGCCCTTCATACCTGGCCGGCCGCTGGCCCGCCCGGCAAGGTGGCGGGCAAAAACGGGCAAGGTCCCTCCGGCAAACGGGCAAGGTCTCATTTTAAGCCCGGGACCTTGCCCGTGCAATCGGTGATAGCGTGCTGTCTAGCGCATTTTTCGCCGGCAAGGTCTCAACCCAAAAATTCGACCTTGCCGGCTTCGCCCGTCATTCACTCCCTTCGGCCGCACCTCTTCCGGTTTCGCCCGTCATTCACTCCCTTTGGCCGAGCCTCCTCCGGCTTCGCCCGCCATTCACCTCCTTCGGCCGAG
>DETK01000038.1:18570-59088 GCA_002361615.1 Bacteroidales bacterium UBA3290
TCCGCCATTCACCTCCTTCGGCCGCACCTCCTCCGGCTTCGCCCGTCATTCACTCCCTTCGGCCAGCCTCCTCTCGCTTCGTCCGCCATTCACCTCCTTCGGCCGCGCCTCTTCCGGTTTCGCCCGTCATTCCCTCCCTTCGGCCGCACCTCCTCCGGTTTCGCCCGTCATTCCCTCCCTTCGGCCGCACCTTCTCCGGCTTCGCCCGTCATTCACTCCCTTCGGCCGAGCCTTCTCCCGCTTCGCCCGTCATTCACCCCCTTCGGCCGCGCCTCTTCTGGTTTCGCCCTTCATTCCCGGCTGGGTCGGGAAGCGGGTCATAACATTCGGGGTTTTTCCTTATCTTTGTAGGATATGAGCAAAGCGAAGATTATTGTGGCCGGGATCGGGCCGGGGAGTGCGGGCGATGTGACGCCGGCGGTGCTCGAGGTGGTCCGGGAGGCCGATGTCATTATTGGTTATAAGTATTATTTCCAGTTTATTGAACCCTTCTTGCAGCCGGGGACGGATTGCATCGATACCGGGATGCTGAAGGAGAAGGAGCGGGCGCGGCAGGCATTCGAGCAGGCAGAGGCGGGAAAGACGGTGTGTGTGGTCAGCTCGGGCGATGCCGGCATCTACGGGATGGCGCCGCTCATCTGGGAGATGAAACGTGAGAAAGGCAGCGATGTCGAGATCGAAGTGCTGCCGGGTATCAGCGCCTTCCAGAAGGCGGCTTCGCTGCTCGGGGCGCCGATCGGTCACGATTTGTGCATCATCTCGCTCTCCGATCTGATGACGCCGTGGGAGACCATCGAGCGCCGCATCCGGGCAGCTGCCGTGGCGGATTTCATTACGGCGGTCTATAATCCCAAGAGCAACGGACGCTATTGGCAGCTGTATCGGTTGCAGGAGATCTTCCTGCAGCATCGCAGCCCTGAAACGCCGGTGGGCTTCGTCCGTCAGGCGGGCCGCGATGACCAGCAGGTGACTTTGACGACGCTGGGCGAGTTCGATCCGGAGCAGGTGGATATGTTCACCGTGGTGCTGATCGGCAATTCGCAATCGTATATCCACGAAGGAAAATTCATCACCCCGCGCGGCTACTACCGGGAACGGGACGATCGGGGTGCCAAAGGTATCGGACAGGAAATCATGATCGAGAGCTTCCGCACCATCGAAAAGGAACTCCGTCATCCCGACATTCCGCTGGGCCGCAAGTGGCCGTTGCTGCACGCCATCCATACGACGGCCGACTTCGATATGGAGAATATCCTCCACGTAGATGAAGGTGCGGTGGAGACGCTTTACGCAGGCTTTGCGGAAGGTCGCATCCGGACCATCGTCACAGACGTGACGATGGCCGCAGCCGGCATCCGCAAAGGCGCCCTGCAGCGGCTCGGCGCGGAAGTGAAGTGCTATCTGGCTGATCCGCGTGTCGCGGAAATGGCTGCAGAAAAAGGGATTACGCGTACGCAAGCCGGCATCCGGCTGGCCGTTGAGGAACATCCCGATGCGCTCTTCGTTTTCGGCAATGCGCCGACGGCGCTGATGGAACTCTGCGACCTTGTCCGCAAGGGGAAGGCCGCCCCGGCGGGCATCATCGCCGCGCCGGTGGGCTTCGTCCACGTGCGTGAAAGCAAGCATATGGTCAAGCCGTTCCGGCAGATTCCCAAACTGATTGTCGAGGGCCGGAAGGGAGGCAGCAATCTGGCCGCCACGCTGGTCAATTCGATTCTCTGTTACAATGACGCCGAACAACTTAAACCCGGACGCGATGTGTAGCGATGGAAAACGCCGCGGCGGCGGCCGGCACTTTACCGTCATCGGAATGACGGACGAGCGGGAGGTCTGGTTCCCGCCGCAGGTGCGTGATGCCATCGCGGCAGGCCGCGTCTTCTCGGGCGGAAAACGCCATCACGAAATCGTCGCCTCGCTGCTGCCCGAAGGGGCTCAGTGGATTGATATTACGGTGCCGCTGGAAGCGGTCTTTCAACAATACGAAGGTCATCCCGAAGTGGTGGTCTTCGCCTCCGGCGACCCGCTCTTCTTCGGTATTGCCAATACTCTTCGCCGGGAGTTTCCCGAGGCGGAAATGACGGTCTTTCCCTCCTTCAACTCATTGCAGATGCTGGCGCACAGGATGGAGCTTCCCTATGCCGATCTGTGTACGGTTTCGCTCACAGGCCGTCCCTGGGCTGCCTTCGACCGGGCCCTTATCCAGGGCCAGCGCCTGATCGGCGCCCTGACCGACCGGTCGAAGACCCCGGCGCTGATCGCGCGCCGGATGCTCGACTACGGTTATGACAACTATCGGATGACAGTGGGGGAGTGCCTGGGTAATCGGGATGCCGAACGGGTCCGTTCTTTTGCTTCGCTGGAGGAGGCCGCTTCGGCGGAATATACTTTCCCGAACTGTCTGATCCTCGAGCAGACCCGCCTTCGGACCCATCCTTTCGGCTTGCCCGAGAAGGACTTCGAACTGCTCGACGGGCGGGTGAACATGATTACCAAGATGCCTTTCCGGCTGCTGACCCTCAGCCAGTTGGACCTTTCCCGCCGCAAGTCTTTCTGGGACGTAGGCTTCTGCACGGGCTCCGTGTCGATTGAAGCGCGTCTGCAATTTCCGCATCTGCAGATTACTTCGTTTGAGATCCGAGAAGCGGGCCGCGCGTTGATGGAAGCCAATGCCCGCAAGTTCGGCGCTCCCGGCATCGACGTCCACATCGGCGACTTCCTGGAGGCCGATCTCAGCGCGCTGCCGGCGCCGGATGCCGTCTTCATCGGCGGCCATGGCGGCCGCCTCGAAGCGATGCTCCGACGCCTCGACCCGGTGCTGCTCCCGGGCGGCGTGATCGTCTTCAACGCCGTGAGCGAACAGAGCCAGCAACTCTTCCGCGACGGCATCGCCGCCCTGGGCCGCCGCATCACCGGCGAAATGCGCGTCGCCGTCAACCAGTTCAACCCCATCACCATCCTCAAAGCTGAATGAAACAGATCGCCATTATACTAGTTTCAGAATCGTCACTGCCGCTGGCAAGAAACGTTCAACGGGTATTACAAGCCGGGAACGGCGGGATGCAGATTCCCGGTCAAGCCGGGACCCGAGCGAAGCGAGAGCCACGACCGGAGGGAGTGAATGACGAAACGCAGATTCCCGGTCAGGCCGGAAATGACGGGCAATACGTAGGGATTTACACGAAGAACGAGGTGGACGGGTGTACGGCTGTCGGGCCGTATGCGCCGTTTTTGAAGGAGCATTGGGAGGAATTCGAGGCGGTGGTTTTCATAGGAGCGATGGGGATTTGCGTGCGGAGTATCGCACCGGCTTTGAAGAATAAATATCAGGACCCGGCGGTTGTCTGTATCGACAGTACCGGAAAGTTTGTCGTTCCGGTGGTGTCGGGCCACGTCGGCGGTGCCAATGAGTTGGCCCGCCGCCTCGCCGCCGCCATCTCCGCCGAGGCCATCGTCACCACCCAGAGTGACAACGAAGGCCTCTGGGCCCTCGATACCCTCGGCCGCCAGTATGGCTGGCAGACCGAAGCGACGCCTGCGCAGATGAACCGCGCCGTCTTCGCCTTCGTTCAGCATCAGCCGACTGCGCTGCTGCTCGAAGTGCGCGACGCCGGTACGGATGCGCTGGAGCGCACAAAGCCGGAGCACGTACAGATCTTTTATCGACGGGAAGACCTGGATCTGAAGGACTTCGGCCTGCTGATCGCCGTGACGCCCTATCTCCTGAAAGGCGTCATGCCCGGCTTGACCGGGAATCTCAATCCGCTCACAGTAGCAGGCGATCTCCCGGTGCTGGCTTTCCGCCCGCCCGTGCTGCATCTGGGCTTCGGCTGCCGCCGGCAATGTGATCCGGCTGGGATCCCCGAGGCCATCGAGGCTAAACTCTTGGAAGAAGGCCTGTCGCCCCAATCGATCGCTTCGGTCGGTACCATCGAATTGAAGAAAGACGAGCCGCTGCTGCAAGCCTTGCTGGCCCGCTGGCCGCAGGCGCACACGGAAATCTATTCCGCTGAAACGCTCGCCGCCATCGACGTCCCGAATCCTTCGGAGAAGGCGCTCGCGGCCACCGGGAGCGCCGGCGTGGCCGAAGCGGCCGCGCTCGAAAGCGCCCACGGCGGTCCGCTGCTGATTGAGAAGCAGAAAGGAAAACAGACGGAAGGCAATGACTTCACCTTTGCCCTGGCGCAGGATGCCGCGTCGCTCCGCTCCGGCCATATCGAGATCGTGGGGGCGGGTCCCGGCGATCCGGAACTCGTTTCGGTACGCGGCAAACGTTTCCTCGAAACGGCGGACCTGATCCTCTATGCAGGCAGCCTGGTACCGGTCGAACTGACACATTATGCCAAGCCCGGCTGTACGGTGCGCAGCTCCGCCTCGATGGATCTGGAGGAACAGTTCGCCCTGATGAAAGAATTCTACGACAAGGGTTTGCTGGTGGTGCGTCTGCACACGGGCGATCCTTGCATCTACGGTGCTATCCAGGAACAGATGGCCTTTTTCGACCGCTACGGGATGCACTATCATATCACGCCGGGCATCTCGGCCTTCCAGGCCGCTGCCGCGGCGCTCCGCTCCCAGTTTACGATCCCCGAAAAAGTTCAGACCATCATCCTCACGCGCGGCGAAGGCCGCACGCCGATGCCCGAGCGCGAACAGCTGCACAAGCTTGCCCAGTCGCAGAGCACGATGTGCATCTATCTGAGCGCGGCCATCGTGGAGGAGGTGCAGGCCGAACTCCTGCAGGCCTATCCGCCCGAGACGCCCGTGGCAGCCTGCTACAAGCTGACCTGGAAAGAGGAACGCATCTATCGCGGCCAGCTGTGCGACCTGGCTCGGATCGTTCGCGAAAACAATCTGACGCTTACGACCTTGCTGGTTGTGGGCGATGCCATCGGCAACCGCGAGGGCCTCTCGCGGCTCTATGCCCACGAATTCAAACATCTGTTCCGGCCATGATCCTGATTCTCGGCGGAACGACGGAAGGAAGGCTGGCGGTCCGGGTGGCCGACGCGGCGGGCTCGCCCTATTGGTACTCGACCCGCGGCGACCTGCAGCAAATCGAGTGCAAGCACGGCACCCACGTGACCGGCGCCCTCGACGAAGCCGCGATGGCCTCCTTCTGCACGGAACACGGCATCCGGCTGTTGGTCGATGCCGCGCATCCCTTCGCCGAGGTCTTGCATCAGACTGTGGCCGCTGTCGCTGAGTCGCTCGACCTGCCCGTTGTACGGGTCGAGCGCACATATGTGGGCGAAGATACTTCCATACACTGGTGTACCGATTATGCGGAGGCTGTCCGGTTGCTGGAATCCGACGGCATCACCCGTCTTCTGGCGCTCACGGGCGTGCAGACCATCGGGAAATTGCGCCCGTATTGGGAGCGGCACGACTGCTGGTTCCGCATCCTCCGGCGCGAGGAATCGCTGGCGAAAGCCCGTCAGCAAGGGTTCCCGCCGGAACGGCTTGTCTATTACGAAGAAGAAGATGACGCCTCTCTGATCGCCCGGCTTCAGCCGCAGGCGATCCTGACGAAGGAGAGCGGCGAATCGGGCGGTTTCCCGCAGAAAGTCGAGGCGGCGCAGGCTGCCGGCATTCCTGTCTATGCTGTCCGCCGTCCGCCGCTGCCCGTCGGTTTCGAAGTAGTGACGGGCGAACACGGCCTGCGCAAGGCCATCGAGCGGCTCGTACCGGGCTTCTTCCCGCTGCGCAGCGGCTTCACCACCGGCGCCTGCGCCACCGCCGCCTCCAAAGCCGCGCTGCTCACTCTACTGGGAAAGCCCGTCGGCGATTCCGTCGAAGTCCTGTTCCCCGATGGCGAATGCCTGAGATTACCTGTGTCATCGTGCCGTTTGCTGCATCCGCTTGACGAAGAGGCGTGCGCAGGCCTGGTGGAGCGGCAGGTTCTTTCGATGCCAAGCGCCCCCGCTGGCGTCGAAAAGGTTCTGACGCGCTTAGGTGAGCCTCTTCGTCAAGCGGATGCAGCAACGGCGACCGTCGTCAAGGATGCCGGAGATGATCCCGATGTGACGAGTGGGCAGGAGATTGTCGCCACGGTTGCGTTCAGCGATGAGCCCGGAATCCATTTCCTGCAAGGGGAGGGTGTCGGGCGCGTTACGCTGCCGGGACTCGGGCTGCCGATCGGCGGACCGGCCATCAACCGTGTGCCGCGGCAGATGATGGAGCAGAACCTGTCGGCCCTTTACGAAGGCGGCCTCGACGTGACGATTTCGGTGCCGGGCGGCCGCGAACTGGCCCGGCGAACGTTCAATCCCAAGCTGGGCATCGTGGACGGAATCTCGATCATCGGTACGTCCGGTATCGTGCGGCCGTTCTCGAACGAAGCTTTCGTGGATGCCATCCGGAAGGAAATCGAAGTGGCTGTGGCCGTGGGTGCGCCGATGCTGGTCATCAATTCCGGGGCTAAGAGCGAAGCCTTTCTCAAGGCCCGCTATCCCGACCTGCCGCCGCAGGCATTTGTCCATTACGGCAATTTCATCGGTGAGACCCTGAAGATTGCAGCCGAGCTGAAAGTCCCCCGGGTGGTGATGGGCATCATGCTCGGCAAGGCTGTCAAGCTGGCCGAAGGCCATCTTGACACCCATAGCAAGAACGTGGTCATGAACAAGGCGTTCCTGAAGGAAGTGGCCGCCTCGGCCGGCTGTACGCCGGCCGCCGCCGAAACCATCGACCGCCTCACCCTGGCCCGCGAACTCTGGACGGCCCTGCCGCCCGACGACGCCCGCCTGTTCTTTGCAGCCATCCTCTCCCGCTGCGCCGCCGTCTGTACAACGGTGTACCCCACCGCCGTCATGCCCGGCCCCGACCGGGCATCTCTCACCATCCTCCTCCTCGACGAAAACGGAACCATAATATCCCAAAACAATGCTCAAAATCGGTGACAAAATGCCGTCCTTCGAGGTCATGGACCAGGACGGGCAGATGGTGAAGTCGGAAGACTTCATCGGCAAGGGTCGCAAGACCATCGTCTATTTCTATCCGAAAGACAACACGTCGGGCTGTACGGCCGAAGCGTGTTCGTTCCGGGACAATTACTCCGAACTGACGGCTGCCGGCTACAACGTGGTCGGCGTGAGCAAGGACAGCGCGAAGTCCCACTCGGGCTTCCGGGCCCGCTACGAGCTGCCTTTCCGCCTCCTGGCCGATACGAGCACCCAGATGCTGCAGGACTTCGGCGCCTGGGGCGAGAAGAAGATGTACGGCAAGACCACGATGGGCACGCTGCGCCGCACCTTCATCTTCGACGAGAACGGCATCCTGGAGCGCATCATCGAGAAGGTGGATACGAAAAACGCTGCCGCCCAGATCCTTACGACCTGATATCGAAACGGATGAAAAAGATAATCCTCCTTTCCGCCCTTATGCTCACCAGCCTTTCTTCCGTGGCGCAGTCCGTTACCCTGCGCCCGGACAATATCGACGAAGTCCTGTCGCAGCTGACTCTGAAGGAGAAAGCCTCGCTTGTGGTGGGAGCCGGCTATAAAAGCATGCTCGCCGGCACCTTCGGCTTCAAGGTCCCGGTTCCCGGTGCGGCCGGTATGACCCGGGCCGTACCCCGGCTCGGCATTCCGTCCATCATCCTGAGCGACGGCCCTGCCGGCGTGCGCATCGAACCGAAGCGGAAGCGGACCGACCAGACCTTCTACTGTACGGGATTCCCGATCGGTTCGCTGCTTTCCAGCACCTGGAATCCCCAGTTGGTGGAGAAGGTCGGCGGCGCCATCGGCGAGGAAGCGCTCGCATACGGCGTCGATGTGATGCTGGCTCCGGGTATGAATCTCCAGCGCAATCCACTTTGCGGACGGAATTTCGAGTATTATTCGGAAGATCCGCTGCTCAGCGGGCGGATCGCCGCGGCTTATGTGCGCGGCATCCAGGCGCAGGGCGTGGGCGCGTGCGTCAAGCATTTCGCCGTCAACAATCAGGAGACCAACCGTTTCTGGAACGATGCCCGGGTCGATAAAGAGACGCTTAAGACGCTCTATCTCAAGAATTTCGAATATGCGGTCCGCGAAGCGCAGCCCTGGACGGTGATGGCTTCCTACAACCGGCTCAACGGCATCCATACGCAGGAAGACAAGTGGCTGCTGACGGAAGTCCTGCGCGACGACTGGGGCTTCGAAGGGCTGGTGATGACCGACTGGACGGGACGGCGCAACACGGCCGCCCAGATCGAGGCGGGCTGCGACCTGATGGAGCCGGGCGTGAAATCGCAGATCCGCGAACTGGTCCGGAAAGTGAGGAGAGGCGAACTCTCGGAAGCGGCACTGGACGTCTGCGTCCGGCGGGTCCTGGAACTGGTTGTCAAAACCCCGACGTTCAAAGGACACAAGCCCACCAATGCGCCCGATCTGAAAGCCCACGCCGACATTGCCCGGGAAGCGGCGGAAGAGGGGATTGTGCTCCTGGAGAATCGCGCCGAAACGCTACCGCTGGCAGCAGGAACCCGGATCGCCCTTTTCGGGAACGGCTCGTATGCGCTGCTCGCTGGTGGAACGGGTTCCGGCCACGTGCACAGGCCTTATGTCGTCAACCTCGACGAAGGTCTTACTCACGAGGGATTTGCTGTCAGCCGTGACCTCTCGACGCGTTACAAAGATTATATGGCGGAAAACCGCCCGCGGAAGAAGTTCCTTTCGGGTATGCTGGGAAGTCCCGCGATCCCGGAAATGCCGCTGTCCCGCGAAGTGGTGACAGCGGCCGCGGGGCAAGCCGACTGCGCCGTCGTGACGATTTCCCGTCAGGCAGGCGAGGGAGGCGACCGGCATCTGGAAGACGATTTCCTGCTCAGCGAGACGGAGAAGCAGATGCTTGCCGATGTCTGCGAAGTCTTTCACGGACAAGGGAAAAAGGTCGTCGTGGTCCTGAATGTCGGCGGCGTGGTGGAGACGGCTTCGTGGAAGCAGCTGCCCGACGCAATCGTCCTGGCCTGGCAGCCGGGGCAGGAGGGCGGCGATGCTTTGGCCAGCATCTTGTCCGGCCGCGTCTGTCCGAGCGGCCGGCTTCCGGTCACCTTCCCGGTGGACTATTTCGATCTCCCTTCATCCGCCCATTTCCCGTATGACTATGTCGGGCGCGGCTCGATGACGGCCGGGCGCGACAAGGAAAAGGATGTGGAGAATGTCGGGTTTACGGATTATGCGGAAGGCCTCGACGTCGGATACCGCTATTTTCAGAAGTCCGGCACGCCGGAGGTGTCCTATCCTTTCGGTTACGGTCTTTCCTATACCACTTTCCAGCACAGCGGACCCGTCGTGGCCGGGAACGCTGTGACCGTTTCGGTGAAAAACACCGGCTCCGTGGCAGGCAAGGAGGTCGTGATGATCATGACGCCGCTGCTGCGCGCCTTCGGCAAGACCCGTCTGCTGCAGCCCGGCGAATCCGTGACGCTGGTGCTTCCGATTGTTACAGAGTGATGCGGACCAGGCCGCCGAAAGGCGGCAGGGCCGCGAAGGCCGCTTCGGCCGTGACCAGGCCGGCATAGACCTGGGCCGAAACCAGGACGCCGCCGTGGGCGAAGACCGCGACGCGCTGCCAGGGTTTCGTGCGCAGCTCGTCGAGGAAGTTGCTGACCCGGAGGTATTGCATCATGAAGGACTCCCCGCCCGAGACCGGCGTGTTGATGTGGTCGGCGTACCATTCCTGAAGATGGGGGTCGGAAATGTCGTCGAAGAGCATCATCTCCCATTCACCGAAATTGAGTTCGAGGATGCGTGGGTCACGCTCCGCATCGGCGTAGCCGCAGAAAGCGGCCAGCCGCGTGCAGCGGGAGAGGGGACTGGTGTAGGCGTAGTCGATGGGCCCGCAACTTTCCAGCGCTGCCTTCGTGACGGCGGCTTCTTCTTCGAACGTGGGCTTCAGCGGTACGTCGGTCTGCCCGTAGCAGGTGCCTGTGGGCACGTCGACGGCTGTGTGGCGGATTAGAATGACTTCCATGGCACAAAAATACGAAATTTCATATTCCTACGAGATGGAACCTGTACGGCCCGTCGCGGGAATCCTTTGCCAGCATCAGCAATGGACCATCAGGACTGCGGACAGATAGAACAGCAGTTCGCAGAGGAGGAAAGTGGCGCCGCAGCAGTCGCCCGTGTAGCCTTGGATCTTGCGGCGCATCAGCAGCGCGAGCAGCAGCATCACACAGAGCGGAACCAGCAGCAGCCAGAGGAAACTGACGGGCAGCCAGTGGAGGGCGAATGCCATCACGAAGGCAGGTGCCAGCCCGAAGAAGGCGCAGAGCAGCAGCTCGGGCAGCGTCATCCGCTCATAGACCGTCTTGTTCTTGGCCGTTTCTTCCGTGCGGGCGTAGGGGAGGAAATTGATGAGCTGGGCGGCGCAGCATTTCGACCAGCAGTCGCCGCAAAGGACCAGCAGGCAGAGCGTGTCGCGCGAGAGCGTGGCGGGCAGTTGCAGCATCAGGGCGAAATAGACGATCAGGCCGATGACTCCATACGTTCCGATATGCGAGTCCTTCATAATGCCCAGCACCCGTTCGCGCGAGGTGCCGCCCCCGAATCCGTCGATAAAGTCGGCCAGGCCGTCTTCGTGCAGGCAGCCCGTGAGCAGCAGGCGGGACAGGAGTGCCAGGATCCAGGCCAGCGTGAGCGGGAGGAAGCTGCCGCAGAGCCAGAGGACGAAGGCGGTCACGAAACCCGTCAGCCAGCCGGCGACGGGCCAGAGCGGAACGACCCGCTTGAACTGATCGGCGGGAATCTCCCGGATCCGCCAGAAAGGGAGCCGGGTAAAGAAGGTCAAAGCTGCCAGGAGTCTCATTGCTGCTGCAAAATTAGTGAATAATCGCTACCTTTGCAATCGGATGAAACGCATCATTCTGATCACAGGAGGTTCCCGTTCGGGGAAAAGCAGCTACGCTGAGAAGCTGGCGCTGGCGCTTTCGCCTGCGCCGGTCTATCTGGCGACGGCCCGCATCTGGGACGACGAGTTCCGGGAGCGGGTGCGGCGGCACCAGGAGCGCCGCGGTCCGCAATGGACCAATATCGAGGAAGAAAAGCAGCTGAGCCGGCACGACCTGACCGGCCGCGTCGTGGTCGTGGACTGCATGACGCTCTGGGCCACCAATTTCTTCTTTGACCTGGAGAGCGACGTCGACCGCTCGCTCGCAGCGCTCAAAGCTGAGTTCGACCGCCTCACGGCGCAGGACGCCACTTTCCTCTTCGTGACCAACGAGATCGGAATGGGCGGCACCTCCGACAACGCCATCCAGCGCAAGTTCACCGACCTGCAAGGCTGGATGAACCAGTATGTCGCAGCCAGGGCCGACGAAGTCGTGCTGATGGTGAGCGGCATCCCAGTCAAAATCAAAGGATAAGATGGAATTCCATATCTCCCGGCCCAATCCGGCGCTCCGTCCTGCCCTGCAGGAAAAAATCGACAATCTCACCAAACCCAAAGGATCGCTCGGCCGTCTCGAGACCCTCGCGCTCCAGATCGGCCTGATCCAGCAGACCCTTTCGCCCGCGCTGCGGCATCCCCAGAACATCGTCTTTGCCGGCGACCACGGTATTGTGGAGGAGGGGGTGAGCATCGCGCCCAAGGAGGTGACCTGGCAGCAGGTGTGCCACTTCACGCATCCCCACGGCACGGGCGGCGTCAATTTCCTCTGCCGCCAGCACGGCTTCACGCTCAAGGTGGTCGATGCAGGCGTCGATTTCGACCTGCCGCGCGACCGCGGCATCATCGACTTGAAAGTCGCGCGCGGCACCCGCAATTTCCTGCACGGCCCGGCGATGACGCCGGAACAGATGGAGCAGTGCCTCGCCGGCGGCGCCCAGGTGGTCCGCCAGTGCTTTGAAGAGGGGAGTAACGTGCTGAGTTTCGGAGAGATGGGTATCGGAAACACCTCTCCTTCGTCGATATGGATGTCTTATTTCACGGGGATTCCGCTCGCGGAATGCGTCGGAGCCGGCAGCGGCCTCGACAAGGCGGGTGTACGGCATAAGCTCGACGTCCTGAGCCGTTCGGTCGCTAACTATTCTGGCGACGGTTCGCCGCGCGACATCATCCGCTGGTTCGGTGGTTTCGAGATGGTGATGGCTGTCGGCGCGATGCTGCAGGCCGCGGAACTCGGGATGGTGATCCTGGTCGACGGATTCATCATGACCAGCTGTATGCTGGCCGCTTCGCGGCTTTATCCCTCGGTACTGGATTATGCCGTGTTCGGCCACTGCGGCGACGAGTCCGGCCATCGCAAGCTGCTCGATGCGCTCGGCGCCGAGCCGCTGCTCAGCCTGGGCCTCAGGCTGGGCGAGGGCACCGGTGCCATCTGCGCCTGGCCGATCGTAGATTCGGCCGTCCGGATGATCAATCAGATGGACACCTTCTCCGGTGCCGACATCACGAAGTATTTCTAGGCCGGTTTCCGGCTTGTGGAGGTCTCCTGGTCCTTGCGCCACATCTGCCAGCTGTTGAACAGGTTCTGCCAGATGGAGTACAGGGCCGTGAAGACCGAAGCCAGGGGGAGGAGATAGGTGTTTGCTATCCAAATGCCCATCGCACTGTTTTTCTGACCCAGGAGCTGTCCGCCTGCGACGCGGTCGCCATACTTGCTGCCCAGCCATTTGCCGACGGCGAACTGGATGGCACAATAGACGATCGAGGCGATGCCCAGGATCAGGATGCTGGCTTTCTCTTCCTTCCCGTTGAGGAACATGAAATCGATGGTCTGACCGAGCGTGATGGTCAGTGCCAGGGCCCATAGATAGAAAGAAAAGCCCTTGTAGCGGCACAGGAAGGCATTCACACGGGGTGCGAAACGTTGCAGGAAGAGCGCCACGAAGAAAGGCAGCGCGATGGTCGGAGCCACGCGGCGGAAAATCATCCACATCGACTCGAAGAAGGGTACCTCCTGCAGTGTTCCGATGAAAGAGAAGTAGATGGGCGCCACGACCGACACCATCAGGTTGCCCACGATGGTATAGGTCGTCACCGTCTCACGGTTAGCTCCGAGTATCGTGGCGATGACCACCGAGGAGGCGGCTACCGGGCAGAGTACGCCCGCAAGTACGCCCTGGGCCACCACTTCGCTGGCGCCGAACGCCTTGAACAGGAAGTAACTGCCCAGTGAGACCACGATCTGGAACAGCATGATCCATACATCCAGCATCGTGACTTTGAGTTTCTTCATATCGACTGCCACGTTGTTGAGCAGAAGGATGGAGAAAATCAGCCAGGGCGTCACTTCCCGGACGTACGTCAGGGAGTGGTGGAAGAGAAGCCCGAGGACGATGGCCAGGGGCAGGACATAACTGCGGAAACGATGCATGAAGTCCGGTTACAGGATGAGGTCGTTGGCGACGATCTTGGGAACGTAGTGAATGCCGTTTTCGCGGTAGTATTTCAGGGGCTCTTCGGCGTGGACCGGCACGAGTTCGATCTGTTCGGCAGGCTTGCCGATGGCCAGGACGAGCACGGGCTCGCAGGGAAGAGCGAATGTGTCGGTTACGGCCTGTTTGTTGAAGGCGCCGATGCAGATGCCGCCCAGGCCCATTTCCACAGCCTTGAGCAGCATGCTCTGGGCGGCGATGCCCACGTCCATGTGGACCCACTTGTCGGGCTCCACCGTGCTGCAGATCACGATGAAGGCCTCCGGTTCAGTGCCGGGGAAGGGAAGGTGCAGTTCGGGCAGCGCACCGCCCAGCTTGTAGAGGCCCTGCATCCGGTCGGACCCGGTCTGGCGCGTGAGCAGCTTGAAGCGGAGGACCTGCTGGTTGCGGCCGGAAGGGACCTTGGTGCAGACTTCGACGATGCGGCGCAGCTGCGCCTCGGTCACGACGCATGATTTGTCGTAGCCGCGGTAGCTGCGGTTGCCGCGGAGCAGCGTGCTGAGCGAAGCGGTGTGCTTTTTGGCCGCCGGCTTGTTGCGGAATTCTTCGAATTTATTTTCCAGATAGTTGTCAGCCATTTTGAAACGTTTTTATCCGTTTAGACATAGAGTAGGATGCCGGCGACGGCCGACAGGCAGATCATCAGGATCGAGTCGACCTTGAACCAGGTGGCGAGGAAGCAGACGACGAAGATGATGTAGCTCTTCCAGTCGAAGAAGGTCGTGCCGTTGACGAAGAGCAGCGCAGCGGCGCCGATCATGCCGCAGATCATGGGTTTCATCCACTTCATGGCACTTTGCATGATGCGGTTGCTCTTCAGCTTGTTGTAGAAGATGGTGATCAGCACCATCAGCGTCAGGGGCGGCAGGCAGACGGCCAGGGTCGTAAGCAGGGAGCCCCAGACGTTGCCGGTAACGGTATAGCCCACATAGGTGGCGCAGTTGATGGCGATCGGGCCTGGCGTCATCTGCGAGACGGCTACGATGTCGGCCAGTTCGGTGGCCGTCATCCAGCCGTGGCGCGTCACCATCTCGTTCTGGATGAGCGACAGCATCGCATAGCCGCCGCCGAAACCGAAGAATCCGATCTTCAGATAGGAGAGGAAGAGTTGGAGATAGATCATTCCGCACCTCCTCTCTTTTCGATCTTCGGCTTCTCATAGAAGGACAGCACCACGCCGATGATGGCGCCTACCAGGATAAACCAGATGGGGGAGACCCCGAGGTAGCAGATCACGGCCGCGACCGCGCACCCCAGCACCATGAAATACCAAGGAAGCCGTTTGAGCATATTGATGAACGGAACGGCAATCAAGGCGATAACGGCCGGCCGGATGCCCTTGAAGGCCGCCACCACATAGCGGTTGTCGCTGAATTCAGTCAGATAGATGGCGATGACCAGGATGATGACGAACGAGGGAATCACGGCACCCAGTACGGCCGCGAGCGATCCCCACCAGCCTTTGATTTTGTAGCCGACGAAGACGGCCGTGTTGAGGGCGAAAGGGCCGGGCGCCGACGAGGCCAGGGCGAACTGGTCGTAAAACTCGTCCTTTTCGAACCACTTCCGCCGGTCCACCACTTCCTTCTCGATCATCGGGATCATGGCATACCCGCTCCCGAAGGTAAACGCCCCGATCTTGAAAAAAGCCCAGAACAACTGCAACAATGTCTTCATACTTCGTCATTCCCGGCTTGACCGGGAATCTCCCGCAAAGATAGTAAAAACCCCGCTTCATCATT
The DNA here is from genome assembly GCA_002361615.1 of Bacteroidales bacterium UBA3290. GTDB lineage: Bacteria > Bacteroidota > Bacteroidia > Bacteroidales > UBA932 > Cacconaster. Next base: position 33,671 of record DETK01000038.1, read on the forward strand.
CCCGGCCCGATTCTGCTCCAATTGGAAGGAGTTTTCGTAACTTTGCCCCACATTATCCTGCGACATGAAAGCTGTTCAGAAAACCAGTGGATCCCCGGAAAGGCGAAAGCATGATTTCGAGGTGCGGCTGCGTGCATTTTCCATCTGGCAGCATGCGGGTTTCAATCCCTGGGAAAAGCCCCGGAAAGAAAGTAAAAGGAAGACCCGGGCGAAGAAAGGCTCCGGAGATTTCTACAAGGGTGCCTTCGACAGCATCCCGTTTCTGAACGAAGACGCCAAACGCACCTTCCATCATCTGCTGCTGCGCCCCGGCTATATGATCCGCGACTACATCAATGGCCAGCACGAGCGCTATCTTGCCCCGCTGACGGCACTGATCGTTTTCTATGCTTTCTTTGCACTGGCTTCGGCCGTCCTGCAGCCGATCCAGCATAAGGACGAACTGCCTATTATGATTGGCAGCGAGGAATCCGATCTTACGGTAAAAGGGGGTCAGGATTCATTGGCCGCCCACTTCTCCCTGAACGTTTTGAAGATTGTGCGGGATGGCTATCTCTTTCTGCATCTGGACCAGCATCCTGAACTTGTCGATACGCGGCACGAAGCCGCAATCGCTGCACTGGAGTCAACGCTCAGGAGTCAGGGTATCCCGCTGTTCCTCACCGAGTTCCTGTTCCTCTGGCTGGCTATGCTCTTCTCGCTGCGACGATACCGGCTGGGCCGTTCGGCCTGCGCCGCAGCCTCCGCCTATGTGCTGTGCCAGTTCAGTTTCTTCATGATGTTCGCCCTGCTGCTTACTTGGGGCAGGAGCACCTCCGTCAGTGTCTTCCTGATGTTTTTCCTGCTGGTCGTCGATTACCGCCAATGGCTGGGCATCTCCTGGAAGAAAAGCTTCTGGCGGGCCTTTCACACCGGCTTGGGTTATGGCATCATCTATGGTCTGATGATTCTCCTGCTCAGCGTGCTGGTCCTCGTCATCGCTATCTTCAAAGGATAATCCCGCCATGCAAACCTTCTTCCTCATCCTTCTCATCCTCCTCGGCATCGGTCTCGTGGCGATGCTCGTCAGCTTCATCCTCGCCCTTATCCACTCCGGCGACAGCGACGAGAAGGATCAGGAATAAGGCTCAGCCCCCTCCTTCCGCTCCCTTCCGCCGCTTCCCCATTTTCCGCTGCAATGTACGCAGCAGATAATCAGCACTTTATGCAACCTGATAGGGTCTTTTTCTGAGGGGGTCAACTTCTGCAATTGCCTGATAGTCAATTGCGTACATTGCAGCGGAAGGGAGAGTGGCGGAGGGAGGGGGAGGCGTAAGCTGCAAGCGGAAAGGGCGGCGCTTACGCTTCTTGGTTCCAGATCTCTTCCAGGAGTTTGTGGAGGGCGGGTCGGTCGGCGATCAGCCGGCGGAGCTCGGCGAGTTTGCGGGCGTTTTCTGATTCGGGGAACCAGAGTCTGAGGTAGCCGCCTTCGCCGTATTTTTCGTGGAGGTGGGCTTCGGCGCGGGCGAAATGGCCGGCTTTGTCGAGTTCGGGATAGTGTTCCAGCCCGTACTGAAGGGTGCGTACGATGATGGTGCGCGGGTCGATCTGGCGGTCGGCTTCGGCGACGATCCGTCCGTAGATGGAACGGGGTTCGTCTTTCGATGAGGCGCGATGGTCTTCGACCGCTTCTTTCATCGTAAGGAGCTGTCCTTCCGTGAAATACTTCTTGAGTTCGGGGTCGGCCATCAGGATCTTGCCCGAATCGGTGTGGTGGTTTTCGCGGCCGTTCACGATGCCCAGGTCGTGGTAGGCGGCGATGGTATAGACCATGTCGGGGTCAAGGGCGATGCCCTGCGCCGACAGCATGTCGTAGAGGGCCGCGCTCTGGCGGATCACCGTCTCGATATGGTCGAGCTGGTGCGCCTTGTCGAAATGGGTGTAGCGGGGGAGGATCTCCGCCTCGACATAGGCCTTGAGTGCTGGATTGACTGTCATATCCTACAAAGATAGTAAAAAAACAGTGCCTCCAGCCTTTCCGCTGCAGGCACTGCTCCCCGATCGAGGCAGTCCGAATCCCAGTCCGGGGAAATGAAGGGGTACTTCGCCGATGCAAAGTAAGCGCTTCTTTCCCGGACCGGGCCCGCGAAAAGGCAAAATCTTTTACAAGAAAATAAAAACTTTATCGCTACCTTTGTAAAGTCCTTCGGGACACATACAGAAAGCGTTCAGCTTGTTTCTGCCCGGACTGAATCTGGACAATTCACCATCGAGGTGCGGAAATAGCGAACTGCTTGCGCTGGCTATCCGTCGGCCCCACGGGCCACGCCATAGCAAAGTGTGAGTCGTTCGTCCGACCCGACCCTCGAGGCAGTCCAGAGCCCAGTTCGGCGGGAAAGACAACAATGGCCCACACTTTTTTATGCAGGAAACTACTTCCGTCCAGGTACTGTTCGAGCAAGGGATCATCTCCCGGCGGCTCCACGCCGCCCTTCTTCGCAACGGCTTCACCGACCTCCGCGAGCTCTCCGGCTACAACCACCGCCACCTCCCCATGCTCCCCGCCCTCGGCCCCTCCACCCTCTCCGAACTCACCCGCCTGCTCTCGGAGAAAGGGATAGATTTATCATAACCATCACTGGCGCTCAGCGTCCTGACGGGAGAAAACCGCCAAATAGCCGCAAACCGATCGCCCTCACAAAGCTTGAAAGCCCGCCAATCTTGCTCCGACCCCCGATTTCGCCCCCAGCCGCCAAACATTTTTGAATAATCTGCCCCTCGCGCCCCTCAGACAGGGGTGCCTTTGCGCCAGTTTGGCGAAATAATCCTCCCGTGGGCAAGGTCTCATTTGAGGAAGGGGACCTTGCCAGCAAACACGAGTTGGCCGAAAAACCAGAGCGGAATGGAGCGAAAAATGAACAAAAACAACTGCTAGTGGACGAGGTCGAAGAGTTGTTTTTGGAGGGGGGTCATTTGGACCAGGACGGATTTGGGGCGGCGGGTGTAGGGGGAGATGTAGTTCAGGCGGAAGAGGGTGCGGGCGGCTTCGCGGACCTGGGGGAGGGTGATGCCGGTAGCGGCGAGCAGGCGTTCCAGGCCGAACTGGACGGCATAGGCCGTCAGACAGATGCACAGATGGCCTTCGACGCGTCCCTTCTTTCGCCGGAGTTGGGGCTTGAAGTCCAGGTCTTTCTTGCTCAGCCGAAGGACGGCGGCCATCGTGCGGGAACGGTCCGGGTTACGGAGGACTTCAACGGGTTCTTCGGCCCCGTATTTCCGGGCCAGGCGCTGGATGGATTTGTCCCATCGGGCGCCGGCCCGGCCTTTTCGGTCCAACAGACGGGCGGCTACGGGGCTGCCGTCTGCGTCGCTAAGCAAACAGAGATACGTGCGGGATAGTGGTGTGGCCAGCAGTTGGGCGCTGGTGGGTACCGTGGGCGAGAAACGAAGGTCGGTCAGATATAGATCATCGACCTGCGCATAAAGCGCCTCCGGTTCGCACGCTTTGTCCAGATAACGTTTCAGATAACCGATTGTACGCAGTTTGCTGCCTGGATTGAAAAGCCGGCAGAGGACCATGTGCCGGAACAGCTCCGGATGGCCTTCGCCCAGCCCCAGCCGGTCGAACAATGTGCCGTAGATGAGTTCGGGCCCTGCCAGTTCGATGCGTCCCTGGTCGAGCGAGGCGGCGTATTCCCGAAGCTGCGCTTCGTCCATTCCTCCGAAAAGCGTTTCGGGCTCGCCCGTCTGCTCGCGGACGAACTCTCGCGCACGGTTCTCGAGAAGGTCGGCCTCCGCCGCCGTCTTCACGGTGCCGAACGACTTGACCACTTCGTACCGCCCGCGGCTCTTGTCCACGACCGATATGCTGATCGATCCCGACTTGTTGATCTGCCTGCGTACAAACATGATTTTAAAAATACTGATAGAACTTCGCGATCGACTCCATGCCTTTGAAGAGCTGGGAGATGAGGTAGCTTTCGTTGGGGGAGTGGATGAAGTCGCGTTCGAGGCCGAAGCCCATCAGGAGCGGGTCGGCGTGGAGGGCGCGCTGCATTTCGGCCAGGATGGCGATGCTGCCGCCACCGCGGCTGGGCACGGGTTCGATGCCGTAGACTTCGCCCACGGCGCGGGCGGCTGCCTTGTAGGCCTTCGAGGAGATCGGAATCAGGAAGCCGTCGCCGCCGTGCTTCTCTTCCACTTCGACCGTCACGCCCTTCGGCGCGATGGCTTTGAAGTGCTTGGCGAACAGCTTGGCGATGGTCTTCGAATCCTGGTTCGGGACCAGACGCATCGAGATCTTGGCGTGGGCTTCGCTGGGGATGACCGTCTTGGAGCCTTCGCCGGTGTAGCCGCCCCAGATGCCGTTGACGTCGAGGCAGGGGCGGATGCCCACGCGCTCGAGCGTCGTGTATCCCTTCTCGCCGGTGAGCGCCTTCACGCCGATGCCGGCCATATATTCCTTGGCGTTGTAAGGGGCGCGGCCCAGCATCCTGCGGTCTTTGCGGCTGAGTTCGACCACGTCGTCGTAGAAGCCCTTGACCGTGATGTGCCCGTCCTCATCGATGAGTGAGGCGATCATCTTGCAGAGCGTGTTGATGGGGTTGAAGACGCCGCCGCCGTAGTGACCGGAGTGCAGGTCCTTGTTGGGGCCGGTGACCTTGACTTCCATATAGCAGATGCCGCGCATGCCGCAGTTGATGGAAGGGATCTTCTCGTTGAGCATGGTGGTGTCCGAGACGAGGATGATGTCGCAGGCGAGCAACTTCTTGTGCGTCTTGATCCATTTGGAGAGCGCTTCGGAACCCATTTCCTCTTCCCCTTCGAAAATGAACTTGATATTGTGGCGGAGCTTGCCCTCGCGCACCAGGTATTCGAAGGCCTTGATGTGCATGAAGGTCTGGCCCTTGTCGTCGTTGGCGCCGCGTGCGTAGATGGCGCCGTCGCGGATCTCGGGCTCGAAGGGATTGGACTTCCACAGACTCAGCGGATCGACCGGCATCACGTCGTAGTGGCCGTACACCAGGATCGTGGGGGCAGCGGGGTCGAAACGCTTCTCGGCGAAGACGACCGGGTGGCCCGTGGTCGGGTAGACGGCGGCATGGTCGGCGCCGGCTTCCTTGAGCAGGGCGACCAGCCGGTCGGCGCAGCGGTACATATCGTCCTTGTGGGCGGATTCGGAACTGATCGATGGAATTCTGAGCAGGGAGAACAACTCTTCGAAAAAGCGGTCCTTGTTTTGTTCAATGTATTGTTTCATACGGAGATTGTTTACTGATTCCTACAAATATAGTCAATTTTTTTATAACTTTGCACCCCTTATACGGAATGTTCCCGATTATAAACAGTCAAAAATCATATGAAAGTTACCAAGAACCAGATTGACGACCTCAACATGACCGTCAACATCGCCCTCGACAAGAACGACTGGGCCGAACCCCGGAAGAAGAAACTGAACGAATTCCGCCGCAACGCGGAGATCCGCGGCTTCCGCCGCGGGATGGCCCCGATGTCGCTGATTGAGAAGATCCACGGCGGCCAGGCCCTCGGCGAGGTGGTCAACACGCTGGTCACCGACGCGCTCAACAAATTTATCGAGGACAACAAACTCAACGTCCTCGGCGAACCCCTCCCGAGCGAGAAGCAGTCCGACAACAACTGGGACGACCCCGACACCTTCGCCTTCGATTTCGACCTGGGCATCGCCCCCGAGGTGAACGTCACCGTCTCGGCCGACGACAAGATCCCTTACTACAACGTGACCGTCACCAAGGAAGCGCTCAAGGACTACCGTCACGGCCTGCTCAAGCAGTTCGGCCAGCTCGAAAGCGCCGAAGCCTCGAAGGAAGACGACTTCGTGATCGCCGATTTCCAGAGCGGTGAGCAGAAAGTCGAAGGCGCTTACGTCGCCCTCCGCAGCATGCCCGAAGAGGTCAAGAAGGAATTCGTCGGCCTGAAGAAAGACGACGTCCGCACGGTCGACATCGTCCGCTGCTTCCCCAACGAGGCAGACCGCGCCGCGATGTTCCACGTGAAGAAAGAAGAACTCGACACCCTCCCCGCCGAGTGGACCATGAAGGTCAATGATATCAAGACCTTCGTCGACGCTCCGCTCACCCAGGCCACCTTCGACCAGATCTTCGGCGAAGGCAACTGCAAGGACGAGGCTTCGTTCGACGAGAAGGTCAAGGAGCGCCTCCAGTCGGAATATGCCCAGGAGAGCGACTACCGCTTCATGATCGACGCCAAGGAATACCTCATCGACAAGGCCGCCATCCAGCTGCCCGACGCTTTCATGAAGCGCTGGATCAAGACCGCCAACGAGGACAAGTTCACGATGGAGCAGATCGAGGCCGAATACGACCTCTTCGCCAAGGACTTCCGCTGGAACATGATCCGCACCAGGATCATGAAGGACCAGGATATGAAGGTCTCGAAAGACGATGTGATGAAGCAGGCCATGTCGATGGCTTCCTACCAGTTCGCGATGTACGGCATGCAGAACGTTCCCGAAGAGCATCTGACCAAGTATGCCGAGCAGCTGCTGGGCGACCGTCAGCAGGCCGAACGCATCATCGAAAAGGTCGAGGACGACCTCGTCCTGAACTGGATCCGTTCCACCGCGACCGTCGAGAAGAAGAAGATCTCGCTCGAAAAGATGCGCGAACTCACGAAATAACCTTAACCCTCCCATATCCCAAGCCCCATGACCGAATTTGAGAAATACGCCGTTCATGGCCGCGGCATCAGTTCCCTGAGCCTGCATCGCTTCAACTCGCTCTATGCGAGCTACATGAACCCGATGATCATCGAGGAGCGCCAGCTCAACGTCGCCCAGATGGACGTGTTCAGCCGCTTGATGATGGACCGCATCATCTTCCTGGGCTGCCCCATCAACGACGACGTGGCCAACATCATCCAGGCCCAGCTCCTCTTCCTGGAGAGCAGCGATCCGAAAGCTGACATCATGCTCTACATCAACTCCCCGGGCGGCGTGGTCTATTCCGGCCTGGGTATCTACGACACGATGCAGACCATCCAGCCCGACGTGGCCACGATCTGCACCGGTATGGCCGCTTCGATGGCTTCGATCCTGCTGGCGGCCGGTACACAGGGCAAACGCTCCGCCCTGCCGCACTCGCGCGTGATGATCCATCAGCCGATGGGCGGTGCCGAGGGCCAGGCATCCGAAATGGAGATCACGGTCCGGGAGATCCTCAAACTGAAGAAGGAACTCTACCAGATCCTCTGCGAACACACCGGCAAGCCGATGGATCAGATTGTCAAGGACGCGGACCGCGACTTCTGGATGACCGCCGAAGAGGCCCGCAAGTACGGAATGGTCGACCGCATCGTAGAAAAGAACAAGAATGGCAAAGAAGAACGATAAAAACGGAGAAGGCGCAGATCACTGCGCCTTCTGCGGTCGTAGTCAGGAAGAAGTCGACCTGATGATTTCGGCAGGCGACGTGTCGATCTGTTCCGACTGCGCCCGGATGGCCTACGAATACGCCAAGGAGGCCCTCAATGCCGGTGGGGAAGAGCATATCCGCACCAACGGCAAGATCGTCGGCGAAAGCAAGCTCTACAAGCCGGCCGAGATCAAGGCTTTCCTCGACGAATACGTGATCGGGCAGGATGAAGCCAAGCGCTTTCTGGCCGTGGCTGTGTACAACCACTACAAGCGCATCAACCTGAAGAACGACCTGATCGAGAAATCGAACATCCTGATGGTCGGTCCCACCGGTACCGGCAAGACGCTGCTGGCGCGCACCATCGCCAAGATGCTCAACGTGCCCTTCGCCATCGTCGACGCCACGGTCCTGACCGAGGCGGGCTACGTGGGTGAAGATGTGGAGAGCATCCTTACGCGCCTCCTGCAGGACGCCGACTACGACGTCTCCAAGGCCGAGAAGGGCATCGTCTTCATCGACGAGATCGACAAGATCGCCCGCAAGAGCGACAACCCTTCGATCACGCGCGACGTTTCGGGTGAAGGCGTGCAGCAGGCCCTGCTGAAGATCCTGGAAGGCAGCCTGGTCAACGTACCGCCCCAGGGCGGCCGCAAGCATCCCGAACAGCGGATGATCACGGTCAACACCGAGAACATCCTGTTCATCTGCGGCGGCGCTTTCGAGGGCATCGACCGTTATATCGCCCAGCGCCTCAATACGCAGGTCATCGGATACGGCGCCCGCAAGAAACACGAGACCATCGACACCGACAATCTCATCCAGTACGTGGCTCCGCAGGACCTGCGCGCCTACGGCCTGATTCCCGAGATCATCGGCCGTCTGCCCGTGCTCTGCCATCTCGACCCGCTCGACCGTCCTACGCTGCTGGCCATCCTCACCCGGCCGAAGAACGCCCTGGTCAAGCAGTACCAGGAGCTCTTCGCCCTCGACGGAATCAAGCTCCGCATCAAGCCCGAAGTGCTGGAATTCATCGTGGATACCTCGATCCAGTACAAGCTCGGCGCCCGCGGCCTGCGCTCCATCTGCGAGGCAATCATGACCGACGCCATGTTCGACGCTCCCACCAGCCGCAAGAAACAGTTGACCATCACCCTCGACTACGCCAAAGAAAAAGTAGAGAAATTCGCCGGCCGCATGATCGGCCTGGAAGACTGATACGATACTGTAATCTAGAAATAGAGGAGACCTGGCTCAATGCCGACGGTCCGATTCCCGTCGTGCTCAAGCATTCCGGCCGTCCCGGCATCGGGGATTTTGCTGCGGCATTCAGCGGAAAGTACCGCGACAACATGCTTGTGGGTAAATTGTACAATTACCTGACGGCGGATTATGCCGACGAAGAGGTCGCCGGCTTCGAGCTCGATCCTCGCAGCGGCTATGTGTCGATCAGTCTGGTCTCTGACGCGACGATCCAGGCAGAAATGTGTTTCTGGAATCTGCCTGACGGCCGTCAGCGGATCGGTGTGCGGCTTTACAATTATTATGAGCTTTCCCGGCCGCTGCTGCTTTTCTATGATTATGACGCCAAAGACGGCCGCATGATGCCGCTGCATCCCGCGCCGGTGGACCTCCTGCCCGACTTCGCGCGCTGCGATTTCCATCTTCCGCAGAGAGGGAAAGATATCAGGCTGTACCCGGAATACGAAGTGGAAGGGGAGGCCTGGCTGCGCTACGACGGCCTCAATGGATTTGTCTTCGACGGCCCGGATTCGATAGAAATGGCGTATTCGATGGCGCCCGGCAAGGCGATCGTGGACTGTTACATTACCTCGGGCGGCGCCTGGGCCAATGTCCGCAGGGGGCCGACCGTCAACAGCGATGTCGTGGCCAGGATCTCTCCGGAAGAAAGTTACACCCTGATTCTCGAAAAGCCGACGGCCGGCTGGTGGCACATCCTGGACGACCGCATCTATCCTGCCGAATCAGAGGATGATACCGACGTCCTCTTCCTTGGGGGAGGGCAGCCTTGCTGGATCCATCACTCGATCGTCTGCATCGATTTCATCTTTACCGACGGCAAGGACGTGAAACTTCTGGCAGCGCCTTCCTATAAGGCGGACGTGACGGCAAGCATCGCACCCTCCAATGAAAAGGCGGTCCATCCGCTCGACGTCTCCTCCGACGGCGGCTGGGTGAAAGTCGTCTGCGGCGAAGCCTCCGGCTGGATCCGCGTCGAAAACCTCTGCAGCAATCCGCTTACCACTTGTATTTAAAGGAAAAAGTACACAAAGAGGGATTCGTCGACAAACAAGTTTACCATCCTCAAGGAAGCCTGTCCTTGAGGATGGTATTTCATTTCGCTTAACGAGCCATAGGTTTGGGTAGAAGTGAAGAATGAATCTGCTTTCGGAATGGAAGCCCAGACATGATAGGACAAAATTAGAGGGTGACCACTATTAGTCACCCTCAACCATTTTTCAGCATCTATACTCTTTACCAAAGAGCGTCTCTAATGCTGTAAGCAAGAACAATCCAAACAACAACCATAACAACAATTGACAAGATAAAAGTAATGATTGTCCAGCGATTGATTCTGTTAAAAGAAGTATCACTCTCAGTGTCTTTCTCCCCTCCGATAGCTTTTTGGTGGGCTAATATGCTCAGGACCAACGGGATAAGGCCGATCGGCATTGAGAGGATAGCGATAACTGTCGAGAGGACAACCCATCTACGAGCGACTTGTATTTGCTCTGACTTTTGGTTCATGGCGACTAAAACATCGGTTCTACGCATAATACATAAGCATAATAGAGTTTTAGTGCGACACACTCTATCGTAAATACTTCGCAAAGAGCTTCAGACCACCAATGTTCCTCAATTATTTCGCTAATCTCTTCATAGGCCTCTTGAAAACAATCAGCCTGATCATCCCCGGCTTTAGTTAAAGCTCTGACATTCATGGTCTGTCCAAGTTCGAGACTGAGAGGTTTCCCTTTACTGTCCAAAATCAGCGTAGCTAAGAGCGTTCCATCTTTCAGTAAATGATTCTGCACGATGAAACCTGCTTCCAGAAAAATATTCTCAAGGATCAAGTCTGACTTGCCCGGAACATCACATGAGAGAGTTCGATACTCAACACGCCGGCCCTTTGTGACAGTTGTTGTGATGTCAGCACCAGCGTAGAGATAGACGGTCTGTCCGTCATCGTTGAAAACATGGATAAGTTCCATTTCACTCTTGTCCAAAGCCAACGGTTCGGAGCAACCGGCAATGATTGAGATTATGAAACTCATCATAAAGATCTGCAATACTTCAAGCTTTTTCATACGTTCATTTTTAGGGTATAATTCGTCTTCCTCTGAGTAGCACAGAGAGGAAAGTCTGCGTCACCATTCTGACTATAGCCGTCCTGATGAATGTAAGCTTTGGTACATTGATATAGCGTTCAATACTTGCTCTGTCGGTATTTCCAGAAGCAGCATCCGCTCCAGAAGCCGGGGGAGTTCTTTCTCGAAAAACTGCGTCCGTCCCAGATTCAGGATGATTTCCCGGGCCTTTCCGCTTACGTAGTAGCCCAAGCCACGTTTGCTATGGATGATCCCTTCCTTGGACAAATACTCGTAAGTATGCATCAAGGTATTCGGATTGACACCGATTTCGGCGGCATATTCCCTGACGGACGGGATTCGGTCCTCTGCCGCCAGTTCTTCCCGCAGGATCTTGTCGCTGATCGAATCAGCAATCTGCAGATAGATGGGTTTATTGTCTGAAAACTGCATAGGTCAGACAGTCGTGTATTTCCATTTATAATAGACTGCTGCAACCAGCGGCAGGATTGCCAAGGGGATATACTTCGACCAGGTATTCAGCAGTTGCAGGATCTCATTGAGCGGAAGGCCGTTCTGCACCATCGCCGCGATGGCGATGAGGGGGATTCCGAAAAGAATGCAGACAGCGATCAGGGTTTTCCTCTTCTTGAAATACAAAGCGCACAAAAGGCTCACCAATCCTGCCACCATCCAATTCAATATGGATTTCAAGCCCAAGGCGAGAAAAGACGGCGTAAGTTCTTCACCGGCAGTCCTTTCTGCGCGAATCCCTGAGAGGTATTCATATTTGTTCACCCAGTATGTCGAGTAAGAGGGATCCAATAATGCGACCAGATAATCTAATAACGAGTAAACAGCCACGACGCCCCCCGGTATGATTATGATCGAAATGAGCAACATGGACAAGGTCTTTTCCAACGCTGAGGCCGGAAGCAGGAGATAATCCACACATTGGCTTTTCTGCGTAAACCATCCATAGACACGGATCAGCAGCAAGGCCGTCAGGTAAGACAGCAGGCTGTATGCCAGTCCCTGCCGGGAATAGGACATATCCCCCCAGTTCCCTTCAAAGACCAGATGACGCAAGTGAACAAGCAGATACAGCACGACCCCTGTCAGGCTGACCAGGAAGAAATCCATCTTGCAACGCCGCCAAATCCGGCCGAAATCGTACTGGAAGTATTTCTTGAAACGAGATAAGGAGAAAACGGGATTCATAACTTATTTATCTGATAATTGATCACTCTTGCTCATCGCTTGCAGCAGTTGCTCCTTCCTGCCGTAAAACGCATTATACAAAGCACCGATATGGCAGCGCGTTTCAGCCCGTTCGGGATTGGGGCAGATCTGGACGCATCCTGAGGGTAAGTGTTCGGTCCAGACAGCATCCTGACGAGTCACCGTATCATACTCGAAACGGAGACGGCGGCCGATTTCATCGATCGGCAGGCATAGTACCTCTCCTTTCCTGTCAAGGAGGATAACCGAATCGATGATGTCCTCAATATCTGCCAGTTGATGCGTGGCTATCAGAATGGTCGAGTCTTCCTTCGAATGGGCGGCCAACGCTTTCCTGAACAAGGCCTTGGATGAGAGATCCATGCCGTTGGTAGGCTCGTCCAAAAACAGATAAGTGTTCTGACAGGCGATGTGAAACGCAATATATGTCTTCTTTCTCTCCCCGTAAGACATCGCCGATATGCGTTTGGCAGAATCCACATTGAATACTGACAGCAGACTCCGAAACAGATCCGGAGAGAACGCAGGGTAGAATCTCCCGCGCGAAAGCGCATAATCAACGGGCTCCTCCCGGATGCCCGGCATCTCATCAGGCACAAATGCCAAATGCTCGAGGAAGGAAGGATGTCGGTCAAACGGATTATTTCCATCTATGCGAATCTCACCCATTTGCGGTTTCTTCAACCCGCTCAGGAGATGCAACAATGTCGTTTTCCCTATTCCGTTCGGACCGAGAAGACCATAGATATGCCCGGACGGGATCCTCAAATCCAACCGGTCCAAGACCGGAGTTCCTTTTCCCTTCCTGTAACTAAAGGCAAGCGAATGGATGTCTATCATAGTGTATTAGTTGAGTAGTACACTACAAAAATAAAAACAAATTATCCAACTTGCAAACTTTTATTTTACATACCCGTGTTTTGGGTGTCTTGTGCGGGAACCTTTGCTTTGCTCTTCGAGAACAACCACTCCATAAAGTCGGGCATCTCGAAGGCTTTCCACCAGCACACGTGGCCGCAGCCGGGGAATTCGTGGTAACGGACATCCGCTCCGGCAGCCTTCAGGGCACGGTAGGCATCCCTCGAACCGGAAACCGGGACGGCGGGGTCGCTGTCACCGTGGTAGAGGCTGAACGATACGCCTTCGAACTTTCCGAGCCGGTCGGGATTGATGTCACCGCAGATGGGGACGGCGGCCGCGAAGATGTCGGGATGGCGGGCGACCGCGTCGAATGCACCGATCCCTCCCATCGACATGCCATAGATGTACACCCGGTCCGGATCGACGTCGGGCCGCTGCAGGAAAAGATGCACGAGTTCCATGACTTCCTTCATGATCTTGCTCTCCGGATAGTCTTTCGGAAAATCATAGGAGCCAGGACTCACGTCGAAGGCCCAGGTATGGTTTTCCGGGCATTGCGGTACGATCACCAAACAGGGATAATCCTCCCGGTTGACCGGATTCAGGAACATCTGGGCGCCGAAGATGGTTCCCTCGTTGTCGTTGCCGCGTTCGCCGGATGTATGCAGATAGAGGACAAGGGGATAAAGCGCCTGCCGGGCGGTCTTTTCCGGCGTGAGGTAGCGGTAAAGGAGGGTATCGCCGTCCGCGCAGCGAAGTTTTCCATATTCGTAAGATTGTGCTTTCATCGACAGTACGGAGAGGAAGGCCAGGAAGAGGAGCGTCCAGCGTTTCATGGTACGAGTTCGGGATTACAAAGATTATTGTTCAAATCTACGAAAAAATATTTTGCAAGTAGAAAAAAAGTTTCTACATTTGCAGTCCCAAAACGAAAGGGAATTGCTTCCTTAGCTCAGTTGGTAGAGCACGACACTCTTAATGTTGGGGTCCAGGGTTCGAGCCCCTGAGGGAGCACGAAAATAAGAAAAACTCAGCTATTCGGCTGAGTTTTTCTTATTTTCGTGTGCTCCCTTTGGTCGCACCTTTAACTCAGTTTGTCGCCGTTCATCGAAATCAGGAATTCTTCGTTGTCGCGGGTCTTTTCGAGGCGGCTCTTCATGAATTCCATGGCTTCGAGCGAGGTCATGTCGGCCAGGTGGTTGCGCAGGATCCAGACGCGGTTGACGTATTCCGGATCGTAGAGCAGGTCGTCGCGGCGGGTGGAGCTGAGCGTCACGTCGACGGCCGGGAAGATACGGCGGTTGGAGAGCTTGCGGTCGAGCTGGAGCTCCAGGTTGCCGGTACCCTTGAATTCCTCGAAGATTACGTCGTCCATCTTGGAACCGGTTTCGGTCAGCGCCGTGGCCAGGATGGTCAGGGAACCGCCGCCCTCGATGTTACGGGCTGCGCCGAAGAAGCGCTTGGGTTTGTGGAGCGCGTTGGCGTCCACACCGCCCGAGAGCACCTTGCCTGAGGCGGGCTGCACCGTGTTGAAGGCGCGGGCCAGACGGGTGATCGAGTCGAGCAGGATGACCACGTCGTGGCCGCATTCGACCAGGCGCTTGGCTTTTTCCAGCACCATGCTCGCCACTTTTACGTGGTGGTCGGCGGGTTCGTCGAAGGTGGAGGCAATGACTTCGGCCTTGACGCTGCGCTGCATGTCGGTTACCTCTTCCGGACGCTCGTCGATGAGCAGGACGATCATATAGACTTCCGGGTGGTTGTCGGCGATGGCGTTGGCGATGTCTTTCAGCAGCACGGTCTTACCGGTCTTGGGCTGGGCCACGATGAGGCCGCGCTGGCCCTTGCCGATCGGGGTGAAGAGATCCACCACGCGGACCGAGATGTTGCTGTTGTGCCCGTGGCCGGTGAGGTTGAATTTCTCGTTCGGGAAGAGGGGCGTGAGGAAATCGAACGGGACGCGGTCGCGGATGAATTCCGGCGAGCGGCCGTTGATGCGGTTGACCTTCACCAGCGGGAAATACTTGTCGCCTTCGCGCGGCGGACGGATTTCGCCCAGGATCGTGTCGCCCGTCTTGAGGGCGTACATCTTGATCTGGTTCTGGGAGACGTAGATGTCGTCGGGGGAGTTGAGGTAGTTGTAGTCGGAGGAGCGCAGGAAGCCGTAGCCGTCGGGCATGATTTCCAGCACGCCGGTAGCCTCCACGATGCCCTCGAATTCGATGCGGGGCTGGCGGGGCTGCTGGTTCTGCTGATTTTGCGGCTGGCCCTGCTGCTGCGAGTTCTGCTGGTTCTGCGGCTGGCCCTGTTGCTGCGGGTTCTGCTGCTGACGGGGCTGGGGCTGCGCCTGCTGGCGGGGCTGCTGCTCTTTTTTCGGCTCTGCGTTCGGGGCTGCGGCCTCTTCGGGAGCGGCTTCGCGCTGTACGCGCGGACGCTGCTTCTTCTCGGACTTCGGCTTGTCCTGCTTCTTGGCATCCTGTTTCCGGTTTTCGGACTTGGGTGCCTGCTGCTGAGGCTCTTCCGCGGGCTTTTCTTCTGCCTTCAGAGCTTCGGCAGGGGCGGGGGCGGCAACAGCAGCAGGGGCCTCCTCGGCATTCTTGCGCGGGCGGCCGCGCTTGCGCTTGGCCGGAGCGGCTTCCTGGCCTTCCTGCGGGGCGGCAGCCTCTTTCGTCTCGGGCGCCTCTTTCTTATCTTCTTTTTCTTTTACCTTTTCCTTCTTCTTGCGGGTCTGACGCTGTTTGGCCGGGGATTCCTTGCTCTGGATGGCCTGTTCGTCGAGAATGGCATACACGAGCGCCTCCTTGTCGAGCGACTCGGGTTTGCGTACGTTCAGTTCTTTCGCGATAGCAACAAGTTCTTCTTGACTCTTGCTGCTCAATTCAATGATATCTAACATCTAACTTGATTGGGAAACCGGGCCGGGACGTTCGGCAGAAACCGGTTTGATTTGACAATGCAAAGATAGTAAAAAAATTA
The DNA here is from genome assembly GCA_002361615.1 of Bacteroidales bacterium UBA3290. Lineage (GTDB taxonomy): Bacteria > Bacteroidota > Bacteroidia > Bacteroidales > UBA932 > Cacconaster. The sequence goes on from DETK01000038.1 coordinate 49,470, forward strand.
TTTATCCCAATAGCTGGCGGCTTTCTTGAACTGCAGCAGGTCGCTCAGGGCGGAGGCCTTGGCGGCGATGCGGAAGTTCCAACTTTCCCACTGGCCGGTCGGGACCCACGACACCGAAATCGCGAAGCAGTGCAGGTCGTACGTGGCACTGATCTGCGACGTGGTGAGTTTCATCTTCGTCAGGTCGAAGCCCGTGTTGACGTTGAAGCTCATGGCCTTGGTCAGGCGGATCGACCCAGACATGTTGAGCGTCTGCACGTGGCTGTGCTTGGTCTGCAGCTGTTCGTTGGCGAACTGGTAGGTGCGGGAGTAGGAATAGGAGTAGTTGAAGCTGAGGGACCAGGGGATATTGGGGTTCAGGTAATAGACCCAGCCGCCCGGTATGTATTCGCCGGTAATCGGGTGATAATAGATACGGGCGTAATCCGACGTGCTGTTGCTGCCCTTGGCGTCGTCGTGGCCGTCGTTGCCCTTGTACTTGTCGCCGCCGTTGAGGGAGTAGGAGAGCGAGGCGCTGGCATTGGTCAGACGGGCGGGACGGCCGGTCTTGATGAGGTTGAAGGTGTTGATCCGCTGGCCGCGCTCGTTGATCGCATACGGATCGAGCGAGAGGTTTCCGTTGATGCTCAGCTTGCCGAAAACCGTGGTGCTGGCGGAGATGCTGATGTTGGACAGGCGCATCGAGTCGGCCAGGAAGTTGTAGGAGCCGTTGATGTTGAGCTGGTCGATCAGCTTGATCTTCTCATACTTGTCCTTCGGGTTGGCCGGCTCTTCGGCGTTCGGGTCCATCTTTTTCAAGACCTTGGCCTCCAGGTTGTTGGCAAACGAGAAGGAGAGCGAGGCGTTGCGGCCGCCGCCCGGCGGGGAGTAGAGCTGGCCGGCGTACTTGTTGTAGTCGACGGTCCGTTCCACGCCATCTTTGTCGGTGTATTTGTAGAAGGTATAACCGTTGGCCTTGGTGGCCAGGTTCGGGCTGAGGTTGAAACCGAACGACGGGGTGATCATATGGCGGATCATCTGCAGCCGGCGGTTCTTGTTGCGTTTGCTGAAGTCGAAGGTACCGTAGATACGGGTGTTCATCGAGATGCCGCCCGAATAGGTCTGCGTCACGCCGAAGCGGGTGAACTGGTCGGTCCACAGGGTTTCGACCCGGTTGGTCTCTTCGTTGTATTGCCGGTACTGCTCGCGGAAGAACCAGTTCATGCCGTAGCTCACGCTGGGGGTGAACTGGAAGAACTTCAAGAGCGTGAAGCCGGGCAGTCCGATCGAGATGTTGTGGTTGACGCCGTTCTGCATCCGGTTGAGCATGTCCTTGTTGAGGGCGAACTCGCTCGCCTTGAAGGCCACTTTGTTCTGGGCCGTGGCGGTGTAGCCGATGGAGATCTGTTCGTAGAAACGTTCCTTGCCCACGCGGTTCTTCCGTTTGAACGGATAGAAGCGGTTCACGTTGAAGGTGATGTTGGGGAGGGTGAACGAATACGAGCTGTCGCGCGAGTTCTGGCTGTGCAGCATGTTGAGCGAGAGCGACATGCCGCTCCACGTCTTGGAATAGGAGATCGAGGAGGAGGCCTGGTTCTGGAGCGCATCGCTCACGTTGGCCGAGTTATAGCGGTTGTTGGAAGGGCTCGAGAAGTTGACCGAGGCCTTGAAGGAGGTACCCGGCCGGGCCTTGGCGTCCTGGGAGTGGCTCCAGTTGACACCGAAGTTCTTCGACTGGGTGAACGAGTCGGTGCCGCGTTCGCCCGTGATGTCGTTGGAGTAGTTGATCGAGACCGATCCGTCGAAGGCATACCGTTTCTTATAACGCGAGGTCAGGCGCGCCGCCCACGAACCGTAGGAATAGATGTCGCCGGTCAGGGCCAGGTCGAGGTAGTCGCCGATGACGAACGAATAGCCGAAGTCGCGCAGGTACAGGCCGCGCGCGTTCTCCTCGCCGTAGGTCGGGATCAGGATGCCGCTGGCGCGGTCGGGCTTGTCGGGGACGAAGCCGAAGGGGATGATCAGCGGAAGGGGGACGTCTTCGATCACGGCGTAGGCCGGGCCGAACATGGTCTTCTGCTTGGGTTTGGTCATCACCTTGGCCGTGGTCATCTTGAGGTAGTAGTGCGGATGCTCCGCGTCGCAGACCGTGTATTTGCCGCCCGAGATGTTGATCGACTCGTCGGGCATCATCTTGAGTTTCTCGCCGATGAGCTTGCCTTCCTCCTGCTGGGTGGCCATGTTCTTGATCTTGGCCTTGCGGGTCTGGAAGTTGTAGTACACTTCGTCCATCTCGTAACTCTTGCCGCCGGTGTTCATCACGGGGCGGCCGGTGAGCGTGTTGGTGATGGTATCGAGCGTGCCTTTGGCGTAGACGATGTTCAGCTGGGTATTGTAGGCCATGTAGTCGGCCTTGAGTTCCATGTCCTGGTACTTGGCGGTCACGTCGCCGAAATAGTAGATGACGTGGTTCTCGATGTCCTCCATCACGGAGTCGCGGGCGGACGAGAATGCCGGCCGGTCGATCATCCCTTTGGGCTGGACGAACATCGTGTCTCCCTGCGCGGCGACGACCGCCGTGGAGTCAGGCTGGGGGAGGATGTCCGGCAGGCGGGTGGTATCGGGAGCGACGACCGGCGGCTGGGCGACCGTGTCGGGCGGCGTCTGGGAAAAGGCCGGCATGCTCCTTGCTACCAAGAGGATCAGGACGATCAGAACGGATAGTATTCTATTTTGCAAAACTAATTCGTATATTTGCAGAAAGGCAAAATTAATAAAAAATAAACAACTAGCATGCCATCTTGCTCAAATACCGCCTTCAGAGTGGCCGGAACCTTGTTCCTGGCGCTGATTTTCGTGCTGACAGCCCTGTCCGCATCCGCACAGGACGGCGGCGTGCGCCTCAAGACCGTCGTCATCGACGCCGGTCACGGCGGACACGACCCGGGTGCCATCTCCAAGTCCAGCAAGCTCAGCGAGAAGCAGATCAACCTCGACCTGGCCCTCCGGCTGGGTGCCCGCATCGAGAAGGAATTTCCCGACGTGAAGGTCGTCTATACGCGCAAGACCGACAAGTTCGTCGAACTGGCCGAACGGGGCAACATCGCCAACCGCAACCACGCCGACCTGTTCATCTCCATCCACGTGAATTCGGCCAAGAGCACGGCGGCCTCCGGCACGGAGACCTTCGTGATGGGTACCGACAAGAGCCAGTCCAACATGGAAGTCTGCAAGCGGGAGAACTCCGTGATCCTGCTCGAGGACAACTACACCACGACCTACGAAGGATTCGACCCGGACAATCCGGAATCCTATATCATCTTCAACCTGATGCAGAACGCCCACTTCGAGCAGAGCATCGCCTTCGCTTCCCTGGTGCAGGAGCAGTTCGTGAAAAACGGCCCGATCAAAAAGAGCCGGGGCGTGCGGCAGGCGCCGCTGATGGTGCTCTGGCGCACCACGATGCCTTCGGTGCTGGTGGAAGTCGGTTTCCTCTCCAATTCCTCCGACCGGACGGTGATGAACCAGTCCGCCAACCGGCAGAAGATCGCCGACGACCTCTTCCGGGCTTTTTCCGCCTTCAAGAAAGGATACGATTCCGGTGTGTCGGCGACGGTCGCTCCCGCGCCTGAACCCGAGAAGCCGAAGGTCGATACGCCTGCGGCCGGACCGCACTTCGAAATCCAGATCCTGGCCTCTTCGAAGAAGCTCAAGGACGGCTCTTCGGAGCTGAAAGGGGAGAAGCAGTACAGCTGCCGGTTTATCAACGGCATGTACAAATATTCTGTTGGTAACTTTGCCACGAAGGAGGAAGCGAACCGCCGTCTTCCCGAGGTCCGGAAGAAATTTCCGGGGGCTTTTGTCATCGCTGTCGACTGACCGCGACCCGGTTTTAGACAAGTTGCGTTTATAAGTGGATTATTATCAATACACTAGCCGTTTATTGTTGTTGTAACTAATTGATTTTCAGCTTAAAACAAAAGCTGAAAATTTTTTTTCTTGATTTTTAGGGAGTTGTGTGTTTTCCAAAAAAAACAACAAAAAAAAGTTTTTTTTTCAACAGTTTTTTCCCCAATTTTGTTGTCGGAACCTGAAACCTGAACATGACCCCCGAGAATCATATTGTCGTCTGGACCCGCTGCCTTGAAATCCTCAAGGACAACTTGAATGAAGACACATTCAAGACCTGGTTCGGACCCATCAAGCCCATCTCGCTCGACGAGCATCGGCTGACGATCGAGGTCCCTTCAGATTTCTGGCGGGAGTACATCGAGGAGCATTTCCTCGACCTGCTGAGCAAGGTGCTCCGCCGCGAAATCGGTCCCGGCGCATCCCTGGTTTACAAGGTCAAGATCCTCGACGACCTGTTCATCGAGCAGCGCCCTAAAGCCGGCCGCGTCCGCAACGCCGAACTCCCGATCCCCGAGGCGGGCGAGCACTATACCGGCAGCGTATATGCCATCCCCGGCCTGCGCAAGCTCAACATCGAGCCCTGTCTCAATCCGGTCTACAATTTCGAGAACTTCATCGAAGGCACCTGCAACCGCCTGGGCCGCTCCGCCGGCCTGAGCATCGCCGCCAATCCCGGCCGCAGCACCTTCAACCCGCTGTTCATCTACGGCGGCCCCGGTCTCGGCAAGACGCACCTGGCCCAGGCCATCGGCATCGCGGTCAAGGAACGCTTCCCCGAAAAGGTCGTGCTCTACGTCAACGCGAACACCTTCCAGAACCAGTATATGAACGCCGCCTGCTCCGCCAAGAGCGCGAACAACGGCAACAAGGTGGCCGACTTCCTCCGTTTCTATCAGCTCATCGACGTGCTGATCATCGACGACGTGCAGGAATTCGCCGAGAAGAAAGGCACCCAGGGCGCCTTCTTCCATATCTTCAACTATCTCCACCAGAGCGGCAAGCAGCTGGTCCTGACCTCCGACAAGCCGCCCGTGGAACTGCAGGGCCTCGACCAGCGCCTCCTCTCCCGTTTCAAGTGGGGCCTGTCGGCCGAACTGCTTCCCCCGGCCTATGAGACGCGGCTGGCCATCCTCCAGTCGAAGTGCGCCCGGGAAGGCGTCACGATCTCCGACGAGGTGCTCTCGTTCGTCGCCCGCAGCGTGAAGACCAACATCCGCGAACTGGAAGGCATCCTCTTCTCGCTGATCGCCAACGCCACCTTCAACCGTCAGGAGATCACCCTCGAACTGGCCCAGCGCCTGGTCGACAAGATCGTGACCGACCCCAAGAGCGAGATCACGGTCGGAAAGATCCAGGAAGTCGTCTGCAACTACTTCAACATCTCCGACGACATTTTCCTTTCCAAGACCCGCAAGCGCGAGATCGTCCAGGCCCGTCAGATCGCCATGTACCTGAGCCGCAACCTGACCAAGACCTCCCTCTCTTCGATCGGCGCCCAGCTGGGCGGGAAAGACCACGCCACGGTGCTGCACGCCTGCAACACGGTAGGCGACCTGATGGACACGGACCGCAGCTTCCGCGGCTATGTCCACGACATCGAGCGCATGCTGAATTCGCCCGAATAGGCTCCCGGGAAAATCATTCTCTCTAAAATATTGTCAATGATGGATACAGAAAAAGTTTTGAATTTTTTCCGTGAGATTACCCGTATCCCGCGCGAATCGGGTCACGAGGAGAAGATTGTCGCTTATCTTCAGCAATTTGCGGCATCCCGTGGCCTTGAATGCAAGACCGACGAAGTCGGCAATGTGATGATTGCCAAGCCTGCTTCGAAAGGGTATGAAAACCGTCCCGGGGTCGTCCTCCAGTGCCATACCGACATGGTCTGCGAGAAGAAGCACACCTCGGACTTCGACTTTTCCAAGGATCCGATCCAGTTTGTGATCGAAGACGGCTGGATGATCGCCCACGACACGACGCTCGGGGCCGACAACGGCATCGGCGTCGCCTCCGCCATGGCGGTTCTGGACGATGACTCGATCGAACATCCGCGTGTGGAATGTCTGTTCACCGTCTCCGAGGAAACCGGACTCGACGGCGCCCGTGCCGTGCAGAAGGGATTCATCACCGGCAAGACCCTCATCAACCTGGATGATGAAGATGAAGGCTATTTCTGCGTAGGCTGTGCCGGTGGCATGGACACGATCGGTACGTTCCGGTACCGGACGCAGAAACTTCCCAAGGGCGTTGTTGCCGTGAAATTCACCATCGGCGGCGGCCAGGGCGGCCACAGCGGCGAAGACATCGGCAAGGGCCGTATGAACGGCGTGCAGCAAATCGCCCGTTTCGCCTGCGAAGCCTGGAAATACCACGTGGAATTGTGTGAGATCGCTGCCGGCAACAAGCGCAATGCCATCGCCCGCAGCGGGGAAGTGGTCCTGGCCATCCCGGCCCGCAACGTCAAACGGGTCGTGGCGCTGTTCGACCAGTTTGCCGCCCGTCTGAAAGCGGAATATGCCGTCAACGATCCGGGCCTCACCTTCAAGCATACCCAGATCGCCGGGAAGACGTCGGCCATCGATACGGATACGGCGCTGCGCGTCATCCGCGCCCTGATCGCCATCCCGCACGGTGTCATCGCCATGAGCGCCGACATCCCGGATCTGATCGAGACCTCCACCAACCTGGCCTCCGTCAAGATGATGGAAGGTCGCAGGATCGTGGTCGGTACGATGCAGCGCAGCTCGGTCAACAGCCAGCGGATCTTCCTCTCGCAGCGGATTGCAGCCGTGCTTGAGCTTGCAGGCGCAAAGGTCAAACATTCTGATGGTTATCCGGGCTGGAAACCCAATATGGAATCGCACGTCAAGGATGTCTGCGTAGCTTCCTACAAGCACCTCTTCGGCCGCGAACCCGTGGTGCGTGCCATCCACGCCGGCCTCGAATGCGGCCTGTTTACGGAAAAGTTCCCCGATATGGACATGATCGCCTTCGGTCCGACGCTCCGCGGCGTCCACGCCCCGGGCGAACGCCTCGACCTGGCCTCCCTCGACCGTTTCTGGGCCGTCCTGCTCGATGTCCTGAAAAACCTGTAAGCCATGCCCAGAGTCATCGCTCCTTCCATGCTCTCGGCCGATTTCGGCCATCTCGAGCGCGATTGCCGGATGGTGAACCGCAGCGTGGCCGGCTGGTTCCATCTCGACATCATGGATGGCATGTTCGTCCCGAATATCTCCTTCGGTTTCCCCGTCTGCAAGGCCATCGCCCAAGTGGCGGAAAAACCGCTCGACGCCCATCTGATGATCGTCGAGCCCTGGCGCTACATCGAGCGTTTCGCAGCGCTTGGCGTGAAGTACCTGAGCGTTCACTATGAGGCTTGTAGCGACCGACACCTCAAGGAATGTATCAAACTCATCCACGACTGTGGGATGGGCGCCGGCATCGCCATCAATCCCGAGACGCCCGCCGAGGTGCTGATCCCGTATCTCCGTCAGATCGAATACGTGGTGGTGATGGGTGTGCATCCCGGCTACAGCGGCCAGAAATACATTCCCGAAACCACCGAGAAAGTCGCCGTACTGGCCGAGATGATCGCGGGTGCCGAAGTCGACTGTTTCATCCAGGTCGACGGCGGCGTCAGCACGGCCAATATCGCCGAACTCGAACGGCTGGGCGCCGGCGTCTTCGTCGCCGGCTCCGCCACCTTCTCCTCCGACGACCCGCTTTCCGCCATCAAGGCCCTCAAAACGGTCTAGCGGAGCGCGTGGCTAGAGGATGTACTTGATTTCCTTGAAGCCGTAGGCGTGCAGTGTGCCGTCGCGGTGCTCCAGCAACAGCCGGGCGCTGTTGTCGATGCCCAGGATCCGGGCCTCGACGCGGCGCCCGGTCCTGTGTTCCGTGGGGATGTCGTTGGCCGGCATTTCCTCGAAGGCATGCCACTGGCCGCGACGGTAGAGTTTTTCCAGATACAGGGCATCGAAGCCGTTGCGGGCGTAGGGTGATTCCAGACGGTCGCAGTAGCTGAAAATGCTTGCGAGCAGGCGGGGGAGTTCTTCCTTCACATCGAATGTCCTGCCTGTCTCCAGACTGAGCGAAGTGGGGTTGGGGATCGAAGGGTCGAATTCCTTCTGGTTGAGATTCAGCCCGATACCTGCGATGGAGGCGGCGATGTGTCCTTCCGAAAGCGTATTCTCGATCAGCGTGCCGCAGATCTTCCGGTCGCCTGCGTAGATGTCGTTGGGCCATTTGATGGAGGCCTTCACGCCGTGGTCTTTCAGGTAGTCGAGCAGGCCCAGGGCGACGATCTGCGAGAGGATGAACTGGTCGGCTACGGAGAGGAAGACGGGTTTGAGCAGGAGGGAGAAGGTCAGGTTCTCACCCGGGCGGCTTTCCCAGCGGTTGCCTTTCTGGCCGCGGCCGGCCGTCTGGAAAAGGGCGGCATAGACGCTGCGGTCGGGGAGGGATTCCCGGTCTTTCATCAGCTGCGTATTGGTCGAATCGACCGTGTCGAACCATCGGATGGAATCTGCCATATTTTCAGTCGGCTTGGATGGCCGGATATTTGCAAGAATATTGTATATTTGTAAGATTAATTCCGTGCAAAGATAATTCAATTTTGATGAAGATGAAGAGTGAAGTCGGCGTAATCGCCGAGGCTATGCTGGAGAAAAAGGCCCAGGACGTCGTGTCGCTGGACCTGACCCGGATCGGGACCGCCATCGCGGACCATTTCGTAATCTGCAACGCCGATTCGACGACGCAGGTCGTCGCCATTTCAGACTATGTGGAAGAGATGATGGAAAAGCATTTCGACCGCAGTGTCCTGCGCAAGCAGGGACGGGAGAACGCATTCTGGATCATCCTGGACTACAGTGATATCGTCGTCCATATCTTCCTGACGGACCAGCGCCTGTTCTACCGTCTGGAAGACCTCTGGGCCGATGCCGTGAAAACCACCTATTCAGATCAAGCGTAATGGAAGACAAGAACAAACGGCCTTTCGGCCCGCAAGACGGGGGCCAGCAGCGTGACCGCCAGCCCCGCCGCCGCGGCTTCAGCTGGTTTTCGATGATCTACCTGTTCCTGCTGCTCGGCCTGGTCTATATGTGGTCGTCCACGGGAACAGCCAATCCGCTCAAGAAGGAGTGGCTCGACGTAAAGGAAACCCTCCTGGTCAGCGGCGACGTAGAGAAACTCGTCTACGTCCGCAACGAGCACAAGGGCGAGATCTATCTCAAACAGGGGGCCCTCGACAAGTACAAGAATCTCTACGGCGGCCGCGAGCCCAAAGGCGGTCCGCATTTCTATTTCCTGGTTTCCGAGAAGTTCGACGCGGAAGAACAGCTCGATACCCTGGTCGAATCGCTTCCCGGGGACAAGCAGTTCAAGGTCGTCGTCGAGGAACACAAGAGCTACTGGGGCCCGATCATCGAGTGGATCATCTTCCCGCTGATGCTCCTGCTGATGTTCTTCGTGTTCATGCGGCCGATGCGCAATATGGGCGGCGGAGCCGGCGGCGGCATCTTCAACGTGGGCAAGTCGCAGGCGAAACTCTACGAGAAGTCCAACAACGTGAAGGTCACCTTCAAGGATGTGGCCGGCATGGAGGAAGCCAAGGTGGAGATCAAGGAGATCGTGGATTTCCTGAAGAATCCCAAGAAATATACCGCCCTGGGCGGCAAGATTCCCAAGGGCGCGCTGCTGGTAGGCCCTCCGGGCACCGGCAAGA
>DETK01000038.1:59202-71020 GCA_002361615.1 Bacteroidales bacterium UBA3290
TCCGACTTCGTGGAGATGTTCGTAGGCGTGGGCGCCTCGCGTGTCCGCGACCTCTTCCGCCAGGCCAAGGAGAAGGCCCCCTGCATTGTCTTTATCGATGAGATCGATGCCGTGGGCCGCGCCCGCAGCAAGAATGCCGGCTTTACCTCGAACGACGAACGGGAGAACACCCTCAACCAGCTGCTTACCGAAATGGACGGTTTCGGCTCCAATTCGGGCGTTATCATCCTGGCGGCCACCAACCGCGCCGACATCCTCGACAAGGCGCTGATGCGCGCCGGCCGTTTCGACCGGCAGATCCACGTCGACCTGCCTGAGCTCCGGGAACGGCTGGAAATCTTCAAGGTGCATCTGCGGGGCATCAAGGTCGCCCCCGGCTTCCAGATCGATTTCCTGGCCAAGCAGACACCGGGTTTCAGCGGCGCCGACATCGCCAATGTATGCAACGAAGCGGCCCTGATCGCCGCCCGCAAGAACAAGGACGTGGTGGAGAAACAGGACTTCCTCGACGCCATCGACCGCATTGTCGGCGGCCTGGAGCGCAAGAGCAAGATCATCACGGCCGAAGAGAAGAATACGATCGCCCACCACGAGGCGGGCCACGCCACGGTCAGCTGGCTGCTGCCCAACGCCAATCCGCTGTTGAAGGTCACCATCATCCCGCGCGGCCAGAGCCTGGGCGCCGCCTGGTACCTGCCTGAAGAACGCCAGCTCACCACAACGGAGCAGATGATGGACGAGATGGCCGCTACCATCGGCGGCCGCGTCGCCGAGGAAATCGTCAACGGCCGGATTTCCACCGGTGCGCTCAGCGACCTGGAGAAGCTCACCAAACAGGCCTACGCCATGGTGACCTATTTCGGCATGAGCGAGAAAGTGGGCAACCTCTCGTACTACGATTCCACGGGCAGCCGCGACATGGCTTTCAGCAAGCCCTACAGCGAGAAGACCGCCGAACTGATCGACGACGAGGTGAAGCGCCTCATCGAGCAGGCCCACGCAACGGCGCTGCAGGTCCTGACCGAAAACCGCGAAGGTTTCGAAAAACTGGCGCAACTGCTGCTGGAACGCGAGGTCGTCTTCTCGGAAGACCTGGAAAACATTTTCGGTCCCCGCAAGGGCGGGGTCGATCCCAACAAGATGCTGCGCGAGGAGGCTTGAGTCATGGGGAAGGGGACACTCTGGAAACGAACGGTCAGCGGGGTTCTGTTCCTTGTCGTGGTGATCGGGTGCATGCTGTCGCCCTGGGGTATCCTCGCCTTCGTAGGTCTGCTCTCCGTGCTGCTCTCCCACGAATTCTACCGGATGACGGTCGAACGCAAATACCGCAAGGAGATGGTCTGCGTGAGCATGGGCTCGCTCGTGACGCTGGCTCTGCTCTGGTGCCATTTCCAGTTCGGCCTTGACGCGAAATATGCGATGCTCGGCTTCCTCCCTGTGGCGGCCGCCAGCATCATCCTGCTCTTCGACGCGGCTCCGACGCACGATTTTCCTACTGCGGTCTATTTTCCGCTGGTCTATGTCACCCTGCCGCTGGCGGCCCTGCTGATGCTGGCCTATCCTTGCGGCAACTTCGGCTGGCGTCTGCTGCTGGGCCTGTTCGTCCTCCTGTGGCTCTGCGACATCGGCGCCTATCTCGTGGGTATGGCTTTCGGCCAGCGTCCGAACAGCCGCAAATTGTTCCCTGCGCTCTCGCCCAAGAAATCTTGGATCGGCGTGGTCGGGGGGACGCTTTTCACCTTCCTGGCTGCCTGGGGCGTCCATGCCACCTTCGGCGCTGCGGTCCTTCCGCTGGCGCACTGGCTGGCGCTCGCCCTGCTCGTGGCGGTATTCAGCGTACCGGGTGATCTGTTCGAGTCGCTCATCAAGCGGCACGCCCAGGTCAAAGATGCCGGCCAGCTGATTCCCGGTCACGGCGGTCTGCTCGACCGTTTCGACGACGTGCTCCTGGTCGTTCCCATCGTGGCCATCTACCTGAAACTGTTCTCCCTGATATGAAACTCGACAAGAACACCTATGGCACCGTCGTGCTGATCTACGTGCTCTCCGCCGTGGGCATTTTCCTATCGCTGCGCTTTATCCCCCAGTGGTGGATCAAGTGGCCGCTCTCGCTCTTCCTGCTCTGGCTCAGCGGCTGGCAGACCTATTTCCACATGGTGCCCGACCGCAAGCCCGTCGGCTCCGACCATCTGGTGTCGGCGGTTTCCGACGGCAAGATCGTCCGGGTGGAGGAAGTCTTCGATCCGGTCTATCTCAAGCGGAATGTCTTGATGATTTCCGTGTATATGGATTTCTGGGACCTGCACGCCAACTTCTGGCCGGTGACCGGTACGGTTTCTTTCGCGGAGTATTTCCCCGGGCGGCATTTCCTGGCCTTCAAGCCCAAGGCTTCGGAGGAGAACGAGCATTCCTGCACGGTCATCCGTACCCCTGAAGGCAAGGAAGTCCTCTTCAAGCAATTGGCCGGCAGCGTCGCGCGCCGCATCGTATGCTATGCCCGTACAGGGCTGGAAGTCCGTGCCGGCGAGCAGTGCGGCATCATCAAGTTCGGTTCCCGCATCGATTATTACCTTCCCTGCGACGCCCGGGTCCGGGTGAAAGTGGGGGACCTGGTGAAGGCTGTCTCCACCATCATCGCTGAAATATGAAAAAAAGTCCTGTCCTTTTCCTGGCGGCGGTCGTGGCCTTGTTCCTGGCCGGCGGTTCCGCCGCTGCCCAGCATTATGTGCCCACGCCTGAGAATCTTGCACAGCGGGCTGATTTCCAACAACATCGACTCGGTATCTTCCTGCACTGGGGTATCTATGCCACTTATGCACAAGGGGAATGGTATCTCCAGACGGCCGGCCTGAACAAGGACGATTATGCCGTAGCCGCCCAGAGCTTCAATCCCGTCAAGTTCGATGCGGCTGCCTGGGCGCGGGCCTTCAAGGAGGCCGGTGCAGGGTACGTCACGCTTACTTCGCGGCATCACGACGGCTTTTCGATGTTCCGGACGGCAGCCACGGACTACGACATCCTGGACGCCACGCCGTACGGCAGAGATATCGTGGCCGAACTGGCCGCTGCCTGCGAGGCGGAAGGGCTGCGCTACCATCTCTACTACTCGACCCTCGACTGGATCCGGGAAGACTATCCGCAGGGCAGTTCAGGCCTCAAGACGGGCCGCAAGGGCGACCGGCAGGACTATAACCACTATTTCGAATTCATGAAGACGCAGGTCCGGGAGCTGATCACGCAATACCCGAATCTCGGCGCGCTGTGGTTCGACGGTATCTGGGACCACGACGGGGATCCGGATTTCGACTGGCGCATGCCGGAGTTCTATGCCTACATCCACAGCCTGAAACCGGAACTGCTCATCGGCAACAACCACCACAAGACCCCGTTCGAAGGGGAGGACTTCCAGATGTTCGAACGCGACCTGCCCGGCGAGAACACGGCCGGTTATTCGGCCGGCCAGGGCATCAGCTCGCTGCCGCTGGAGATGTGCCAGACGATGAACAGTTCGTGGGGCTACCGGATTGAGGACCCGTGGTACAAGAGCGTGAAGGAGCTGGTTCAGCTGCTGGTACGTGCGGCCGCCAAGGGATCGAACCTGCTGCTCAACATCGGCCCGCAAGCGAACGGCGAACTGCCGCACCAGGCGCTCGACCGTCTCGCGGGAATCGGTGCCTGGATGCGTAGCCACGCCGTCTCCGTCGACGGTACGACAGCCACATCCGTCCCTGAGCAGGCCTGGGGCGTTACGACACGCAACGCGGAATCCTTGTTCCTGCATATCCTTTCGCCGGAAGTCCTGCCGCAACGTGGCGGCCTGTGCAAAGTCGTCCTGCCGCTGCCCGAGGGAATGAAACCGGCCCGCAAAGGCGCGGTGACCCTGCTTGTCTCAGGCGAAAAACTCGATTATGAAGTGTCGAAAGACGGCTTCCTGACGGTGGCCGTTCCGGCCGCCGCACTGGAAGAAATCGATACGGTCGTTGTTGTCCGCTAAGCGGTAGCGAGTTCCGATTCCCGGTGGGAAGCACCCAGCCGGGCCTCGACGACATTGATGATGTAGTCGCCGGCCTTCTCGGCTTCGTTGACCAGGTCCATGTAGATGCTGCCGCTGTCGTAGCTGTAGACGTGCGTGTCGACGTTGCGCAGGTTCTCGTCCTTGAGCGCGTCGCGGCAGGCGTTGATCTGGGCTTCGATCTCTTCCGAGGGACGGAAATCGAAGTCTTCGCGACGGCCGTTGAGCATTTCGAGCATCCGGGCGCCTGCCTTCTGGGCCAGGTGAAGCATCTGCCGGATGCCGTCTTCCTGCTGCTCGGTGAACTCGATCTTGGCCTCGTGCTTGCGGCGGATGACCCGGGCCATGTTGTAGCCCGCGTCGCCGATGCTCTCCAGCTCGCCGATCTGGCGCAGCATGGCGCGGATCTTATCCTTGGTATCGTCGCTCAAGTGAGCGGAACCCACCTGGCCGAGGTACTTGCCGATCTCGTTCTCCATATTGTCGCTGATCTGCTCGTATTTCTCGATCCGTTCGAAGAGTTTCTTGAAGGCAGCCTCGTCGGTCGTGCTGTAGAGGTCCTTGACCATATCGGACATCCGCATCATCCGCTCGCCGAAGACGGCGATTTCCTTCTGGGCCTGGAGCACCGAGATTTCCGGCGTCTTCATCAGACCGCCCTTGATGTACTTCAGACGGAATTCTTCTTCCTCCTCGCTCTGCTTCGGCTTGATGATCTTGCAGACGAACTTCTCGATCTGCGGGATGAACCAGATCAGGATGAGGGTATTGGTCACGTTGAAAGCAGTATGGAACATCGCCAGGGCGAAGGAAAGCTGGGTAGGGGTCTGCGTATCGGCCGTCGGGTCGAGGCCCACGATGCGGCAGATCATCCGCACGAAGGGGAAGAAGCAGCAGAGGATCCAGATTACGCCGAATACGTTGAACAGCAGGTGGGCCAGGGCGGCGCGGCGGGCCTGCGTGTTGGCCGACATCGCGGCGATGTTGGCGGTAAGCGTGGTACCGATGTTTTCACCCATGACCAGCGCGATACCCTGATAGATGGAGATGGCGCCCGAGGCGCAGAGCACCATCGTGATGGCCATCAGCGCCGCGGACGACTGGGCGATGAAGGTCAGGATCGTACCGATGAGCAGGAAGAGCAGGATCGTGCCGTAGTTCGTCTTGAAGCTGGCGAAGAAATTGACGACGGCCGGATTGCTGGCCAGGTCCATCTCCGTGCCTGTCTGCTTGAGCATGCCCAGGGCGAAGAGCAGGAAGGAAAGACCGAAGAGGAAATCGCCCAGGTAACGGTGTTTTCCGGTCTGGATCAGGATGATGCCGGCCAGGAAAGCCGGCCATACCATATTGATGATGTTGAACGAGAAACCGGCCGACATGATCCAGGCCGAGAGCGTAGTGCCGATGTTGGCACCCATGATGATCGAAATGGCCTGTGCCAGGGTGAGGAGGGCGGCGTTGACGAAGGAGACCGTCATGACCGTCGTCGCGGCAGAAGACTGGACGGCCACGGTTACCAGGGCGCCGGTCGCTACGCCTGTGAAGCGGTTGGTGGTCATGGCGCCGAGGAGGTGGCGCAGTTGCGGGCCCGCCATTTTCTGGAGCGCCTCGCTCATCACCTTCATGCCGTACATCAAGAGGGCGATGGACCCCAGCAGTTTCAAAGCTATCAACATACTGTTTTACGCGAAATTTGCGCAAATTTACGGAAGGAGAAGAAAAAATGCAAGAAAAAAGGACGGTCTTTCGGCCGTCCTTTTATTTGTAGCGCAAGTCGGTTATGCCTGTTCGATGGCACCCATCGGGCAGACGCCGGCGCAGGTACCGCAGTCGACGCAAGCGTTCGGGTCAATCTTGTAGATGTCACCGGCGGAGATGGCTCCAACCGGGCATTCATCGATGCAAGTGCCGCAAGCAGCGCAGTTTTCAGTGATTTTGTAAGCCATTTTTATAAAAGTTTAAGTGTGTTGATCGAATTCGCTGGCAAAGATAATACCAATTTTGATTAATACCCAAAAATTTCGTCGGTCGATACCTGTTTGATCTTTCCGTAGCGCTCGAGCGCTTTCAGGTCGAGGTCGCTCTTGCGGCCCAGGATGCCGATGGTGTGGGGTTTGCCCTTGACGTATTCCTGCTGGAACTTGATCACGTCGTCGAGCGTCAGGGAAGGCACCTTCTCGTAAATGACCTTGTTGATGTCGTAGTCGAGACCGCGCTTCTGGGCGTTGAGGTACGAGGTCAGCACGCGGCTCTTCGTGGTACGGGCGGTGCGGATGTTCGAGATCAGCGACTCCTTGGCGATGTTGAAGGCGTTCTCGGAGACCGGCATGTTGTTGATGATCTCGTCGAAGGCGCTCAGCGCGTCGATCAGCTTGTCGTTCTGCGTACCGATCGAGAAGGTGAAAGTCGAAGGATGCTGCTGGTCGGCCGGGATCGAATAGTTGGCACGGGCGCTGTAGGCCAGGCCGCGGGCCTCGCGGATCTCCTGGAACACGATGGAGTTCATGCCGCCGCCGAAGTACTCGTTGTAGAGGGTGATGATCGGCGCCGTGTTCTCGTCGAATTTCAGACCGGTGTTGTAGTAGGCCTGCAGGTTGAGCTGGTTGGCATCGTACGGAGCCAGGACGACGTTGTCGGCGGTCGTCGGCAGGTATTCGAACGGATCGCCCTTGACCACGGGATTGAGCTTGTCGGGCACCTGGTGGGTACGGTTGATGACCTCGACGGCCTGCGCCTCGGAGAGGGGACCGTAGTAGAGCACCTTGTGCTCGTTGTCGAAGATGTGGTGGATCTTCTCGAGCAGCGCTTCGTCGGAAAGCTGCATCAGCTCGGCGGAAGAGACGATGTTGGTCTGCGGGTTCTTCGGGCCGTAGAGGGCATAGGCGGACATCTTCGCCGCGTTGGTGCGCTGGTTGAGCTTGGCGTTGCGGCGCTCATAGAGCGTGTTGAACTTGAGCATCTGGAGCGCTTCGGGGTTGGCCTTGGCGTGGGCGATCACTTTCTCCACGAGTTCCAGCGCCGGTTCCATGTTTTCGGCCAGGCCGGTGACGGAAACGTTGGTGTTCTCACCGGAGCAGCTGACGTACATGTTGCAGGCCAGGTCGAAGAAGGCGCGCTGCACCTGCTCGGGCGTCATGTCGTCGGTACCCAGGAACGAGAGATAGTTGGCGGCGAAAGGCAGCACCTTGTCGGCGTAGCTGCCGGTCTCGAAGTAATAGTTGAGCTCGAAGATACCGTTGTTGACGTTCTTCTTGTAGAGCACGGGGATGCCGTTCTTGGCGCTGAGGATCGACATGTCTTTCTGGTAGTCCACGAACACGGGTTCGATGGGCGTGACGGTCGAAGCCTGGATGTCCTTGAGGAACTGGCTGGCATTGTCGCGGTTCATCACGATCGGGGTGATGGCCGGTTTGGCGATGCGGGTGTCGGTCGGATCGGGCTGCTCGAGCTTGTTGATCTGCACGTAGTTGTCTTTGAAGTGCTCGTTGGCGAAGGCCACCAGGTCGTCCTTGGTGATCTTGGAGAGTTCGTCGATCTCGTGGACGAAATCCTTCCATTCGATGTCGTTGATGAAGCAGTTCACTTCGGCGCGGACCATGGCGCGGGAGTTGTCGCACTGGCGCATGAACTGGAGTTTGGCGTTGTTGATGATCGCCGTCAGCAGTCCTTCGTCGAACTCGCCTTTCTTGACCTTCTCGATCTCGGCCAGGGCGATCTGCTTGACATCTTCAAGGCTCTGGCCCTGCAGCGGCTCGGCCATCACGACGAAGGCGGAGTAGTCGGCCAGGGTTTCGGACATGGCCATCATGCCGAGGGTCTTCTGCTGCTGGTTCACGTCAAGGTCGATCAGACCGGCCTTGCCGTTGGTCAGGATGGAACTGATCAGGTCGATGTATTTGGCCTCGGGGCTGTTGGCGCCCGGGAAACGCCAGGCCAGCATCAGGCTGGGCGACTCGAGACCGAGGACGTCCTTGACGATGGGGGCGGTGATGGGATCTTCGGGTTCGAAGGCCATCTTCTTGAGGTTCGGGTTGGGTTTGAGCTGGCCGAAATACTTGTCGATGACCTTGATGGTCTCGTCGGGGTTGAAGTCGCCGACCAGGCAGACGGCCATGTTGTTGGGCACGTACCACTGGTCGTGGTATTTCTTCACGTTGGTGATCGACGGGTTCTTCAGATGGTCGCCCCAGCCGATGACCGGCGTGTGGTAGGGGTGTTTCGGGAAGAGGGCGGCGAAGGCAGCTTCCTGCACTTTCTCCTGGTCCATCACCGCGTACATGTTGTACTCCTCATAGATGGTCTCCAGCTCGGTGTGGAATCCGCGGAGCACACAGTTGGCGAAACGGTCGGCCTGGATCTTGGCCCAGTTCTCGACCTGGTTCGACGGGATATTCTCGGTGTAGCAGGTCACGTCGTTGGACGTGTAGGCGTTGGTGCCGCGTCCGCCGATGGCGGCCATCAGCTTGTCATATTCGTTGGGGATGGCGATCTTGGAGGCCTCATAGGAGATCGAGTCGATCTGGTGGTAGATGGCCTTGCGCTGCTCGGGATCGGTGGTCTTGCGGTAGACTTCGAACAGCTGCTCGATCTGGTCGAGGAGCGGCTTCTCCTTGGCATAGTCCTGGGTGCCGAACTGCTCGGTGCCCTTGAACATCAGGTGTTCGAAATAGTGGGCGAGGCCGGTGGTCTCCTGCGGGTCGTTCTTGCTGCCGACCTTGACGGCCACGTGGGCGTCGATGCGCGGTTCGTCCTTGTTGACGATCATGTAGACTTTCAGGCCGTTGTCGAGGGTGTAGATCCTCGCTGCGGTGGGATCGCCCTTGACGGTCTCGTACTTGTACTTGCTGCAGCCGGCCAGGGAAAGGACGAGGACGGCTGCCAACATGAGGTTGAGGAAACGTTTCATAACGGTTGGCTTGATTTATGTAATTTTGGAACAAAAGTAATCAAACAAATGGTATCTTTGCACAAATAATTTGAAAATGAAGAAATACATTATACTGTTAGCTGCTATGGTGCTCTCTGCAGCAGGTCTTTCCGCCCAGGACTTCTACAAGGAGGCGGATGTCATCCGTTTTGACCGGAAAGTCCACGACTTCGGCGACGTGCTGATCGCCGAAGGCCCCGTGAGCTGCATCTTCACCTTCACGAACATCGGCAAGGCGCCGCTGGTCATCCACAACGTCATCTCCTCCTGCGGATGTACGACGCCTGAATGGACCCGCGAGCCGGTCAAGCCCGGCGCCACGGGCACCATCCAGGCCACGTTCAGCAACGACCAGGGTCCGTATCCCTTCGACAAGACGCTGACGGTCTATGTGGGCGTCGGCTCTTCGAGCCTCGACCGGCCGGTGCTGCTGCGTCTGCGGGGCGTCTCGCACGAGCAGAAGAAAGACCTCGACGAGCTCTTCACGACCCATATCGGCAACCTGGGCCTTCGCAAGACCGAAGTCTCCATCGGCTACATCGACCAGGGTGTGGTCAAGTCCGACCAGATGCAGGTGGCCAACCTGTCGAAAGGCGAACTTACCGTCGCGACGGCTTCCGTCACGCCCGGCCTGACCATCACGGTCACGCCGAACCCGATCCCGGCCCGCAGCATGGCCCGCCTCACCTATACGGTCAATCCCGCCGAGATGGGTCGCACTGCATGGGGCCGCCAGCAGTATGATGCCACTTTCCGGCTTAATGGCAGGGACTATTCAGACAAATTGTCAGTCTCGGGCGTCATCAAGGACAACTTTGAAAAACTTTCCAAAGAAGAGATCGAGCGGGCCGGCATCCCGGTGGTCGACCGCAGTTACTTCGAATTCGGCGAAGTGAAGAAAGGCGCGGCGGTCAACGCGACCTACAGCATCCGCAACAAAGGCAAGAATCCGCTCACGATCCATCACATCGACGGACGCGGCAATGCGCCGCAGGTCCAGACCAAGCTGCCGCTTACCATCAAGCCCGGCGGAAAAGCCGAGGTGAAGGTCAAACTCGATACCGGCGCGCTGGATTACCAGGGCGAGGTGATCGAAGTCCTGACCGTCATCACCGACGCCCCCTCCAAACCTATCCTTAACTTATTCATTACCGGAAACGTAAAGTAACGACATGGCCATCGACAAATCGCATCAGGGAGATTTCTTCGACGACTATCATAACGAAGATTCGAGTCTGGTCATCAACCACGGGGTAAAACAGCCCCCGATCGTCAACCCCTATCTCAAGAAAGTATTCAAGAAACGTCCCGCCATCAAGACGGCGGACGAATATATGGAAGGCATCGAGCGCGGCGACACCACCGTGCTGAGCCAGGCCATCACGCTGGTGGAGAGCGCACTGCCCGAACACCGCGCCGTGGCCCAGCAGATCATCCAGCGCTGCCAGGCCCTTTCCAATGAAAAAGAGACGATGCGCATCGGCATCACGGGCGTGCCCGGTGCCGGCAAGAGCACCTTCATCGAGGCGTTCGGTTCGTACCTGACCTCGGAAGGACACCGCCTCGCCGTGCTGGCCATCGACCCGAGCTCGGAAAAGAGCAAAGGCAGCATCCTGGGCGACAAGACCCGTATGGAGACGCTCTGCCACGATCCCAAGGCTTTCATCCGCCCCAGCCCGAGCGCAGGCTCGCTGGGCGGTGTGGCCCGCAAGACCCGTGAGACCGTGCTCCTGTGCGAGGCGGCCGGTTTCGATGTGGTTTTCATCGAAACGGTGGGTGTGGGCCAGAGCGAGACGGCCGTCCATTCGATGAGCGACTTCTTCCTGCTGCTGATGCTTTCGGGCGCCGGCGACGACCTGCAGGGCATCAAACGCGGCATCATGGAGATGTCCGACCTGATCGCCATCACCAAGGCCGACGGCACCAACGTGGAGAAAGCCCAGATGGCCCGTGCGCTTTATGCCAACGCCCTCCATTTGTTCCCGCCCACCGAGTCGGGCTGGACGCCGACGGCCGTCACTTCCTCGGCTGTCACCAAGGAAGGCCTTCCCGAAATCCTGAAACTGATCGAATCGTATTTCGCGCTGGTCAAAGGCAACGGTTTCTATCGCAAGAAGCGTCGCGAACAGGCGCGCTACTGGATGTATGAGAGCATCAACGAGAGCCTCAAGAACATGTTCTACGAGGACGAACGCATCGAGCGCCTGATCCCGGAATACGAGGAGGCCGTGCTGCGGGGCGACCTGGAGTCGTTCTCCGCCGCATCGGAACTCATTGACAAATACCAGAAAAAACTGTAAAGACACAATATGGCAAATTTCCTGAAAAAACTATTCGGTACCAAGGCGGACCGCGACCTGAAGCAACTGACGCCCACGCTCAAGCTCATCCTGGCACAATACGAGCGCATCGATTCCCTGAACGATGACGACCTGAGAGCCGAGAGCGCCGCGCTGCGGGCGAAAGTCCGTGCCTATACGGCGGCGGAAGAGGAGAAAGTGGCGCAGATCCGCGAACAGCTTGCCGATCCCGAGATGGAGGTCTCGCGCAAGGAGAAGCTGGCGACCGAACTCGACGAACTGGTAAAGACCATCGACAAGAAGATAGAGGAGATCCTCGACCAGGTGCTGCCCGAAGCCTTCGCCATCATGAAGTCTACGGCACGCCGTTTCAAGGAGAATGAAAAGATCCGCGTCAAGGCCACGGATTTCGACCGCGACCTGAGCGCCTCCCACGACTTCGTCAACGTGGACGGCGATTATGCCGTGTGGCGGAATTCCTGGATGGCCGGCGGCAATATGATCACCTGGGACATGGTGCACTACGACGTGCAGCTGATCGGCGGCATCGTGCTGCACCAGGGCAAGATCGCCGAGATG
>DETK01000038.1:71054-73720 GCA_002361615.1 Bacteroidales bacterium UBA3290
GGTGAAGGCAAGACCCTCGTGGCTACGCTCCCGGTGTTCCTCAACGCACTGGCCGGCAAGGGCGTCCACGTGGTGACCGTCAACGACTACCTGTCGAAACGAGACTCCGAGTGGATGGGCCCGCTCTATATGTTCCACGGCCTGAGCGTTGACTGCATCGACAAGCATCAGCCCAGTACGGATGCGCGCCGCGCCGCCTACCAGGCCGACATCACCTTCGGTACGAACAACGAATTCGGCTTCGACTACCTGCGCGACAACATGGCCATCAACCCGAAAGACCTGGTCCAGCGCAAGCATCACTTCGCCATCGTCGATGAGGTGGACTCCGTGCTGATCGACGACGCCCGTACGCCGCTCATCATTTCGGGCCCCGTGGAGAAGGCGGGCGACGAGACGTTCATCCAGTACAAGCCGTATGTGGAGCGCCTCTACAACGCCCAGAAGAATTTCGTCAACCAGACCCTCAACGAAGCAAAGCGGCTCATCGCCGCGGGCGAGATTACCGACAAGGGTGAGATCCTGCTCCTCAGGGCGCACAAGGGTCTTCCGAAATATCCGCCGCTGATCAAGTACCTGAGCGAGCCGGGCATCAAGCAGATCCTGCAGAACGCCGAGAGCAAGATCATCCGCGCCGCCTTCCAGGACAAGGACATCGAGCAGCGCGTGGTGACCAACGAGCTGTATTTCGTCATCGACGAGCAGCAGCGTTCCGTGGAGCTCACCGACAAGGGTAATGAAGTTCTGGCCGAAGCCGTGGGCGACAAGGATTTCTTCCTGATGCCGCGCCTGGGCGACGAGGTGGCCGCCATCGAGAAAGGCGAGGGGACTCCGGAGGAGAAACAGCGCCGCAAGGACGAACTCTACGCGAACTACTCGCTCAAGGCCGAGCGTATGCACACTGTCGACCAGCTGCTCAAGGCATACGCCATGTTCGCCAAGGACGTGGACTACGTGATCATCGACGGCAAGATCAAGATCGTCGACGAGGGCACCGGCCGTATCATGGAGGGCCGCCGCTGGAGCGACGGTCTGCACCAGGCCGTCGAGGCCAAGGAGAACGTGAAGGTCGAGGCGGCCACGCAGACCTTCGCCACCATCACCCTGCAGAACTATTTCCGTATGTACCACAAACTCTCCGGCATGACCGGTACGGCCGAGACCGAGGCCAAGGAGTTCTGGGACATCTACAAGCTCGACGTGGTGGTCATCCCGACCAACCGACCGGTTATCCGGCAGGACTTCAATGACCTGATCTACAAGACGAAGAAAGGCAAGTACGCCGCCGTCATCGACAAGATCCAGGAATACATCAATCAGGGCCGCCCGGTGCTGGTGGGTACGACTTCGGTCGAGATCTCCGAACTGCTCAGCCGTATGCTGAAGCTGCGCGGCATCAAGCACCAGGTGCTGAATGCCAAGCAGCACGCGCGTGAGGCCGAGATCGTGGCCCATGCCGGCGAACCTTCCACCGTGACCATCGCTACGAACATGGCAGGTCGTGGTACCGATATCAAGCTTACGCCGGAAGTCAAGGAGGCGGGCGGTCTGGCCATCATCGGCACGGAGCGGCACGACAGCCGCCGCGTGGACCGTCAGCTCCGCGGCCGAAGCGGACGTCAGGGCGACCCGGGCAGCTCCATCTTCTACGTGTCGCTGGAAGACGACCTGATGCGTATCTTCGGCAGCGAGCGCATCTCGAGCATCGTCGACCGTATGGGTATGGCCGAGAACGAGGCACTGGAAGCCTCGATGCTCTCGGGCGCCATCGAGCGCGCCCAGCGCAAGGTCGAGGAGAATGACTTCGGTACCCGTAAGCGTCTGGTGGATTACGACGACGTGATGAACAACCAGCGCGAGGTGGTGTACACCAAGCGCCGCAGCGCCCTGACCGGTGAACGCATCGACGTGGACGTGCTCAACATGGCCACGGACTACTGCGAGATGTTCGTCGAGCAGAACAAGGACCTCGACTTCGAGGATTTCCGCGAGCAGCTCCGCCAGACCCTCTCGGTGGAACCCGACTTCGACGAAGCGTTCTATGAGCACGCCAAGAAGCCGCAGCTGGTGGAGAAACTCCAGGAAGATATCCTGGCCGTCCAGCAGCGCCGCTTCGACACCCTGGTCGAGCGGGCCTGGCCGATCATCAAATATGTCTATGAGACCAAGCGTATGTTCTACCAGAACATCGCCATCCCCGTGACTGACGGACGGATGGTCTATACCGTGCTGGTGGACCTGAAGAAAGCCTACGAGAGCAAGGGACGCGAAGTCATCCGCGCAGTCGAGAAGACCATCACCCTGCGCGTGATCGACGACTATTGGAAGAACCACCTCCGCGAGATGGACGACCTCAAGCAGTCGGTCCAGAACGCGGCCTACGAGCAGAAAGACCCGATCGTGGTTTACAAGAGCGAGAGCTACAACCTCTTCATCACGATGCTCGAGAACCTGAGCCGTGACGTGCTGGCATTCCTGCTCCGTGCGCAGATCTTCCTGCGTCAGGAACAGGAGCCTCAGGACGTGGTGACGGAAGGTCACGAAAAGCGTTCCGACATGAGCCGGATGCAGACCAGCCGTCCCGACCTGCTGACCAACAGTTCGGAGCCCAAGACGCAGGCTCCGATCCACGTGGAGAAGAAGGTCGGCCGCAACGATCCCTGCCC
>DETK01000038.1:73751-80342 GCA_002361615.1 Bacteroidales bacterium UBA3290
CCCTGCGGCAGCGGCAAGAAATACAAGAACTGTCACGGAAAAGAAGCATAAACTGCGATGAATCGCTTAGCTTGCAGGTATAGTCTCAAAAACCTTCGCTTCGCTCATCCCTCCCAGCTTCGCTGGGCCCCTCCCATTCACACGGCCATGGGCGGCCATGGGTTTTTGATCCTATACCTGACGCGCTTTTAAGCGATTCATTTCATAGACTGTTATAGATAGTAAATTGATAATTATGAAATACGATGTAATCGTCATCGGCACGGGCCCGGGGGGGTACGTGGCCGCTATCCGGGCTGCGCAGCTCGGGTTCAATACTGCAGTTGTCGAACGGAGTGAGCTGGGCGGAATCTGCCTCAACTGGGGCTGTATCCCGACCAAAGCGCTGCTCAAGAGCGCCCAGGCGTTGCATTACGCGGAGCGTGGGGCCGATTACGGCTTTACGGCCGAATGCGTGAAGCCCGACCTGGCCGCCATCGTCGCGCGCAGCCGCGGCGTCTCCGCCACGATGAACAAGGGCGTGGAATACCTTTTCAAGAAAAACAAGGTGACCGTCCTCAAGGGCACCGGAAAAGTGCTTCCCGGCAAGCAGGTGAGCGTAATGAACATGGAAGGTGTCACGGAAGTGTACGATGCCGACCACATCATCCTGGCCACGGGTTCGCATCCGGCCGAGCTGCCGTTTGCGCCCATCGACGGCGAAAAGATCTGGTGCTACTACCAGGCGCTCGTGCCTGAAGCTCTGCCCAAGTCACTGGCTGTCATCGGCAGCGGTGCCATCGGCAGCGAGTTCGCGTTCTTCTACCGTTCGCTCGGCGTTGAGGTGACGATCATCGAGTTCATGGACCGCGTGCTGCCTATCGAAGACGACGATACCTGCGCCCAGATCAGCCGCAGCTTCCGCAAGGCGGGTATCAAGGTGATGGTTTCGTCTTCGGTGAAGAGCGTCGATACGACCGGTGAGCTTTGCCGCCTGACGGTCGAGACCAAGAAAGGGGAGGAGATCGTAGAGGCCGAGAAGGTCCTTTCCGCCGTCGGCGTCCGGCCGAATACCGAAGGTCTGGGCCTCGAGGCGCTCGGCATCGAGCTCAACCGCGGAAAGATTCCTGTGGATACCTACTATAAGACTACGGCTGAGGGCGTGTATGCCATCGGCGACATCATCGCTACGCCTGCTCTCGCACACGTGGCTTCAGCGGAGGCCATCTGCTGCGTCGAGGCGATTGCCGGACTCAATCCTGAACCGGTGAATTACGACAACATCCCTGGCTGCACCTACATCACGCCGGAAGTCGCCTCGGTCGGTATGACGGAGCGCAAGGCGAAGGAGCTGGGTATCGAGTATCGTGTCGGCAAGTTCCCGTTCACGGCATCCGGCAAGGCTACGGCCGCCGGCGCACGCGACGGTTTCGTGAAGCTGGTGGTCGACGCTGCTACCGACAAGGTGCTCGGCGCCCATCTGGTAGGTGACAATGTCTCGGAAATGATCGGCGGCATCGTCGCAGCCCGCAATCTGGGCATCACGGCCAAACAACTGGCCGGCTCGATGTTTCCGCACCCCACGATGAGCGAAGCGCTCATGGAAGCGGCCGCCGCCGTCCACGGCGAGGCCATCCATATCTGAGTTACCGGGGCTCTGCCCCGAACCCCGCGCATCCCGGCCATGGCCGGGATTTTTTTTGTTAGCGGATGGTGCGCTTGATGTTGTAGCGGTTGCGGTCCTGGGCGTTGCGGGCGACCAGTTCACCGAGGAAGCCGGTCAGGAAGAGCTGGGCGCCGAGGAGGACGGCGACCAGGGCCAGGAAGAAGAGCGGCTGGTCGGCGACAGGGCGGAAAGGCGCTCCGTGCGACTGGGCGACAAGCTTGGCCACGATCAGCCAGATGGCGAGCACTGCGCCGACAAGGAACAGGAGGGTGCCGATGCCGCCGAACAGGTGCATCGGTTTCTTGCCGAATTTCTGGAGGAACCAGATCGAGAGCAGGTCGAGGAAGCCGTGGATGAAACGGCTCATGCCGAACTTGCTCTTGCCGTATTTGCGGGCCTGGTGGTGGACCACTTTCTCGCCGATTTTGTTGAAACCTGCGTTCTTGGCCAGGTAGGGGATGAAACGGTGCATCTCGCCGTAGACCTCGATGTTCTTCACCACTTCGTTCCGGTAGGCCTTCAGGCCGCAGTTCATGTCGTGCAGCTTGATGCCCGTGACCTTGCGGGCCGTGGCGTTGTAGAGCTTGGAGGGCAGGTTCTTCGTCGCTACGTTGTCGTAGCGTTTCTTCTTCCAGCCGGAGACCAGGTCGTAGCCGTCTTCGCGGATCATCCGTATCATCTCGGGGATTTCCTCGGGGGAGTCCTGCAGGTCGGCGTCCATCGTGACCACGATGTCGCCCTGGGCGGCTTCGAAACCGCAGTAGAGGGCGGCGGATTTGCCGTAATTGCGGCGGAAGCCGATGGCGCGGATCTGGGGATACTGCTCCGAGAGGGCGCTGATCACTTCCCAGGAACGGTCGGTGCTGCCATCATCGACCATGATGATTTCATAGGTATACTTGTGCGGAGCCAGGGAACGGTTGATCCATTCGACCAGTTCGCGGAGCGATTCCTCTTCGTTGAAGAGCGAGATGACGATCGAGAGGTCCATGGGCTAGAAATTGAATTCGTCTTCGTTGTTCTGGTGCATCTCTTCTTCGGTGAAGACGCTCTTGTTGCGCTGGCCGCGGGAGAGGATGGCGCTGAAGACCAGGCCCAGGAGGATGCACCAGAAGAAAGTGGTGATGCAGTTGATCTGTGCGTAGTTGTCTTCCATCTTGAGGACCATGTCACCCACTTCGTCGGGGAGGGATGCGCCCATCTGCTCGAACTGGGTGTACATCTGCTCGAAGGCTTCCGCCACGGCGCCGGGGAAGAGGAACTGGTATTCGACAAAAGCCCATACGGCGCAGACAATGGCCGAGAACACGCAGACGATCACGCCGTAGCTGAACGTGGATTCATCAGGATGTTCCTTGCCATAGCGCTTCATGATGACGCTCAGCAGCCAGATGCTGCCGCCCAGTTTGACCAGCCACAGCAGGGTGCTGAGGAAGGTGTTTTTGGTCAGGAATGTCAGGGTCGATACGACGACGGTGACTGCTGCCAGGATCAGGCCGTCCCTTGCGGCGAGGCTCCATTTGGAGTTGGTGGTGTCGGGTTCCATTATTTCTTTTCCTCCTTCTTTTCTTCAGGCCCCTCTTCTGACTGCTTGGGGTCGTTCCCTTCTTCGTGAAGGCCGACGGCGTGGGATACAGGAATGGAGAAGGCGATGCCCTTGCTCTTGCTGGCCAGTCCGGCGTCCTGGTAGATGCGATGCATCACGTCGTCCTTGATTTCCTTGGGGACGATGAGCCAGAGGATTTCCTTGTCGGGCTGGATGGCTATCTGGTAGAATTCTTCTGCTTCGGGATTGGCCGTGCCCCTGCCGCGGATGATGGTACCGCCGGTGGCACCGGCCTTCTTGGCGGCTTCCATCACCTCAAGGGCGAAACCGGCATTGACGATGCAGAAAATCAGTTCGTATTTCTTCTTGTTCATTGTTTGATGGTGCGTTTGTCGTTGCTCAGGAATCCGTAAACGAGCGTGCCGATGATGCTCGAGAGGGGAACGGTGACGGCGATGCCGCCGCCGTCCTTGATGGTATTGAACTTCTCGTCCAGCAGTTCCAGCGTATCCTTGATCTTGTCTTCGCGGATGATGCTGAAGATGGCGGTCCGGGTGGACTGGTTCAGGCCGAGGTAGTTCATGATGGCTTTCTCCGAGGTGCCGCTGGCCTGGGAGGTCAACTGCAGGTTTACGCCGGCCTCTTCCTGGATCAGGTTCGTATAGTAGCGGACCTTCTCGGCGTGGACGATGGTGATCAGCAGCTCCAGCTTGGCGGGAGCCACGTTCTTGACGTATGGACGGGATTCAGCCATTATTCGAAGTAAATGATTTGTTCGTCATCAGAGGCCAGGATGCGGCGCATCGCGGCCTTGCTGCGGGCTTTCTGGCTCATGACGGCACGGAAACCCAGGGTCTGGATGGTAATCAGTGGCGTGAGGGCGACCATCGACACGATGCCGAAGGCCAGGGACAGGACCTCCGCCTCGCCGTTGAGGGCGATGCAGGCACCGATGGCCATCGGCAGGATGAAACTCGAGGTGAGCGGACCGCTGGCCACGCCGCCCGAGTCGAAGGCGATGGCCGTGTAGAGTTTCGGTACGAAGAACGACAGGCCCAGCGAGAGGAGATAGCCCGGAATCAGGTAGTACAGCAGCGAGAAGTTGAAGATGATCCGGATGATGGAAAGGCCGATGGACACGCCCACGCCGATGGAGAGGGCGGTCATCATCTGGCGGCGGGAGACTTCGCCGTTGGTGATCTCTTCCACCTGCTGGTTGAGCACGTGGACAGCAGGCTCGGCCATGACCACCACGAAGCCGATGATGAAGCAGACGACGGTCAGCAGCGTCTTGTCGAAAGCGGCCAGCTGGATGCCGATCTTGTAGCCGATGGGCATGAAGCCGACGGCGACGGACGCCAGGAAGATCACCAGGCCGAAGAAGGTGAACAGGAGCCCGATGGCAATCGAAATCAACTGATTTCCGGGCAGCTTGAGGATGGCGGCCTGGAGGATCAGGAAGAACAGGATGATCAGCAGCAGGGATTTCCCCACATCGACCATGGTCTCCCAGAGGACGCCTCCGACACCGGCTTCCAGGACGGAGTCCATGGAATAGTCGGGGATATTGTAGGTAAGGGATCCTTTCGAGAAAAGGGAAAGCAGCATCACGGCGATGACCGGTCCGATGGAGCAGAGGGCGATCAGGCCGAAACTGTTCTCATTGGCATGGCGTCCGCCGACGGTCAGGGCGATACCGACGCCCAGGGCCATGATGAAGGGGACTGTGATGGGGCCGGTCGTCACGCCGCCTGAGTCGAAGGACAGGGGCAGGAGGTCTCCCTTGCCTGAACTGGAAACCAGGGCGGCGACCGTGAAGATGACCATGTAGAAGTAGAGCAGGAGACTGGTCAGGTCGGCACGCGAGATGATCTTGAGCACTGCAATGAGCAGGAACAGGCCTACGCCTGCGCCGACCGTGACGATCAGCAGCGAACCGTTCATGATGGACTTGACCTGTCCGGCCAGGACGGAGAGGTCCGGCTCGGCCACGGTAATCAACAGGCCCATCAGGAAGCTGATGATCAACAGGATGCTGGCTTTCTTGCTTTTGGTAAGGCCTTCGCCGATGAATTTGCCCATCGGCGTCATGGCCAGGTCGGCACCGAGGTTGAAAAAGCCGATGCCCACGATGAGCAGGAAGGCGGAGATGCCGAAGACGGTCATTTCCCGCCCTGTCAGTGATACCAGCGGGGTCAGGGAAAGAATCAGCACGATGATACCGACGGGAAGGACGGAAGTAAGTGCTTCCTTCAATTTATAGAACAAAGCTTTCCACATATCAAAGCAAAAGTACGGAAATCTTGCAAGAAATCAAAAAAACTCGGTAAAAAACCATATCTTTGCAAGATGAACTGAACAAATCAATTGTAGTGATTATGATCAAGATTACTTTTCCTGACGGCAACGTCAAAGAGTTCGAGAAGGGCGTGACGGCTTACCAGATCGCGGCCTCCATCAGCCCCAGGCTCGCCAACGATGTGTTGTGTGCATCGGTCGGCGACCAGGTTTACGATCTCGAACGCCCCATCCTCGAAGATGCGACACTGAAACTCCACAAATGGGAAGACCGCGAGGCGAAAGCCACTTTCTGGCACTCCTCGAGCCACCTGATGGCCGAAGCGCTCGAAGCGCTGTATCCCGGCGTCAAGTTCGGTATCGGCCCTTCGATCGAGAACGGTTTCTATTACGATGTGGATCTGGGCGACAGGCAGCTCGTGGAAGCGGACCTGAAGAAAATCGAAGACAAGATGCTTGAACTGGCCCGCAGCGGCGAGACTTTCGTCCGCACGGACGTCTCGAAAGCGGACGCGCTCAAGAAATATACGGAAAAAGGCGACCAGTACAAGTGCGAACTGATCCGCGACCTCCAGGACGGTACCATCACGTTCTACCAGAACGGTGCCTTCACCGACCTGTGCCGCGGTCCGCACCTGCGCAATACCTCGGTCATCAAGGCGGTCAAGCTGCTCAACATCGCCGGTGCCTACTGGCGCGGTGACGAGCACAACAAGCAGCTTACCCGCATCTACGGCATCACCTTCCCCAAGAAGAGCATGCTCGACGAATACCTGGCCATGCTCGAGGAAGCCAAGAAGCGCGACCACCGCAAACTCGGCAAGGAGATGGAACTCTTCACCTTCTCGTCGAAAGTGGGTATGGGGCTTCCGCTCTGGCTGCCCAAGGGCGCCGCGCTGCGCGAGCGTCTGGAGCAGTTCCTGCGCAAGGTCCAGAAGGAATACGGCTACCAGCAGGTGATTACCCCGCACATCGGCAACAAGGAGCTCTACATCACTTCGGGCCACTGGGCCAAATACGGCAAGGACTCTTTCCGTCCCATCACTACCCCGCAGGAAGGGGAGGAGTACCTGCTCAAACCGATGAACTGCCCGCACCACTG
>DETK01000038.1:80381-87488 GCA_002361615.1 Bacteroidales bacterium UBA3290
CTGCCCGCACCACTGCGAGATCTACAAGTCGAAGCCCCGTTCGTACAGGGATCTGCCGCTGCGTTTCGCGGAATTCGGTACGGTGTACCGCTATGAGCAGAGCGGCGAGCTGCACGGTCTGACCCGCGTCCGCGGTTTCACGCAGGACGACGCACACCTGTTCTGCCGCCCCGACCAGTTGAAGGAAGAGTTCTGCAAGGTCATCGACATCGTGCTTTATATCTTCCGCACGCTGAAGTTCGACAAGTACACGGCCCAGGTTTCCCTGCGCGACAAGGTCGACCGCAGCAAGTACATCGGCAGCGACGAGAACTGGGAAAAAGCCGAAGCGGCCATCATTGAGGCGGCCGCCGAGAAGGGTCTGCCCACCGTGGTCGAATACGGCGAGGCCGCGTTCTACGGCCCGAAGCTCGACTTCATGGTGAAAGACGCCATCGGCCGCAGCTGGCAGCTGGGTACCATCCAGGTGGACTACAACCTCCCGGAACGCTTCGAACTGGAATATGTGGGCGCCGACGACAAGCGTCATCGCCCGGTGATGATCCACCGCGCACCTTTCGGCTCGATGGAGCGTTTCGTGGCCGTGCTGCTCGAGCACACGGGTGGCAAGTTGCCGCTCTGGCTCGCCCCCGATCAGGTGTCGATACTCCCTGTGAGTGAAAAATTTAACGATTTTGCAAAAAAAGTTTGCGATTTGTTGAATAATTCCGAAATTCGCGCCTCCATAGACGATCGCAACGTGACGATCGGCAAGAAGATCCGGGAGAACGAACTCAAGCGGATGCCTTTCTTGCTGATTGTCGGCGAGAAAGAGCAGGCGACCGATACGGTGTCTGTACGGAAGCAGGGTGGGGAAGACAAGGGCGTGATGACGCTGGATGCTTTCGTACAGTATATGAAAGAAGAGATTGCAAACGAACTAAAATAAACAGTATTAACAATTTAACTTACAGGAGGACAAGACCATAGCAACGAACTACCGACCCCCGAAACCAAGACCCCAGGGCCCTCGCAAACCGGATCCGCGGCTCCCGCAGAACCGGAAAGACAAAGACGACGGACTCAGGATCAACGATGCCATCACTGCCCCGCGCGTCCGCGTGGTGGGCGACAATGTACCCGAGCAGGGCATCTACCCGCTCGCCCAGGCATTGAAGATGGCCGAAGAACGGGAATTGGATCTTGTGGAGATCGCTCCGAACTCCGATCCTCCCGTATGCAAGATCATCGACTACCAGAAATTCGTCTATCAGCAGAAAAAGAAGGCGAAGGAACAGAAGTCGAACGCTTCGAAGGTGGTCATCAAGGAGATCCGTTTCGGTCCGCAGACCGATGAGCACGACTTCCAGTTCAAGCTCAACCACGCCAAGAGCTTCCTGCAGGAAGGATCGAAGGTCAAGGCCTACGTTTTCTTCCGCGGACGCTCGATCCTCTTCTCCGAGCAGGGCGAGAAGCTGCTTCTGCGCTTCGCCGTCGAACTCGAGGAATACGGAAAGGCCGAGCAGATGCCCAAGTTGGAAGGAAAACGGATGATCATGATGATCGCCCCGCTGAAGAAGAAATAACCAACTACCAATTAAACAATAAGTTATGCCTAAATTGAAGACCAACACCGGTTCGAAGAAGCGTTTCACGCTCACCGGTTCGGGTAAAATCAAGAGAAAACACGCTTATCACAGCCACATTCTCACCAAGAAGACGAAAAAGCAGAAAAGGAACCTGGATCACTTCGCCTTGATCGACAAGGCCGATGTCAAGCGGGTAAGAGCTTTGTTAGTCAAGTAGTTTAAAATTATTGTAGAACCGGATGTACAGCCGAAAAGACCCTGCGAGCCAGGGCGCTGGCATCCAAAAAACCAATCATTATGCCTAGATCTGTTAATAGCGTCGCATCGAGAGCACGCCGTAAGAAGATTTTGAAGGAAACCCGGGGTAACTTCCTCGCCCGCCGGAATGTCTGGACCGTTGCGAAGAATACCTATGAGAAGGGTCTCACCTACGCGTATCGCGACCGCAAGACCAAGAAGCGTAACTTCCGCTCGCTTTGGATCACCCGCATCAACGCTGCCGCCCGTCAGCACGGTATGAACTACTCCCAGTTCATGGGCCGTCTCGCGCAGCAGAACGTGGGTCTCAACCGCAAGGTCCTCGCTGACCTGGCGATGAACAATCCGAAGGCTTTTGAAGCTATCGTCAACTCTGTCAAATAGCTTGGTGCCTTGAACGTCAAGGGAACAGACCGGAAATCCTGGGTGCGGTTCTTCATATGGGCCGCACTCTGGACGTTATGGGTCATCTGGATCGGAAACTACTGGTGGCTGTTCGGCCTGCTGGTGGTCTACGAGTTCTGTGTGTCCCGCCGTCTGAAAGCCTGGATCGACAGGATTTCGCAGAAGCATCACGGCCTGAAGGTGGCACTGGGGTGGTTGGACGCCCTGCTGTTCGCCGTCGTCGTGGTCGCCTTCTTCATCAATGTCTTTTTCTTCCAGGCGTTCAAGATTCCGTCTTCCTCCATGGAAAGTTCCCTCCTGACGGGTGACTATCTTTTCGTCAGCAAGACGGCCTACGGCCCGAAACTGCCGCAGACGCCGCTTTCAGTCCCCTTCGTCCACAACACGATGCCCCGCTCTGGCAAGGAGAGCTACTCGACCGCCCTGCAGTTCAAATACAGGCGGCTCAAGGGCTTCGGCCACGTGAAGAGAGACGATTATGTCGTCTTCTCTTTCCCGAACGGCGATACCGTGCTTTCCAAGGCGCCCGCCGAAGATTATTACGCACACGTGCGCATGTCTTCGCACGAATACGCCATCAAGACCTACGGACCCCTGAAAGTCCGTCCGGTGGACAAGAAGGACCATTATGTGAAGCGCTGCGTAGCAGTAGCGGGTGACACCCTGCAAGTGGTGGACGGCTGGGTCCAGGTCAACGGAGAGCAGCAGCAGCATTATGCGGGCATCCAGAACACCTGGTGCGTAACCACCGACGGATCGGCCATCAATCCCGTGATCCTCCGGGAGATGGGATTCAACATGGGCGAGATCTGGTTCAGCCAGACTCTCCCGGGCTATCCGGCCCTGCCGCTGACTGACGAACGACTCGAAAAAATCAAAGCTTTGGCCAACGTGGTGAGCGTGGAGCAGAACGTCGATGTCTATCCGCCCGACTATCCCGATTCGGAGGTGATGCTTTTCCCCTTCGTCGACATGGGCTGGACGCGCGACAACTACGGCCCGGTCTGGATTCCGGCAAAGGGGGAGTCCGTGACCCTGACCGCTGAAAACCTCCCGCTTTACCGCCGCATCATCGAGGTGTACGAAGCCAATACCCTGGAAGTAACCGAAGACGGACGGTTCGTCATCAACGGCGAAGCGACCGACACCTACACTTTCAAGATGGACTACTACTTCATGATGGGTGACAACCGCCACAATTCGCTGGACTCCCGCTACTGGGGATTCGTTCCGGAAGACCATATCGTGGGCAAGCCCCGGGTCATCTGGATGTCGACCGACCCGAACCGGAAATTCCCGCAGAACATCCGCTGGCGGCGATTGCTGAAGTTTTTGTAAATGAGAAATTTTATTTGGTATTTTGAAGAAAATTCAAGATATTTGCAGCCCCTTTGGAAAATAATATAAAAAGATACACAAATGGCACGAGTTTGTCAAGTTACAGGAAAGAAACGAGTGATCGGAAACAACGTTTCCCACTCCAAGAGACGTACTAAACGCGAATTCGCCCCCAACCTCAAGACCAAGCGTTTCTGGCTGGAAGAGGAACAGCGTTTCGTGACCCTTAAGGTCTCCTGCAAGGGTATGAAGACTATCTATAAGAACGGCCTGGCCGATACCCTGAAGGCCTCCCGTCAGAAAGGTTTGATCGGCATCGTTTAATTTATTGAGTTATGGCAAAGAAAGGCAACAGGGTTCAGGTGATCCTCGAATGCACCGAACAGAGAGAAAGCGGTGTTCCCGGCATCTCCCGGTATATCACTACCAAGAACAAGAAGAACACGAACGAACGCCTCGAGCTCAAGAAGTACAACCCGTACCTCAAGCGCTACACCGTTCACAAGGAGATCAAGTAATCAACATCTAACTTTATTATACCATGGCAAAGAAAGCTGTCGCAACGTTTAGCGGTGACAAATCCTCGCTCAAGAACGTGGTCAAGTGCATCAAGATGGTCAAATCCGAACGCACCGGCGCCTATACGTTCCAGGAAGAACTCGTCCCTACCGACGAAGTAGCCGACTACTTCAAGAAATAATAAAGTAGGTGAACCCTAAAATTGAAGGCCGACGGTTTCCGCCGGCCTTTCTTTTTTTTGTTTCAGAATGATATGCTGGATAATTGAGCCCCCAGCGTGTGCAATGCGTTTTCAATCTTGATAATCTGCGCCCGGCGAGGCTTTGATCTGCCATGCATATAGTTGCCTATCTGCTTCGGATTGATGCCCGAAAGACGCCCCAGGGCGGATGGGGTGATGATCCCACTATAGTAGCGTAGAAACGACTCTACGTCCCAGACGGGATTCAATTCGTACTCTTCGTCCAGCCATTCTGGATAGATGAATGAGGCGTCTTTCCCGTCCGCCTTTGTAAGCTGAAGGGTTTCCTTGAGTTCTTCAATGGCTGCTTCCGGTGTTTTTCCAGCACCGAACAAGGCCGGATGATCGGCACAATGGGCACTGTAAAAGCCATCCGGACCAATACAGATGGTGATATCTATGGTTTTCATGTCTATCTCTTGATTCCCATGTCCTTCAAAATGATTTTAACCATGATGTTGTCAATCTCCTTGCTGCCGTGGAAGGGGACGGTGTAAATCTTCCCGTCTTTTTCATAGCGTATATGACTTCCTTTTCCTTTCTTCGGGAGGGGAATCCAGCCGTTTTGGATGATGATTCTATGTAATTCGCCGTACTTCATCGCTCAAATCTCTCTTGTATGGCAGTACAAAGATTGAAAAAAAATATCAGAAAGAAAAATAAATCGTGGAAAAAATTCCACGGTTTATGCGATAGTCCGCTTCTGCGAACCGTGCCGAGGCACGAGGGGTCCGGGGATGTGCTCCGGTAGGAAAGATGCCACGGCAATGGCTCATAATAAAAGCAGGAAGGCCAAGCCTTCCTGCTTTTATTATGAGCCACTTGGCAGACTCGGACTGCCGACCTGCGCGTTACGAATGCGCTGCTCTACCGACTGAGCTAAAGTGGCTGGTTTGGGACTGCAAAAATAGTCAAAAGAAGGAGAATAGGAAAATTATTTTTATTTTTCTTTCAAACGGACCACGCGGAGGCCGTTGTGGCCCTTGATGCCGTTGGTGTAGGGCACCAGCGGCGTTTGGTTGATGACCACTTTCTTGTCGGTGTAGGAGGCGTGGATGAAGGTCAGGGTGTCGCCTTCCCAGTAGGCGTAGGCTACGTGGGCGATGTCAAGGCCGGGCGTGGAGGAGTTGAAACCGATGATGTCGCCGGTCTTGATGTTCTGGATGCATTTCGGGAGGTCGGCCTTGGGAATGTACCAGTAGTCCCAGGACTCGAGATTCTGCTCGGCGGCCTGGATTTTCGCTACGTTTTTCGGGTTGTCCTTGAGCTGCTTGTAGGAAGCCGGGTGCGTGGACATGAAGTTGAATTTCTGGTCGAGCGGGACGCCGCCGCACTCGCGGCTGACTTCGCTGAAAAGGCCCCTTGTCGTGCCCTGGATGATCCATTCGGAGGTGTAGTGGAGGCGGGAGGTGTAGCCGTCGACCTTGCCGCCACGGTAGCGAAGCTGCCGCAGGTTGTCCACATACTTCTCGAAGGTGGGCTCGGCATCCTTGGCCGTGAGCGAGAGGGCGAGGCACATCTCCACGAAGAGGATGCAGTCGGTCTCGCGTGTGTTGACGGTCAGGCGTTCCGGCTCGATCTCGAGCGTGCCGGCCACGTAGGGCGTGCCGAGGAAATGCTTGGCTACCTTGATGACCAGCTCGGCCATCGGCAGGTCGCGGTCGCCCGCGACAAGGTCCATCACTTCCTGGAAGTTCTCCACGTCTTTCTGCGTGAAACGGGCGTCGCCTTTTTCATAGGCGGCGGCGCCCAGGGTGAGCCCGAAAAGGGCGGTGACAAGTATGATGATGCGTTTCATATTCAAAAAAAGGCAAGCCTGTAAGCCGGATTCTGTACCCAGGAAGGGCTTCTGTCATTTATCTGATGCAGCCTACCCCTCGGCTCGGACGAGCAGTCCTCAGTCACCGATATATTTGGCCTTGCAGCCCTCCGGTGCGTACCCCGACGGCGTCGCCGCCGCCGGTCGTGCGCTCTTGCCGCACGTTTTCACCCTTGCCGGCCCCGGAACAAGTCCGGGCCAAACCGGCGGTTGTTTTCTGTTACGCGCTCCATAAGCTTTCACCTATCTGTGCTTTCCACAGGGAGGCGCTCTGCGCTGTCCGGACTTTCCTCACCGCCCCGAAAGGCGGCGCGACAGAAAAGCTTGCCATTTGCAAAGGTAACATTTTTTTGTATCTTTGTAGCCCGTAAAAGAATTTACGGGACTATGAAAATCGGCTTCGACAACGATAAGTATCTGAAGATCCAGTCAGAGCACATCAAAGAACGCATTTCTCATTTCGGGGACAAACTTTACATGGAATTCGGCGGCAAACTGTTCGACGATTTCCACGCCAGCCGCGTGCTGCCGGGTTTCGAGCCGGACAGCAAGCTCAAGATGCTGATGCAGCTGCGCGATGAAATGGAGATCGTCATCGTCGTCTCCGCCGTCGACATCGAGAAGAACAAGGTCCGCAACGACCTGGGCATCACCTACGATGTGGACGTACTGCGCCTCCGCGAGGAATTCGAGAGCCGTGACCTGAAAGTCAATTCCGTGGTCATCACGCACTTCAACGGCCAGGCCAGTGCCGTCGCATTCCGTGAACGCCTCGAGCGCCTGGGCATCAAGGCTTACTACCACTACATCATCGAGGGCTATCCGACCAATGTGGAGCTGATTGCCTCGGACGAGGGCTTCGGCAAGAACGACTATGTGGAAACCACCCGGCCGCTCGTGGTGGTCACCGCGCCCGGTCCGGGCAGCGGCAAGATGGCCGTGTGCCTGAGCCAGCTCTA
>DETK01000038.1:87578-125138 GCA_002361615.1 Bacteroidales bacterium UBA3290
CTTCCCGGTCTGGAACCTGCCCCTGAAACATCCCGTGAATATCGCCTACGAAGCCGCTACGGCCGATCTGGACGATGTCAACATGATCGATCCCTTCCATCTGGAAGCCTATGGCCAGATCGCCGTCAACTATAACCGCGACATCGAGATCTTCCCCGTCCTCGACGCGCTCTTCACCCAGATCTACGGCAGCAATCCCTACAAGTCGCCCACCGATATGGGCGTCAACATGATCGGCTTCTGCATCAGCGACGACGACGTCTGCCGCGAAGCCGCCAACAACGAAGTGATCCGCCGTTACTACACGGGTCTGTGCAATATGGCAGAAGGCGATGACAACGAGAAGGAAGTCAATAAGTTGACACTTCTGCTCAAGCAGGCCAACCTGGCCACGGAGTACCGACGCGTGACGGTGGCGGCCAAACAGCGGGAGGCCAGCAGCGACGAATACGCCGCCGCGATGGAACTGCCCGACGGAACGGTCATCACGGCCAAGCAGAGCCCGCTCCTGGGCCCGAGTGCGGCACTGATTTTGAACGCACTCAAGCACCTTGCCGGCATCCCGCACAAGGTCAAGCTGATTCCCGCCGAGATGATCGAACCGATCCAGAAGACGAAAGTGTCGTACCTCCATGGCCACAACCCGCGCCTGCACACGGACGAGGTGCTGGTGGCCATCTCGATGCTGAGCCTGCAGGACGAGAACTGCCGCAAGGCGATCGACTGCCTGCCGCAGCTCAAGGGCTGTCAGGTGCATTGCACCGTCATGCTCTCCGAGGTGGACCGCAAGGTCTTCAAGAAACTCGGCGTGGGGCTCACCTGCGAGCCGGTGAAGAAATCGAGAAGCAACTACCGGAAATACTCCCAATAATCCTGTCAGCAAACCGATGAGACGCCTTTTCCACTTCCTCCTAGCCATCCTCTGCGTGCTGCCGCTCTCCGCGTGCGGCAGTTCCGCGCAGAATGTCAAGACGTATGGTTTCAAGGTGGAGGAAGCGCTTCCCCACGATGAGGCCTCGTACACGCAAGGTCTCTTCTTCCACAACGGCGTGCTCTATGAATCCGCCGGCCAGTACGGCGAATCGAGCTTCCGGCAGGTCGAACTGAAGACCGGCCGGGTGGAACGCCGTATGGGTTTCGACGGCAAGTATTTCGTCGAAGGCTCGTGCGTGCTGGGCAACCGCCTTTATATCCTCACCTGGCAGGAGAAGGAGTGCTTTGTCTATGACTTTGACTCCTGGGAGAAGATGGGCTCCTTCCGTTACTTGGGGGAGGGCTGGGGCCTGACCACGGACGGCAAGAGCCTGATCATGAGCGACGGCACTTCGACCATCACCTTCCGGAACCCCGATACCTTCGCGCCCGAGCGTACGATATCCGTGACGCTGCGCGGCCAGAAGGTGGCCTATCTCAACGAGTTGGAATACATCAAGGGCGAGATCTGGGCCAATGTCTACGGCACCGACCAGATCGTCCGCATCGACCCGGCTACGGGGCAGGTACGTGCCGTGGTCAATCTTCGCAACATCCTGCCCCCGCAGCTGCGCCGTGCCCGCACCGACGTGCTCAACGGCATCGCCTATGAGCCCCGCAGCGGCGCCGTCTACGTGACCGGCAAGTACTGGCCGAAAATGTACCGCATCACCTTAGTCGAAAAGAAATAATGAGCAAAGAAAGCCTGATCGCCAGTCTGCGGACTGTGCCCGACTATCCCAAGAAAGGCATCCTGTTCTGGGATGTCACCACGCTGTTCAAGGACGCCGCGGCCTTCAAGGAGGTCGAGGATATCCTCTACGAAGAATACAAGGACAAGGGGATCACGAAGGTCGCCGGCATCGAGAGCCGCGGCTTCGTGATGGGCGCGGCGCTGGCTTCGCGCCTGGGCGCGGGCTTCGTGCTGATCCGCAAGCCCGGCAAGCTCCCCGCCGAGACGGTAAGTATGGAGTACGAGCTGGAATACGGCCGCGACAAGATCGAAATGCACACCGATGCCATCACGCCCGACGACGTGGTGCTCGTCCACGACGACCTGCTGGCTACCGGCGGTACGTCGAGCGCTGCCGTCAGGCTCGTGAAGTCCTTCCATCCGAAACAGGTGTATGCCAGTTTCATCATCTACCTGAAAGATTTCGGCAGCCTGGCGAAGTTCCCTGCCGATGTGCCCGTCAAAACCGTCCTCGACCTGGCCGGTCTGTAAGTCATGTCGCGGGTGCTGGATTATTTCGCCGGCCTTGACCTCTTCGGCTGGCTGGAAATCATCGCCATGTTCGTGGGGATCTACTACGTGTATCTGGAAATCCGCAAGACCCGTCTGCTCTGGTATGTCTGCATCCTGACCTCGATCCTGAACATCTTCGTCTACTGGCACAACAACTACCTGTCGATGGCGCTCATCCAGGTCTATTACATCGTGATGGCCTTCTATGGCATCCATGCTTTCAAGGAGATCAAGGAAGAGGCCATCGAGGAGTATGGCGCCGAACGCAATCCGACGGGCCAGAAAGTGGCTATCCGACGCTTCGACTGGAAGACCGGCGCCGTCACGCTGGTCATCGCCGTGGCCGCTTTCTTCGTCCTGGCGCCGATGCTCAAGGTGTACGCCACCACGCACGGCACGCTGCTTTTCCCGAGTCAGCCGTACTGGGACGCCTTTATCGCCGTGGGCAGCATGGTCGGCACCTTCTTCCTGAGCAAGTCGTATATGTGTCAGTGGTACATCTGGATCGTCCTCGACCTGATCACGGTCGGCGTCTTCCTCTACAGCGGCATGTACTGGATGTCTGTGATGTACGTCTGCTACATCATCATGTCGCTGATCGGCATCCGCAACTGGCGCATCAACGGCGTGTACGTGGACTGACTCTACGCTTTTTTATTATATTTGTAAGTTATTTCAACTACAAAATAGAATCAATATGCAACTGATAGCTGACAGCGGCTCGACCAAGGTTTCCTGGCGGGCCCTTTGCGACGATGGTTCGGTCAAGTCGATCGAGACCGTTGGCATCAATCCGGTCTTCATGGAAGATGCCGAAATCGAAAGTATCCTGACGGAAAAACTGGTTCCCGAAATCGGAACGAAGGTCGACGCGATCTTCTTCTACGGGGCCGGCATGGTGGGCGGTGAGATCTCTGCCAAACTGGAGCGCTGCTTTGGAAAGGTATTTCCGGGATCGACCTGCGAAGCCGCGTCGGATGTGCTGGCAGCCGCCCGTGCACTGTGTGGTCACAAGCCGGGCATCGCCTGCATCCTGGGCACGGGATCGAACAGTTGTTTCTATGACGGGGAGGGGATTGCGCAGAACGTGCGCGCCGGCGGCTTCATCCTCGGCGACGAGGCCAGCGGCGCCTACCTGGGCAAGCGGCTGATCTCCGATTTCATCAAAGGACTGCTTCCGCCGCCCATCGAGAAGGAATTCACCAAACGCTATGGCCTCGATTATATGGCCATCGTCCAGAAAGTATACCGGGAACCGATGCCGAGCCGCTTCCTGGCGTCGTTCTCGCCTTTCATCGCCGAGTTCAAGAACCATCCCCACATCGCCAACCTGCTGAAGAGCAGCTTCGAGGAGTTCCTGCGCCGCAACATCGTGCACTATGACTACAAGAAGTATCCGGTGAACTTCGTGGGTTCGGTTGCCTACTACTACAAGGACATCCTCGAAAAAGCCGTAGCCGCCGCCGGCATGCGCATGGGCATCATCCTCAAGGCCCCCATCGACGGCCTGGTGGAATATCATAAGAACAAGAAATAAAATAGCCATGTTCGCATATAGCGATCCAAAAACCTTCGCTTCGCTCATCCCTCCCAGCTTCGCTGGGCCCCTCCCATTCACACGGCCATGGGCGGCCATGGGTTTTTGTCTCGCTATATGACTCACTATGGCTATTTTATTAACGTAGATAATCAATTGTTAAAGAGATATGAAGGTTACTGAACAGAGTTCGAATTATTCGAATCTCGACAAGATGACGACCCGGGAGTTGCTCGAGGGCATCAACCGGGAGGATCACCAGATTCCGGATGTGGTGGCGGGGTGTATCCCGCAGATCGAGAAACTGGTCGACGGTATTGTGGAGCGGATGCGCCGTGGCGGCCGCGTCTTCTATATGGGCGCCGGTACCAGCGGCCGTCTCGGCATCCTCGATGCCTCGGAGATTCCGCCGACGTACGGCGCCCCGTTCGATTTGTTCATCGGCCTGATGGCCGGTGGTGACAGCGCCATCCGGCGTGCCGCCGAAGGAGCCGAGGACAATAAGGAACAGGGCTGGAAAGACATCGAACCTTACCGTCCGACGCCCGACGACATCGTTATCGGCATCGCCGCTTCCGGCACCACGCCGTATGTGATCGGCGCCGTGGAGGAAGCGCGCCGCCACGGCCTGCTGACCGGCTGCATCACCTGCAACCCCGACGCTCCCGTGGCTGCCGCTGCCGAAATTCCCATCGTAGCCGTCGTCGGTCCTGAGTTCGTGACCGGCAGCACCCGTATGAAATCGGGTACCGCGCAGAAACTCGTCCTGAACATGATTTCCACCTCCGTGATGATCCGCATGGGCCACGTCAAGGGCAACAAGATGGTGGATATGCAGCTGACCAACAAGAAGCTGGTGGACCGCGGCACCAAGATGATCATGGACGAGACCGGTCTGGAAGACTATGGCGAAGCCAAGGCCCTGCTGCTTCGCTACGGCTCCGTCCGCAATGCCGTGGATACCTATTTTGCCGAGAATCCGGACAAACGCAAATAACGCCGCCGCCTGCCGATGTTCCGCCGGAACTATTCCTCCGCCTTGCTGGAAGAAGCTGTCGACCAGCTCGCATCGCTGCCCGGGGTCGGTCGCAGGACCGCCCTCCGGCTTGCGCTGCACCTGCTCGACGAACCGCGCGAGAACGTGGAACAGTTCGCCGGATCCCTGGTGCGCCTGCGCAACGACATCCGTCGCTGCCCGGTTTGCGGCATGATCTCCGACGACGGTGTCTGCCCCGTGTGCAACGATACCCGCCGCGACGCCGCAACGGTGTGCGTGGTGGAGAGCCTGCGCGACGTGCTGAGCATCGAAAACACCGGCCAGTACAATGGCCTGTACCACATCCTGGGCGGCATCATCTCGCCCATCGACGGCATAGGCCCCGGCGACCTCAATATCCAGCCGCTCTGCGACCGCCTTGCGCAGGGTCGCATCACCGAAGTGGTGATGGC
This sequence comes from Bacteroidales bacterium UBA3290, assembly GCA_002361615.1. GTDB lineage: Bacteria > Bacteroidota > Bacteroidia > Bacteroidales > UBA932 > Cacconaster. The sequence continues at coordinate 92,783 of DETK01000038.1, forward strand.
CTTGAGCACGAGCATGGAAGGGGAGACCACGGCTTATTATCTGTACAAGCAGATTTCCCGCTTCCCCGTGAAAGTGTCGGCCATCGCCCGCGGTGTGGGCTTTGGCGACGATCTCGAATACACCGACGAGCTGACCCTGGGCCGCTCGATCACCAACCGACAACCCTTCAAACCCTGACCTATGCGACACGACTTTCCCTTCGTATGGTTCCTGGTGGCATTCGCCGCCTATACCGCGCTCCTGTTCCTGATCTCCTGGATCACGGGGCGCAAGGCCGGATCGAACTCCTTCTTCTCCGGCGACAAGAAAGCGCCCTGGCCCGTCGTAGCCTACGGCATGATCGGCGCCTCGATCTCCGGCGTGACCTTCATCTCGGTCCCCGGCAATGTCTGGGTGCAGAACTTTTTCTACATGCCGCTGGTGCTGGGTTTCGTGGGAGGCTATTTCATCATCGCCAAGGTGCTGCTGCCGCTCTACTACAAGATGAACCTCACCTCGATCTACACCTATCTGGGAGAGCGGCTCGGCCCGAAGTCGCACAAGACCGGTACGGCTGTATTCATGGTCTCGCGCATCCTGGGGGCCGCCGTGCGTGTGTTCGTGGTCATCGTGGTGTTCTTCGCCTTCATGCCGCACAGCCTCTCGCAGAAGCTGTCGCCCGTACTGCTGTTCACCCTCATCACGGCCGTGTTCCTGGTGCTGCTCTACCTGTATACGTACAAGGGCGGCGTGAAGACCATCATCTGGACCGACGTGCTGCAGACCACTTTCATGCTGCTGGCTGTGGGACTGACCATCTACTATATCTGCAAGAACATGGGCTGGTCGTTCGGTGAGATGTTTTCCGTGGTGGGCGGTACGGTCAACGAGAATGCCGGCGCCGTGGGCTACGGACATACCTTCACCAGCTGGTTCGACTGGGACTGGAGCCACGGAACGAATGCTATCAAGCAGTTCATCTCGGGTATCTTCGTGACCATCGCGATGACCGGCCTCGACCAGGCGATGATGCAGAAGAACCTGGCCTGCAAGGATATCAAGGCAGCCCAGAAAAATATGTACACCACGTCGGTCATCATCGTGGTCGTGAACTTCTTCTTCGTGCTGATGGGTGCCCTCCTGTGCGTCTATGCCCAGAGCCTGGGCGGTTTCGAGGCCCTCGGCATCACCAAGACCGACGAATTGTTCCCGACCATCGCCAGCCAGTATTTCGGCGTAGGGGTGGGCATCCTCTTCCTGATCGGCCTGATCTCGGCCTCGTATCCGAGCGCCGGTGCGGCCATGACTTCGCTCACCACCTCGTTCTGCGTGGACTACCTGCGGTTCAACGAGCGTAAAGATTTGACGGACAACCGCAAGGAGTCTATCCGCAAGAAGGTCCACGCGGGCGTTGCGCTGCTGTTCCTGATCATCATCGTGGTGCTTTTCATCGTCAGCAGCGACGCCGTGGTCAATCTGGTCTATAAACTGGCCTCCTATACCTATGGCCCGCTCCTGGGTATGTTCTTCTTCGGTATTCTGACGAAGTATAAGGTGCGCGACGGCGCCACGCCGTGGATCGCCGTGGCCGCGCCCGTACTCTGCCTGGTGTTCAATCTGCTGAGCAAACGCTACCTGGGATTCGACCTGGGTTTCACGCTGCTGATTGTCAACGGCCTGCTCACATTTATCGGATTGTGGCTTTTCCGCCGCAAAGAGACGGTAAAATAAGAATTAATTCGTACCTTTGCAGGATATGGTAAGAATTGCTGCGATCAACTATCTGAACACGATCCCGTTCATCTACGGGCTGGAGGCCTGCATGGCCTCCGGAGAGATCGCCATGCAGTTCTGCACCCCTGCCGAGTCGGCCCTCCTGCTGCGCAGCGACAAGGCCGACGTGGGCATCATGCCCGTCGGCGCGATCGGCGACCTGGCCGACCCGCACATCGTCTCCGACTTCTGCATCGGCGCCACCGGTCCCGTGGCCAGCGTGATGGTCGTCTCCGGCCGCCCGATTGCCGAAGTGGAGGAGATCCTGCTCGACGTGGACAGCCGTACCTCCGTGCTGCTGACTCGCTACATGTGCCGCGAGAAGTGGCATATCAGCCCGAAGTTCACGCCGTTCGACTTCACGCGGCAGGAACTCAGACCTGAGTGCTGCTACCTCCTGATCGGCGACAAGGCGCTCGCGTGGGGCGGGGGATTCCGCTACCGCTACGACCTGGCCGAAGAGTGGATCGCGCTCAAGAAGCTGCCCTTCGTCTTCGCCTGCTGGACGGCCAACAAGCCGCTCAGCCCCGCTTTCATCGAATCGTTCAACCGGGCCCTGGAGTATGGCGTCCGCCATATCCCCGAGGCCGTCGAAAAGTACAATCATCAGTTTCCCAGGGAGTATGCCTACAGATATCTGCGGGACAACATCTCTTTCACGCTCGACAGTGAAAAACGGGCCGGACTCTCCGAGTTCCGGCGCGTGGCCCTGGAGAAACTGACCCCTCGAGAATGTGTGTGTTGACTGCCATCCGGCTCCGGTTCACGGAAAAGTAACACACTTAAACTCGAGGAACATGATCAAAATCTTTTATAATCTCAATGGACAGGCGGAGGTCTCCGAGAAGCTGGAGACCCTGCGGAAGATTTCGCTCGAAGACGCGCTCTGGATCGATCTCTTCAGCCCCACGGGCGAGGAGAAGCGCGCCGTGGAGGTCTTCCTCCATACGACCCTGCAGAGCCGCGCACAAGCCGAGGAGATCGAGAGTTCATCGCGCTACTCCGAGACGGTGGATGCCATCTTCGCCAACACGAACTTCCTGATTCCGAGTTCAGAGAACTATACCATGGAGTCGGTATCCTTCGTGCTGACCGGCCATACCATCACCTCGATCCGCCAGGTTCCCCTGCGCAGCTTCACCGACATCCAGCGGAGGATCCTCTTCAACTCGAAACTCTATCCCACGGGTTTCCACGTGCTGGTGGGCATCCTGGAAAACCGGATCGACCTGGATGCGGATATGATCGAGCTCATGTCGAAGGAGATCGGGCAGTACAGCAAGCGCGTGAGTCTGGGTGAAGACGTCAACGAGGAGTTCCTCCTCGACATCAACCAGCTGCAGGAAAACACGATGCTGGTGCGCGAGAACATCGTCGACAAGCAGCGCATGATCTCGAGCATCCTGCGCTCCGACAAGACCCCCGACGTGATCAACGGCAAGCTGGGTATCCTGCTGAAAGACATCTCTTCGCTGATCAACCATACGGACTTCAGCTTCGAGCGTCTGGAATACCTGCAAAACACCGTGCTCGGTCTGATCGAGCTCGCCCAGAACAAGATCATGAAGATCTTCACGCTGGTCTCCCTGCTGCTGATGCCGCCGACGCTGATCGCCAGCATCTACGGCATGAACATCAAGCTTCCGCTGATCGGCGGCAACTGGGACCTGCTCCTCGTACTCACGGCCATGTTGCTGATCGTGCTGGTGGTCTTCCTGATCTTCCGGCGCAAAAAGATGCTCTGACCCATGAAAAAGCCCGGACTCCTGCTGTCACTTGTCCCGGTCCTTGTGCTGATCTTCCTGCTGATGGTCGGCGTGAGCATATTCGGCGACGAGCTGACGGGCGGCCCTTCCCAGATTGCCATCTTCGGCGCCGCCGTCGTCACCTGCCTGATCGGACTCTATGCCCTGAAAGTGCCCTGGAGCGAGTTTGAGGAACAGGTCGGCAACAACCTCAAAGCCACTTCCGCGGCCATCATCATCCTGCTTTCGATCGGTGCCCTGACGGCTACCTGGATGCTTTCGGGCATTGTGCCGACGATGATCTGGTACGGTCTCAAACTGATCCATCCCCGGATCTTCATCGTGCTGACCTTCCTGCTCTGCGCCGTGGTTTCGCTGCTGGCGGGCAGTTCCTGGACGACCGTGGGAACGATCGGCGTGGCGCTTTTCGGGGCCGGGAGCTTTATGGGGATTCCGGCCGGCTGGCTGGCGGGCGCCATCATCTCGGGCGCCTATCTGGGCGACAAGGTCTCGCCGCTGAGCGACACGACCAACCTGTCCGCATCGATTGCGGGCGTGAACCTCTATACGCACGTGCGCTATACGCTGCTCACGACGCTTCCTGCTCTTGTGATCTGCCTGGTGGTCTATGGGATCGTGGGCTTCACGGTACCGGTGACTTCCAGCGTGGAGATTGACCAGCAGCTCGCTTCGCTGCATCAGACATTCCACATATCACCGTGGTTCCTGTTGGTGCCGGTGCTGACGATCATCATGATTTTCAAAAAGGTGCCTGCGCTTGTGACCTTGTTCCTTTCGGCACTGGCGGGTGGCGTCCTCGCTTTCTTCGCGCAGCCCCAGATCATCGACCAGATCGTCGATCCCGGCGTGGCAGGGTTCAGCCGCTTTTTCGGCTCACTGATGAAGATGATGTCTTCGCCGGTGACCATCGATGCGGGCGACCCGCTGATTTCCCGCCTGGCCTCGACCAGCGGCATGTCGGGCATGGTCAACACCGTGTGGATCATCATCGCGGTGATGCTCTTCGGGGGCTGCCTGTCGGCCTGCGGAATGGTGGAGACCATCACGCGGGCCATCATCGCCCGGGTCCGCCGTACCGGCGGCCTGGTAACCGCTACGATCCTGAGCTGCATCTTCTGCAATCTCACCCTGTCCGACCAGTTCATGGCCATCCTCCTGCCTGGCAACATGTTCCGCGACGTTTACAAGCGTTTCGGCCTGGCCCCCGAGGTCCTGAGCCGTACGCTGGAAGACAGTGGCACGGTGAGCTCTGTGCTGATTCCCTGGAACACCTGCGCCGTGGTCCAGTCCAGTGTGCTGGGCGTGGCCACGATGGCGTATTTCCCCTTTGCGATCTTCTGCTTCATTACGCCCCTGATCGCCATTGCTTATGCCGTCTTCAATATCAAGATCCATAAACTTCCGCAACATGAAACTGTCCAGTAGAATCCTGGTCGCCGCGGCGGCCCTGCTGCTGCTTCCGGCTCCTGCCGGCATAGCCTGTACCTCCATCATGGTGGGCAAGAAAGCCTCCAGTGACGGATCGGTCATGACCGCCCATTGCTGCGACTCCTACTATCGTACCTATGTAACCATCGAACCGCGCAAGACCTTCCTGACGGGGGAGACCGAACCCTATTACTTCAATGTCCTGCATAAGGAGGAGCCCTGGGACATGCGCGGGGTCTATGAGACCGGTCGCATCGTGCCGCCTGCCCAGCAGACCTATCGTTTCGTCAACGCAGCCTATCCGTGTATGAACGAGAAGCAGCTGGCCATCGGTGAAACCACTTATGACGGCCGCAGGGAACTGATCAACCGGGACGGCGTTTTCTGGATTGAGGAACTCGAGCGCCTGGCCCTCGAATATTGCGACAATGCCCGCGATGCCATCCGCCTGATGGGTGAAATGGCTGAGAAGTACGGCTATGCCGACTGGGGCGAGTGCCTGACTGTCGCCGACCCGAATGAGGTCTGGCAGTTTGAGATCAACGGCCCCGGCCCGGGTGCACCCGGCGCCATCTGGGCGGCACAGCGCATCCCCGACGACCACGTGGGCATCTCGGCCAATATCTCCCGCATCGGTGTGATCGATTTCAACGATCCCGACCATTTCATGTATTGCAAGGACCTGAAGAAGAAGGCCAAAGCCCTGGGCCTGTGGGATGGGAAGGAACCCCTGAAGTTCTACAAGATCGTGGGCGGCGACCGCAAGCCTTTCTCGGTGCGTGAGTTCTTCGTGCTGAGTACCCTTGCCCCTTCGCTCGGCCTTTCGATGGACGACGACGAGCTGCCGTTCTCGGTCAAGCCTGAGAAGCCGGTGACCCCTGAGATGATGATGGCTTTCTACCGCGAAACCTATGAGGGTACGGACTTCGATATGGGAAAGAACCTGCGCATCAAGGCGCATCGTCGCATCAAGGATCCCAACAGTCCGCCTTACCCGAATTCGACCTATACGGAATACGACGAAGAAGTGACGCCGGTTTCCAACTGGATGTCGGCCGATATGCGGGCGATGCTCAACCAGATCGCTCCCGGTTCGGTGACAAACCGCCGTACGATCGCCGTGATCCAGTGCTCCTATTCCTGGATTGCCCAGTGCCGTGACTGGCTGCCCGACGAAGTGGGCGGTGTCCTGTGGTTTTCGCTGGACAATCCCGGTCAGAGCCCCCGTTTCCCCATCTATGCCGGCGGAACGAAACTTCCCGTGGAACTGGGCCACTGCGGTCAGAACAGCTACCGCCCGGAAGCGGCTGTCTGGGCTTTCCGTGAAACGAACCGCATCGCCACCATCTACTGGGACAAGACGCGCAAGGTGCTTGAACCCGAGCGTGCGCTCTTCGAACGGATGATGCTCGAACAGGACCTTGCTCTCCAGGAGAAGGTCAAGGCGCTGTCCGCAGAGGGCAGGGAAGAGGCCGTGGCCCAGTTGCTCGACGACCAGACCGACAGTTTCTTCGCGATGGTCGCCGGCAAGTGGCGTGCCCTCAAGGGCCGCGTTCTCGAGATTTTCGTGCGGAGCATGTAAACGATGCCGATGAAACGTGTCTATTTAGGAATACTTCTTATTCTCAGCCTGCTGGCAAGCACGCCGCTGAAGGCTGAAAAAGTGGGCCGGGACCGCGCCCTTCAAGCAGCCCGTACTTTTTTCCAATACGACCGTGCCCGCAGCCCGCGGCGTGTCGTGCTGCACGAACTTTCGTTCGCGCCGCAGACCAAAACCGCTGCCGATCCTGCTTTCTACGTCTTTGAACGGGAAGGCGGCGGCTTCGTAATCGTGGCGGGAGACGACCGCTGCCGGCCGGTGCTGGGTTATTCGTTTACCCGGCCTTTCGTCGATCCGTCCGCAATGCCGGAGAGCCTGCGCGAATGGTTGGATGACTACCAGGAACAAGTGGATCTGATCAGGAACGAAGACCTTCCCGCAACGCCTGCAGCGATGCTGGCCTGGGCTTCCTTGGAAACGCCGACCAAGGCGGGGACGGGAGGTTATGAGCCGGCCCACAAGCTCGAGACGCCGGTCTGGGGACAGGGCGAGCCTTTCAACAATCTGGCTCCGATGGTCAACGGCAAACGTGCCGTTGCCGGTTGCGTCCCACTGGCTATGAGCATGATTTGCCGCTTCTTCTCCTATCCGGAGCGGGGAACGGGCGAACTGCCTTCCTATTCCTATACGGCCGACGACGAGAAAACCTATACCATTGAAGGTTTCGCGCTGGGTCATGCCTATGCCTGGGACAAGATGAAGATGGACTACTCGACGTCGTACACGCCGGAGGAAGCGGAAGCCGTTTCGCGGCTGGTGTACGACTGCGGTGTGATGGTGGAGGCCAAATACGACACCAGCACGAGTTCGAATACCGGCAACATGGTGCGTCAGGCCATCGACCATCTGGGTTTTGACGCCGGTGCCGTGATGGAGAACCGGGGCTTCTACGACGACGAAGTCTGGACCGAGAAGCTCAAGGCAGAACTGATGCTGCGTCCCGTGCTCTATTCCGCCCGGCGGGAAGGAGACTACGGTCACTCATTCCTGCTCGACGGCTATGACGAGCGGGACTATTTCAGCATCAACTGGGGCTGGGCGGGTGGCAGCAACGGCTATTATGCCCTTTCTGCCTTCGCTCCGTCGGAAAAACGTGCCTATATCTTCAAGCATGCGGCGGTCTTCGGCCTCCAGCCCGATGCGGGCGGTGTCGGATCGAGCTATCTGTATCTCCGTTCGGGTACTGCCTCCAGCGGTACTGTTTATGTCGGCCTCGAACCGAAGGGGCCGATCGTGCCCCGTAAACCGTTCGTAATGAACGTGGGCGGCATCGCCAATGGCGGCAATTCGCCGTATTCCGGCTATTTCATCCTGGCGCTGACCGATGCGGACGACCAGATCCGCGACTTCGTGTGCGGATCGCAGTACTATGCCGAGACCAACCCGCGCTCCTGGCGGGGCTATAAGGACATCAGCTGCGTCCTGCCGGTCTATCCCCGTTCGGGCGACAAGATAAAGCTGTTTTATTGCAGTGAGGATGAGTCGGTCCAGAATCCTACACCCTGGAAACCCGTCCTCTGGGACCGCACCGACGAGGTGGTGGCTGAAATCCCGGTCTTCGACACGCAGACGCTCTCCGATGTCACCTCGCTGCAATACTCCAAGACGTCCGGTATGATGACCCTCTTCACGAAAGACGGTGTGGACTGGAACCTTTCCGGTGCAGATGCATCGGTCGTACAGGCAGCCGTCAGATATATGGGGACAGAGCTTCATATCGATACTTCGCTGCTGCCCAAGGGAAGCTACACGCTGTCCCTGGTCCGTGGCAATGACAAACTGGAAATCAGATTAACAATGGGATGGAAATGAAAAAGTCGCTGATCCTGGCCTTCGCGGCCCTGTTGCTGGTCGGTCTGACCGCCTGTCACCGGGAAGAACCTGAGTTGGATCTCAGTGCCGCCGAGTATGTCTTCAAGTCGGAAGGAGGCTCTACATCCATCTCGTTCCAGTGCAACTACAAATGGAAGGCTACTTCGTCTTCCCCGTGGATCCACATCTCTCCCGAATCGGGTGACAAGGGTTCCAATACATTGACCATCACGGTCGACGCCAATACGGGTACTTCTTCACGCACGGGTTCGGTCAATGTCATATGCGAAGATCTGATGCGGGGTGTCCGCGTCACGCAGGCCCAGCCGTTAAGCCAGTCACTCTCGCTGGTTTTCAACGGAACGGAGCTGGAAGCGCCCTTGCTTGCCGGGAACTCGATCCATGCCGAAATCGACTGGGGCGACGGTGTGAAAGAAACGTACGCCAAGACGCTGACACACACGTATGCCACCGGCGGCGAACATACCGTGACCCTGAAAATGGCCGGCGCCGTTTCCTTTGAAATAGGAACCGTCGCCGGTGTATCGGAAATCGACCTGTCGGCGTTCTAGCGGCGGAAGAAGCCGGCTACTTCGCCGATCAGGCAGTCGATCTGCTGCTGCGTCTCCAGCGTCTCGACCGGAAAGCCCAGGGAAACCACTTTGTAGGTCCCTTTGTAGGCAACACCGGCCGAGATGTTGTTTTCTGCATAGCGGAAAATGGTGTAGGCGCCTTCGCCGGCCGGCGTCAGCCCGTCGGGCGACTCTACGGCATACACGCTGTCATTCAATTCGGTATTGAAGATATAGCGGCTCTTCCATTCCAGGCCGAGGGGATTCTGCGTGCCTTTCACTTCGCCCGTGACGGATGCGTTGTTGGTCATCCAGCGATAGTGGAGGACTTCCTGGGCAAAGGTTTTTCCGGGATCGAAATAGTTCTCTTTCAGGGTCGTATCGATCTCGAAGTCGAAGACGGGCTCCCACAGGTCGGTGGCGATGTAGGCACCGGAAACGAGCAGGTTGCCGCCCGCCCGGGTGAAGGCTTCGATCTGATTGCGCATTTCCGTCGGGAAGACGGCATAGCGCAAAGGAGTGGCGCCGCGGCGGCCCATCTGCGTGGTGAGCTGTTTGCCGCAGATCAGGTCGGCCGTGGTGTAGCGGTTCAGCTCCACGCGATGGCCGAGTACGGCGCTGCGGCTGGCGGAGACGAAGTTGAAGCCGGCCGCCATCCAGGCGCGGCCGTGGACAGCCGGGTAGTCGAAGCTGTTGCCGGCCAGGACCTTGGTTTCATAGTTGCTTTCGGAGGCACCGAAGCCGCCGCTGTCGTCGTCCATCCAGGGGATATTCCGGCGGAATTCATATTGGTTTCCGATGTAGGAGATGTCATAGAGGTAGGGGACGCCTCCGTCCATCCTGTTGTCGAATCCGGCGTAGGTAGAGTCGCGGGTTGCAAAACTCACGGGCGCGCTGATCCGGTCGAAGTTGTTGACAATGATGGCCGTAGGCGCTTCGTCTGAGACATAGCCCACTGAGAGGGTTTCGCTCGGGAAGCTTTCGCCACCGGCGTTTGTCGCCGTTACGCGGTAGCTGTAGATATGGCCGGGTTGGATGTCCAGTTCAGCGTAGGGCCGGTCGAGTGCCATGCCGTTGTCGAATCCGCCGCCGTCGATGCGGGTATAGAGGATATAGCCTGTGGCATCTGCCGTACTTTCGAGGGGATCGGAGACAGGCGTCCAGCTCAGGCAGGCTTTCCCGTCTTCCAGGTGGACTTCAAAGCCTTCCACCGGCAGTGGCTGGACAATGTAGTCGAAGCCGTTGAGGTAGGCCAGGAATTTGAGCATGCCCTTGTAGATGGCGCGCGAGACGGTGAAACGGAAGGTCGGGTCGAGTCCGTAGCGCATATCGGCCAGGTTCTGATGGGAGAGGAGTTCCAGCAGCATGGCGGGAACCTCGGGCATCCGGCTTTCGGCATAGGAACGGTCCCAGAGCTGGCGGCGGCTCCACAGGGGTTCGTGGAGAGCGCGGATATCGTCGACGATCTGGGTCTGGACGATGTCGGCGTAGTCGCGGGCGATGGCACGGTCCTCCTTATAGGGATACTTCTCCTCGTCGTTCGAGAGCCGGGTGTAGATCGACAGGGTACCGACGATCGAATCGTTCATCGTGGTGCCGGCGTCGGTATGGAAGGCGAACGACAGGTCGAGCGGAATGTTGTAGCCTTTCTTTTCGGGTTTGAGATAGGAGCCGTCCGAGAGGGTGTTCACCCACAGGCCGCGCGACATGTAGTCATCGTTGTAGTCGGTCAGGCCGCGGTTGCGCGAATAGATGGTGTCGTTGAAGCCGGCCCACTGAAGCCAGTAGCGGGAACCTTCCGTGAAGCGGGGGTAACCGGAGATTTCGGGCTCCACCTCGAAGTCGCCCTCCTTGACTTCGAGGGGACTGCGGGCCATGTTGCCCATGCCGCCGCCGAACTTGACGGCGTCGGCCGTCAGCACGCCCTGGCCCTTGTTCGTCAGGAAAACGCCCTGTCCCTCGTGGGCGCCCTTGCGGAAGCCGAAGCGGCCCAGATAGATCCAGGTGCCGCCGCCCATCTGCTGGTTGACCAGGAAGCGCGTGGTCCCGCCGCTGTGCTTGACTTCGTACTGGGCCGCTGTCGTGCTGCGGGGCAGGGATTGGTAGGAAACGTAGACGGCATAATCTCCGTCTTCCGGAATGTCGGGAATCCAGCTGGCCCGGCTGTCGCCTTCCATCTCAGGGTCGCACATACGCGCCGTGCCCATCTTGAAAGGATTCTCCTGGTAGAGGTAGGCGGCTTGCGGATTGGCGAAACCGGTGTCGGGTGCCGCGGTCCAGTAGCCGACTTCGCGGTAGCCTTTCTCCGGCGGATCGTTGTCCACGATCACTTCATTGCGGTTCCAGTCGCGCTCACGCGGCAGCATCACCACGGCACCGGCATTCTCGAGCATCGGCACTAGGAACGGAACCACGTAACTCTGGGTATAGAGGTCCTCCACGGTCTCCATCACGCGGGCACGCTGGAATTCCCAGCGTTTGAGCGACTGCTCATAGTACCAGCCGTGGCTTTGCCAGAGCGCGATATGGCGGTTCTGCAGGCCCCGGGTCGGGTTGTTGGCCGACGAGGTCCGGGTCACGAGCGGGGCGGTCATCTGGTCGTGCTTGCCCCCGACGAGCCGCTGGTGGTCTTTCACGGCTTTGTCGTCGCGCCGTTTCCCGTAGTAGCGGCTCTTGTAGTACTCGATGGGCTTCTTGTCGGCGTAGAGCGAGATTTTCTTCCGGTACTGGGCGTATTTCTTGGGCAGGGTCTCGTTAGCGATGGAATACAGGTCAGCGATCTCCTGGTCGCGGAGCGGGTGGTCCACCAGGCTGCGGCTCAGCGTCAGACGGAGGGTGCCGTCGTTGAGGACGTTGGCTCTCTCGACCGAGACATAGCTGCGGACGGTGGTCTTTTCGTGGAGATAGTGGCTGATGGAATCGGCCATCGGCACGAGATCCTTGTCACGGGTTGCGCCCAGGGTCTGCTGGGGCAGCAGGAAGAAAAGTGCGAGGAAGAAGGGGAGGAGAGATTGTTTCATACGACAAATTTACTTATATTTGTTGGAAATGCTCTTGTTTAATTACGGACAAATTATGAACAAATTACCTCTTGCAAATCTTCCTACCCGCATCACGCGTCTGAACCGCTGGTCGGCTGAATGTGGCAAAAACATCTATATCAAGCGCGACGACCAGACCGGCAGCGAATGGTCGGGCAACAAGGTCCGCAAACTCGAATTTGCCGTGCAGGAAGCCCTCTCCCAGGGCTGCGACCTGCTGATCACCTGCGGCGGCATCCAGTCGAACCACTGCCGGGCCACGGTGTCCGTGGCCACGTACCTGGGCCTCAAATCGGCCGTCCTGCTCCGCATCAGCGAGCAGCCCCCGTTGGAAGGCAACTACTTCCTCGACAAACTCCTGGGAGCGGACGTGCGTTTCTGCACGCGCGATGAGTATCGCGACCACCGCGGCGAGATCATGCAGCAGATGGCCGACGCATACGCGGCCCAAGGCTATAAACCCTACATCATTCCGGAAGGCGCTTCCTTCGGCATCGGCGTGCTGGGCTACTATTTCGCCATGAAAGAGATTGTGGAGCAGGAGAAGGCAATGGGCGTTTCCTTCGACACGATCCTGGTAGCGACGGGCTCCGGCGGCACGCTGGCCGGCCTCCAGCTGGCCAATCTGGTGCAGGGCTACGGCAAGCGCGTCATTGGCGTGTGTGTCTGCGACGACGCAGCCTATTTCCAGGACATCGCAGCACGCATCTCACGCGACGCGCTCCCGTACCTGGTGGCGCAGGGAGAGATCTCCGACGATGAAGCCGCACGCTGGGCTGCTTCGCTGAAACCGTCAGACTTTGAATTCTTCGAAGAATACGTGGGCATCGGCTACGCCCTGAGCCGTCCGGAAGAACTGGAGCACATCAAGCGGCTGGCCCGTCTCGAGGCCACGGTCTTCGATCCGGTCTATACGGGCAAGGCCACTTACGGCATGGTGAACGAACTGCGCGAAGGCGGCCGCCTCCGCAACTCGGAGAACATCCTCTTCATCCACACCGGCGGCCTCTACGGCCTCTTCCCGATTTCCCGCACCTTCCCGGTGTAAAGCGGGTCAACTCGGGATCATTTCTTGCGGAACAGACCGATCAGGATGGCGATTAGCAGGCCGAGGGTGATGCCCAGCAGGTTGGCGTTCAGGTCGGTGGGGTCGGTGGTACGGGCAGGGTTGATGCGGGTCTGGAAGGTCTCGAAAACGAAAGCCATCAGGTTGGCCAGCAGGGTCGAAAGGCAGAGAGTGCGCCACCAGGAGCGGAAGTCGAAAGCCAGGGTTCCCAGGATCGGGAAGGGGAGGAACATGGCGAAGTGGACGCACTTGTCGATAGGGATGCCGAAGATGGTGCGTGGAATGTCGGGGTCGGGCGTGAATGTGCCGAAACAGAGCCAGGCGACCAGTCCGACATAAGCCATGAAAAGCAGGATTTTCAGAATCCGTACGAAGGCACTCATGAGGTCTTCCTCCTGTTCTTACGTTGGAGCGTCTGGAAATCGTTCTCTGCCTTGATCTTGTCGATGATGGTGGTCACCACCTCGTAGATCTGGCCGCCGACGCGGTAATCGGCCTGGCAGATGAAGTTCACGCGGTCTTGCTTGAGCAATTTACGGGCCGTATCGTGCTGCTTCCGGTTTTCGGGCGAATAAACAGCGATGGAGTTGCCGCCGAACATCTTGACGATTTTCATGCAAGGGATGTCTGTGGTGCCGTCGCCCAGGTAGATCATGTGGCTGAAGGGGATGGGCTTGTCGTCCTCTTTCTGGCTCTCGTTGACTTTCGTGTTGTCGCTGATGTCCATGATGCCCTTGGCAATCTTGAAGAGGAACTGGGTCTTGCCGGTATAGTCCACGGCGACGGCGGGCCAGACGGCCACGCCGCTTTCGTCGTACCAGAACGAGCAGGCAAAGATCTTCTTGAATTCCTTTGCGATGGAAGTCCCTTCGATCAGTTCGGTCTGGCCGGAGGAGTTGATATAATGCTCCACGACCACGCCGTGGCGGCGTCCGTATTCGTTGATCAGCGAGAACCACTCCTTGACACCGTCGTAGAGTTCGATGTGCTTGCCGAACGAGACGAAGGAGTCGCGGGTCAGGGAGATACCTTTCTCGCGTGCCTCGTCGATCATCAGTTTCATATAGGAGAGGATGCTGCTGACTTCCTGTCCTTCCGGCACCTGGTTGCTCTGGCGCCAGAATTCGTCCGGGGTCTTGCCGATGGCCTGGATGAAGCCGAACTCCTGCATGTTGCCCGGGGAAAGGGTCCCGTCAAAGTCGTAGATCAGCGCTACTGTAGGTCTTTTCTTCATACCGCGCAAAGATAGACAAATTGTCGGTATCTTTCACGCGGGATTGCGGATGGAGACAAATATATTATCTTTGCTGAAAGAAAGGATACGTATGAAAACCCGATTGCTACCCATTATGCTCTTGTCTTTGATGCTGGCGGGAGGATGCGCAGAAGGATGGACCTCCGAAGAACGTGCGCTTATCGAAAATCAACCCGCCGTGATGCGGGTGCTGACAGTCGAAGACGATGCGGACCTGAAGGTCCTGCGAACCCCTTGCCGTGACCTTTCGATGCGTGAACTGGCCGATCCGCTTTACGCCAGTCTTGCCGCCAAACTGGTAGCTACGGTTACATCCCCTGAACAGGACGGCGTGGGCATCGCCGGGCCACAGGTCGGGTTATCGCGCAATGTTATCGCGGTGCAACGCTTTGATAAAGAAGGAGAACCGTTCGAGGTTTATCCCAATATCCGCATCGTTGCCACGCGTGGCGAACCCGAGCCCGGACAGGAAGGATGTCTGTCGGTTCCCGGCCGGCGCGGCGAAGTGCTTCGCTGGCACGACATCGACATCTGCTACACTTCGACAGAGACAGGACAGGAAGTAACCGAGCGGGTGGAAGGCTTCACCGCCGTCATCTTCCAGCACGAAACCGATCACCTGAAAGGGATCCTTTACACCGACAAGACGCTGGCCGGCAGCCAAGACACGAAATCTCAAAACACGCAGGAAATGAATACCAACGAATCGTTGAAAGAAGTGGTGGGCCGCACGAATTTCGGTCCCAACCACGCATTGGTCACGACGCCGCAACCTTGCGTCATGATCGCAACCTGGGACAAGGACCACACGCCCGACGTGATGATGGCGGCGTGGGCCGGCCAGTATGACAGCAATGAGATTGTCATCAGCCTGTCGAAACACAAGACGACGGCCAACCTGGAACAGACGGGTGCCTTTACGGTCAGTTTTGCCGACATCCACACGGTGGCCGAGTCGGATTACTTCGGCCTTGTGAGCGGCAACGATGTTCCCGACAAGGTGGCGAAAGTAGGTTTTACGGTTACGCCCAGCCCGAACGTCGATGCGCCCATCATCAACGAATACCCGCTTACGCTGGAATGCAAAGTCGTCAGTTGGGAAGATGGTATCCTCGTCGGCAAAGTGGTGAATATGAGCGCCGCCGAACGCATTCTGACGGATGGTAAGGTGGACCTGGCAAAACTCCAGCCCATCGTCTTCGACGCTGCTTCGATGTCCTATCGCGCCATCGGCGAGATCGTGGGGAAGGCCTGGGGTGCCGGCAAGGTATTCACAGAGTAACCCCGGGAATCGTCTGTCCTAACCTCTTCGGGCTTCGAGGAGGGGCTTGTCCCAGAAGATGATGCCGCCGGCTTCCGAGTTGGAGATCAGCAGCACGGATGCGGCATGGCGCGGCACGCCGTTGAACGTGCCCTGTGCGGAAAAATACTGTTGGTAAACGTTGATCTCTGCCATAGCTTAGAGGCTCAATTCGAGCCAGCGGGTTTCTTTTGTGTCAATTTCGGCTTTAAGGGCTTCGTAGCGCTCCGAAGCGGTGCGGATCTGGTCGTAAGGGGCGTCGGAGCGGGAGAGGAGGGCCTCGATCGTTTCTTTTTCGGCGTTGAGCTGTTCGAGTTCAGCTTCCAGTGCATCAAACTCGCGCTGCTCCTTATACGAGAGCCGTTTCTTGCCCGCAGGCGCTCCGCCGCTCCGGCTTCCGGCTTGAGCGGGCATCTTGCCGCCTCCGGCCCGGGCCTGGCGGCGCTGCTCGGCCTCGTAATCCTTGATGAAGGTACGGTATTCGGTATAGCCGCCGACAAAGTCCTTGATCTGGCCGTCGCCGCAGAAGACCAGGAGATGGTCGACCACACGGTCGAGGAAGTGGCGGTCGTGGGAGACCACGATCAGGGAGCCCTTGAAGTCGAGCAGGTATTCCTCGAGGATGTTGAGGGTCACGATGTCCAGGTCGTTGGTGGGTTCGTCGAGGATCAGGAAGTTGGGTTGCTGCATCAGGATGGTGAGCAGGTAGAGCCGCCGCCGTTCGCCGCCGGAGAGTTTCGAAACGGGGTTGCCCAGCATGTCGTGGGGGAAGAGGAACTGGTTGAGCAGGCCGAGGTTGCTGACGGTTTCCAGCACCGTCTGGCCCTCGTCGAACTGCATGCCGTCCTGGCGATAATAGCCGATCTTGAGCGATTCGCCGCGCTCGATGCGGCCCGCCGTGGGTTCGAGTGCGCCGGTCAGCAGGTCGATGAACGTGCTCTTCCCGATGCCGTTCCGCCCGACTATCCCGATCCGGTCGTAGCGCTGGAACTTGTACGAGAAATCCTTGACCAACGCACCGCCACGGGTAGATGAGGGTTGGCCTGGTGGAGCGGCCACGGTTCTTTCGGGCCAGGCGCCCTCGACGGCCCGAAAAGGTTCTGGACGCGCGCTGGAAGAATCTACCCGCGGCGGTGCGTCATAGCGGAAAGACACATCGTAGCAGTCGATGATCTTGGTGCCCAGGCGTGTGGCGCCTTCGAGGGCTTCCATCGATACCTGGCGGACGGTGTAGGCTTCTTCGGCGCGGCCTTTGAGCTCCCAGAAGGCCTGCTTGCGGTATTTCGCCTTGCCGGTACGGGCACAGGGCGTGGCGTGCATCCATTCGAGTTCGCGGCGCAGGAGGTTGCGTACCTTGTCGGTCTCTGCGTTGTAGTTGGCGATGCGCTCCGCGCGTTTCTCCAGATAGTTCTCGTAGTCGCCCTTGTAGATATAGATCTGGCCGTGGTCGAGTTCCATGACGATGTTGCACACGCGGTCGAGGAAGTAACGGTCGTGGGTTACCATGAAGAGGGTGCAGCGGGAGCGGCTGAGATAATTCTCGAGGTATTCGATGGCGTCAACGTCGAGGTGGTTGGTGGGCTCGTCGAGGATCAGGAAATCGGCTTCTGTGGCCAGTACTTGCGTGATGGCCACGCGTTTGACCTCTCCGCCGGAGAGTTCTTTCATCTGCTGCTCGGGACGCAGTCCGAATTCGGTGAGGATGCGGACGATGCGGTGCTCGTATTCGAAGCGGCCTTCCGTGTCGAGCGGCGCGAGGAACGCAGTGCTGCCGGAAAGCACCTGTTCGAGCAGCGTGGCTTCCGGGTCGAAGTCATAGTCCTGCTCGAGGAAAGCGATCCGGATTTCCTTGAGGAACTTGATCTGCCCGCCGGAATCGGATTTGTCCTTGCCGGCCAGGATGCGCATGAGCGAGGTCTTGCCGGTGCCGTTGGGGGCGATCAGGGCAATCTTGTCGCCTTCGTTCACATTGAAGCCGATATGGTCGAACAGCACTTTCGGCCCGTAGGACTTGGAGATGTTCTCGATTTGCAGGTAGGAAGCCATGATGCGACAAAGATAGGAAAAACTACGATAGGGTCATTTGACCGATACCTTCGGAATTTCGCTCCAGCGCGTCGTGTAGTGCGGTGACTGCTGCTCGTGGGAGCTGCGGATCTGGCCGTCACCCTGGATGCCGAAAAGGATGGCGCCGGGGCCGAAGGTCGCGGTGACGGCATCGATGGCCTGCGAGAGGCGTTCGTCGCGCTCGTCCGTATCGGAGTCGCGGAACAGCGAACGGGTGAATCCTTCTTTCTGGACGACACGGGTGAAGACCACGCCGGCCTTCTTGTAGCCGTAGCGATGGCTGAAGAAGGTGCGGACAGCATCGGCCGCCGCTACGATGACCGTCGTATGGTCGTCGGTGCCGTCGGGGAAGACCACCAGCTGGCTGGCGAAAGTCTGCAGATCGTCTTCGTGGAAGCGGTTGGTCATGGCGAATACCGCCATCTCGAGTGCCAGCGAGCCCTGCTTGCGGAGCTTGGTCACAGCCGTCTCGGCGAAGGTGGCCACCTGCCCGCACAGATCCCCCACGTCGCGGATCTCCTTGGCGAAGCTGCGCGAGACACAGATGCTCTGTTTCGGCTCGAGATAATCCTCGAATTCCACGCTCGGCACTCCCTGCAACTCCTTCCACGTTCGCCAACCCGGTAGTGCGAAAAGCTTGCGCACGTCGTATTCCTTCATCTGTACGAAATCCCAGGCAGTGCCGATCCCCATTGCGTTAAGTCTCTTGACGGAGCGGCGCCCGATGCCCCACACGTCTCCGACCGGGAACTTGCGGAGCACCTTCTCGACATCCTGCGGCCTGTGCATATAACAGCCGCCCTGCAGCTTGGGATACTGCTTGCAGAGTTTCGAAGCGATCTTGGCCAGCGTCTTCGTGGGGGCGATGCCCACGGAGACCGGGATGCCGGTCATCCGCCGGCAGCTGCGCGAGATTTCCCTTGCATAAGCCGCCATATCCGCTTTTTCGACGCCGCGCAGGTCGAGGAACGACTCGTCGATCGAGTATTGCTCGACCGACGGGGCGAAGGTCCGCAGGACTTCCTGTACCCGGCGCGACATGTCGCCGTAGAGCGGATAATTCGATGAAAAGACCGCGACGTTGTGCTTCTCCACGATGTCGCGGATCTTGAAGAGGGGATCGCCCATCTTGATACCCAGCGCCTTGGCTTCGTTGCTGCGCGCCACGGCGCAACCGTCGTTGTTGCTCAGCACGATCACGGGTTTGCCTTCCAGGTCGGGACGGAAAACCCGTTCGCACGAGGCGAAGAAATTGTTGCAGTCGGCGAGGGCGAACATCGCAGCGGCTAGGCCTTCTTGATGATGTAGGTCACCACACCCCAGACCAGGAAATCGTTGTCGGGTCCGACGGGGATGGGTTTGAATTTCGTATTGTGCTCGTTGCAGGGGAGGAGCAGGGCGCCCTTCTCGCCGATGGAGACCCGTTTGACGGTGTACTCCCCGTCGATGAAGCAGACCGCCTTGCAATCGTTGTAGGGCTCTACCGCCTTGTCCACGATGAGGATGTCGCCTTCGTCCATGTCGGCGTCGACCATCGACACGCCGTCGACCTGGAAGAAGAAGGTGGAGGCGGTGTGCCGCACCAGCAGTTTCACCAGGTCGAGTTTTTCGCGCACATTCTCCGCCGGTGAAGGGAAACCGGCCTTGATGGCACCTACCAGGATGCTTTCGAACGAGTCGGAATCAGTGATGGGATGAGGTTGCATGACTATCTTGGCATTCGGAAGCAAAGATAGTCATTTTGTCGGTTTTTTGTCTCCCCGCTAAAAATGGAAGCCGCAGGTAAGGGCGACGGTATGGAGGTGGGTGGTTCCGCTTACTTTGGCGGTATGCACATCGACGAGGCAGGAGCCCGGTACGTGGTGCTGATATTCCAGTTCATAGGGAATCCGCATGTTGCGCAGGCCGATGTTGGCTTCCAGGCCGAACTGCCAGTGCTTTCCCATGCGGAGGGTGATGCTCGGCTGGATGCCGTAGTCGTAGTTGTAGAATTTCTGCAGGCCGTTGCGCGGGTCGCGGGGATCGGCGTCGATATAGTAGCCGCTCTGCCAGAGGATGCGGGACACGTCGGGCCCCAGGCCGAAGATGATCTGGTTACCGCTGCGGGTCGGGAGATGGTATCGAAGGGCACAGAAAGCGTCGGCGGCTGCCATCACGTCGATGTCGCCGCCGATGGCGAACATCCCGAGAAGGCTGGCCGTCTGTACGCGCACCCCGGCGCCGGGCATCAGCGACCAGTGCTCGTTCATTTTCACGTCCAGTCCGTAGGAGATGCGGAAGACATGGCCGGGAAGAAGCAGAGAGCTTGGACGGAAAGTGCGTACAGACGAGAACAGTTCGCTCCAGTTGAGGTTCCCATAGTAACTCCCGGTCTCGAAGAAGGTACCGCTGTTGAACATCAAGTTGCTTTCGACTTTTTTATGCTCCTGTGCCTGGATGGATGTGAGGCTGAGGAGAAAGATGCATGCGGCAAACAGGATCCTTTTCATTGCGATTTCGTGATGTGTTTTTCATAAAGATGCAAAATGTGCGGAAACGTTGCGTGGCGGGGGAGAGTTTTTTACCTTTGTGGTGAAATGGACATCATCGCGCATATCCACAACGATTTTCCGACCAAGTTCGGCCTGCCGCGGCAGAGCGGTCTGGCGCCTTCGCTCCGCGCGAAGATCGTCTTCGAGCCCGCCTACCGCGTTCCCGAAGCGCTCCGCGGCCTCGAAGGCTTCTCCTACATCTGGCTCATCTGGGGGTTTTCGGCGACCGATGGGGCTCCGGCCCGGGCTGGCCTGGTGGAGCGGCAGGGCTTGGGGCAGAGCCCCAGTAAACACTGGTCGCCAACAGTGAGACCACCACGATTGGGCGGGAATGTGCGGATGGGCGTTTTCGCCACGCGTTCACCCTTCCGGCCGAATCCGATCGGCCTGTCGTCCGTGCGGCTTGAATCCATCGAAGACGACGGTGAAAACGGCCGGGTACTCATCGTCTCCGGCGCCGACCTGATGGACGGTACCCCGATCTACGACATCAAACCCTATCTCCCCGGCGTGGACGCCCACCCCGACGCAAGCGACGGCTTCGTCGGCGCCCATCCCCAGACCCTCCTCGAAGTGGAAATCGCCCCCGAACTCGCCGCCACCCTGTCGGCCGGCCAACTCGCCGCCCTGCGCGAGATCCTCGCCCAGGACCCCCGCCCGGCCTATCACGCCGCTTCCGCCTCCGCCTCCGCCCCCAGCCGCACCTACGGCTTCACCTACGCCGGCCGCGACATCCATTTCACCGTAGAAGACAATCTGATCAAGGCTTTCTGACCCTCTTTCCATCATGACAAACCGAAAAGGCTACAGGAAGATATGCGCACTGGCCTTGGCGACAATGGTCCTGGGAGCCTGTACGCAGACCTATGATGTCGTGGTGATAGGAGGCGGGGCAGGAGGGACCGCTGCCGCCGTGGAGGCGGCACGCGGCGGCGTCCGCACACTTGTCGTGGAAGAAACAGTGTGGCTGGGTGGTGTGCTGACCGCAGCCGGTGTCAGCGCGGTCGACGGTAACTACAGGCTGCGTGGCGGCATCTTCGGTGAGTTCGCCGACTCGCTGGCCCTCCGCTATGGCGGCTACGAAGCGCTTCGTTCCGGTTGGGTCTCCAACATCCTGTTCAACCCCCGCGTCGGGGCGGAAATCCTGGAGAACATCGCCACGGAAGCCGGTGCGGAGATCCGTTTCGGAACCACAGCGACAGCGATTGAACACAGGGACAGCCGCATTCCCTGGCAGATACGGCTCTCCGACGGCACCCGCATCCGCACCCGTATCCTGATTGACGGTACTGAACTGGGCGACGTGGCCTGCTCCGTGGGTGCCGCCTCGCTGGATGACAGCCGTGCCGTCCAGGACCTGACCTATGTGGCGATTCTCAAGGAGTATGACCATGACGTGCCGATGGACAGGCCGGCGGGTTATGACATCGACAAGTATCGCAGCTGCTGCCTCAATCCGCTGGCCGAAAACCGCGAAGGTAACAACCCGAAAGGACAGAAACTGTGGAGTGCTGTCCAGATGCTCTCGTACGGTCGCTTGCCGGACGGACATATCATGCTCAACTGGCCTATCTACGGCAACGACTTCTACGCAGATTACTTGGATCTCCCGGAGGAGGGACGGCGGGCGGCTTTTGACAAGGCAAAGTTGCATACGCTGGGTTTTGTCTATTTCCTGCAGCAGGAACTGGGGTTTACGCGGATCGGCATCGCCGACGATGTGTTCCCCACAGCGGACGGCTTGCCCTTCTTCCCGTATTTCAGGGAAGCCCGTCGCATCGCCGGCCGCGACACGATGACCGTCGCCGCTGCGCGCAATCCCTACGACTCCGACCGCTATACCCGCGCCGTGGCAGTGGGTGACTATCCCGTTGACCATCATCATTATGCGAATCCTGCCTGGCAGGAGCTCTCGCACCTGGGCCTCGGCCCCATCCCGTCCTTCAGCGTTCCGTTGGGCGTCGTGATTCCGGTATCCGTGGAAGATTTGCTGGTAGCCGACAAGGCCGTATCCGTCGACTGGGAAATGAACGGTGCCGTACGGCTCCAACCCGTGCTCCTCGGCCTTGGCCAGGCCGCCGGCGCCCTGGCCGCCATTGCCGTCCGCACCGCCCGGCACCCCTCCGCCATTCCCGCCCGGGAAGTGCAGTCAGTCCTCCTCGACCACGGCTGCTACCTGCTCCCGTTCCTCGATGTAAAGCCATCCGATCCCGGCTTCCGCGACTTGCAGGAGCGGGGCGTCCGCGGCGAAATCCGCGGCACCGGCCGCTCCGTCGGCTGGGCCAACGAAACCTGGGTAACCCTGCCTGAATAACCCTGTCAGGCGATGGTAGATTTGCCGCGACGACATTCTGGGTGACCCTACATTGTCGTCGCGGAGCGTTTTGGGCCGGTTTTGGCTGTTTTTGATCCACGACGACAACCTGGAACGACTCACGTTGTTTTCGCGGAGATAATACATGTCCGTTGCTGTTTTTGCTGGAGGGCCCAGCGAAGCTGGGAGGGATGAGCGAAGCGAAGGTTTTTGAATCGATAGTTGCGAGACTGAAGGCAAAAACAAATGTGGTTTTTTTCTAGTTTTTCGCGAACTTTGTTGTCTAACGGGTGTAGATTCGATGGAAAATGGATAACAAGGAACAAGCATTCACCCAATTGGTCCAGAAACATAAAAGCACCATCTACTCGGTGTGCTATATGTTTTCGAAGGACACGGATGAGATTGACGACCTCTTCCAGGAGATTCTGATCAGGCTCTGGAAGGGATACGATTCATTCCGCGCGGAATCCGATGTCCGGACCTGGATTTACCGTGTGTCGCTCAACTGCTGCCTCAATGCCGACAAGAAGAAGAGGCGGTTGACGGGAAACCGCGTGCCGTTGAGCGTGGACATCGACCCGTTTGAGGATACGGACGACAGGGCGCTGCAGACAAAACGCCTGTATGCCCGTATCAATCAACTGGGCCTGGTGGACCGTGCCATTATCCTCCTGTGGCTCGAAGGCCTGAGCTACGAGGAGATCGGCTCCATCATGGGCATCACGGTGAAGAATGTTTCCTTCCAGCTGCATCGGATCAAAGAAGAACTCAAGAAGTCCAATCTTTAATCCACTCGTGCCATGAACAAGGAAGAATTCGATATCAATCAGGAACTGGAGCAGATGCGGCAGGATTATGCTGCGCTGAAGGAACGGTTCGACAAACAGCAGATTATCAATGAGCAGCTGATGCAGAACGCGATGAAAAAGGATGTCCGCAGGCTGTTCCTATCCAAGAAATCGATTCCGATTGGAATTGCTTTTGCCATTCTCGCAGTCATCCTGAGCTATGTACAAGGCATGGCCTGGTGGCTTACGCTTGCCATTATTATCTTCAGTATCTTTTTCTTCCCCGGAGTATATTGGGCCTATAAAGGTGTCCGGGAAGAAGAAATATACAATGGCGACATCCTGTCGACAACTGAAACGCTGCGCCGGTTCAAAAAGAGATACATCCTGCTGGAGGTGGGAAGCTGTCTCTATTTCTTCGCGTTCGTCGTCGCCGCCACCCTCTTCATGACCTCGATGAATATCAGTTCCGAACTGATGTGGAGGAGGGGTATCCTCATCGCCCTTCTGTGTGTGGGGACGTTGGCCCTGGAGTATTCCTTCGCCAAGCGTTTGTTGAATGCCTGCGACGACATCATCGACCGCCTCAAAATGAAAGACGAATAGTATGGAAGACTTTATCTTGAAAGAGATCGACCGGATCGGTCAGCTGTTGCTGGGAATCGCCCGGAAACTGGGATTGCTGGGGGATGTCACGCCGGATTATTCCCTGACCGATGTGAAAGATGCGTTCGAGAACGCCAACCTGCCGTTCGACCTGGACATCGTCCTGCAGCAGGAGAATCCTGTCCTGTATCTGATGGAGACCGTAAGACTCTCCGATCAGGGGCTGGAGTCCTTCATCGACATCCTCTTCCATTCGGATTTGGAGGATGCCCGGAAGGAGGCTCTGCTCAAGGATGCCCTTGTCTATCTGGATGGGAAAGGGTATTTCTCCTTCCGCCTCCATTCGCTGGCCACAAGCTGATATATTCTTTGCAAACGCTTGTAAGTCTGATTATTGTTGTCTATCTTTGTGGGAAACACAAGCAATCCTATCAAGATGAAAAAGTCCCGCAAATGCATTTGGGCGCTTGGCCTGCTGCTGGTCGCAGGTTGCGCCGGCCCGAAAAACGTGTCGCCTGAAGACCCGGTGGATGCGCTGAAACTGAAAGACTATGATCCGGTCTCGGTCTTCGTGATGGAAGAGCACCATCCTTCGGCCGCCCGGTTCTCCACCATCGACATGCACTCGCATGCCTACCGTAACGACGAGGCAGGCATCCGTCAGTGGGTGAAGACCCTGGATGAGAACAACATCGAAAAGGTCATCGTTCATACCAAGGCCTTCGGGGAAGAGTTCGACCGACTGTATGACCTGTTTACGGGCATCTCGGACAAATTCGAAGTGTGGTGCGGGTTTGATATGACGAAATGGGATCAGCCGGAATTCCCTGCATGTGCCGTGAAAGAACTGGAGCGCTGCTTCGCCAAGGGTGCAGGCGGCGTGGGCGAGCTGATCGACAAGGGTTTGGGTGAGCGTATCTCCAGCGCGGGACGCGAAGTCGGCCTGCATTTCAACGATCCGAAGTTCGACGCGCTGTTCGAGAAGTGTGCGGAGCTCGGCATGCCCGTATCGATCCACAGCGGTGATCCGATCTGGATGTACGAACCGCTGGATTCCCACAACGACGGCTATATGAATGCAAAGCATTGGTGGATCGACCTTTCCGTCCCCGGCACCCTGGATCTGGACGGCGTGGTGGATGCTTTCGTGGAATGTGTCGAGCGACATCCGAATACGACCTTCATCGCCTGCCATCTGCTCAATCTCAACCACGATTATGCGCGGCTGGGAAAGATCCTCGACAGCCATCCCAATCTTTGGATCGACATCTCTGCGCGTCATCAAGAAACTTGCGTGACGCCGAGGGCGACGGCACGCTTCTACGAGAAATACCAGGACCGTATCCTGTTCGGAACGGACAACGACCCGGACCCCGACATGTACCATGCCCAGTGGCGGATCCTGGAGACGGAAGACGAACATTTCTATCTCAAGGAACAGTCCTACCACTGGCCCATGCAGGGTATTGGCCTTTCCGACACGGTTCTTCGCAAGCTCTATCACGACAACGCCATCGGCATCCTCTCTGCCCGCAAACGATAACGTCCCGGCTTGCCCAGGCAGATGGGTTTGGCAGTTTTTTTAATCAATCTAATCGTATCCGGATGATTCTTACAACTACTCCTACAATTGAAGGACGCACTATTGTCGAATACAAGGGCGTCGTGTTCGGCGAGGTTATCGCCGGTGTTGATTTTCTTCGCGATATCGCGGCGAGCATCCGCAACATCGTAGGTGGTCGCAGCGGGTCGTATGAAGAAGAACTCATAAATGCCAGGGAACAGGCGATGGACGAGATGCGTCAGCGGGCGCAGTCCATGGGAGCGGATGCCGTGGTCGGCATCGACATCGACTATGAAGTGCTCGGAAGCAACAATGGAATGCTGATGGTCACCGCTTCTGGAACGGCGGTCCGACTGGGGTAACGTCGTTGCCCTGGATATTGAGCGACGATGCGGAGAGTCTAGAGAGGACCCGCCGGACATGAACCGAGTCCAGCCGGTAGTCGGGACTGAATCGACTTTTCGCCAAACAGGCGCAACGCTCTTTTCGTAATCGGCTGAAAACCAGTATTGTTTTTCTCGACATTTTGCGCGGTGGCCCGATTTCGGCCTCTGGCGCAAAACAAACCGCCTCTCAGACATCTATTTCGCAGGTACGCTTGCGGCTGATTGGCGAACAATCGTCATCAGTCGCTGGCGCTGTGACACCAGTGCGTTGTTTAGCGAATCGTTTCTTATCTTTGCAAATAAGATGTCAATACGCGTTGCTTGCATAGGCGACAGCCTCACTTGGGGCTTCACACTTCCGAATCCCGGGAGGCAGAGTTACCCTGCACTATTGCAGGAAAAAATCGGTGCTGACTATATTGTGCGCAATTTCGGTTGCAATGGTGCTTCCGTCCGTTTCGATACAGGTTTGCCGTACGCCCAAACGATGGCAGGCCGCGAAAGCCTGACTTGGAATCCTGACGTTGTGCTGATCATGTTGGGCTCCAATGATGCCTCGCCATGGGATTGGGACCCCGACACTTTCCGCCGCGACTACGAACGTCTCATCGCTTCCTACCGCGGCCTGCCCTCCCGACCTCGCATCATTCTCATCGCACCCATCCGGATGTTTCGTGTGATGGGTACCACCTTCATGGGCCTCTCTCCTGAGATCATGGAGGAGGGCATCCGTCCGGCGATTCACGAGATCGCAAAAGATAATAACCTTGAACTCATAGACTTAGTCAATCTCTTCACCGACTCCCGCTACTGCTGCGACGGCGTCCATCCCCAATCGCCAGGAACCAGAATGATAGCAGATGCAATCTATGGGAGAGTGGGGGATTTGAGTCAAGCCCGCTCGGCTGTTTTGCTTTGAATGATACGTTCGGCGGCGGAATGGATACGTTCGGATAGTTGGATAAGACCCTCGTAGAGTTGTCTTTTTTCATCGTCCGTGAACGAGCCGACGCCGCCGTTCCCGTCGACGCCTCTCATCTTGTTGTAGAACCAGGACACGGAACGGTCCGGAAAAAAGCATCGGGCAAAATCACCCCATGTAATCATGTCATAGATATCATCCACAAGCGGGATGATAGATGAGTTCTTGTAACGATTGGCGATATCTTTCATGGCTTTTCTTTAGTCGTTCAATAACGTATCAAACAATTCTTTCGCGTAGCGTCTAAGTTCCTTGGAAGGATTGTGCTTACTCTTTTGGACATTCCTGATGGCATCAATCAACTCCTGTTCTTTCTCTGTCAGTTGTGTCATTAGTGTTTTCTGTTACAAAGATACTATAATTTTTTATACTAGGAATAGTTCTATTTAATCGCTCCGCAAATAACTCGGGAGAGACTTCGAAGACTGAGATGCAGACAAAGATATGATGAAAGACGCTCAAGAAAAAACTCGGTTATAAGAAATATTGTTATTCAACTTTTATATGCTTTTTCCAACAATTGGATAAAGTAAAAAATGTCTTTGTCGGTCTTATTGTCCTAGATTTGTTTTGTTGGATTTAATTGTGGTGCAGTCGCAGATGACTTTGAGCATTTGTTCTTGGACTCGTTTTCGACTAATTCTCACTGGCTGGAGCGATACGATTCCTTTGGGCGATAATCGCAGAGCGGGGGTATCGTAATAGGGTGCTGAAAGTCAGATGGTTACATCTCGGGCATCGCGCTGTGGGGCCTGTAAGGTTGTACAGCGCGCGCTGAGTTTGTGTAACTGGTTGATTGACAGCGATGCTGTTATTCGTTTTTCGCTCTGCGGAATTTGGGTTTTGTCGTGTATGGCTTGATCGGGCATTTCGGGGCGGGAATCTTCCCGTTTTTTGTGAAAATAGTTTATTTTTGCAGGAGAAAAGGATCTGTGTCATGTATTTTTCCAACTTTCACAAGAATGTCGTTTTCGATACCTGGTATCCGGGGCCTTATACGCTTTACGGGGATGTCCTTACGGTGGGGGCTCCGGTCGGTCAGAAACGGAAGGTGAGTGTCTGCGCCGGCGATCTGGATGCCGGCAGCCTGCGGCCGAAGGACTATCATACGCTGGTTATTGAAAGCAGTGTATGCGAGCTTGACAAGGGGTTTGTCGAGTCGTTCCCCAATCTCAAGGACCTGATTGTGGAGGCCGACTTGCCGCGTATTCCGCAGACGCCGGAGCTGAAAAGGCTTTTGAAGGACAACCAGGTGATCGTGCGGGGTACTTTCCGTTCGGCGGCGGAGAAGCTGGCGGATGCCTTGGGTTTGACCTTCATCCATAAGAATATCCTGGTGGCGCGGCATTACGAGGAAGCTCGCTATGAGAGTACGGTTCTGACGCTCAGTTTCCAGAAAGGGGAGTGTCCGTATATCTGGGAAGATATCACCTGCCCGGGCATTTCCGCCGGCAACAATGGTGGCGGGACCCTGCGGCATGACCTTCCGGACAACTTCTACAAGGGCGGTTCCATCGAAGGTTTTGCCAGCCACTTCGCCTCCCGCTATGCCAAGACGATCCTGGCCAACGAGGAACTCAAGGCCTTTCTGGAGGAGGCTGACCGCCGCGGCGGCAGGGCCTGGACCCATTGATGCCGCAAAATGCTTATCTTTGCCCCGTATGACAAGATTTGAAGATATCAGGGCCTTCGCGTTCGATGTGGACGGGGTCTTTACCGACGGGCTCGTACTGGCGATGCCGGACGGCGACCTGCTCCGCCAGTTCAATTCAAAAGATTGTTTTGCCGTCCGGACGGCCGTCGACAACGGCTTTCCGTGCGCGATCATCACGGGCGGCGTGTCGCCGAGCCTGCTGCATAGGTCTCATTCCCTGGGGATTCCTGACGAATATCTGTATATGCTGTCGAAAGACAAGGCGGAAGACCTGCTGCATTTCTGCAAGCGGGCCGGACTCGACCCTTCGCAGGTGGCCTTCGTCGGCGACGACATTCCCGATATTCCGGCCATGGAACTGGCCGGCCTGGGCGTCTGCCCGGCCGACGCCGTGGCCGAGGTCCGCTCCGCCGCGGACCTCGTGTCCCAGTTCAACGGCGGCCGCGGCTGCATCCGCGACCTGATTGAAAATGTCCTCAAGCGTCAGGACCGCTGGAAATTCGACCCGAAGGATCCCTGGAAAGGCAGCCACCCCGATGCGATCACGAAATATGCCCGTCTGACAGGGAAAAACGCCGACTGAGAGATTCCCGGTCAAGCCGGGGCCTGAGTGCAGCGAGAGCCGCGACCAGAGGGAGCGAATGATGAAGGAAATATGTTTGAAGAATATACTTTTACCTTGGCGTCGGCGAGTCCGCGGAGGCGGGAGTTGCTGAAAGGCCTGGATATCGATTTTACGGTGGAGCCCGGGAAAGATGAGCGGGAGGCTTTCAGCCCCGAGTTGCCCCATACGGAAATCCCCGCGTTTCTGGCCCGGCATAAGTCGGAGACCTTTCACCGCGAACTGGCGCCGAAAGAAGTCCTGATCACGGCCGACACGCTCGTGTTCCTGGACGAGAAGATCCTGGGCAAGCCGCACGACGAAGATGAGGCGGCAGCGATGCTCCGTGCCCTGTCGGGCCGTACCCACGTGGTGATTACCGGGATGGCCCTGCGTACGCGGGAGAAGGTCCATACCTTCAGCGATACGACAGAGGTCGACTTTAAACCACTGACGGAAAGCGAAATCCAGCGGTACATAAAAAAATACCGGCCTTTCGACAAGGCCGGTGCGTATGGGATCCAGGAGTGGATCGGCTATATCGGGATCACGGCGATCCGGGGATCCTATTTCAACGTGATGGGACTGCCGGTCCAACGGCTTTACACAGAATTATGTGGTTTCCTTTGCTGACGCTCAGGAAACGGTCGAACTCCTTTTCGGAGGAGAAACGGAACCGGATCTGCGTGCGGCAGCGCTGCGGGATGTAGGTGTTCATTGCCAGATCGCCTTCGGTCTCGTAGAAGCGGTCGAGTTTCTCGCCTGAAATCTTGACGATGCGGTAGCGGCCGCTCGGGACGCTGCCTGCGATGCCGATGCCGGAATCGGACTCGAAATGGGTAGGGAGGCGGTAGCCGTGGACCATCTTCAAAGGGATGGTGCAGTGGGCGAAGTCGATGGTGCATTCCCGCCTGTCGGAGGAAGCGGGATTGGCCATGAAAGCCGGCTCTCCGTACAGGTAATTGACATAGAGCATGGTCCAAAGAGCCGGGATGTCGCCTTCGCAACCGGCGACAATGCCTTCGTCGTTGAGCAGGGCCAGCGCCAGGCAAGCCGTGGTCCGGCAAGAGTCGAGAATTCCGAAACACTTCAGCGTCAGGGCGTTGAGACTGTGTTGCGTGCAGATGGCGCGCAGGGCGAGATACATTCGTGCCGCTTCCCGCAGGTCATCGGCCGTGCGGCCGCCGGTCAGGTAGGGTTCCATGCGTGCGCAGATCGATCCTATTTCAGGAGCGTCGGCCGGAACGGCGGAGAAGGCCTTTTCCAGTTCAGCGAGTTCGATGTCTTCGAAGCGGGCTCCGTAGGTCTGCTGCACGGCCTCGCGGTCGATGCCCGAGGAGATGAGCCAGCCGCTGGCGCCGCCGATCAGGCCGATTTTCGTTTTCTCGAAAGCCTTGAGTACTGCCTTGGGAAACTTGGGAAGGGCTTCCGACGGGGTGAGGAGGTCGGAGCCGGCCTCGTCGCCGAAAAGACGCTGTTCCAGCGACTCATAGAATGCGGGATTATTGTTTAGCGGCGCGTTGAAGATCGTGCTGGCGATGCCGCGCTGCGTGAGGAACGACTTGATTTCCAGCGCGGCGGCAAAGGAGTTGTGGAGTCCGTCGCTGAGCAGCAGGATCGGGCGGGGGAGCGCATCGATGTAGTCGCGGAAGATTTCTTCGGTGCCGCCTGTTGCGATGAAACAGAGGGTTTTGCCGCCGTCCTCGCCAGGCAGGGTCTCCGTCTGGGGGCTGCTTCCGTCGAACATTCCTTCCAGATCCCGGGGGCCGCTGTGTAGCATGGAAGGATAGGTGATATCCAGGTCCGCGAAACGGCGGATGCCCTCGAAAAGCAGCTTCCGGGAGCCGATGACGCTTTCGCCGTCGTGCAGGGAAGAGGAGAAGATGACCAGATTGATATGATTGCGCATGGCAGAATTACGTTTTGAGGGTTACAAAGATAAAATAAATTGAGGAAAATCACTATTTTTGCAGTTTATAAGGTGAATCACAACATGGAAATATCTGCCAAATACGATCCCTCACAGACCGAGGACAAATGGTACGGCTACTGGCTGGACCATCACTTCTTCCATTCCGAACCCGACGACCGCGAACCCTATACCATCGTCATCCCGCCGCCGAACGTGACGGGCGTGCTCCATATGGGCCACATGATGAACAACACCTTGCAGGACGTGCTCATCCGCCGTGCGCGGATGCTGGGCAAGAACGCCCTCTGGGTGCCCGGAACCGATCACGCTTCCATCGCTACGGAAGCCAAGGTCGTGGGACGCCTCGCCGAGCAGGGGATCCGCAAGCAGGACCTCTCGCGCGAACAGTTCCTCGAGCATGCCTGGGACTGGACCCGTGAGCACGGCGGCATCATCCTCAAGCAGTTGCGCCGTCTGGGCGCCAGCTGCGACTGGGACCGCACCGCCTTCACGATGGACGAGATCCGCTCCGAAAGCGTGCTGCGCGTCTTCTGCGACCTTTATGACAAGGGTCTCATCTACAGAGGCTTGCGTATGGTCAACTGGGATCCGAAGGCCCAGACGGCCCTCTCGAACATCGAGGTGGTCTACAAGGAAGAGCATTCCAAACTCTTCTACCTGCGCTACTATGTAGCCGACCAGGAGGCTGTGAAGCCGACCGGCGAGGAAGGTGAAGTGCTGCATCAGGACGAACAGGGCCGCTACTATGCCGTGGTAGCCACCACGCGTCCCGAGACGATCATGGGCGATACCGCCATGTGCATCAACCCGAAAGACCCGAAGAACCAGTGGTTGCGCGGGCACAAGGTCATCGTGCCGCTCGTGAACCGCGTCATTCCCGTGATCGAGGACCGTTATGTCGACATCGAGTTCGGTACCGGCTGCCTCAAGGTGACCCCTGCCCACGACGTGAACGACTACAACCTGGGCAAGACCCACAAACTCGAAACCATCGACATCTTCAACCCCGACGGCACGATCAGCAACCAGTCGCCGCTCTACGTGGGCCTGGACCGCAACGTGGTGCGCAAGCGCATCGCCAAGGACCTGGAAGCCGCGGGCCTGATGGAGAAGGTGGAAGACTACCTGAACAAGGTAGGCTACTCGGAACGCAACCAGGACACGGCCGTGGAGCCGCGCCTGTGCAAGCAGTGGTACGTGAAGATGCCGCACCTGGCCGAGATCGCGCTGAAACCCGTGCTCAGCGGCGAGATCAAGTTCTATCCCGAGAAGTTCGTGGGCAGCTACCGCCAGTGGCTCGAGAACATCGACGACTGGTGCATCAGCCGCCAGCT
>DETK01000038.1:125184-164241 GCA_002361615.1 Bacteroidales bacterium UBA3290
CGCCAGCTCTGGTGGGGCCATCGCATTCCTGCGTATTATCTCCCGACCGCAGAAGGGGAGGAGGAACGCTTCGTGGTGGCCATGTCGCGTGAAGATGCACTCGCCAAGGCGCACAAGATCGCTGGTTATGAGAATCTTAAGGCTGAGGAACTCCGTCACGACGAAGATGCGCTCGACACCTGGTTCTCGAGCTGGCTCTGGCCCATCTCGCTGTTCGACGGCATCCGCAACCCCGGCAATCCTGAAATCAACTACTACTACCCGACCAGCGACCTGGTCACGGCACCCGACATCATCTTCTTCTGGGTGGCGCGCATGATCATGGCCGGCGAGGAATATATGCACGACGTGCCGTACCGCAACGTCTATTTCACCGGCATCGTGCGTGACAAACTCGGCCGCAAGATGAGCAAGCAGCTGGGCAATTCGCCCGATCCGATCGGTCTGATCGAGAAATACGGCGCTGACGGCGTGCGTCTGGGCATCCTGCTCTGCACCTCCGCCGGCAACGACATCCTCTTCGACGAGACGCAGGTCGAACAAGGCCGCAACTTCAGCAACAAGATCTGGAATGCGTTCCGCCTCGTGAAGGGCTGGAGCGTGGCTGACGTACCGCAGAGCCGCGAGAACGCCGTGGCGGTCGACTGGTTCCGCGCGCGCCTGGCCCAGACCGCCGCGCAGACCAACCGCGACTACGAGAACTTCCGCATCAACGACGCCGTGATGGGCACGTACAAGTGCTTCTGGGACGATTTCTGCGCCTGGTATCTCGAGATGGTCAAGCCGGCCTTCGTGGACGGCGTCCAGCAGCCGCTCGACCGGGAGACCTATCAGGCTACGCTCGAATTCTTCGACGCCCTGCTGCGGATGCTCCATCCGGTGATGCCGTTCATCACCGAGGAACTCTGGCACGCGCTGGCCGAACGCGCCGACGGCGAGACGATCATGTTCCAGCCGATGCCGCTGGGCGGTGATTTCGACAAGCAGCTGACTGCCGATTTCGCCAAGGCTTGCGAGGTGGTGGTTGCCGTTCGCGCCCTGCGCCAGGCCAAGAACATCGCCCCGAAGGAGCCGCTCCGGCTCCAGGTCAAGGGCGACTTCCCGCAGGCGGTCGCTCCGGTGGTCCGCAAGATGGCTTTCGTGAGCGCGATCGAGCCTGTGGAAGCCTTCTCCGGTGCGGGCGAGGTCTTCATGGTGGGTACCACGGAGTTCAATGTTCCGCTCGAAGGCATGATCGACGTGGCGGCTGAGATCGCGAAGGCGGAAGCCGAAATCCAGCGCTACGAAGGCTTCCTGCGCGGCGTCAATGCCAAGCTCTCGAACGAGAAGTTCGTGGCGGGCGCGCCGGCTGCCGTGGTGGAGCGCGAACGTCAGAAACAGGCCGACGCCACGACGAAGATTGCCAATCTGAAGGCACGTCTGGCTGATTTGAAGAAATAATAAATCATTAAAAATAAGCGACTATGGCTAGTTTATTTGCAGTAATACTTCCGCTTGGAGTCATCGGCCCCTGGCAGTGGGTCATCATCGCACTGGTTATCCTTCTCCTGTTCGGAGGCAAGAAGATTCCCGAATTGATGCACGGCCTGGGCAAGGGCGTCAAGACCTTCAAGGCCGGCATGAAGGATGCCGAGAAAGACATCCAGGAGATCCGCGCCGAGATCGTCAAGGAAGACGAGCCCAAGAAGGACGAAGCCGCGAAGAAGAAAGAGGAGGAGAAGTAGCGGGTCGTGGCTGAGGAGCGTCTCGACGAATCCAAGGACATGAGCTTCTGGGACCACCTGGAAGCGCTGCGGCAAGGCTTGTTCCGTGTGGTGATCGCCCTTGTCGCGGCTTTTGTCGTGCTGTTTTTCTTCAAGGGATTCCTGTTCGACACGCTGATCCTGGCGCCGACCCGTTCCGATTTCTTTTTCTATCGCTGGTTCGGCATGGAAACCGGCCTGCAGCTGGTCAACATCGAACTCTCCACGCAGTTTATGGTGCACATGCGCGTGACGTTCATGTGCGCCTTCATCCTCTGCTGTCCGTACACCCTTTTCGAAATCTGGCGTTTCATCGCGCCGGCGCTCTACCAGAACGAGAAGCGGGCCACGCGGCGGGCTTTCTTGTTCGCGTCGTTCCTGTTCTATCTGGGCATCGCCGTGGGATACTGCATCATCCTGCCGCTGATGGTCAATTTTTTCGACGGCTACAAGGTGAGCGAGGAAGTCATCAATACGATCTCGCTCAATTCCTATATCTCGACGGTCAACTCCACGGTGCTGCTCTTCGGCATCGTCTTCGAGATCCCCACGCTGGTGGCCGTGCTCTCGCAACTGGGACTGCTGACCCGCCAAGCCCTTCTGGGCGGCTGGAAATGGGCTGTCGTGATCATCGCCGTGCTGGCGGCCATCATCACCCCGGCCGATCCGTTCTCGATGCTGATCGCCGCGATCCCGCTGGCGCTGCTTTATGGTATCAGCCTGCTGGTCTGCAAGAAAGCGGAGCCGGAAGAGGAGGAGGACGAAGAGTCCGGAGATGAGCCTGCGGGTGACGGGAAGGACGCTTCGGCTAAGAAGGAGGCCACGGCATGATTTCTCTCGATGCCATCACCGTAGCTTACGGCGGTTTTACGCTGCTCGATGAGGTCAGTCTCCATATCGGCGACCGCGAACGCATCGGCCTGGTCGGCAAGAACGGGGCGGGGAAGAGCACGATGCTCAAGCTCATCATGGAACTGCAGAGTCCGACTTCCGGCAAGATCACCCGGACGGCCGGGCAGCGGATCGGCTATCTGCCGCAAATCATGGAGCATCACCGCGGCCGCACCGTCCTCGAAGAGGTGATGACGGTCTACGCGGAGCTCGACCGGATGAATCGGCGGATAGATGAAATAACACTTCAGTTGGCTAGCCGTACTGACTATGAGTCAGATGCTTATCATAAGCTTATCGTTGAACTCAACGAAGTAAACGACGCCCTTGTGATCGCGCAGGGCGAAGCGCCGGAAGAGTCGGTCGAACGGACGCTCTCCGGTCTGGGATTCAAGAAATCCGAATTCGGCCGCAAGACGGAAACCTTCTCGCAAGGCTGGAACATGCGCATCGAACTGGCGAAGATCCTGCTGCGCCGGCCCGACGTGCTGCTGCTCGACGAGCCGACCAACCATCTCGACATCGAGTCCATCCAGTGGCTGGAAGACTACCTGAAAGGGTCTTTCACCGGCTCGCTGGTGCTCATCTCCCACGACCGGCGGTTCCTGGACAACTGCACCACGCGCACCGTGGAGGTGATGCTGGGGCATCTGTACGACTACAAGGTGCCGTACTCGCAGTATGTGGAGCTTCGCAAGGAGCGTATCGCCCAGCAGAAAGCGGCCTACGCCAACCAGCAGCGGATGATCGAAAAGACGGAGGAATTCATCGAGCGCTTCCGCTACAAGCCCACCAAGAGCAACCAGGTGCAGTCGCGCGTCAAGCAGCTCGAGAAGATCGAACGCATTGAAATCGACGAGGAAGACCTTTCGGCCATCCGTGTCAAATTCCCGCCGGCACCCCGCAGCGGCGATGTCGCCTTCGAGGTGAAGGACGCCGTGATCGGCTATCCCCCTGCCGTCAATCCCGACGCGACCGGGCGTTCCGAGCCCAAGATTGTGCTCGGCAGTGCCAATCTCATCGTGAAGCGGGGAGAGAAAGTCGCCTTTGTCGGACGCAACGGCGAAGGCAAGACGACGATGATGCGCGTGCTGATGGGCGAACTGGAGCCCTTCGAGGGCGAGGCAAAGGTCGGTTACAATGTCGATATTGGCTATTACGCGCAAAATCAAGAGGATGTCCTCGACAAGAAGGCCACGGTCTACGATACCCTGGACCGCATCGCCGTAGGTGACATCCGTACGAAGTTGCGTGACATCCTGGCGGCTTTCCTTTTCAAGGGCGAAGACATCGACAAGAAAGTGGCGGTGCTCAGCGGCGGCGAGCGCTCCCGGCTGGCCATGGCCTGCCTGATGCTCAAGGCGC
This sequence comes from Bacteroidales bacterium UBA3290, assembly GCA_002361615.1. Lineage (GTDB taxonomy): Bacteria > Bacteroidota > Bacteroidia > Bacteroidales > UBA932 > Cacconaster. The sequence goes on from DETK01000038.1 coordinate 129,183, forward strand.
ACAATCTGCTGGCGCTCGACGAGCCGACCAACCATATGGACATCCGCTCGAAAGACATCCTCAAGCAGGCTCTGCAGGCCTACGACGGCACGATCATCGTCGTATCCCACGACCGCGATTTCCTGAGCGGGCTGGTGGACAAGGTCTACGAGTTCATCGACGGCCACGTGAAGGAGCACCTGGGCGGCGTCGACGACTTCCTGCGTCACAAGAAAGCCGAATCGTTCCGCGACATCGAGGCTAAAGCGCCGGCTGCCCGTGCGGCTGCGCAGGCGCCCCAACGCGCGTCAGAACCTTTTCAGGCCCAGCGAGGGCGCTCGGGCCTAAAAGAACCTACCGCTGCACCAGGCCAGAGCGCGCCTGCGCAGCCGCACGAGCAGCCGCAGAAAAAGCCTGATTATCAGCAGCAGAAACAGCAGTCCCGCGAAGAGAAACGCGCCAAGAACCGCCAGAACCAGCTGGAGAAGCAGATCGCTGAGCTGGAAGCGAAGATGGCGGAGATCGAGAAAGTCCTCGCTGCTCCGACACCCGACGCCGACATTATGGAGCTCACCCGCCAGTATCTGGAACTCAAGCGCGACCTCGACGCCAAAATGGACGAATGGGCCAGCCTGTAGGCGTCCAACGCGAAATTCACAGAGCGGTTGTAAACCCTCCAAGTGCCCTCAGATACCGATTCTGACGCGCTGTACAACCCTACTGTCCCCACAGAGCAAGGTACCCCTCTCTTAACTATTCTGAGAGCTGACTTCGTTCGCGCAGCGTTAGAGCATATCTTTCACCTCTTCGTAGACCAAGCCGCATAATCGGGCGATTTGCTTGATGGAACTGTTGTAGCGGGCGCGCAGCGTTTTGGCGACACGGATGCGCTGCTGGGTATTCAAGGTCTTGATACTGCCGACGCCGAACAACTCTTTGCATACATCGTTCTTATGCTGACGCATTTCCTGCATGGGAATCATCATATCCAGCGCCACAAGAGGCTGCTCAGACACAAAGTTAATAGGTCAGGGAAGAAAAGTCAAGAGAAAAACATCATGGGATTGTTTTTTTAGTAATTTTAAACCGATGAAGACTTTGTTGTTTACGTTGTTGGCGTTGGTGACGGTTCAGGTTCAGCATCGTCAGGTGCCGGTGATTCCGGACCGTGATGTGGCCGTTGCAACCGTTGTTTCGGACGAGGGCGAGGTTCCTGCGTTATCTATCTGTATCAAGGGGTTGCCGGCGAGGGCTTTGGAGCAGGCGTATGTTCGTGATTCGCTGCTCTATGTCCGGCTGGACGGGCGTCGTATCCGCGATCTGAGAAAGACTTTCTCGCTGAGGATCCGGGCTCGGGGTGTGCGTGTGGTGGAAAGCGGAGCGCGGAAGCATCGGCTTGCCAGATGTGTGCGTACGGCAGGCGATGATGGTGTGGCGGCCTATCGGATCCCTGGACTGGTGACCACGAAGGCAGGTACGCTGGTGGCTGTCTATGACATCCGGCATGAGAGTTCGCGTGACCTTCAGGGTGATATCGAGATAGGCACCAGTCGTTCCACGGATGGTGGCAGGACTTGGAGTCCGATGACCGTCGCAATGACGATGGCGGGTTATGGCGGACTGCCTCGCGCTGAAAACGGCGTGGGGGATCCCTGTATCCTGCTCGACGAAGTCACAGGTGACCTGATGGTTTTCGCTACTTGGGTGCATGGGAAAGGTGGCAAGACAGCCTGGTGGAGCGCGGAAGACGGTTTTGACCCGGTGCACACGCCACAATTGCTGATGGTCCGATCCCGTGACGATGGACGGACTTGGTCTGAGCCGGTGAATCTCACACGGCAGGTCAAGCGGCAGGAGTGGCTGTTTACCTTTCAGGCCCCCGGCCGGGGCATCACTATGAACGACGGTACGCTGGTGGTTCCTTTCCAGCACCAGGAGCCCGACCGCACCCCGGCAGCCGGCATCATGTACAGCCGGGACCACGGAGCGACGTGGCGGGTCCACGAAGCCGCCAAGAGCAACACTACGGAATCGCAGGTGGCGGAGATCGCCCCGGGTGTGCTGATGCTCAATATCCGAGACAACCGCGGAACAGGGCGTGCTGTTTATGTGACTCGCGACCTTGGATGCACCTGGACACCGCACGAGTCGGACGGCGTACTGGTAGAGCCGGTCTGCATGGCCTCCCTGTTGCACGTACCGGCGTCTGATAATATTCTGGGGCGTGATTTGCTGCTCTTTGCCAACCCGGCCGATGCCGGACGCCGCCGCAACCTGACGCTGCGCATCAGCTTTGACGGCGGCCGGACCTGGCCTGAATCCATCCTGCTCGACGAAGAAGAGGGGTGGGGGTATTCCTGCCTCACGATGGTAGATCGGTCGACAGTCGGCATATTGTACGAAAGTTCCCAGGCCCACATCACCTTCCAGGCGGTAAACTTGGCTGATTAGCGGGTTTTTCGTATTTTTGTGGATGACGCTTCCTGCGTCGAAAATGCAAGATTATGGGAAACATCGATAAAGAAAGCAATCCGTACTATCTCTATGGCATGCATCCGGTGACGGATGCCGTGCGGCAGGGCCGCAAGTTTGAAAAGATCCTGTTCAAGAAGGGCCTGGAAGGGGAGCAGTTCCGCTCCTTGCTCGAAGAGGTGTCGCAGCGCGGCATCCCGTGCCAGTTCGTGCCCATAGAAAAGATGAACCATATGGTGAAAGGTTCGCATCAGGGTGTGGTCGGGTATCTGGCCCAGATCGACTATGTTCCGTTCGAGGAAATGGTCGAGGCTGCGCTCTCGCGCAAGGCCAATCCCATTTTCCTGGTGCTCGACGGCGTGAGCGACGTGCGGAACCTGGGCGCCATCGCCCGCAGCGCGGAATGTGCCGGTATCGACGGGATCGTGGTGCCGGCCAAGGGCAGCGCGGCCATCAACGCCGAAGCCGTGAAGGCCTCGGCCGGGGCGTTGCTGCGCATCCCCACGGCTCGGGTGGCCAACCTGAAGATCGCTCTTTATTATTTCCGTGATTCTGATTTCCAGATCGTTGCGGCCAGCGAGAAGGCTGAGGACGACATGTATGCCGTCAATTTCCGGAAAGCCAGCGCCATCGTGATGGGCTCGGAAGGGAAGGGGATCTCCGAACCGGTCCTGAGCCTCTGCACTGTCGGGGCCCGCATTCCGATGGCCGGCGAGACCGGCTCCCTCAACGTTTCGGTCGCCGCGGCGCTGCTGCTGTTCGAAGCCGTGCGCCAACGGATGTAAGCTTTTTTGGAAAAATGCCGGAAAACGGCTAAATTTATAGTCTGAACAATTATAAATCTTTGGATATGAAAAGAACCTGCTTCCTCTTAGCGGCTATGCTGCTCACGTTTTTCCTGGCCGATGCACGCACCGTCAAGAAAGTTTACGAAATAGATGATTTCACCGGCATCAAGGCGACCGAGGCCTTCCAGGTAACGGTCGAGAAGTCGAAGGATTTCGGCGTCGAGATCGAGATCTCCGAGGAATTCCTGCCGTTCCTGCTGGTCAAGAACCGGGGCGGCGTGCTGGAGCTGAGCTTCACCAAGCTCCCGTTCAAACTCCGTCAGAAGGAACGCAACAAGGTGGCCCAGGCCGTCATCAAGATGCCTGTCCTGACGCAGGTCATCCTTTCGGGTGCCGCTTCGCTGGTGAGCAACGACCAGTTCTCCAATGCGATGAACAAATTCCTGATCGACCTCAAAGGCGCAAGCACGATCCATAATCTCAATATCAAGGCTCCCGATGTGGAGATCAATCTCGCCGGCGCGTCCAAGGCCGTGATCAGCCTCCGTTCCGGCGATGTGGATGCCGACCTTGCCGGCGCTTCCCGCCTCGAGGTTACGGGTGAGGCAAGCCACCTCGACCTCAAACTCGCCAGAGCTTCCCGCTTCGACGGAGAGGACTTTGAAGTCGAAGAGGCTTCCGTCGTGGCCGGCGGCGCCTCGAACGTCGATATCCGTCCGGTCAAGGTTCTGCAGATAGAACTCACGGGTGCCTCGAAATGCCGCTACTACGGCGATTACGAAGAACTGACGGTCAAGGCGGAGAAATTAACCGGCGCATCGTCGCTCAAACGTCAGTAGCGGGAGGACACGGTCATGCTTTTCCTGCTTGATTCCCACTGCGACGCCCCTTTGATGCTGGCCAAGGGAGCCGATTTCGGCCGGCGGGTGGAACAAGGTTTCACCCCCGGCAGGTTTCCCATCACGCACGTCGATTTCCAACGGATGAAGAAGGGCGGTGTCAACGGCTCCTTCTTCGCCATCTATACCTCCTGCGCGCTGACGCCCGATCAGGCGACCCGGCGGGCCTTCGAACTGATTTCCCGGGTCTATGACGCCGTGGAGCAGAATCCCGACCAGGTGGCTTTCGCCACTACGCCCGCCCAGGCCCGGCGCAATGCGCATAACGGCCTGATCTCGATCTTCATGGGCATGGAGAACGGGGCCCCGATCCAGAAAGACCTCTCGATGCTCCGGATGTTCCGCCGGCTGGGCATCACCTATATGACCCTTACGCACGCCCGCAGCAACGAAATCTGCGACTCCTGCACATCGCCGGAGCCCCGCTGGGGCGGTCTGAGCCCCTTCGGCCGCGAGGTTGTCGAGGAAATGAACCGCATCGGCATGATGATCGACGTTTCGCACATCTCCGACGATTCGTTCTGGGACGTGCTCCGCTATTCGAAGGCGCCCGTTGTGGCGACGCATTCCTGCTGCCGCGCCTTGAGCGACCATCCCCGCAACATGACCGACGAGATGATCGTGGCCCTGGCAGAGAAGGGAGGCGTGATCCAGGTCAATTTCTATCCTTCCTTCCTCGACACGACCTACGCCGTGAAGGCCTCCGCGCTGATCGATGCGCAGGAAGACATGCAGGACGTCTGGCTGAAGGATCCCTCGGATCCGGCGGTGCAGGAGAAGATGCGCGCTGCCGTCGAGGCCCTCAAAGCCATCCCCAGGCCTTCCTACAAGAGAATCGTGGACCACATCGACCACGTGGTCAAACTGGTCGGCGTCAAGCACGTGGGACTGGGCAGCGACTTCGACGGCATCGAAGTATGCCCTGAAGGCCTGGATGATATCTCCCGCATGCAGAAGATCATCATCGAACTGCGCAAGCGCGGTTATAGTGAATACGAGATCCGTCACATCGCCGGCGGCAACTTCCTCCGCGTGATGGAACAAGTCCAGCGTTTGCCCGAATAGCGCTATGGAGACGGCCTACTTCCTTGCCTTCGACCTGGGTGCGACAAGCGGCCGTGCCATGCTGGGTTCGCTGGCGGAAGGGCGGCTCGGCCTCCAGGAGATCCATCGTTTCCCCAACCGGATCGTCTCGCGCGAAGGTACGTTGCACTGGGATTTCGAAGCCCTGTGGGTCGAGATCCTGGAAGGACTGCGCAAAGCCGCCGATATGGGGTATCCCCTTACTTCCGTGGGCATCGACACCTGGGGCGTGGATGTGGCTTTTTTCGATGCGGAAGGCACGCTCATCGACCAACCTTATTGCTACCGGAACCCCGCCTTTGCCGGGAGTTCCGGTCGCTTTTTCTCGAGCGGCACCGACCGGGAGCGCCTCTATGCGCGCACGGGCATCCAGGTGATGGATTTCAACACGCTTTTCCAGCTGGATACGCTCCGTCGTGCCGCAGACCCTTCCCTGGAAAAAGCCGAGCATATCCTTTTCCTGCCCGATGCGCTGACGTACCGGCTTACGGGCCGGATGGTGACGGAATACACCATCGCCTCGACTTCTCATTTCCTCGATCCTGTCCGCAAGCGGCTCGACCCGGAGCTGCTGTCGGAAGCGGGCGTGCCCGCGGAACGTTTCGCACCGCTGGTCCAGCCGGGCACGGTGGCAGGCTTGCTGAAACCTGAGATCGCGAAGGCATGCGGCCTGGCACAGATTCCCGTTGTATCGGTAGCGGGGCACGACACGGCTTCCGCCGTAGCCGCCGTCCCGGCTTCGACCGACCGGTTCGCGTACCTGAGTTCCGGAACCTGGTCGCTCATGGGGGTGGAAGCGTCCATGCCGATCCTTTCGTCGGAAGCCGCCGAGGCCGACATCACCAACGAAGGCGGTGTCTTCGGCACCACGCGTTTCCTGAAAAACATCACCGGCATGTGGATCGTGGAGAACCTTCTCAAGGAATGGGCGCTGCAAGGCCATCATTACGGGTACGACGATCTCCCCGGCCTTTGTGACCGTTCGGAGCCCTTCACTTGCTTCATCGACCCCGACGATCCGGCTTTCGCCCATCCCACGTCGATGTGCGCTGCCATTGACGCGTTCTGTGACCGGACGGGGCAGGAGCGGCCCGCGAGCCATGCGGCCTGCATCCGCACGGTCTTCGAGAGCCTGGCGATGCGCTATCACGAAGTGCTGCAGCAGATCGTGCGCATTTCCGGCCACCCTGTGGACATGCTCCATATCATCGGCGGCGGTTCCAAGAACCGCATGCTCAACCGCTTTACCGCCAACGCCACCGGCAAGACGGTGGTGGCGGGCCCTGCCGAGGCCACGGCCATCGGCAACGTGCTGCTCCAGGCCTTCGCCGCCGGACGGGTCAAAGACCTCCATGCGATGCGGGCGCTGGTCGGTGCGAGCTTTCCGACGGAAGTCTATACGCCCGGCGCTACGGCAGCCTGGCACAAGGGATATAAGAAATACCAAAACATACTGCGATGAAACGTTTCCTTTCAGCGGTCTTACTGGCAAGCCTGCTCGTGTTGGGCTGCGACCGTATGAAAGAAGGTCCTTTCCGCGTTACGGACCTTCAGGTGGATTATATGACCACGCCGCTCGGCATCGACGAGCCGGCGCCCCGCTTCAGTTGGAAGATGGAGAGCGAACGCTACGACCAGCGGCAGACGGCCTGCCGGGTCGTGGTCACCGATGCTTCGACCGGCGAGACGGTGTGGGTCTCGGATCCGCATCCCTCGGATATTTCGGTCGGGCTGATGTATGCGGGCAAGACGCTGAAACCCCGGACCCGCTACGACTGGGACGTGACGGTCTGGAATGCCGAATCCGATTCGGTCAAGGCCAGTTCCTGGTTCGAGACCGGCCTGATGGACAGCGGCTGGTCGGATGCCCGGTGGATTTCCAGCGGTCAGGCGCATTTCTCGAAGTATCGTTCCCACTATGTCATCGATTTCGATGTGGCGCTGCCGGATGGAAGCCAGGAGGCGGTTTTCCTGTTCTGCTGGCGCGACAGCGAGAACTACCTGCGCATGAAGCTGCGCCGTGAAGACAACGTACCCGTATTCTCGATCAGCCACAAGGCAGGAAGCGTGGATTCGCTCGATTATGAAAAATCGCTCAAAGGCTATGTGACCAATGCGCAGTTTGCGCTGGGGACGCATGTGCAGCTGCGCGTAGTGGGCGAGGACTATGCACACGGCTACAAGATCTGGCCCTCGGTCGGAGGTAGTTTACTGGTGAAGGAGCCTGTTGTCGTCCATCCGTTCCTTCAGGACGGCCACAGACCTTACTGCCGCTTCTATCAGCTGGGCTTCGACCAGCCTGCAGGCAGCGCTGCTACGTTCTCCAATCTCACGGTAAGCGAGCGGGTTTGGAATACCACGCTCTACAAGAGCGATGCTTCCTACGCGGTGGCAGGTGGCGAACGGAAGATCCTTTCGCCTGCCGAGGAGAGCGGCGAGCCGATGCTCCGCAAGGGGTTCGAGGTCAAGAACAATCTCGTCTCCGCCCGGCTTTACACCACGGCCCGCGGCATCTATGAATACGAAGTCAACGGCAAACGGATGGCCGACGACTGGTTCAATCCCGGTTCGAGCGACTACCGTTACCGGATCTTCTACAATACCTACGACATCACGCCGCTGCTCAAGAAGGGCCGCAACGTCATCGGAGCCCGCCTGGGCGCCGGCTGGTACAGCGACTTCACCGGATTCGCCACGGCCTGGCAGGACCAGTTCGGTACGGAACTTTCGCTCCTGGCCAAGATCGTACTGCGCTACGGAGACGGACACGAGGAAGTGATCGTTTCGGACGACAGCTGGAAGGCCTTCAACGGCGGTCCGATCCTGAGCGACAGTTTCCAGAACGGCGAGGACTACGACGCCCGCCGCGAGCTTCCGCTCTGGAGCGACGCCCGTCTCGACGACTCGGCCTGGCAGCCGGCCACGGTGGTCGCAGCACCTGCCGACAGCGTCAAGATTGTGTATTATATCGGTTCTCCCATCCGCAACCAGCTGGTTCTCAAGGCGGTTTCCGTTTCGGAACCCAAACCGGGCGTGTTCGTCTACGACATGGGCCAGAATATGGTGGGCGTGCCCCGTATCCGCCTGCAGGGTGAGCGGGGCACGGAAGTGACCTTCCGCTACGGTGAGATGATCTATCCCACCGAAGTACCGGAAGATCCGCTCCCGCCGCTGACGGCGGAAGTCTATGCCGAACGCAAGGGACTTGCCTATACCGACAACTATCGCGGCGCCCTTTCTACCGACCACTATATCCTCAAAGGGGGAGGGCCGGAAACCTTCCAGCCCCATTTCACATTCCACGGCTTCCGCTACATCGAGGTGCATGGATTGAAGGAGCCGCTGCCGCTCGAACACGTGGAAGGTCTCGTCCTGGCGTCTGTCGACCGGCAGACCAGCGGCTTCGAAACCTCCGACGCCGACGTGAACCGGCTCTACGAGAACATCGTATGGGGTCAGCGCGGCAATTTCCTCTCCATCCCGACCGACTGTCCCCAGCGCGACGAGCGCATGGGCTGGATGGGCGATGCGCAGGTCTTCGTGCGCAGCGCGACCTACAACATGAACGTCGATCCTTTCTTTACGCGCTGGTTCCAGTCTGTCCGGGATATCCAGGGCGATGACGGCAGTTATTGCGATTACGTGCCCAAGGTCGGCCAGCCGCCGTACGGCTCCGGCAAGGGCGGCGGCGCCATGGGCTGGATGGAAGCCGGCATCATCATTCCCTGGCAGATCTATCTCCAATATGGCGATACACGCTTCATCGAGGCGCATTACGATTCGATGAAAGCCTATATGGACTATCTGCAGCAGCGGGCCGTGGGCGATATCCAGCCGGGCAGCGGCTATGGCGACTGGGTGGCGGTCGAGCACACCAACTCGCCGCTTACCAATACGGCTTATTACGGCTACGATGCGCTGCTGATGGAGAAGATGGCCTCGGCCATCGGCAAGCACGCCGACGCACAGCGCTACCATGAACTGCACGAACGGATCAAGAAAGCCTTCAACCGGGAGTTCGTAGGCCCCGACGGCATTACGAAGGAATCGCGCCACGTTCCGCCTTACGTGGAATGGATCGCCGGCAGTTCCGACAATACGTTCAAGGCCAATACCCAGACTTCGTACGTCGTGCCGCTCCAGGCGGAGCTCTTCGACGAGCAGCATAAGCCGCTGGCCGTTCAGAATCTCGTGGACAACGTGGCCTCCCACGGCTACAAGCTCACCACCGGCTTCATCGGTACGCCTTATCTCAACCTGGTGCTCTCTGAGAACGGCTACGACACCGTGGCCTACAAACTGTTCGAGCAAAGAGGCTTCCCGTCCTGGCTCTATCCTGTGCTTCAGGGCGCAACCACGATGTGGGAGCGCTGGAATTCCTATACGATCCGGCAGGGCTTCGGACCGGTTGACATGAACTCGTTCAACCACTACTCCTTCGGCGCCATCGAGGAATGGATGTTCTCCTGCATGCTGGGCATCCGGCCCGTCGAGTCGGATCCGGGCTACCACAGCTTCGAGCTTTCTCCGCGCGTGGGCGGCTCCTTCACGTTTGTCCGCGGCCATTTCGATTCGGTTTACGGGCGTATCGAAAGTGCCTGGCAGATAACGGAGGATGGCACCCGTTTCGACTTTACGGTTCCGGCCAACACGCGGGCGCGCCTGATGCTGCCTGTCTCGGAAGATTCCCGCGTGGAGGTCCTTTGCGGAGAAGGATATGCCTTGGAAGGCCCGCGTCCCGGCAGCTACGAACTGCCTTCCGGCAAATACAGTTTCCTGGTCCTTTAACGCCTTATGACAAAAAGATACAGCTTCCTTATCGCCGCAATCCTGCTGCTGGCCGGAACCACGGCCCGGGCACAGGATCTCGAGCCGTTCGTCTTCATGCCGCAGTGGACGCCTCAGGCTCAGTTCGCTGGTTATTATGTGGCGTTGGAAAAGGGTTTCTACGCGGAAGAGGGACTTGACGTGCGGATTGAACATCCGACCGAGACCCTGCCCGTGTCCGACAGGCTCCGCAACGGTTCCTGCGACGCTACGACCTTCCAAATGGCCCAGGCGCTGGAAATGCTGGACTCTGACGTCCAGTTGGTCAACATCCTGCAGACTTCGATGGAAAACGCAATGGTGATCGTGTCACGACATGGTGAAGACCCCACGACCCTGCGTGGCGCAAGGATATCGACCTGGCGCATCGGTTTCGACCAGATCGCCGAATGCATGTCGGTTGAGCGGAAGCTCGATTACGAATGGATCCAGGCTGCTGATTTTCTCAACCTGTTCATCGTGGGAGCCGTGGACGCGGCTTTGGCCATGTCCTACAACGAGTACTACCAGATCCTGCAGACCGGCCTGGTGGAACCCGGCCAGGGCGTATTCCGTTTCTCTGAAAACGGCTTCAACATCCAGGAAGACGGAATCTATATGACCCGCGAGAATTATGGCAGGAATCCCGGGCGGGCCCGGCGTTTCGCGCAGGCCAGCCGCAAGGGGTGGGAGTGGACGGCCGAGCACCCCGACGAGGCGCTCGACATCGTGATGCAATATACGTCCCGGGGATACATCGCGACCAACCGGGTCCTTCAGAAACTGATGCTCGACGAAATCCTGCGTCTCCAGGTCGCGAAAGATTCAGGAGAGAGGGAATTCCGTCTGCGGCCTGAGATGGTGGAAGCTGCCTCCGAGCTGATGTTCAAGAACGGCATGCTGCGCCGCAAGATCACGATGGAGGATCTGCTGCCATGAAACTGAACCGATTTCGTGATTCCCTGGCCATGCGCACAAGCGCGTGGGTTGTATTGGGGGCGGGGCTGCTGTTCCTCGGGACATTGAGCTATCTCTTCCACCGCTCGGATATCGCCGTCAAACGTGAGGCTTCGAACCGGGCGGTCCAGGTGCTGGACAACACGGCACTTCGTGTCAGCGGCATCATGGAGGATGTCGAACTGGCTGCCAACAATCTGGAGTGGCTTGTCTTGCGCGACATCGCCGATCCGGAAGCCATGGTCCTGTATGCCAACCAGGTTGTGCGCAACAACCCCGACCTGAACAGTTGTTCCATCTCTTTCGAGCCGTATCATTATCCTGAGAAAGGGCTTTACTATTCCATCTTCGCCTATCGGGACGAGAATGACCATATCCTGTGGGAACAGGAGGGTGACGAAAGTTACCAGTATTTCTTCAAGAATTGGTATCTGCTGCCAAAGCTGCTTGAAAAGCCTTGCTGGACAGAGCCTTATGATGATGCTCATTCCGATTTGGACCGCAGGATGGGAACGCACATGATGGTGTCGTATTGCCGGCCGCTTTACGACCGGAACGGCGTTTTCGTGGGCTCCATCTCACTCGACCTCTCGCTCAAATGGCTGTCCGAGACCATCTCCGGCGTGAAGCCCTATCCCAACTCCTACAGTATCCTGGTCGGACACGGGGGCACCTATCTGGTCCATCCCAACCCGGACAAACTCTTCTACCAGACGCTCTTTACCGACGGACTCGTCAAGCCCGATCCGGAAAAGTACGCCCTGGGACTGTCGATGCGCCGGCAGGAGGAAGGCATGCGGGAAATGAAACTCGAAGGTGTCAACTGCTATGTGTACTACAAACCCATTGAGATTACCGGCTGGAGCCTGGCTATCGTCTGTCCGCAAAACGACATTTTCGCCAGCCTGAACCGCATGCGCCGCCAGGTCGGTTGGATCATGCTGCTGGGACTTCTCCTGTTGTTCCCGCTGCTTGCCTTGCTCATCCATAAGCAGTTGTCTCCCTTGCGGGGGCTGGCCTTCGAGGCGGATACCATCGCTTCCGGCGACCTGGATCACCAGCTGGAGCCCGTCGAACGTACCGATGAGATCGGCATGCTGAACCAGTCATTCCGGAACATGCAGTCTTCCCTGGTGCGGCATATCGAAGACCTGACGGCGGCAACCGCCTCGCGGGAACGCATGGAGCGGGAACTCCAGATCGCCCGCAACATCCAGATGGCGATGGTGCCGCACGACTTCCCTGCGCGCAAGGACGTGGACCTGTACGCCTCGATGGTGCCGGCCCGGGAAGTGGGCGGCGACCTCTACGATTTCTGCTTCGTCAACGGGAAGTTGTTCTTCTGCCTGGGCGATGTCAGCGGAAAAGGCGTACCCGCCAGCCTGCTGATGGCCGTGGCCCGCGGCATGTTCCGCATCCTGGCCAAGCAGGCGCTGCAACCGGCCGAAATCGCCCGCCAGATCAACGAGATGTCGTCGGAAGAAAACGAACAGATGATTTTCGTGACGATGTTCATCGCTTCGATCGACCTGCAGAGCGGCACGATGGAATTCTGCAACTGCGGCCACAATGCGCCCGTGCTGCTTTCCACCAAGGGCGGAAAGCCTGCGTTCCTCGACTGCAAGCCCAATATGGCTATCGGAATCCAGCAGGGCTTTGCCTTTGAGGGACAACGGATTGAGAATGTCAAGGGAAAACCTTTGTTCCTCTATACCGACGGCCTGAACGAAGCCGAGAACCGGCAGAAGGAGGAATTCGGCAACGAAAAGATGCTCGAAGTACTGGGCGGAGACAAATTCGTGGACGCCCGTACGACGGTCGAAAAAATGTGTCAGGCCGTCGCGCTCCACGTTGACGATGCGGAGCAGAGCGACGACCTGACGATGCTCTGCGTCAAGGTTTCCTAGACGTTCAGATGTCGAAGTAGCGAAGCGAGGACAGCATGTCGAAGATCATGTCGACATAGCTGCTCGAAGTCTCATCCCAACGGAATCCGAGCCGGTGCAGCACCTGCATCGTGAAGTCGTTCGAGGCGGGATTGGTGATCATCTTCGCTCCGCCCGGCGTGGTCATGTAGGCCAGGATGCTCGAGAGTACCTGGGCTTTCTGCGGGTCGGCTTTCGCCTCTTCCATCCGCTGCAGGAAGGCGTCGTATTCTACATAGGCGATGCGGCTGCCGTCGTCAAGCCGGATCCGTGCCAGGATGTCGTCCATCGGGATCAGGTGGTCGTTCGACACGTTGAACACGCAGTTGGCGCGGGGCGTACCCGACAGCAGGACGATGGCTCGCGCGGTCTCGTCGATGGGCGAGAATTCCATCCGTGACTGAAGCAGTGCGTAGGGGCAGACACCCAGCATCCGGTAGGCCTTGATGCGGCCCATCGTCGTGTTGGCGTTGAGGTTCATCTGGAATTCTCCGTCGGAAGCGCGGGGCGAAAGGTTGCCGGCGCGCATGATCTTGGCATCGAGCGTGCCTGCGGCCATGTGCTCAAGCACCAGCCTTTCGGCCAGGAACTTGGATTGGATGTACTGGTTGTCGGTCAGCTGTCCGAACCAGAGTTCCTGTTCGGTGAGGAAATGGGGCGTGTCACCTTCCGCCATGCCGGCTACGCTCTCGGTCGAGACCTGGATAAGCCGGGCGCCCGTCTTCTCGCAGAAGTCCACCAGGTTTTTCACACCGCCGTAGTTGATGCGCTCGATGTCATCGCCCTTGGAGAAATGCTTCACGTTGGCGGCGCAGTTGATGACCAGGTCGAACTTCGTTTCCGAGGCCGCAAGCACCTCGAAATCTTCGGGATGGGTGATGTCGCCCTCGACCACGCGGATGCGCTTGCCGATCTGCAGGCGGTATTTCTTCTCGAAATAATAGACCAGCATCTCGGCCAGGCGCCTTTCAGCCGTCAGGTCGCCCTTGCCGCGCAGCTGGCACCAGATGGTCGTGCCCCGGCCGGTCTGTACCAGCAGTTCACGCAGCACGTGTACGCCGAGGAAACCCGTGGCGCCAGTCAGCAGGATGTTCTTGCCCAGCGGCTGCGGCTCGCCGGCGAGCGCTTCGAGCGTGTTGTGCGAAAGCAGTTCGTCGATGGCCGTGTAGTCATATTTCTTCAGTTCGCTGTCGGAAAGCGGTGCACCGGTCGCTTCGGTTTCGTTGCCCGACAGATGGGCGGCCAGTGCCCTGGCGGTAGGATAGATGAAGACTTCGCCGTAGCTGAATTTCAGGCCGCGTTTCTCGGCTTCGACCAGGACGTTGGTCACCATCAGCGAGGAACCGCCCAGGTCGAAGAAGTTGTCGAGTGCGCCGACGCGTTTCAGGTCGAGCACCTGCGCGAAGACTTCGCAGAGCGTGCGTTCGGTGTCGTTTTCCGGCTCCACGTAGTTTTCGTCTGTTGAGGAGACGGGGGCGGGCAGGGCCTTCCGGTCTACTTTCTGGTTGACATTGAGCGGGATGCTGTCGATCTGCATGAAGGCTGCCGGGACCATGTAAGGCGGCTTGCGTTCCTGGATGAACGCCGAAAGGGCCTTGGTGTCGAGCGTGCCGTCCATCACGATGTAGGCTGCGATGAACTTGCCGCCCGAAGGGGCGTCGAAAGCCTGTACGGTGACGTCTTTCACGCCGGGGAATTCCCGGATGACGGCTTCGACCTCCTTGGTCTCGACGCGGAAGCCGCGGATCTTGACCTGTCCATCGTTGCGGCCCACGAACTCGATGTTTCCGTCGGGACGGTAGCGCACGATGTCGCCGGTGCGGTACACGCGGTCGTAAGGCGCTTTCTGGTCGAAAGGATTGGCAATGAAGGTCTCCTGCGTCTTTTCAGGACGGTTGAGATAGCCGCGGCTGACCTGCGGACCGCTGATCCACAGTTCGCCGGCGGCGCCGACCGGGAGCCGGCGACCACAGTCGTCGACCACGTAGAGCCGCAGGTTGTCGAGCGGGTGTCCGATAGGGATGTTCGCCTCTTTCTTCCGGACGTCGAAGATGGTCGAGAAGATGGTGCATTCCGTGGGGCCGTAGCCGTTGTGGAAGGCATAGGAAGGCGGATCGATCGACACGAGTTTCTCACCGCCTACCGACAGGTGCTTCAAAGCAGGATTGCCCGGGAAGTTACGGGCGAACATCACGCCCACCTGCGTGGTCATGAAGCTGTGGGTGATGCGGTTGTCGGTGATGAAGGCGCTCAGTTCGGACATGTCGTGCCGCGTCTCTTCCGGAATGATGTGGACGCTGGCGCCGCTGGTCAGGGCGGGGTAGAGGTCCATCATACAGGCGTCAAAGCCGAAACTGGCGTAGGCAGCCACGCGGCAGTCAGGGGTCAGGTCATAGTAGTTCCGGTACCAGGCGCAGAAATTCACCAGGTTGCGGTGCTCCAGCATACAGCCTTTCGGCACACCGGTTGATCCGGATGTATAGAGCAGGATGAAAAGACTTTCGGGTGCGGGACCTTCGGGCACGGGGCCTTCTCCCAGGCCGGCGATTTCGTCGGTCAGGATCAAGGGACCTTTGTAATCCTTGACGAGCGGCAGCAGGTCCTTCTCTGCGATCAGCAGGCGGGCGGAAGCGTCCTGGATCATGAAATTGAGGCGCTCCTGGGGATACGACGGGTCCAGCGGCTGGTAGGCACAACCTGCCTTGAGCGCGCCGAGCGCCGTGACGGCCATCATCTGGCTGCGCCCGATCAGGATGGAGACCACGTCTTCGCGGCCGAGCCCACGGGCCGCGATGGCCGAGGCCAGGCGGTCGGTCAGACGGTCGAGTTCGACGTAGGAGAGGGTGATGTCCTCATAGGAGACTGCCGGCGCTTCGGGCCGGGTGGCTGCTTGTGCGCGGAAGAGCGACACGATGGTCTGTTTCGTGTCGACCTTGAGGGTATGGTTGTTGAAGCCATCCAGCGTCTTGATCCGGTCGCCGTCGACCAGGGCGAGGGCGTCGAGCGGACCGTCGGAGAGCATTCCCCGCATCAGGGTTTCCATCGCATCGGCGAACGACTGCATCAGTCCTTCGCTGAAGCGGGTCTTGTCGTATTCCAGGGCGATATACTCTTCCCCTTCCTTTCCGTCGATGAAGATGCTCAAGGGGAACTTCGGCGTTCCGATCTCAAGGTTCTCACTCTCGACCTCCCGGCCGTCCACTTCATAGCGGGTCAGGACACCGACCTGATAGGCGAGCATGATCTGCGGCTGGAAACCGTAGTCCGCCGCAACCTGCGCGAACGGATAGGATTCGTGCTGCAGCGTCGTGGAGAATAACCTGTCGGTTTCCTTCAGGTAGTCGTCCACGTTGCCGTGCCCGATGTCACTGGCGAGGGCCAGCGTATTGACGAACATACCCAGCGTGTCGGCGGTGCGCATGTCGCTGCGGCCGTTGCTGATGGTACACATATAAACCTTCCGGCTGCCGCAGAAGGCCCCGACGGCCAGATAGGCTGCAGCCAGATAGTAGCTTGCGTGGGAGATGCCCAGGTCGAGGCAGCGCTGCGCGATGTCGGCGCCGACCCGCTTGGTGAGCAGCGCTTCCCGTCCGGGGCCTTCGGCCTCCAGGTCGGGAAGGATGCCGCTGGCTCCTTCACAGCCGGCCATCTGCCCGGCGAAGAAGTCACGCGCGGCGGCGAAGGCTTCACTTTCCCGCGCTTCCAGCTGGTCTTGCGCGTAGTCGAAATAGGTGTAGTTCTCCGGTACGGGATCCTTGCCGCTGAGCGCCTCTGTCAGCTGGGTGATGAAGATGTCGTAGGAGCGGCCGTCGAATACCAGGTGATGGAAATCCGTGAACAGGTAGAGCCCGTCGCCGCTGCGCACCACGGCAACGTGGTACAGCGGTCCTTCCGACAGGTTGAACGGCTGTTTGAAATGGGCTTTGTAAGATTCGAACTGTTCGGGATCCACCGTCTCGCATTCCACGTGCGGGGCCGCGTCGGAAGGTACCTGGACGACCTGGCCGTCGCGTGTCTCGAAATGCGCGTTCAGCGCGGGATGACAGCGGATCAGTTCCTCTACCGCCTTGCAGACCGTCTCGGAACTGAGCGAAGCGGGGAGTGTCCACATCATCGGAATGTTGTAGATCGTCTCCTGCGGCGCCTTCATGCAGTCGAAATAGACGCCCGACTGCTGGAAAGTGAGGGGCTGCGGTGAATCGGCGCGGTGCAGCGACCGGCTCTCTTGAGGACCTTGTCCGGCGATCAGGGCCTTGAGCACTTCGTTCTCGATGCTCTGCAGGGAGGCCGTCCGGACGAAGGAATCCATGTTCATCTGGACGCCGTATTTCTTGTAGATCTCCGTGGCCAGGCGCAGTGCGGAGAGCGAGGTAAGGCCGTAGTAGATCAGCGGTTCGGTCAGGGAGATGCCGTCGATGTGGACGGTTTCGGAGATCAGGTCGGCAATTTCCTGCTCCAGGATGTTGAACGGCGCCGCTTCCTCGACTTTTTGCTGCGATTGCTGCGGTACGGGCTCGGGCAGGGCCTTCCGGTCGACCTTCTGATTGATGGTGAGCGGGATCCGGTCGATCTGCATCGTGACGGCAGGCACCATGTAAGGCGGTTTCTTGCCGAGGATGTAGGCGTTGAGCGCCTTGATGTCGATGGGTTTGTCCGCCACCACGTAGGCGGCCAGGAACTTGCCTCCGCCGGGCGTCTTGTCGTCGAAAGCCTGGACGGTCACGTCGTTGATGCCGGGGAAGTCGTGGATGACGGTCTCGACTTCCTTGAGTTCGATCCGGAATCCGCGGATCTTGACCTGGGAATCCTTGCGGCCTACGAACTCGATGTCGCCGTCTTCCCGCCAGCGGACGATGTCGCCGGTGTGATAGGTCCGTTCGTAGAGGGGATCCTTTTCGAAGGGGTTTTCCGTGAAAACTTCGGCGGTTTTTTCGGGGAGCCCCAGGTAGCCCATACCGACCTGCGGGCCGGCCAGCAGCAGCTCGCCGGCAGCGCCGACCGGCAGCAACTGCCCGTTTTTGGTCGCTATAAAGGTGTGGACGCCTGGGAAGGGACGGCCGATGGGAATGTTCTCTTCCTTCTTTTCGACCAGTTTGTCCACGACATAGCAACTGCATTCCGTCGGGCCGTAGCAGTTGTAAAGCTTGTACGCCGGCGGGGCGATGCTGGCCATTTTCTCACCGCCCGTCGTCAGGATCTTGAGCCCTTTGCAGCGCGGGAAATTGAGGGCGAACTGGGTGGCCACCTGCGTGGTCATGAAGGCATGCGTGATGCCGTTGGCCTCGAAATAGGCGTTGAGGGCGACCAGGTCGAGCCGGATCTCTTCGGGTATGATATGGATCGAGGCTCCGGCGACCAGGACTCTCCACAGGTCGCCCATGAAGGCGTCGAAGCCGAAACTGGCGTAGGCCGTCATCACGGACTTGGGACCGAGGCCGAGCTGGGCGTTGGAAACCTGGCAGAAGGTGCTGACGTTACTGTGGGTGAGCATACAGCCTTTCGGCGTTCCCGTGGTTCCGCTGGTATAGAGGAGGATGATCAGGTCTTCGGGCTTGGGGGCGCCTTTCGGCTTTCCGGCGGGAAGGCCCGCGATCCGGTCGGTCGTCAGGACGGGGCCGTCATAGTCGCCGATGAGCGATTCCATGCCGGGATCGGCAATCAGCATGCCGGCGTGGGCGTCGCCCACCATGAAATGGAGCCGTTCCTGCGGGTAGGAGGGGTCGAGGGGCTGGTAGGTGCATCCCGCCTTGATGGCGGCCAGAGGAGCGATGGCCATGAATTCATTGCGTCCCAGGATGATGGAGACCACGCCGCCCGGTTTGACGTGCTTTTCGATTTCGACGGCGAGATGGTCGGAGAGACGGTCCAGCTCTGCATAGCTGAGCCGGGTTTCGTGGCTGACCAGCGCGGTTGCTTCGGGCGCTTTCCGTACGTTTTCCCGGAAGAAATCGAGGACGGTTTTCCGAAGGTCGACACCGGTAAAGTCCGGGAGGAGCTTGTCGAGTTGCTTGCGCTGCCGCGGGGTGACGTATTTCAGGTCGGCAAGCGTGCCGGCTTTCTCCATCGAGGCGAGGACCGCTGCAAAACTCTCGGCGAACTGGCGGAGGATCTTTTCGGAATACTGCTCGGGCTTGTACCAGAAACGGATGACCTGGCTGCCGTCGGGGCGGCTGAACAGTTCGATGGACAGACCGATGCCCGGCGGGTTGGTCCGCAGGTCTTCGGCGGGTATTTCCTCTCCGTCTATACGGAGGGGAAGGGTCTCGGTGACGAACTGACCCTGGTAGCCGAAACTGATGCCGGCGTTCATGCCCAGATCGCGCGCACAGTCGGCGAAAGAATAGAAGGCGCGGGCGCGTGAGCCGCTGACCTGCTGCTTCATCTTGTCAAGCAGTTCGGCAACGCTCAGGGAAGGATCGGCATCGACGAAAACGGGCATCGTGTGGACGCACATCGACAGGGCGTTCAGCGCCGGGCCGCGCCGTCCATTCCAGATGGTGGAGAAGCAGGACCGCGTATTGGCGGTCCAGGCGGCCAGGGTGGCTCCGAAGGCGGCCGTCAGCAGCACGCTGTCGGCACAGCGGTATTTGGCGATCAGCGATTTTACGGCTTCCCCTTTCACAGGCAGATCCATGACCAGTTCCCGGTAGGGCTGGGCGGGGAGGCCATACACGTCGGGCAGGATCCGGGAATCGAGCTGCGCGCCTTCCCCGAAGGTCTCGGCATACCATTGGGCGGCTTCCGCATACGCCTCGCTGTTGCGCTGCTCTTCCTCACGGAGGGCGATCTGGAAACCATCGACCGGTTCGGCCGGCAGGTCTTCGCCCGCATACGCACGCGACAGGTGGTCGATCAGCAGTTGGGCCGAAGCGCCGTCGAAGAGGATGTGGTGGAAATCGATATAGATGTAGGCCCCTTCTTTCGTTTGGAAGATTTCAATCCGGAACAGCCGGTCTTTCAGCAGGTCCATCGCACGGCAGAAGCCCGGTCGGACTTCGTCGATCGAGTCGATGATCCGCACGAGCGGATGCCACTCTTCGCCGGTATGGTCTTCCACTCGGGGCATCCCTTCTTCCAATACGATCCTGGACAGGGCATAGGGATGGGCGCGGATCAACGTCTCGGTAGCGGCGGCCAGGCGTCCGGTATCGATAGTTCCAGGGAGTTTGTACAGGGAGGCCTGCTGGTAGTTTCCTCCTTCAGGGTCGAGCCCCTGGCAAGCCAGATAGATGCTCAGCTGGGATTGGGAGAGGGGATAGGTCATGGGATTCCTTTATTACCTAACAAAAATAATGAGAAAACTTGGTGTAATCAAGATTTCTGCCTATTTTTAAGTTGTGAAAACGCAATTCTCAGCCCGTGGGGGTATCTTGTTGCTGCTGACCGTTTTCGGCCTGCTGATCGCCGCTTCTACCTTGCTGGCGGTCCGTCTCGCCCGGGATGTGAGCCTCGTCCGGCAGTATGATGCCCTGATGGACGACTTGAAGATCATCGCAGGCGAAGTGTCCGAAAAGCTGGATGACGACGATGCAGACCCTTATGCATTCCTGGAGGTGACTGCCCGCATCCAAAAGAACGAAAGGCACTTCTCCTATATCCTGCGCGAGCAGGACGGGACGATCCTGGCCCCCTCGTTCATGCTCGACCGGGAGTTGAAGATGGAGGACATCCACATGCTCCGGAAAGACAATACCGCTTTCGTCGCCCATGTCTGGGGCGTCGAATGCTTCGTGGTCCGTTACGCTTTCGAGGATCATCCCCTCGAACTGCTGGGCATCTATGACGACCAGTATGTGTTCGGGGATCTCGACTATGCGATCCATCTTTTCGTCGGCATCCTTCTGGGCTTGTTCCTGCTCATTCTCCTGCTGGCCTGGTTCTGGATCATCCCTGCCCTGAGCCGCGTGCTCGAGAAAAAGCAGCGGGCGGAGGAAGAATTGATGGTGGCCCGCGACCTCCAGCAGAAAGCCGTTACCAAGACTTTCCCCCGGGACGACCGCTGCGAAGTTTCCGCCTTGCTGCAGCCTGCCCGGACCGTGGGCGGTGACATCTATCGCTGCCTCCTCTCCGACAACAAGCTGTTCTTCGCCGTCGGCGACGTGTCCGACAAGGGGATGGCAGCCGCCTATGTGATGTTCCTCCTGAGCAGTGTCATCCAGTCGCAGGCAGGTGCCCATCTCTCGCTGACGGCCCTGGCCGGCGAAATCAACCGGCTGTTGCTCGACAACCCTGAATACGAAATGTTCTGTACGCTCTTCCTGGGCACCATCGACCTGGATACGCGCGAATTCGAATATTGCAACGCCGGCCATACGAAGACCGTGGTCAACGGCCGTTTCCTGCCGCAGGACCCGCAGCTGATCGCCGGCGTGGTGCGCGATTTCCCTTACAAGACCGAAAAGATGATGCTTCCGCCCGGTTCCCGGCTGTTGCTTTATACCGACGGTGTAACGGAGAACCGCAATACCGGTGGCGCGTTCTTCGGTGAGCAGCGCCTGTTGGAATGGGTCGCTGCACAGGACCCTGCCGACAGCTGCGAGAAGACCTGTACCCGCCTGCTTGCCGCTCTGGACGACTTCAGGGGGAAGGCGCAGCAGAACGACGATATAGCCATTATGTGTATCAAGATACTATGAAGACAACGATTCTGGAAAAAGACGGAAAGACCCTGGTCAGCATAAAAGGAGAACTCGATACGGGTACCTGTGCCAAATTCCAGGAGGCGGTGAAGCCGCTTACCGGAAAGGAAGGCCTGGACGTGGAATTCGACCTCTCGGAACTGGAATACATCTCATCCCGCGGGCTGCGTATCCTCATCTCGCTGCAGCAGGACATCATGGCCCGTGGCGGAAAGATGCGTATCAAGAATGTATCGACTTCCGTCCGCGAGGTGTTCGATGTGACCGGACTCTCGAAGAGTTTCCTGAATATCGACTGATCAGAAGCGGAATCCGACCTGCAGGCGCGCCTGGAAGTCTTGCGTTCCGAAACGCGTGAAGCCCTCTTTCGAACGGTTCACGCCGTTTCGGGAAACCATTTGGTTGATAATACCGCTCAGTCCCACCGACCATCGTGTTCCCCAGCGATAGTAGGCGCCGACGCGTCCTGTGCCCATGAAGGCGATATGGCCCATCGGATGCCGGGTCTTTGTCTTGACGCCTTCGAGACTCTGGAGCGAGGATTCATAGACAGTCCACATCGGAATGAAGGAGGCGTGGAGGAGCCAGTGCTCCTTTCCGAAGACCAGATTGTAGCCATAGCCCGCTCCGATGGAGATGCGGTCGTAGAGCAGGTTGGGCTGGTCCAGCAACGTCTGGATCGAAGTTTTCCGGGAGATGATGTCCGAGCCGGCGCCCAGCACGTCCCATACGGTCCAGGATGCGGCGATGATGAAGCTGCCGGCACTCTTGCGCTGGATGCGGCTCTGCTTCATGGCGGCGGCGTAGGAGAACCGGGGGTTGAGATTGTATAGAAGATTCAGGTTGCTGGCAAACAGCGTGATTTCGTTGTTCCCGATCGCTTCCGGCATACCGGAAGTGGCGATGGTTCCCTGGAGGCTGGTCGTTGCGCGCAGGTTGTATTCGAAGCCGAAATGGGTGCCGTAGCTCGACAGGCCGAAGTCGAAGTTCAGCTTGCGGCCCAGGGCAAACGAGTAGCTCAGGGCGAGGCCGCGGTAGCCGAAGCTCAGGCCGACCCGGTTGCTGACGCCCGTGTAAAGGTCCACGTCGCCGGCTCCTTCCGATTTGATGTGGAGCGACGTTACGTAATAAAATGTGCGGGTGTCCCAGATGTAGGGGTAGCGGGCGACATAGTTGGTATCCTGCCGGGCGTAGTTCTTGGCGGAGCGCATCTCCAGGAAGTCGTTCAGGTCCGTGAAGAAATTCTCTCTTTTCTGAGCCTGGGCGGCCAGCGAAAGAAGAAGACAAAGGGCGAGCAGCAGCCGTTTCATGGGGAGGCGGGTTAAAATGTCAAACAAAAGTAGGGATTTTTCCGCAAAAAAATACGTACATTTGTATGTTGCACGAAAACCTGAACCCAATGAACAAAATCATATCCGTTTTATCCGCCCTGCTTCTGTCCTCGGCGGCGCTTTTGCATGCGCAGGATCCGGACAGCCTGTACAACCGCATGCAGGAAATGAACGAGATCCACGACGATAGCGCCGATTCCACGATGATGCTGGTCCGCGCCATCGACACGATCGACACGCAGGACAAGTACGTGAAGATTATCCTGTTCAACGACCATACCTGGGACTATATCGAGATGGAACGCCCCGACATCGACACCACCGGCCTGTTCGAGGACTGGGACATTGAGTCGATCCACGCTTACCGCGACGTCAAGATCTCCGACCTGCCGGAAGAGGTGGACCTGCTGCTGGTGGACTCCGGCCATCATTTTGTAGCCCCGTTTGTCGGACGGCTCAGTTCGACGTTCAAGTATCGCCGCGGCCGTCCTCACAATGGGGTTGACATCCCGCTTCGCGTAGGCGATACCATCCGCTCGCCTTTCGACGGCGTTGTGCGTTACGTGGGAGGCGGTAAGGCTACGGGCGGTTACGGCAATCTGATCGTGATCCGTCACCCCAATGGCCTGGAGACGTATTACGGACACTTGTCCGAGCGCTTGGTTGCGGAGAACGACCTGGTGGCGGCCGGCGAGCCGATCGGCCTGGGCGGCAGCACAGGCCGCAGCACGGGGCCGCATTTGCATTTCGAGACGCGCTATATGGGCAAACCTTTCGATCCGGAGCGCGTCATCGATTTCCCCAACGGCGCCCTGCGTGACACGATGCTCACCATTAAGCGCCACTATTTCAACGTGGGCTCCCACTACGGCATGACCGACAAGCAGTCGAAAGCCGTAACCGACGCGGTGTATTATCGGGTCAAGAAAGGAGACACGCTCGGCAGCATCGCCCGCAAATACGGCACGAGCGTCAACGCCATCTGCAAACTCAACGGCATCTCCTCCAAGAAAGTCCTCCAGATCGGCCAGCGCCTGCGGGTACGCTAACCGTTCTATTCAGGTTCGTCGATCGTCAGGAAACGTTCAGGACCCAGGATCGTAAGGGCGCGGTCGATGACCGCGCTCATTTTTTCATCCTTGCGGTTGGTGTGGATGTAAAGCAGCGATTCCAGGTAGAGGGTGAGCATCGCCGATTCGTCGCGGCGGCGGAAGGCGCTGCGGTCGATTTTCAGCCCCGTGGCTTTGAGGAAGGTGTCGAGCCTGTCTTTGGGGAAGAGCTCACCGCCGCGGTAGAGGTTGATGTAGAACAGATCTTTCCCTCCTTCGACATAGGTGGGGACGAATCCGCCCGGGAAGCAGAGCAGTTCCACGGGAAGACCGGATACCTGGCAGATCATCAGGTAGATGAAAGCCAGTACGAACGGATTGCCCTGGTGCGTCTTGAGCGCGTTGCCCACGAAAGCGTACCGCGGGTCCTTGAGCTGCACGTCGTAGAGCGTGAAGCCCAGCCGGTGGTAGAAGATGTGGTTGAGGATGCGGATGTTCTCCAGGCCGGTGCGCTGGTCCGATCCCTCGGCCAGGTATTCCTGTGAGCAGCGGAAGAACAGGTCTTCGTAGCGTTCGCGCTGCAGAGTCCAGTCGAACAGCGAGCTGAGGATCCAGCTTCCTTCGAAGAGGGAGAGGGGACCGGGTGCCCGGTTGACGAAATCCTGCAGGTCGGCCAGCTTGAAGGTGGTGTTCAGCTGTCGTGCCCGGTCTTCGATGGTAGTTTTCAAGGCCGGGTCTGTCTCCTGCTGCGCACGGTTGCGAAGCGTGCGCAGCACAGCCGGCCCGAACGAGGCGAGGCGGCTGTCCACCAACTCGGTCACCACGGTGTCCCGGTCGTCCAGCAGGGCGATCAGGGGTTCGATTTCTTCCGGATCGATGTTCATGGTCAGGCGGTCAGCGCGTCGAGGGCTTTTCTGACCAGTTGGGACATCAGCGGCAAGTAGTTCGGCAGGCTTTCCTTGATGTGGCGGTTGGCGATGGCCAGGCACATCGTGGCGGCGTCGTGGCCGAGCAGGGCGGCCATGCCTGCAAGGGCCGAGCTCTCCATCTCGATGTTGGTCACGCGATACCCTTCGTGGGTGAAACTTTCGAGTTTCTCGATCAGGTCGGGGATCGTGAGGGCGAGCCGTACGGAACGCCCCTGGGGTCCGTAGAATCCCGGAGCGGAAACGGTCATGCCCTGGATCGTCCAGTCCTTGAACTTGTCGATGATCGTCTGGCTGGCGCGGACGAAATAGGGGGTACCCAGGCGCTTGGGCCAGTCCATGTGCCGGATGAACGCTTCTTCGAAGTCTTTCAGGATGATGTCTTCTCCATCCTTGTACCAGTTGAGGACGCCGTCGAAGCCGATGGAGATATGGCTCAGGATATAGCTGCCGAGCGGGATGTCGGGCTGGGCTGCGCCGCAGGTGCCCACGCGCAGGATCTTCAGCCGCCGATGCTCCTTTTTCGGAAGGCGGGTCTTGAAATCGATATTGGCCAGGGCATCGATCTCGGTCATCACGATGTCGATGTTGTCGGTGCCGATGCCGTGGGACATGGCGGTTACGCGCTTGCCGTGATAGGTTCCTGTAATTGTGTGGAATTCACGCGATTGCTTGTCGATTTCGATGGTGTCGAAGATGGTGGCGAAGAGGGTCACGCGGGCGGGGTCGCCCATCATGATGACGATGTCGGCGAGGTCTTCGGGGCGGATATGGAGGTGGAACACGGACCCGTCATCGTTGATGATGAGTTCGGAACTGGGAATGGGTTTTCGGTTCATGGTCAAACGGGTTTGAAAAACAAATATCGAAAATATTTCGTAATTTCACAAGTCGTAACGAAGGAGTCATGAACGTGCGTTCCCTTTTTTCCTGCCTCTGCGCGGCAGCGTTCGCCGCGCTGTCAGCCGTCTCCTGCATGACCCCGGCACCTGCGCCTTTCGGGGCTTGTCCGTCTCCGCAGCAAGTGGCCTGGCAGCAGCGGGAGATGAATATGTTCTGCCATTTCGGCCCCAATACCTTCACGGGGGTAGAGTGGGGCGACGGCACCGAACCCGAAGACATCTTCAACCCCACGGAGTTGGATTGCCGGCAATGGGCTGCTACGGCACGGGCCGCCGGTTTCAGGGGCATCATCGTCACGGCCAAGCATCACGACGGATTCTGTCTCTGGCCTTCGCCGGAAAGCGCTCATACGGTGGCGCAAAGCCGCTGGCGGGATGGAAAGGGCGATGTGCTCCGCGAACTCTCGGAATCCTGTGCGGTCGAGGGACTGGACTTCGGCGTCTATATCTCGCCCTGGGACCGCAACGATCCCCGCTACGGTACGCCGGCCTACAACGCCGCTTTCGTCCGGACGCTCGAAAGCGTCCTGGGCGGCGCCTACGGCCCGGTCTTCGAACAATGGTTCGACGGGGCCTGCGGAGAAGGTCCGACCGGCCGCCGGCAGGTCTACGACTGGCCGCTGTTCAACGAGACCGTGCAACGTCTGCAACCGCTGGCGGTGATCTTCAGCGATGTCGGTCCCGGCTGCCGCTGGGTCGGCAATGAGCGGGGCGAGGCAGGCCGGACGAACTGGTCCACGCTCGAAGTCGAAGGCTTCGAGCCGGGGGCGGGGAGTCCGCCCGTCGAGGTGCTCAACGGCGGCACCCCCGGCGCTTCGCACTGGGCCGCCGCCGAGACCGACGTCTCCATTCGTCCGGGCTGGTTCTGGCGCGCCTCCGAGACACCGCAGGTCAAGACTGTCCGCGATCTGCTGAAGATCTATTATGAAAGCGTCGGTCGCAATTCGCTGCTTCTCCTCAATGTCCCGCCCGATACCCGCGGCCGCATCGACCCTGTCGATTCGCTCCGCCTTACGGAATTCCGTTCCGCCCTCGACGCAATCTTCGCCGACGATCTGACGCAAGGCGCCGCGGCCACCGGCAAGGCCCGTGGCCGCCGATTCGCACCCGCCAACGTCCTCTCCTCCGACTACGACAGCTATTGGGCTCTCTCCGACGGGGAAACCACGGGCACACTCACCCTGACCCTCGACGGCGAGAAAACCTTCAACCGCATCCTCCTCCAGGAATACATCCCCCTGGGCCAGCGCATCGCCGCTTTCCACATCGAAGCCCTGACCCCCGAGGGCACCTGGAAGGAGATCGCCCGCGAAACCACCATCGGCTACAAGCGCATCCTCCTCATCCCGACAGTCACTACAGCCGCCCTCCGGCTCACCATCGACGATGCGCTCGCATGCCCGACCCTTACCCGCATAGCCCTCTATAACGATACCATCTACTGCGCAACCAGCAACTGATCTTACTAAAACACAAACCTGATATGGCGAATCGAAGGGATTTCCTGAAGAAAAGTGCGCTTGCCGCCGCGGCCGCTCCGCTTCTGGCTTCGGGCTGTAAGTCTGCGCGGACGGAAGACAAATGGGGCATAGAAGCGGACCCCGCCGTCGAGAGCCGGCTCATCGTCGAACCCGGCAAGGCCCTGCCTATCACGGGTACCTTCCTCGACGAGATCTCCCACGATATCCCGCACCAGAACTGGGGCGAACGCGAGTGGGACCGCGATTTCCGCTATATGAAGGATATCGGCATCGATACCGTGATCGACATCCGTTGCGGCTATCGCAAGTTCATCACCTATCCTTCGCCGTATCTTTTGAAGAAAGGCTGCTATATGCCGTCGGTCGACCTGATCGATATGTTCTGCCGGCTGGCGGAGAAATACGGGATGAAGTTCTGGCTGGGTCTTTATGACTCCGGAAAATACTGGGACACAGGCGATATGGGCTATGAGGTAGAAGCCAACAAATACGTGATCGACGAAGTCTGGGAACGCTACGGCTCCAGGTACAGGAGTTTCGGCGGCTGGTACATCTCCGGCGAGATTTCCCGCGCCACGAAGGGTGCCATCGAGAGTTTCCGGACGATGGGCCGGCAGTGCAAGGAGGTGTCGGGCGGCCTGCCGACCTTCATCTCCCCCTGGATCGACGGCAAGAAGGCCGTGGATGCGGCCAGCGGTTCCTTGACCAAGGAGCAGGCTGTTTCCGTTCAGCAGCACGAGAAGGAATGGGACGAGATTTTCGACGGCATCCACGAATACGTGGACGCATGTGCTTTCCAGGACGGCCATATCGATTACGATGAGCTCGACGCTTTCTTCTCCGTGAACAAGCGGCTGGCCGACAAATACGGGATGCAATGCTGGACCAATGCCGAGACCTTCGACCGCGACATGCCCATCCATTTCCTTCCCATCAAGTTCGATAAGCTGAGACTCAAGCTGGAAGCCGCCGCCCGCTGTGGCTACGACAAGGCCATCACTTTCGAATTCTCTCATTTCATGTCCCCGCAGTCAGCCTACCTGCAGGCCGGCCATCTGTATGACCGGTATCGGGAATACTTTGGACTTTAGCTGTTCGAAAACGAATAGATTTCTTATTATGGAGAAACACATTTCCAGGGAAGCGGCGCTGACGCTGTTGAAAAAATACAACAAAGACGCATTCCACCTGCGCCATGCCCTGACGGTGGAATGTGTCATGCGGTGGTACGCCAAACAGTTGGGATATGCCGACGAGGAAGATTTCTGGGGAATCGTGGGGCTGCTCCACGACATCGACTTCGAGATGTATCCCGAGGAGCATTGTATCAAGGCGCCCGAACTCCTGCGTGAAGGCGGTGTCGGCGAAGAGATGATTCACGCCATCTGCAGCCACGCCTACGGAATGCATGTGGATGTAAAACCGGAGCACACGATGGAAAAAGTGCTCTTTGCCACCGACGAACTGACCGGGCTGATCTGGGCGGCCGCGCTGATGCGTCCTTCGAAAAGTGTCCAGGATATGGAACTCAAGTCTCTCAAAAAGAAGTATAAGACAAAGACATTCGCTGCCGGCTGCTCCCGGGAAGTCATCGAGCAAGGCGCCCAGATGCTGGGATGGCCCCTGGACGAATTGCTCCAAAAGACCCTTGATGCCATGAAAGCTTGCGAAATCTCCCTGAATGATGGCCAGTAACGCAGACTTCGTACAATACATCGTTGACCAGTGCTCAAGCGCCGGCGAGATAGCGATGAAGAAGATGATGGGCGACTACTGCATCTACTGCGACGGCATCCTCTTTGGCCTCATCTGCGACAACAACCTGTATATCAAGCCCACAGAAGAAGGCGCAACCCAGTTGGAAGAGGTCATCCTGCGCCCGCCGTACCCCGGCACCAAACCCCACTTCTACATTGGCGACGTCGACAACCGCGACTACCTGACCACCATCCTCCGCGCCACAATCCCGGCCCTGCTAAAGTCGAAACCGAAAGCCAAAACCAAATCCGGTCCGTAATCCAAGCCGACTCCGTAGTCCCAGCTCCAACTGGCCATAAAAACCCCCACTTTTTATGGCCAGATGACCACAATCACCCCCTCTGGCCATAAAAACCCCCTGTTTCCTTGGCCACTTTTCGAACGAGTCCCGCCGGAGTCGTCCGTTCCATCGGGACTGGCGGTTAGTTCTGCATGCAGAGGCGGTTGATGAAGTTGAAGATGACCAGGGTGCGTTTGCGGAGGAGGGGGTGGTCGATGATGGCGGGGGTGTCGGTCTTCTTGTAGGTGTGCTCGTGGAAGGCCGAGGTGAAGAGGACGGCGGGGATGCCGGCGCGGGCGAAGGGGTGCTGGTCGCTGGTCTGATACATCATCTTGCTGAAGTCGCGGCTGCCGTAGAAGGTCAGGTCGAGGTCCATCTTGTAGAAGGCGCGGCGGCAGATGTAGGACAGATAGCCCTGGTAGGATTCCGGGAGGGTTTCCTCGCCGATGGCGAAGATGTATTCCGGGTTTTTGCGCGGTGGCACCAGGTTGGTGCCGAGCATGTCCATGTTGACCATGGCCGTGATGCTGCTGCGGGGGATGGAAAGATGCCGGACGAAGTAGCGGCTGCCGGCCATGTCGAGCTCCTTGCCGTCGAAGGCGACGAAGATCAGGTTCTTGCGGGGGCCGGCGCCGTCGGCCTTCATGGCCACGAACATCCGGGCCAGGGAGAGGAGGGCCGTCACGCCGGAGGCGTTGTCGTCGGCGCCGGGATAGACGCTGTGGCCGAGCCGGCCCAGGTGGTCGTAGTGCGCGCCGATGACGATGTATTCGTCGCTGGGCACCGATGCGGGAAGGAACCCCACGACGTTTCGGACGGCGATGGAATCCTGGTAACGGAAGCTCTGGGTGTAGGTCCAGTTCCAGGGCTTGAGCCCGATGGCGCGGAACTGCTCCACGAGGAAATGCTCCGCCAGTGACTTGCCCGTCGTGCCCGAGGCGCGGCCTTCCGTCATCTCGTGGGCCAGGTGTTCCAGCGTGCGGCGCTGCTCGTCGATGCTGACCAGATTCTCGTATTTGCGTAGGCTCTGGGCGGATGCCGGGACGGCGGCCAGCAGCAGGAGCGCGGTCAGAAGGGTCAGTATGGCACGACTTTTTCTCATTTCATCTCAAATGACCTGCAAAAATAGTATTTTTTAGTAATTTTGCGAAGATGTTCAAAAAGGGCTTCTTCCTTCTTGTACTCGCCCTGGCCTCCGCCTGGACGGCTTTTGCGCAGTACGACCTCGACCACTTCTACTATAGCGGCCGCCAGGCGCTCATTGACGGGAAGTACGCCCAGGCCATCGAGAGCTTCAACATCCTGTCGCATCTCGACAGCACGGTGTACGAAGCCTATTTCTTCCGCGGCATCGCCAAATACAATCTCGGCGACTTCGCCGGCGCCCAGCGCGACTTCGACCGCACGCTCCACTTCAATCCGATCTATACGCCGGCCTATCACTACCGCGCCATTACGCTGAGCCGCATCGGCAAGTACGACGACGCGCTCCGCGACCTGGAGGAAGCTGTGGACCTGCGCCCGAGCTACACGGGACTCTATTTCAGCCGCGGCGTAACCTATTTCCTCTCGCAGCAGTTCGACAAGGCCATCAAGGACTTCAACATATTTATCCGCAAGGAACCCAAGGAGAGTGATGCCTACCTGAACCGCGGAGCCTGCTATCTCTATCTGGGCGACACGACCCAGGCCCTGGCCGACTACAATAAGGCCATCGCCCTGAACCGTTATGATCCGGAGGGATATGTGCGCCGTTCCCGCGTCTATGCCATGCGGCAGCAGACCGACAAGGCGGTTGAAGACCTCGACGTGGCGCTGAAACTCGACAGCACCAATACGTATGCCTTCTTCAACCGGGCCATCCTGAAATATGACCGCAGGGACATCGTGGGTGCCCTTTCCGACCTGAACCGCGTGCTGGAGGAGGAACCGGGCAATGCACTGACCCTGTACAACCGGGCGCTGATCTATGCGCAGGTAGGCGATTTCGCCTCGGCGCTCGACGACTATGACCGGGTGCTCAACATCAATCCCAACAACGTGCTGGCCTATTTCAACCGCGCGGCCGTGTTCATGGAACTGGGACGCTACCGGGACGCGATGGACGACTATTCGCAGGCCATCAACCTGTATCCCGATTTCGCGAAGGCGTACATGAACCGTTCCTATGCCAAGAGCCAGCTGGGACAGTTCACCTCCGCCAAGCAGGACTACGACATCGCCCAGCGCAAGATCCGGGAGTACCAGGCCATGACGGTCGATTCCACGGGCAGGGCCGCCTTTGCCGATACGACCCGCAAGTACGACCGTCTGCTGGCGCTCGACGCCGAATTCGCCAAGAAGGATTTCGACAATGAACTCCTGCAATACCGCGACGTGGACATCCGCCTCAAACCGCTCTACAAGGTTCAGCCGGCCGACAGTGTGCGCGGCTACTCTTCGATTGCGCACCGCTTTGAAGACGCGGTAATCGATGCCTTCATTGCGCAAAGCCCGCTTGCCCTGAAGTTCGCCTCCGCCGAAAAGGAGACCCTTCGCGACGCGGTCCGCGTCCGTGAGGAGGTGAACCGCAACGTCCGGGCGAACCGCAGCAGCGACAATCTCTTCATCAAGGCGCTGGTCGAGGCGGAGAACAACCAGTTCAACACCGCGCTGGTCTGCTACGACGAGGCGATCGAAAAGTCACCCGAAACCTTCTTCTACTACATCAACCGCGGTGCCCTGCAAGCCGAGATGATCGACTTCATCTCCTCGATGGAAAACAATGTGCAGGTGCTCACGCTCGACAATGCCAATACCGTCAAGACGCGCGTCCAGGACAAGGTGACTCGCAGCTACGACTATACCTCGGCCATCCACGACATGACGCGGGCGGCCGAACTCAATCCGGGATTCCCGTACACCTACTACAACCTCGGCAATCTGTACTGCCTGTCGAACGACCTTCCCGAGGCCATCGTGCAGTACAGCCGTGCCATCGATCTCTATCCCTATATCGGCGAGGCCTTCTACAACCGGGGGCTTGTCCTGATCTATCTCAAGGACAAGGAAAAAGGCTGTATCGACCTGAGCACGGCCGGCGAGCTCGGCATCCAGGACGCCTACAGCGTGATCAAGAAATATTGTAAAACCGAAGAAGAACTTTAACTGGACCATGTGGCTTTGGACAGCGGTCGGATCCGCAATCCTTCTGGGTATCTACGACGTCTTCAAGAAGCAGGCGTCCACCCGCAATGATGTACTCCATATCCTTCTTTATGCGACGATGCTCTCGACCGTGCTCCTGTCGCCCTTCATCCTGACCTCCGTGTCGGGCTGGCAATGGCTGGACGGTACGGTGTTCGCGGTGGGCGACGGTACGTTGCACGACCATCTGCTGGTGCTCCTCAAGTCGGTCATCGTGGCCATATCCTGGATTACGGGCCTGATGGGCCTCAAGAATCTGCCCATCACCACGGCCGGGACGATCAAGACTTCGCGTCCCGTGTTCGTGCTGCTGGGCTCCATCCTGATCTTCGGCGAGCGGCTCAACCCCTGGCAGTGGGTGGCGATCATCGTCGCGCTTTTCGCGTTGTGGCTGCTGGGCCGCACGAGCAAGAAGGAAGGCGTGGATTTCGTCCGCAACAAGTGGATATTCTGCATGTGGATCGCCGTCATCACGGGGGTGATCAGCGCGCTGCTCGACAAGCATCTGATGCAGGGTATGCAGCCTATGTTCGTGCAGGGGTGGTGCAATTTCTACATCACCGTGATCATGGCGGTCATCGTCCTGTTCGGCCGCTTCACGAGGCAGAAGTATTACCAGCCCTATAAGCACGACTGGGCTATCTGGATTATCGCGCTGTTCATCACGGCTTCGGATTTCCTGTATTTCCTGTCGCTCCACAGCTCCGGCTCCATGCTGTCGGTGGTATCGATGCTGCGCCGCAGCTCTGTGATCATCACCTTCCTCTGCGGAGCCCTGATCTTCAAGGAGAAGAATCTGCGGCAGAAAGGGCTTGCCCTGCTGATCCTGCTCATCAGCATGGCGATCCTGGTCTTTGCCAGCTAGCGCTTAGAGATTGCGTTTTTCGAACGCGGCGGCGATGCGCTGCGCGGTGCCTTCATCGGCTGCCCGCTTGACGGCGAGTACCAGCAGGATGATGGCTACCAGCGGAAAGACCGCGCCGATGGACAGCGAATAGACCGACGACATCCTGAGGCCGGAAGGAAGCTTCGTGGTGAAGAATTCCACGAGGATCCAGATCTGGAAACCCAGCAGCACGATGGCGTTGACGATGGCCAGGAAGACCTGGTAGAAAGGTTTCTTAGCCGAGAGCAGCGTCACATCGGAAATGATGAACGAAAGGACGATGAAGATGATATAGATGAGTCTGTCCCTGAATGCCACGGCATAGTGCACGCCCGTTTCCGGATTGACGGCCGTGCAGACGTTCAAGCCCAGCAGCACGATGACCAGCAGTGCCGCTGCCGCGATGAGCCAGTTGTGAGGTTTCTTCCACATAGTGCCTGCAAAGGTAGCGATAATTTACGTGGCCTCGACTGGTTCAAGTAGTTTTCTTTCCGATGCGCGACCAGGCCTGGTCGCGGTAGGATTCGCCGACAGGCAAGAGGGTGCCGTCATCCAAAGTGACGGCACTTCTTTTTGCTTCCCGGATCCGGTCTAGGGATACGATATACGATTTGTGGATGCGGAGGAACTGTTCCGGGGACAGCTTTTCCAGGATGTTCTTCATGCGGTAGAGCACGATCGTGGGGGCGGGCTCGGTATCCAGGTGAACCTTCAGGTATTCGCCCATTCCTTCGATATAACGGATGTGGGCCGTGTCGAACTGGACGGTGTGGTTGGCCGTGCTCAGGCGCAGGATGCCGTCGTCTGCTTTTCCAACTGCCCTGCGAAGCGAAAGCCGTTCCTCGAGTTTATGCACGGCCTGCTGGAACTCGTCCAGGCTGAAGGGCTTGAGGAGATAGTCCACGGCGTTGACCCGGAATCCCTCCACGGCATAATCGGAGTAAGCGGTCGTGAAAACCACCAGCGGAGGATTCTCCAGCGAGCGCACGAACTCCATGCCCGAAAGGTCGGGCATGTTGATGTCGATCAGCAGCGCGTCAGCCTGTTCGAGCCAGGGAAGGGCTTCGCGCGTACGCGTGCAAGAGGCCAGCAGGCTGATACCCGGCGTCTTGCTGATATAGACTTCCAGCAAGCGAAGGGCGAGGGGCTCGTCGTCGATGGCCAGGACGCGGATCATGCCGGGATCTTTTTGGGGGTTTCGGGGATTTCCAGGAAGACTTCGTAAGCGTTGTCTTTCTCTTCCGTGCGCAACGCATAGCTGGCGTCGTAGAGCAGGGTGAGGCGCTTGCGGACATTGTCCAGGCCGAGTCCGTGCCGTTCGGCTTCGGCCTTGTCGTGGCAGCTGTTGCTGCAGCGAAAGACCAGCCGTCTGCCGGGATGCTCGACGGAGACTTTTACGAAAGATTCACTGTTGTAGCTGATACCGTGCTTGAAGGCATTCTCCACGAACGAAGCCAGCAGGAGCGGAGGCACGACGGCCTGGCCGCATTCTTCCGGGAAAGCGCTCTCGATCCGGACGGAGTCGGGATAGCGCAAGCGCATCAGGGAAAGATAATTCCGCAGGTATTCCAGCTCTCTTGCAAGCGGGATGACCGGGTCGTTGCCTTCGTAGAGCACGATCCGCATCAGCTTCGAGAACTCGCTGACGGCTTCGGTCGCCTTGTCCGGGTCGGTTAGGATCAGCGACTGGATGTTGTTGAGCGTGTTCATGA
>DETK01000038.1:164271-191386 GCA_002361615.1 Bacteroidales bacterium UBA3290
GTGTTCATGAAGAAGTGCGGATTGATCTGGTAGCGGAGCGATTCCAGCTGCTGGTGGAGGTTTTCCGCCCGCAGTTCCTGCATCTGTCTTTCGTTCTGTCGCATCCTTAAGAAGGCGATCAGGCCCAGGTCGCCTGCGACGAGAAGGACACCGACAGCCAGTTCCATCCACTCGGGACGCAGCGGCCCGGGGCGGTGCATCGGCGGCCTGTCGGGCGGCGGGGCCATCTCCCGGCCGGGTCCGTCCCCGGTTTCGAAGCGGGGTCTTGCAAAACACCAGAGGGTGAAAGTGCCCAGCAGCAGTGCCGTCAGCACGACGTACAGCCAGCGCTTCTTCCGCAGCAGGGGAGCGAGCAGGAAATGATGGGCCAGCACCAGCACGAGGAACGGGAGGATCTGCAGCAGGGTGTTTTGCATCGCTTCGTTTTTCTGCAAATTTACGCAATAATCCCGGAGTCCTGCGCGCTTTCGTTGAAGAAAAACCGGGGTTCGTTGAATCGCTTCCGCTCTGGCTGAGTTCTTGAAACCGTTTCTGAGAGCAAAACGATCCAATCAAAAAACAACATAGTATGAAAAAGGTTTTACTTCTTCTCTTGACAGCCTCGGTTCTGGTCGGGGCCTGCATCGATCTGGACGGGGATTATCCCGCCATCGACGAAACCCTTATCGACGAGATCATCGTCGACACCCTGGATGAGACAGCTTTCGACACCACCATCGTCCCGGCTGCATCGCCGGCAGGAACCTCGTATGACTTCGGGGACGCTGACACGTCGGACGACAATATCGTCAATACGACTTTCGACCGTGTTATCTCCATTGTCTTCGGCGGCAGCCAGGCGACGGTTACCGGCGACGAGAACGGTATCGTGACGGTCAGCGGCAATCGCGTGACGGTCAACAATACGACGAAGGAAGCGATCGTCTACGACTTGAGCGGAACGGCTTCCGACGGCTGTTTCAAGCTGTACAGTTCCAAGAAGCAGGCTATCCGCCTTAGCGGTCTGGGCCTGGCCAACCCTTCCGGCGCAGCCATCAACAACCAGAGCAAGAAGCGTACTTTCGTCATCGTCGAGGGCTCCAACGCCCTGGCGGACGGCGCCTCCTATACGGAAACGCCGTCGGACGAGGATGAGAAGGCTGCCTTCTTCAGTGAAGGCCAGCTCATCTTCTGCGGCAAGGGCAGCCTGGTGGTCAAAGCGTCCGGCAAAGCCGGTATCACGAGCGACGATTATGTGCGTTTCATGTCGAGCCCGACCGTCAAGGTCACGTCCAGCGCAGGCCACGCCGTCCGGGGCAAGGATGCCATCATCATGACGGCAGGCGAAGTTACGGCGGCCACTTCGGCAGCCATGAAGAAAGGCTTTACGTCCGATTCGCTGGTCCGTTTCGAAGGCGGCAAGACCGTCATCCAGGTGACGGGATCCGCCGCTTATGACGAGGAAGACGCGGAATACACCGGTACGGCCGGCATCAAGGCCGACAAACTGTTCGAGATGATTGCCGGGGAACTCGCCATCACCAATACCGGAACGGGCGGCAAAGGCATCAGCGGCGATGCGGACGGCTACTTCCTGGGCGGAACGGTCTCCGTTGTCACGACCGGTGCGAATTACGGCCAAAGCAGCAGCAGTTTCGGCCCGGGTGCCCGTCCCGGCAGCACCAGCATCTCCAGTGACAATTCGGTTTCGGCCAAGGGCGTCAAGTTCGACGGAAATCTGACCATCTCCGGCGGCACGCTGAGTGTGACCTGCAAGTCGCACGAAGGCATCGAGGCAAAGGGTACGCTCGACATCACCGGTGGCGTGGTGTACAGCCACTCCGGTGACGACGCCATCAATTCCGGGAGTCATCTGACCATCAGCGGCGGTTATGTATGTGCCTGGTCCACAGGGAACGACGGTATCGATGCCAATGGAAACTGCTACCTGAAAGGCGGCGTGGTCTATGCCATCGGATCGGGCGGCGCGGAAGTGGCTGTCGACGCCAATACGGAGGAGCGCTACGCGCTCTATGTAGAAGGCGGCACCCTGGTAGCCATCGGTGGCCTGGAGCGTGGCGCTTCGCTCATACAGAGCTGTTACTCCGCCTCCTGGAACAAGAACACCTGGTACGGACTGACCGTAGGAAATGACACCTTCGCTTTCCTGACACCTGCCAGCGCCGGAAACTCCCTGATCGTTTCAGGGGCAACCACACCGACGCTCCAATCGGGCGTCAAAGTCAGCGGTGGTACCGGACTTTTCGCCGACCACGCTGTAGCGGGCGGAACGTTGAACGGAGGCTCCTCCGTCAAACTCTCCGCATACGCAGGCGACAATATGGGCGGCGGTTTCCCGGGAAGATAAGGAAACTACAGCAATTCAAACTCCACGCTTCCGCGGATATCCTGGGCGGAAGCGGCGACAAGGGCCTTGAACAGGCCCTTTTCTGCTGTCCAGGCGTGCTTGGCGGCATCGAAGAAGCTCAGGGCGTCCTTGTCGATGGTGAAGGAGACATCGGCCGTCTGGCCGGGTTCCAGATAGACCTTGGCGAAACCTTTCAGCTCTTTCAGGGGGCGATCGACGGAAGCTTCCGGATCGGCAATATAAAGTTGGACGACCTCGGCACCCGCAACGTTGCCGGTATTCTTCACCGCGACGGTCACGGTCACGGTGCTTCCTTCCTTCATCATCTTCTTGCTCAGTTGCGGTTCCCCGAATTCAAACGTTGTGTAGCTCAGGCCGTGGCCAAAGGGGAAGAGGACGCCGCCCTTCAGGTCATACCAGCGGTAGCCCACATAGATTCCCTCGGTGTACTCCATATCCAGCACAGGCATCCCGTCGATGGTGCCGTCGCGCAGGATACCGGGGTATTGCTTATCCGTCTGGACCGGATTGTCCGCATAGGAGACGGGGAAGGTGAAAGGCAGGTGTCCGGAAGGGTTCACATCACCGGAAAGGACATCGGCGAGGGAGTGTCCGGCCTGGGTACCCAGATACCAGTCCTGGACGATGGCCGGCACTTTGTCCACCCACGGCATCGCCACGGCGTTGCCGGAAATGTTGACCACGATGAGTTTGTCGGTCGCTTCGGCAAGCGCCTCGATCACGGCGTCCTGGTTGTAGGGGAGGTCGTACTGGACACGGTCCAGACTTTCGGAATCCTGCTTTTCGGCTTTGTTCAGACCGCCGATGAAGATCACATAATCAGCATCTTTCGCGGCTTTGACCGCATCGGCGATCAACGTGGCGGCACTGCGGCTCTCGCGCAGGTCCTGGCCGGTCGAAACGCCGTTGTATTCGCCGCCTACGTCACCCACGTAGCCGCGCTCCCAGACGACAGTGGACTCAGGATAGCGGGCCTTGATGCCGTCGAGGGGAGAGACTTCCAGTTTGGCTTTCAGGGAGGAGGAACCGCCGCCGACCGTCATCATCTTGACGGCGTTCTCGCCCACGACAAGGATCTTGCCCGGCTTGCCGGCCATCGGCAGGAGGGCGTTGTCATTCTTGAGCAGAACGATCGATTCGGATCCGATCTTGCGGGCGGCCGCATAGTGTTCCGGCGATGTCTGGCTGCCGAAAGGACGGGTGCGGTCCATCGAGGTGCGGAAGATGAGGCGGAGCAGGCGTTTGACGCGGGCATCCAGTTCTTCCGTGCCGATCTCTCCCTTGGCGATGGCTTCGCGATAGGGTGCTGCCAGGAAGTAGCTGTCGTAGGCATTGGTCTTGCCCATCGTCAGACCGTCGGTCCAGGAGCCGTACTCCAGATCGACGCCGTGCCGGGCGGTCTGCAGCGTGTTGTGGACGCCGCCCCAGTCGCTGATCACCACGCCGTCGAATCCCCATTCGCCGCGCAGGACCTTGTCGAGCAGCACTTCGTTGGAGCACAGGTGCTCGTTGTTGTACAGGTTGTAGGCTGCCATGATGGACCAGGCATGTCCTTTCTGCACAGCTGCCTTGAAAGCCGGCAGGTAAATCTCATACAGTGTGCGGTCGTCCACGATGGTATTGGCGACGTGACGGTTCACCTCGCTGTTGTTCAGCGCATAGTGCTTCACGCACACCGCCACGCCGTTGGACTGGACGCCCTCCACGTAGGGGACCACCATTTCGCTGGCGAGGTAGGGGTCTTCGCCCATATACTCGAAATTACGGCCGTTGAGCGGGAAGCGGTAGATGTTCACGCCCGGGCCCAGCAGGACCGTCTTGTTCCGGTAGCGTGCCTCCTCGCCGATACTCTTGCCATAAAGGCGCGAGAGGTCGCGGTCCCAGGTGGCGGCAAGTCCGCTCAGCGCCGGGAACGCCGTGATGGAGTCGTTGGTCCAGCCGGCCTGGTCCCATTCGTCCCAGAGCACTTCCGCGCGGATGCCATGCGGCCCGTCGGTACACCAGATCTCAGGAATGCCCAGGCTCGGTACGCCGGGCGAACTGAATTTGGACTGCGCGTGGACCATGGCGATCTTTTCTTCCAGCGTCATGCGCTGGAAAGCGTCTTCTACACGCGCTTCGATAGGCTGGTTGTCATCGAGATAGACGGGAATGTTCTCGTTGCTACGGGGCGTCTGGTTGCAGGCTGCTGCAAGCAGCGCCAGACCGAGGAGGAGCGATTTGCACTTCATGGCTTCGGGGTTTCAGTATGGATGGATTGATAGAATGGATTCAGTTTAAACGAGGGAGACGGGTTCCACGTGGTGGAGGAAGGCTTCGGCGGCTTCGCAGCGGCATTCGATGCCGCGGAACCGCTCCATGGCGTCGTGCCAGCCTTCCATGACCTCTTTCAGGTCCTGGCTGACGTGGCAGTAACTGGCCTTGTACTTGCGCTCGCGCGTCGTGGAGATATCCACCCAGTCGGAAGGATGGAACATCTGCGTCTGCGTGCCGCTCATCACTTCGAAGTAGTAGAGTTCGAAGCAGCGGTCGAGCCGGCGCCAGGCATCCAGCACGAGGATGCCGCAGACGGCGTGGTCGCGGTGTCCGTCGATGGGCCAGTGCGTGATGACGACGTCGGGTTTCTCCCGTTCCAGCATCTCCCGCATTTCGCGATAGCGGTCGAGATTCACTTCGGTGGCGCCGTCAACCTGGTCCATGAAGAGCGGCCGGGCGCCCGTCATGGCGCAGGCATCTTCCGCTTCTTTCACGCGGATGGCCGCCGCTTCTTCGTGGCTCTTGCCGGGAATACCAGCTTCGCCGCGCGTCAGATATACGCACACCACTTCGTGGCCGGCATCGGTGAGCAGGCAGATCGTGCCGCCCGCCGCCGTTTCGGGATCGTCGGGATGCGCTCCGATGACCAGTATTTTCTTGCGTTTTCCTTTCGGGAGCGGTCCTGCAACCGCGCCCTGCTTGCCGCAGGCCAGCGGAATGCCGCCCAGGATCGTGAGCGCTGCCGCACCGCCCGCCGCTTTCAACATCGTTCTTCTGTTCATTGTGGTAAATGGATGTTATAAAGATACGTATTCTGTTGTAATTACACCGCTTCGCGGCGTTTCCAGTCCATCCAGGTCAGACGGCGCCAGACCGTTTCCAGCGGGCCGCGTGGATGGTGGCGCGCCCAGAGGCGGAGGATGAGGATCTGGAAGGTGACGATGCCGATGCCGACCAGGAAAGACCAGGTGACACCCAGTACCTTGTACAAGCCAAGCCCCCAGCCGTAGAAGATGAAGGCGCCGAGGACGGACGAGAGCAGGTAGTTGGTCAGTGACATCCTGCCGAAAAAGCAGATGTGGGAAAGGCTCTTGCGGAAGCCTGCGAATCTGTACCAGAGCAAGACGACAGCCGATACGATCAGCAGCAGGATGGCCAGGTTATAGATGGGATGGAACAGATTGTCCATTTTGCCGAAATCGACGTTTCCTTGGCCTGCGGCTCCGACGATGCTGCCGGCTCCGACGGCCACGAGGGAAAAGGCCAGTACTACGCGCCAGACCTTCAAGTGATTGCCTTCGTTGTAGAACATACGGTGCCGACCCAGCAGGATGCCCAGGAAAAACAGCGCTACAGTCTGGGTGATACGGCCGTGGGCGATGAACCAGAGCCAGGAGCATACAAAGCCGTAGCGGAGGCTGGCTCCCGCTGCTTCCCACAAGCTTCCTTCCGAGAGCGCCTGTCCCATCTTCCCATAGTAGGGGCCCAAGGCTGAAAGGTCCGGCTTCCAGCCGGAAAGCAGGCTGTAGATCTCTATCGGTTGCAAGAGGAGGAAAACCGTAAGGATCCACAGGACCGGCGTGCTCAGGTATCCCGCCGGAATCATCAGCAGTCCCAGGAGGGCGTAGAAGGTGAGGATGTCTCCGTTGTAGAAAACCAGGTTGAGGATGCCGAACCCGAGCAGCAGGACCATCCGCCAGAAGAAGCGGAGGGAGAAATCCTTTCCCTTCTGCTCCTGATTGTCGCGCATGATGAAGAAACTCAAGCCGAACAGCAGGGCGAAGATGCCGTACATCTTGCCGGAAAGCAGCACGGTGAGGATGTTGAACATCGTTGGGTCGCTGGGAAGGGCGCAGGAGAC
Organism: Bacteroidales bacterium UBA3290; assembly: GCA_002361615.1. Classification (GTDB taxonomy): domain Bacteria; phylum Bacteroidota; class Bacteroidia; order Bacteroidales; family UBA932; genus Cacconaster. Next base: position 170,757 of record DETK01000038.1, read on the forward strand.
TGCGGGAGGGTATCCCAGGTTGAAATGTTCCCCCGAATGGTAGAGGATGATGCCGGCCACGGCCAGCCCTCTCAGGGCGTCCGCGACTTCGATCCGGCTGTTCTGGAGGCCTCGGGTCCTATACATGGCGCTAAGTTACGAAAAAAGATGCTATGTACTTCTTCCGCAAAGAGCTTCTGAGGGTCAGCGAAGATAATTGACATCGAAGGTTCCGCGCGAGATGGACAGTTCGACTGTTTCGCGTGGGCGCACTTCGTAGGTATCGGGGTGTTGAGCGTCTTTCCCGGTTCCCGGGTGGAACGTTTCGTTCGCTATCCCTTCGGAGACCATCCGGACCTTGAACTTGAATTCGCCGGAAAGGATGCCTTTGTCTTCATCCCAGGAACGGATGTACAGCGAGCCGTCGAGGAATTCTGCCGTACGTTGCAAAGGCGTATAGGCGTACCCCTGGGGGAACGAAGCATCACGTTCATAGCCACTGTGATACGGCATCTCTGCGTACAGATCCCGAAAGTAGATCGTGGCACCTTCCTGCAGGGCACGTGCGGGGAAGGAGATGCTCAGCATCGAAACATCCCATGCGTTGAGGTTCAGGCTGCTTGCCTGGATCCAGAAGGTGTCGCGGCTGGCATTGTAACCGGAGTACACACACTGGACCGGTTCTTGGGCGTCATCTTCCTCGCGATGGGGATTGAAGATGCCGAACACGCCGCGCACCCAGTCCGGGGCTCTGCCTCCCGCCGAAATGGTTTCGCCATCCAGCCGGAAACTCAAGGTGTTCAAGCCCTCATCGGTCTTCTTCGTCGGATCGATCGCACCTTCACAGCCGGTCAGCAAACAGCTGACCAGCAGGCAGCCGGCCATCAGTGAGACTAGAGGCCAGTTTTTAGAGGCTCTTCTGGATGAAAGCGCTGGCATCGGCGTGGCTTATTGATACTTCGTAAAGCTGTACTTCTCTCTCAAAGCAGCCTTAGTATCTTCATCCTGATGGGTGAAGTAGGCTTTGAAGCCGGGACAGAAATTGATGTGCCAGCGCCAGATTCTCCCCAGGGCAGATTTGGGGTTCTTGTCGTAGTGTGCTCTGAACTTACAGGTTTCGCAAGGATACTGAGACATAAGGCATTGTTGTTTTTTACAAAAATAGAGCGTTTTTGGGAGATTCCCGACGTTCTTCCTGCGCGTATTCGACGGCGCGGTTGATATAGTCCAGGAAAGGCTTGGTGCTCTGGAAGAGCTCGAGCAGGCGTTTCGTGTAGTCCTTTGCCGTTACGAAACGGGTGTCGGGCTCATAAAACAGGCAATAGTACTTCAGCTTGAAGTAGGGAGCGTCGGGCGAGTCGGCGGGGAAGGAGGGCGGCACCCGTTTCAGGGCATCGGTCTGATCAATGACCATGCGGGGATCGGCCGCCGAGAGGACCCTGCGGAAATCGCCGCCGCCCAGCAAGATGTCTTCGCGGAGAATCTTCAGCACATCGGGCGGGCAGCAGATGTCACCGGATGCCACCATATGGCCCGTTCCCTTGGCGCCCACGTGGAAGTAGTAGCCGCTGTAGCCGGACTTTTTGCCTCCCCGGTTGATGTAGCAGCCCATATGGGTCTTGTAGGGCGTCTTGTCTTTGGAAAAGCGGATGTCGCGATAGATGCGGTAGGTGCAGTCTTTGGGCGTCAGGGGACCGATCGTGTCGTCGAAGGCACGGACGCCTTCGATGACCGCGGCGGCCACCTCGCCGAACCGTGCGGCTGCATCCTGGTATTCCGCTTTGTGCGCCAGAAACCATTCGCGCTCGTTGTGCTGCGACAATTCGTTCAAAAAGGCCAGGATCTCTTTCATGGGTAAGCTATGCCAAGCGCATATTCTCCACAAATATAGAGAAAAAACGTATCTTTGTCGAAAAGAAAGACTCCCATGCGCATCGCTTTTTCTGCTATTCCCGGTGTCCGGGTGGGAAACGCCCAGGACGATCACGCCGCGACCGGCGTCACTGTGTTCAGACTCACGACGCCTGCCCAGGCCGCCGTCGTCGTTCTGGGCGGCGGGCCCGCTTCCCGCGAGACGGAGACCATCGCGCCCGAGCGGAGCCATCCGCTCAATGCGCTGGTCTTCTCCGGCGGCTCCGCCTACGGCCTCGCCGCCTCGGACGGGGTGATGCGCTCCCTCGAGTCCCACGGCGTGGGATACGACACAGGCATCGCCCTTGTTCCCCTCGTCTGCCAGAGTTGCATCTACGACCTGGGATATGGCAGTGCCACGATCCGTCCTGACGCTGCGATGGGCTATGCGGCCTGCGAGGCCAGCTTTGCGGACAACGATCCGCGCAGCGGCAACGTGGGCGCCGGAACCGGTGCTACGGTGGGGAAGGCTGCCGGCATGCAGCACTGCCAGAAAGCCGGCATCGGGTATTCCGCCGCACAGATCGGAAAACTGAAGGTGGGCGTAGCGGTCGTCCTCAACAGCTACGGTGACATCTACAGCGCCGGCAAAAAGATAGCGGGCATGCGCACGCCCGATGGAAAGGCCTTCGCCGATTCCTTTGAAACCTTACTTCAGGTAACAGCCGGTAATCTCTTCACCAGCACTACGAATACGACACTCGCCGCTGTCTTTACCAACGGTGATTTCACCCCGGCTGAACTGAAGCATCTGGCGCAAATGGCATCAGCCGGCATGGCCCGCAGCATCCGTCCTGCGTTCACTTCCGCCGACGGCGATACGGTCTATGCCCTGTCCGTCGGAGAAGAGAACGAAAGGGTCGCCGGCGCCAGTATCGATGCCGCCGGTGCCCTGGCCGCATCGCTTCTCGAGGAGGCTGTTGCCGACGCCGTCCGCTCCGCAGTCGGCGATAGCACACGCCGCTGATTACCGGCTGACCCGCTTGAATACGATGGGCGTGCGGTTCTGGTGCGCGTCTTGCTGGGTCCAGCCTTCGAGTTCCAGACTGTTTTGACTGTCATAGACCTTCACTTTCATCGGTTTGCCTTTGGGCGTTGGCTGCGGGACGTAGCTGTACGTCCAGTCGCCTTCCTCCCAGAAACCGTCATCGGTGTAGAAGCCCGTATCGTATTTGTAGAGAGTAAGTTGAAGCTCGTCCCCCTTCTTTTCATCCACCGTGTAGGCAAAGGACTGGTAGAATTGCCGGCCGGAAAGCAAATAGCCCGTCCCGTCGCTGCGGAAGACCACGGTGTAGGTGCGAATGCCGAAAACCAGGGCGGCGCTTTTTGCGATGCCCGTCCATCTTCCTACGATCGGGGATTTCTTGTCTTTGGCCGGGATGCCATATTTCGGGTCGCCATTTTCGTTGGAAAAGGGATCGGATTTCTGCTTGTACCAGGGATAGGTCACATGGTAGAAGGAACGGTCGAACACGCGGGAGAAATCATCGAGCGAACGGGCCGTATATTCGATGGTATCGCCCGCAGCGAAGCAGCAGATGTAGGAGTAATTATGGAAGTTGATGTCGCCCGTTTGCGTTTGATAATTGGTCAGGTAGTAGGTGAAGGGGTCGAGGGAGACTTCCTTTTTGCCGTTCTTGAAAGTCTTGACGGTCCGCAGGTAACCCGTGCCGTTCTTTTCGAAATGACACACTTCCGTCAGGGAGAAGGGAAGGTCCGGATAGAGATTGACTGTTTCATCGATCCCGCTGCCCCTGCCACTGCCGATATCGTGATGAAGATGCGACCAGTCGGTCTGCCAGGTTCCGATCAGCAGATTCGGTGCATCCACAGCCTTCTTCACCAGTTCCGTATCGATGAGCAAAAGACAGGTAACATCGCTGACTTCCTGGAGGAACTGCAGATAGGCTTCAAACGAAGGAAAGATAATCCGCTCTCCCGAAGGCTTGTACACCCCGGTGATGTCGTCCTTCACGAAACAGAGCAGGTGATACACCGTCTCTCCGTGCCATTTCATCCTGTAAACCTGGGTAGGAGAGGCCAGACCGTATGACTTGACGGTCTCTTTCAATTGCGTCGGCAGCTCGTCAAAGCGGGTATGGTTGACCGGAACCGCCCCGGTCAAATAGGCCACTTCCTGGTACAGTCCAGTGATGTCCATCAGCCGCAGGGTCATGTTCCGTCCTTCCTCATAGAAAGTTCCTATGAGCTCGCCATAAGACTCCTGCTCAGGCGGCACCTTGCCGCCATTCTCAATCGGCTCGCACCCCGGCAGCAGCACCGCCAGGCATAAAAGACAGAGGAAGAAAAACCGTTTCATATGCTAAAGATAAGCAAAGTGAGGGTAACCCCCAAAACAAATGCACTTTCCTTACAAAAGTCCAAAGTGGCCGTCATGACGGTAAACTGAAATATAACAGCGACAATACCTTTGCGCTGCAATGTACGCACATGATTGTCAGGCTGTTACAGAAGTTGATCCCCTCGGTTTTAGGGGGGATCAACTTCTGTAAGCCGTTGATTCACTGATGCGTCCGTTGCAGACCTCTCAATGCTGCATTTCGGCTAAAGGCGTTTGTACATCTCCCACAATGCCGCATTTCGGCTAGAGGCGTTTGTACATCTCCCACAAAGCCGCCATTTCGGTTATGGCAGTTTGGGCAGTTCCCGTTCGGGTTGCTACCATTTGGGAAGCAGCCACTATGCTGCGGTTGAGGGTTTCTTTCCTGGTTTGAGAATCATGAAGATGACGGCGGCTACGCAGATGGTTATGCCGCAGGCCATCTTGAAGGTCAAGGGTTCTCCGAACAGGAGCGTTCCGATGAGGATGGCCGTAAGGGGCTCAAATACACCGAGGACAGCGGTCTTTGTGGGGCCGATGTAGCGGGAAGACATCGCCAGCGTGAGCAGGGAGATCATCGTGGGTACGATGGCCAGGCCGAGGAGATTGCCCCAATCGGCAATGGTGTCGATCCCCTCCAGCATACTGCCGCCCTGGAATGTCCTGATCACGGCGAACAGGAGGGCTCCTGTGAGCAGCGAATAAAGCGTGAGCGTATGCTCAGAAACGTTCCGGATGCGTTTGCTCCGGTTCACGATAACCAGATAGAAAGAATAGCAAAGAGCCGACCCGATGGCCAGCAAGACGCCGGTCAGGCGGATCTGAACGTTGCCGGAAGGAGCGGAAAGCAGGAGAATCCCTCCGAAAGTAGCCAGGATCGAGAGCCAGGTCTGCCAGCTGGGATAGATTCTCAGAAACACCATGATCAGGGCGACAAACACCGGATAGAGATAAACCAGAGTTGTGGCGAGGCCGGACGGAATGAATTCGTAGGAGCAGAATAGCGTGATGCTGCTGCCTGCGAAAAGAAGTCCCAGCAGAACCAGAAGACCGATTCCGCGCCGGCTCGCCCGAAAGGACTCTTTCTTCAGCAACATCCATAATGCCAGGATGACAGCCGCGAAGCCATAGCGGAAAAAGAGCATGACCATAACCGGGACCCCACTCTCCATCAAGGCCTTCCCGAACAACGGATTGGTCCCGTAGGAAACACCGGCCATAATGCCCGCGACGTAACCGATCAGACGCTTTCTGCTGTAAGAGATGTTTGTCTTCATCATCGTTCTTTCCAGATTCGGGGCGCAAAGATACACTTTTTGTTCGAGATAGAGACGGCGTCCTGCTTTAGCGGCTATCGTCTGCCATTCCCACCCTCCTTCCGTCCTTTTTCCGCTGCAACGGACGCACCAGTGAATCAGCGACTTATGCAAGTTGATCCCCCTATTATTTAGGGGGATCAACTTGCGTAAACGTTTGACAGTCAATTGCGTCCGTTGCAGCGGAAGGAGGACGGTGGTGGACGGTGGGGGATGGGAAGAGGTTGGAATGTGGGCGGGAATCGTTAACTTTGAAGTCTGTTAGGATCTGAACGTATGCTGCAGATAGATCATAGCGTCCGGCAGCTTCCGGCTGCCGCTGTTGCGGAGGCGCTGAACCGTTGTCTCGAGACTTGCGGGACAGTGGTTGTGACGGCGCCGCCAGGGGCTGGAAAGTCGACGGTGCTGCCGCTGACGATTCTGGAGGCGATGATGCCGGGGCTGGAAGCACAATCGAAGATAGCACGGCAGCCGAAGCCGGGATTGCGGTCGATAGAGCCGGGTCCACAGGCGGGCGGTGGGAAGATCATCATGCTGGAGCCGCGGCGTATAGCCGCGCGGCAGATTGCCGGGCGGATGGCTGAGTTGTTGGGCGAAGAGGTAGGAGAGACGGTGGGCTATCGGATCCGTTTCGAGAAGAAAGTCAGCCGTCGTACGCGGATCGAAGTTGTGACCGAGGGCATCTTGACGAGGATGCTGGTAGAAGATCCGACCCTTGAAGGTGTGTCGGTCCTTATCTTCGACGAGTTCCACGAAAGGAGTTTGCAGACTGATTTAGCGCTGGCGTTAGCGCGTGAGGCACAGGATGTTTTGCGGCCCGATCTAAAGCTTGTATTGATGTCAGCTACGATCGATGTCCAGGCGCTGTGTGCGGTGTTGGATGCACAGTCCGTCTCTTGCGAAGGGAAGATGTTTCCCGTGGAAATCCGCTATGAAGACGACACGTCTGCAGAAGAAATCGTCGATGCTGCGGTCCGGATGATCCGTTCTGCACATAAGGAGCAGGAAGGTGATATTCTGGCATTTTTGCCAGGAGAAGGCGAGATCCGCCGCTGCGCAGAAGCGCTCGGAAGTTCGCTTGGACAAACGCATCTTTGTCCGCTTTATGGTATGCTTTCTATAGAGGAGCAGCGCCGCGCCATTGCGCCGAGCCGTCCCGGTCAACGAAAGGTCGTGCTGGCAACACCTATCGCCGAGACTTCGCTGACCATCGAGGGCGTGCGTGTTGTGGTGGATGCCGGCTACTGTCGCAAGCCCGTCTTCGACGCCCGGACGGCGCTGGAGCATCTTGAAACGGTTCGTATCAGTAGGGATATGGCGGCGCAGCGGAGCGGCCGTGCAGGCCGCGTAGCGCCGGGTGTCTGCTACCGGCTGTGGAGCAAGGCGGCCGAGACCCGAATGGCCGAATTGCGGAAGCCGGAAATTGTCGAAGCCGATCTTGCGCCGATGGTTTTGCAAGTAGCGGCTTGGGGCGAGGCGCACCCGGAGCGTCTGCCGTGGCTGACGCCGCCGCCAGCCGCCTCGCTCAAAGCAGCGCTGATGCTGCTCGTCGCTCTGGGCGCGATTGACGAAGAAAACCGCATTACGCCGCACGGCCGGGCGATGGCTTCTTTACCGTGCCATCCCCGTGTGGCGCAGTTGCTGCTCAAGGCGGAAGATGATGCCCAGAAGGCCCTTGCGGCCGACATAGCCGCGTTGCTGGAAGAGAAAGATCCGATGTCCGCTGAGGCGGATCCCGATATGGCCCTTCGCATCGATGCGCTCCGTCGGGCCCGGGCCAGCGGCCGTCTGGGCAGCTGGGGCCGGGTCGCCCGCATTGCGGCTCAATACCGGGATATGGTCGGCGTCGTGGAAGATAATGGGCGTGCCGACGATTATGCGATTGGCCAGTTGACAGCTTCGGCGTACCCTGAGCGGGTGGCACGCGCGTGGAAGGAGGGCCACGGCCAGTATTGCCTGTCGAGCGGCGACATCGTCGCGCTCGACGAAGGCAGCGCGCTCTCCGGTGCGGAATGGCTGGCCGTGGCAAGCGTCCATACGCGCAGCGGCGGCAGCGGCCGGATCTTTCTGGCCGCGCCTGTGGCGCCGCCAGACCTCCGGCCGCTGGCCCGCTCGCGCGACGCTATCTTCTGGGACACCCGCTCCGGCGGCGTCGCAGCTCGCCGGACCTGGCGCATCGGCGTCCACGTGCTGGAAGAAAAGCCGTTGCAAGACGTTGACCGTGAATCTATTGTGAAGGTCATTTGCGAGGCCGCCCGGAAGGAAGGCCGCAGCCTGTTTGCCTTCTCCGACGAGGTCGAGAATCTTCAGCGCCGCATCGCTACGGTCACGGCCTGGCATCCGGAACTGGCGCTCCCCGATGTATCGACCGAGGGGCTGCTGGAACGGGCAGGGGATTGGCTGCCGAACTATATCGGCAAGGCCACGACGGCCGCCCAACTTGGCAAGATAGAGATGGAAGCTGTCATCTGGAGCCTGCTTTCCTACGAACAGCAACAAGCCGTTGACCGGATTGCTCCCTCACACGTCATCGTGCCGACCGGCAGCCGCATCCGGCTCGCGTATCGCCAGGGCGCCGAGGCGCCGGTGCTGCGCGTTCGCCTCCAGGAATGTTTCGGCTTGCTCGACACGCCTCGCGTGGACGGCGGCCGCCGTCCGGTCCTCATGGAATTGCTCTCACCCGGCTACAAAGCTGTACAGCTGACCAGCGACCTGCGCAGCTTCTGGGAAGGCGCCTACTTCGAAGTCCGCAAGGAGCTCCGCCGCCGCTATCCCAAGCACGCCTGGCCCGACGATCCGCTCGCCGCAGATCCCGTCCGCGGCGTCAGAAAGAAAACGCCGCACGCCTAATCCGGTTGCTGACCATCGTGCGCCTTCCACATGCATTCGGTGATCTTCATGTCCGTGAATACGGCCGTGAAGGAGGATTCTTCCGGGGAGCAGGCATACACGCCGAAACGGATCTTGTCTGCGCCGGCATACATGTGGCAGATACGCATCTGGCTGAAATTGACGCCGTCGCCCGAGCACTCGATGCAATAATCGTCCGCGCGGCGGGAGAACCGGTACCACATTGTCTTGACATCGGCAGGAATGGCGGTCGTGGCCCAGTCGGAGTAGCCGTTGTTGGTGGCCACGCTGCCCAGATGCTGGAACTGCTCGTTTTCAAACTCCACGGACCCCTTCAGCCAGTTGTCGCTGTCGAGATACATCACGATGCCGCACTGGTCGAAACGCTGGTGGCTCTGGGTGAAATCGGTCTTGACCACAAAACTGAAATAGGGCTCGCAGGTCTCCATCTGGAATACCGGCGCATTGTCATTGCGGAAATGATAGTAGGTCCGCTGCCAAAGATCGGTATGGGGAGCCGTCGTAATCGTAAGGGTGTCACCGTTTATGGCATAAGCACCGGGCTCCCTTGTCCATTGCAGGGTATTCAGGTCAATCCGCCCGCCCTGGGCAAAAGCCGCAGTCACGCCGTCGTTAAAACCAGCAGGAGAAGACGGCTGCTTTTGGCTCCCGCAGGAAAGTGCCAAAAGGCAAATGCCTATGACAGAGAATAACTTGATTTTTTTCATGGAATAGTTTTAAGTCAGATAGGTCCAATTGCTGTTTTTCTTAGCAAAAGTAGCAACTTTTTTTCGTATTTTTGACAAACCATCCGTCCCCGACCGATTCCGACCATGAAAACGCGCATCTTTCTGATATGGATTGCACCGGCGCTGGTGTTTGCGAGCCTGTCCGGATGGCTGCTTGTCGGATGCACGCCGGGCAGCAGGAACGCCGCAGGACGCTTTCAGGGAGAGAATCTCCCCGCCAGCTATGCTGCGGAGCCCCGCTTCAAGGCATTACTGTATTATTCCGACGAAGTCGAAGAAGCGCATCAGCAGTTTGCGCACCAGGCCATAGATTTCTTTCACCGGCTGACCTTCGGAGAGGGATGGACCCTGGACGTGTCCACCCGTTTGGCAGACAAGGGTGATCTGGCTCAGTACGACCTCCTTATCATGCCTGACGTGGCCCCGGGAACGCCGGAGGAACGGGCACTTTTCGAGACCTATATGGAGCATGGCGGCGGATGGCTGGGATTCCATGCGGCCGGATACAACGACTTGACTACAGGATGGGACTGGTTCCGCGACTTCCTGGGCGGTGTCCGTTTCCTGTGCAACAACTGGCCCCCGCAGCCCGCTCTGGTAGATATCGAGGGGCACGACCACGCGGTCACCCGGAATCTTCCGGACCAGTATGTGGCGCCGGCATCGGAGTTCTATCAGTGGCAGCCTGACCTGCGCTCCAATCCCGACGTCCGTATCCTGGCCTCCCTTTCCCCGCGCAATTATCCGCTCGGCATCAAGGATATCGTTTTCGGCGGCGATTTCCCGGTCGTCTGGACCAACACCCGTTACCGCATGGTCTATATCAATATGGGCCACGGCGACCAAACTTTCACCGATGCAACGCAGAACCTGCTGTTCATCAATGCCCTGCGCTTCGTCGCCGCCTCTCATTGAAAGCTGGGCATCAACGATCCGAGACAGTAATAATAAACCACAGATAATGAAATCTCACATCTTTCTGACTTTCATCGCAGCAGCCGTGCTGCTTGCCAGTCCGGCTCCCGCTCAGGAGCGCAAGCCGGATGCCCCCGGTGCCAAATGGGAAGGTCTGGCCGACACGCCGCAGATGGGCTGGAGCTCGTGGAACAAATTCCAGACCGACATCAACGAAGACCTGATCAAGGATATAGCCGACAGGATGGTCTCGCTGGGGCTCGTCGATGCCGGATACGTGTATCTCAATCTCGACGACGGATGGCACGGTGAGCGCGACGAGCGCGGATTCATCCACGAAGATCCCGCGAAGTTTCCTTCCGGAATGAAGGCATTGGCCGATTATCTCCATGCAAAGGGCATCAAGCTGGGTATCTACAGTGATGCCGGGACCAACACCTGCGCCTGCTATGCGGGCAGCCTCGGACATGAGTACCAGGATGCCTTCATGTACGCTTATTGGGGCGTCGATTACCTCAAGTATGACTGGTGCTACACCAACGACATCAACCCGAAAGGCGCTTATGCGCTGATGCGCAATGCCCTTCGCGCGGCTGGCCGCCCCATCTTTTTCAGCATGTGCGAATGGGGGAGCAGCAAGCCTTGGGAATGGGCTGCAGAAGTCGGCCATTCCTGGCGTACCACGGGTGATATCGGCGTGGGCTTCCTGCCTATCCCGCAGCGCTATGACGAGAATGGCAACAAGATGTGGACGCCGCTCGGCGTGATGCCGATCGTGGACCTTAACGAGCCGCTCCGGAAGTATGCCGGCCCCGGCCATTGGAACGATCCCGACATGCTCGAAGTCGGCAATGGCATGACAGATGCCGAAGATCGTGCCCATTTCACCCTCTGGTGCATGATGGCCGCACCGCTCATCCTCGGCAATGACATCACCGATATGCGCCCCGAAACGCTTGCGATCATCACCAACCGCGACGTGATTGCCATCGATCAGGACCCGCTGGGCATCCAGGGCCTGCGCCTGAAGACAGACGGTGACATCCAATACTGGTTCAAACCACTCTCTGGCGGTGACTGGGCCTTCTGCATCTTGAATGTCGGCCCTGAACCGGCAGATGTCACCATTGACTGGTCCAGCCTCGAGGTAAACGACGATCTGAGCGGCCGCAGCACGGATTTCGCCACGGTCAACTATGCCGTCAAAGATTTGTGGAACGCCTCCGCCAAGCCCTTCACGACCCTTGTAAAGGGAAAAGGCAAGCTGCGCAAGAAGATGGTACAGAATCCGGCCTCGGTTGTCGTAGGCTCCCACGATGTGGCCGTCTTCAGACTTTCGCCTGTTGCCTCCCGTTAGCAATATGAAAACCAGACCGATCGTCGGTGTTCTCCCGCTTTGGGACATCGACCGCAGCAGCCTGTGGATGCTGTCGGGGTATATGGAGGGCATCCGCCTTGCCGGCGGCACGCCGATTATCCTGACCTTCGACCTTGAAGATTCTGAGGTCGAACGATTGGTGAGCCTGTGCGATGGCTTGCTTTTTACGGGTGGACAGGATGTACATCCTTCCGTGTACGGAGAGGAAGATAGCACCGGCAAACTCATCCCGTGCCAGAAGCGTGATATCCTGGAAGTCAAGGTGTTGAAAGCAGCTCTGGAGGCCGACAAGGCGATCTTCGGTATCTGCCGCGGCCTTCAGTTGATCAATGCCGCCCTCGGCGGGACGCTCTATCAGGATCTGCCGACTGAGCATCCTTCAGCGATCGCCCACCGGCAGGCCAAGCCCTACGACAGGCCCACGCATACCGTCTCTTTGACGGGTGACCTGGCTAAGTTTCTGAAGAAAGATACCCTGTCGGTCAACACGCTTCATCATCAGGCCATCCGCGACCTGGCGCCGGGCCTTGTGCCCGTGGCGACCTCGCCCGACGGCCTGACCGAAGCCTTCGTGAAGCCGGGCGCCCGCTACCTCTGGGCCGTGCAATGGCATCCGGAATATCTCCTCCACAATGATCCTGACAGCCGCGCCCTGTTCGAGAACTTCGTACGGCACTGCTTCTAGCTTTCTTAAGTGCACACAGTTTTTCTCTTCTTCCTCCTTTTTCCGCTGCAACGGACGCGGCAGATAATCAACACTTTATGAAAGTTGATGGGTGTCTTTTTGAGGGGGATCAGGTTTTGGAAGTGATTGATAATCAGGTGTGTACATTGCAGCGGAAAGAGGGGCGGAGGGATGGGCAGTCGGTGGATGTCGAAAAGAATCAGTATATTTGTAAATCAAAGCGGATAGGCACGCAGGAGATAACCTATGGAAATAGCCAAAGCTTTTGAAACCGCATTCCGCCGCAAGCGGGAGAAGAACTGGGAGAAGATCTATGTGGTCGTGGACATTCACGACACGATTCTGCGTGCCTGCTATGAGGATGAGGAGACCTACGACTATCTGCCGTATGCCCGACCGGCCCTGCAGCTGCTCTCCAACCGGGATGATATCTGCCTGATTCTCTGGAGTGGATGCTATCCGGACCGGCTGGAAACCTATCGGCAGCGCTTTGCCGCGGACGGTATCCATTTCGACTACATCAATGAAAACCCGGAAGTCGGGAACTCCGCCTTCCAGAACTTCGACAAGAAACTCTACTTCAACGTCGGCATCGACGACAAATTCGGCTTCGATCCGGAAACCGACTGGGTCCGCGTGATGGAAACCGTCGCGCTATAGGGAAAAGTGTTCGGTAAATATTCAGGATATATATGGTTAAAAGATGGATCTTTGGACTTTCTGCGGTGGCTGTCGGCGTTTTCCTGCTGATGGCGTTCGCCGCGCGCCGGCCGTCTGACTTCCGGCTCCTGTACTGGAATATCCAGAACGGGATGTGGGACGGGCAGCCGGATCATTATGACCGTTTCGTCGCCTGGGTCAAGGCACAGCGTCCCGATGTCTGCGTGTTTTGCGAGGCTGCGACAATCTACAAGGATGGGACCGATGACTATATGCCTGAAGAGGAGCATTATCTGCCGGAGGGATGGAGCGAGCTTGCCCGCCGTTACGGGCATAAGTACATCTTCCTCGGAGGATGGCGGGACGACTATCCGCAGGTGATCACTTCCCGCTACCCGATCGAGGCGGTGGCCCGCATTACGGGCAACGCGGACACGCTGGTTTGTCACGGAGCGGGCTGGGCACGTCTCCGGGTCCATGGCAAGGAGTTGAATATCGTGTCGCTGCATACCTGGCCGCAGGCCTACGGCTATGGCGTTCCGAAGGAAGACAGGGAGCGGAGCCGGGCTGCCCGCGAGGGGGACTATTACCGTCGTACCGAAATGGAATACATCTGCCAGCACACGATCGGCACCATGCCCGCTGGCGAGGCCGCCGGCCAGTACTGGATGATGATGGGCGACTTCAACAGCCGCTCCCGCGTGGACAACTGGGTGTATCAATACCCGGAAGATGATTCCCGGCTGCTGGTGCACGACTATATCCTGGCGGAGACGCCATATCTCGACGTGGTCCACGAGCGCCATCCCAACGATTTCTATACCACGACGGGCGGCCGTGCCCGCATCGACTACGTGTACTGCACCCGGCCGCTCTTTGACTGCATCGTATCCGACCGGATCGTATCGGACGACTACACCACGCCCGTCCGCAACCCGCAGAAGATCTCGAACTTCTGGCACCCTTCCGACCACCGGCCGATCGTCGTCGATTTCTTGTTGAACTGAGGATCGGGTCCTCTCCGCTTGCGATTTCCGCCAAACAGGCGCACGATAGTCGCCATTATGCGAAGCAGGAGGCCGATTGCGTTGCGCCAACAGCCGATTTCGGGCATTGGCGCACGGTCACTAGCCTCCGACGTATGTCAGTGGCCGCGTCTCGTGCGGCAGTTTGGCGAAAGATGCCCGGATCGGAAGATTTACGGCTTCATGTATTCGCAGGGGATGCCGACCAGGCATTTGCCGCAATAGCCGGGATCGTTTTCTTTTCTTAGTGATCCGGCGTAGGTACGGCACTCCTTGAGGTTGCGGAGGTTTTCCAGGGTGATGGCGCCGGCGGGGCAGCGGTTGACGCAGGCTCCGCAATGGATGCAGTTCTCGTAGGGATCCTTGTATTCGGAAGCGGTGGGTTCCATTTCGCAGTCGAGGATCATCGAGGCGAAGACGCCGCTGCATCCCGATCGGGTGATCAGGTGTCGATGGACGCCGAAGGTCCCGAGGCCGGCAGCGAAGGCTACGTGACGGTTCGACCAGGAAGTGGAGTAGTGCACATCCTCCTTGCCGCCGCTCATGACGGGGTGCTGTTCAATTTTGAAGGCCGGGTCTTTGGTGGGGATATGATAATTGATGCCCAGGCTTTCCAATTCGGCGGTCAGGCCTTCGATGAAGGCATTCAGGATCTGGCCGTGTTTGCCGTAGCCGTAGTTCCAGGCCTCGTTGGTGGCCGTCTTGGCCGCGCGGTGCCGGGTCCGAATGGCCGAAGAGACGGGGAAGAAGAATACGACGACGGACTTGGCCTCCGGCATCCATTCCTTCGGTGCCCGCCACTGCGAACCGATGACCTCATCGCGCCGGAATGTTTCAAACAGGGGGTTGTCGGCGCTGGCGAAACCGATCAGGGGTGCATCCAGGACAGGAACGACAATCTGTTCGCCCGGCAAGAGCACCGTATTGTTTTCCAATTGGGAAAATACCCTCTCAGCGGCGGCCAGCAGAGCACGATTATTCTCATTTTCCTTCCGTCTTGTGCAGGAAGAGACCAGAACGTCCAACGGAGTGACAGTCATCGCAAGGGCTCCTGCCCCGGCAATTTTCAGGAATTGCCTTCTGTTTATCATGGTTTTGTCCTTTGGTGCATTAAATATAATAAAAAACCGATGAATCACAGAACGTCGGGTCTTGCGATGGGGAGAGAGGGAGGAAAGGGGAGAGGATTGGGAGGGTTTGTGCTAAGGTGGGTGGCGTGGAGGGATGAAAACGGCTGGACAGTTGATTATTTCGTGCAAATTCATTATATTTATTGGCTGAAACCAGAATCCCGAATCAATATCATTTCATATGGAAACCAAACCCTATACCTGGACCTTTACCCCGGTCGGCGGGACTGTGCGCGTCAAGATCACCTCTGGCGCCGACATCGCGCGGCTGGGCGAATTGGACCGCAAGATGTGGACGGTCCTGAGCTGTCCTACCCGTAACCTGGAATTCGACCAGAAAACCCTCGAACTGCTGGATGCCGACCACGACGGCAACATCCGAGTTGACGAGGTCATTGCCGCAGCCCAGTGGCTGACCGGCATCCTGAAAGATCCGGACATGCTCCTGACCCGCGGCACCGAGATCCCTTTCTCCGCCTTCAACCAGGAGAATCCGGACGGGGCGAAACTGCTTGCTTCCGCCAGGCAGATCCTCAGCAATCTCAAACTGGAAAAAGACAGCATCGCGCTCGAGGATACGGCCGACAATGTGAAGATCTTTGCCGACACGAAATTCAACGGCGACGGCATCATCACGCCCGCCAGTGCGGATAGCGAGGAACTCGCCGCCCTGGTGACCACGATCGGCGAGACCATCGGCAAGGCCATGGACCGCAGCGGCAAGGACGGCGTGACAGCCGAGCACATCGAAGTTTTCTATACGGAGCTTGCCGACTATGCCGCCTGGCAGGATGCCGGTACGGAAGCCGTTTTCCCGTTCGGCGACAAGACTGCCGACGCCCTCGCCGCTGTCGAGGCGCTGAAAGACAAGGTCGCCGACTATTTCATGCGCTGCAAGCTCATCGGCTTTGACGCCGAAGCCGCCAAGGCCGTCGATGTCTCCGTCGAGAAGATCGGCGCCATCGAGGGCAATCTTGCCCTGGCTTCTTCCGCCATCGGCGAAGAGCCCCTTGCCAAACCGTCGGCCGGTGCCGTGCTCCCGCTCGATGCCGTCAACCCGGCCTGGAAGGCAGCCGTCGAGACAATGCGGGGCCTTGTGCTGGAAGCGGACAAGAATACGCTTACAGAAACTGAATGGGCAGAAATCGTCGGAAAATTCGCCCCTTATACAGCTTGGATGGAAGCCAAAAAAGGTGTCCGGGTTGAAGGCCTTGGCATCGAAAAGGTCAGGGAACTTCTGAAGACTGACCAAAAAGCCGCGCTCCTTGCACTGGTTGACGCCGACAAGGCCCTCGAGGAAGAGGCCCTTTCCATCGAAGCCGTCGATAAACTCCTGCGCCTGTACCACAGTTTCTACGACTTCCTGAACAACTATGTCGTGCTGGCCGACTTCTACGATCCGCAGCGCAAGGCCATGTTCCAGGCCGGACGCCTGTACATCGATCAGCGTTCCACCGACTTGTGCGTCAGGGTTGACGGTCCGAGCCCCGAAATATCTTCCCTGAGCGGGATGTACATCCTCTACTGTGCCTGCAAGAGCGATAAGCTCGGCAGGACTATGAACATCGCCGCCGTCCTCACCGCCGGTGACGTGGACGGCCTCCGCCCGGGCAAGAATGCCGTGTTCTATGACCGCGACGGCAACGACTGGAGTGCCGTCGTGACGAGCATCGTGGAGAATCCGCTCTCGCTGCGTCAGGCATTCTGGGCACCGTACAAGAAGGCGGGCCGCTGGATTTCAGAGAAGATCGGCAAATCGGCCGAGGCCAAGGCGAACAAGGGAGAAAGCACCCTGGGTTCCATCACGGAAGGCGCCACGACGGCTCCCGCTGCCGGTGCCCAGGCGGCGACCAAAGCCGCGCCGTTCGATGTAGGCAAGATCGCCGGTATTACGATCGCTGTCGCGGCCGTCGCCGGCGTGCTGACCGCTATCGTGGCCACGCTCAAATCGCTGACCTGGTGGCAGTGGATCATCCTGATCATCGGCCTGATGCTCATCATCTCACTGCCGTCCGTGTTCATTGCCTGGCGCAAACTGCGCAGACGTGACCTCGGTCCGGTCCTCAATGCCAACGGATGGGCCATCAATGCCAAATCGCTCGTAAGCGTCAAGTTCGGCAAAGGTCTCACGCAACTGGCCGAGTTCCCGAAACTTACCGCCGTGGATCCGGCTGCCCGCCGGAAGGCCTTCTGGCGCAAGTTCTGCTGCTGGTTCTTCGGCATCCTGATCGTCGCCGGCGCCGCGCTGTATTTCACGGACAATCTCAAATGCATCGGCCTGCCTTTCCACAAGGAAAAGCCGGCTGAAGAAGTTGTCGCAGAAGAAGCCCCTGCCGACGGGACCGGCCCCGCAGCCGAAGCGGCTCAGCAGGAGCCGTCCGAGCCGTCCGCGCAGGAATGACCTTCGCGCTCGGTCTCCAGGGTCGCGTGCCCGATTCCGTGTTCGCGGAGCAGCTGCTTGATCCTGTGTACGATGCTTTCGGCATCGGCCTGTCCTGAGACGACCAGGTGGGCGGTCAAGGCCGTTTCCGTCGTACTGATGGGCCAGATATGAAGATGATGGATGCTGCGCACTCCGGGCGTGGCTTCCATCATCTGTTTTATGTCGTCGGGATCGATGTGCCCGGGCACCGCGTCCATGCTCATCCGGATGCTTTCGGAGAGCAGATGCCAGGTGCTGAACAGGATGACGACCGCGATGACGATGCCGATGAGCGGGTCGATGGCCGACCATCCTGTCAGTGCGATGACGATACCCGAAACGACCACGCCCGCCGAGACGAGTGTGTCGGTCGCCATGTGGAGGAAGGCGCCGCGGGTGTTGATGTCTTTCTTCCGGTGCTTCATCAGCAGGAAGGCCGTCAGGCCGTTGACCACGATCCCGACGCCGGCTGTCCAGGCGATCGCCCCGCCGTCGATGGCTGCCGGATGCCGCAGTTTGTGGATGCTCTCCAGCAGGATCGCCCCGACGGCTACCAGCAGGATGACCGCGTTGAGCAGGGAGATCAGGATCGAGCCTTTCCGATAACCGTAGGTGAATGTCCTGGTGCTGTGGGAAGCCGCCAGCCGGAAGGCGATCAGGGCGAGGACCAGGGAAAAGACGTCGCTCAGGTTGTGGCCTGCATCGGAAAGCAGGCCCAGCGAGCCTTTCCAGAGGCCGACTCCGGTTTCAACAAGGACGAAAGCCAGGTTCAGTGCGATGGATATCCGATAGATCCCCCGCAGGGATGCCACTTCGGCCGCATCTCCGTGGTCGTGGTGGTGATGATGTCCGTGATGATGATGTTCGTGCCCGTGTTCCATAACGGGTGCAAAGGTAGGGGAAAGCGCCGGGAAAAACCATCCCCATTTGTTGGGATGAGGAACAGCGGCCCGGTCGAAGTGGCGGAAGCGGATCAGCCTCCGGCTTCAGTATCCCAGCAGGTGTTGATCACGCAGACCGGATGTCCGCCGTCCCGCAGCAGCGTGACGATGAGCTGCGGGCCATCCTGGCTGACGCGGCAATGCAGGGTCTCTCCCGAATGACACTCCTGCATGAATTTGACATGTAATTCCCGGATGGCTGTCCCGTCAGGGATCAGCGGCTGGACAAGCGACATGGCCAGCCGGACATAGTCGCGGTTGCTCATGTGGCCGTTGAAATCGGTTTCGGCGGCCGAGACGGTATGGGTTGAGGCGACGGCCGTTTCTTCCGGACCGGCCGCCGGGCGGAAGGCATGTCGCTGGTGCGCTACATGATTCCGTTCGTCATACAGGGCAGTCAAGCGCGGAACGGTGCTGCTGGGGAGCATCCGGCGGCTGCGGACATCGACCATCAGCCAGGTACTTTCACCGCTGGCCACGATCCTCCCGCGGATGTCCCGCACGAGATAATCGACATAGACCTTGACGCTTGCGAGTTCCGACACGAATACCTCCATCTGTACGATGCCCGGCCAGACGGGCAGGTGGCTGAACGAACTGTGGAATTCGGCGATCATCCATGTGATGCCGTCTTCCATCAAGTCGAAGGCGCCTACGCGGTTCTCGGCGAGGAATCTGGCGATGGTGTCCTGGAAGTAGCAGAGCACGGCCCCTGGCGTCATCCGTTTTGCGCTGTCGATGTCGGCCAGCGTGAGGGAGTAGATATGCATGTATCGTTTCATGCTGCAAAACTATTGAACACGGATGCACCTTCCAAAATAATTGCTATACCTTTCTGCTGAAAATTTCATATATTTGGGCTGCAATACTTGGTTGGTTATACCTTTTGGCTGATTTTATGGAAAGTTTGACATTGCCCCGCCTGCGGGAATCTCTCCCGGCACGTCCGATGCTTTCGCATGGTGACGATATTTTCATCGCCAACATCTCGTTCCGGACGGAGCTTGAAGGCCATCTGTCTTTTCCCTGTCGCTTCGACGGGGTGATCTGCCTTTATTGCGTCCAGGGCAGCTTTGACTTGCAGATCGGGCTTGACAGCTACGATGTGCAGCGAGATTGCTTTGCCGTCAGCCTGCCCGAAGATATCCTGTCCTTCTCCTGGAAGCGGGAAGCGGGGCGGGGAGAGGTTACGCTGATGGCCCTTTCCGAGAAAATGCTGCAGGAGATGGAATTCGACCGGCTGGGCGCCCTCTATGCCTTCCGCTGCCGGATGGTCAAGGTCGATACGCGGACGATGATCCTGATCCACAATTTCCAGAACATTTTCCGCTCGGTAGCCGGAGACCGCCATGCTGACCTGACCCGCAGCCTGGGATACCTGCTGCGTTCGATGAGCATCGAACTGACGCACATCTGGGAGCGGATCGCAGACCGGGAAACGCTCCTGCGTCAGGGTCGCAATCCGCTGACAGGACAGTTCCTTGCTTTGCTTTCCCGCTACCACACCGAGCATCGCGAGCTCGAGTTCTATTCCGGGCGTCTTGGGCTGACGCCCAAATACCTCTCTGCCGCCATCAAGTCCGACAGCGGCCGCACCGCGCCGGAATGGATTGTCGAGTATGTGATGATGGAGGCGCGTTATTATCTGAAACACACCTCTTTGTCGGTAAAGGAAATTGCCTGGCATCTCCATTTTGCCAACCAGATGGATTTTTACCGTTATTTCCGTCGCCACGGAGGCATGACCCCAAGCGAATACAGGGGACATTGAAGACATCCAGCGCAATCAACTGGGGCGTCATTTCTTCGTATCGTTTAAATGGAACTTTGGCAAACTCAACGAATCCCGTAATGCTAAATCCCGTCAGGCAATAATGAACATGTTGTAGTCTCCTTATCACTCCTGCGGTCTCATCCATCCCACCCATAGTAGGACAGGACAATCTATAGTCATCACGTTTCATGCTTTTGGTACCACGCTCGGTGCGCAAGCTTGTTCCAGGCCAAGGCCTTCCACAAACATGCGCATCTTTTGTTACCCCCATCCCCAAGGGAAGTCCCGGTCCCTCAAGCGGGCCTCGGAGCCTTCGGCGGGGCCACCTCCAGTCGTTTTCTGATTGTCGGGCCGAAGGCCCTCCAAACAGAAACCGCCTTCCGGCACCCTTCCGACCACCGGCCGATCGTCGTCGATTTCTTGTTGAACTGAGGATCGGGTCCTCTCCGCTTGCGATTTCCGCCAAACAGGCGCACGATAGTCGCCATTATACGAAGCAGGAGGCCGATTGCGTTACGCCAACAGCCGATTTGATGTGCCCCCCAAAAGTTGGA
>DETK01000037.1:0-2769 GCA_002361615.1 Bacteroidales bacterium UBA3290
AACTCGCTCCCCAGGGTCCTTCCATCGACTTCTCCTATACGGAGAGCATCGCTCCGGTCGCCGAGGGCAGCACCGTGATGAAGCATACCGTCACGCTGACCGATGGTGACGCACTGGTGGCGGTGTTCGAACTGTTGCTCGAAGAGGGCAACAACGAACTGGCGGGCACTTATGAGTGCAAGGAATACGCTTCTGAACCGGGCCTGCTCTGCAACGGCTATAACTTCCCTGACTGGGGGATCTCCGGCGGCTCCTTCTATATGAAGGACGGTGTCCGTGTGGACATCAATGCCGGCGAGACGCTGGAGGTGAAGAAACTTGCCAAGGGCGCCTATGCGTTCGTGGGTTCGTCGGGCTACTCCTTCTCGGCGGCAGGTGCCGACTATTCCCCTGAAGGCGGCGACGTAACGGTGTACGATGCTTCGGAAACCGTAGGTCCTGTCGCCGAAGGCAGCACCGTGATGAAACATACGGTCACGATGTTCGACGGCGATGCGATCCTTGCTGTCTTCGAACTGCTGCTCGCAGACGGCGAGACCGACCTGTCGGGTACGTATGACTGCCAGGAATATGCTTCCGAACCGGGGCTTGTCTGCAACGGCTACAACTTCCCCGACTGGGGCATCTCCGGCGGTTCGTTCTATATGAAGGACGGTGTCCGCGTGGATATCAATGCGGGCGAGACCGTGACGGTTACCTGCCAGGGTGGCACTGTCTATCAGTTCGTCGGTTCGACGGGTTACAATTTTACCTGCGAAATCAAATAATGTCCGGTAGTTTCTTTCGCACGATTCTGACCGCGTGTGCCGTGGCACTGGGCGCGCTGGCGCTCAGTGCCTGCGGCGGCACGATTGTTGACGACGGAGGCGGGGAAGTGAATTTGCTGGACCTGCTGCATCCTGACGGCCAGGCAGTCCGGGACTTGTCGATTGCGAGCAAGCCGATGAAACGGACCATGAAATACAATGTCTGGCTTCCGCCCAAGTTCGATGCGAACGTGGCGTATCCCATCCTGTACCTGTTGCACGGGGCGGGAGACGACCAGGGCGCCTGGCTTGATAAGGGGAATGCCATGACGATCGCAGGTCGTTACGTGAAAAACGGCGGCAAGCCGATGATCATCGTAATGCCGGATGCACAGCTGACTTTCTATATGGGTGATTTCGAGAAGTATTTCTACGAGGAACTGATGCCGGCCGTGGAGTCGGCCTATAAGTTCAGCGGAAAACGCGCGGTCGCCGGACTCTCGATGGGCGGCTACGGAACGCTTTATTATGCCTTGAAATATCCTGACAAGTTCACCTACGCCTACGCCATGAGTCCGGCGACCGCCGACTGGTTCCCGACGCTCATCGATGCGCAGTCCGACAAGAAAGTCTTTCCGCCTTTTACCATCGAGGTGGGAACAGAAGATACCACGGTCGACAATGCGGCTTCCGAGTCTCTTGCCAAGACCATGAAAGAGAAAGGCCTGTCCTGTGAGTGGATCGCCCGCAGCGGTATCCATTACTGGAACTTCTGGCAGGAATGCCTGCCGAAGGCGCTGGAGAAGGCCGGACAATCGTTTTAACGCCACAGTAATATCCAATCCAATATGAAAAGAATCCTTACTATCATTGCCGCGCTGACGCTGACCGTCTCCGCTTTCGCGCAGCAGGCACTCTGGGGAGGTCAGAATGTTGAATCTCCCGTCATCAATGCCGACGGAACCGTGACGTTCCGCTACCGTGCGCCCAAGGCTGTGCGGGTACAGGTTACCGGCGACTTCCTGCCTACGCAGAAACTGGAGTTCGAAATGAACGGCAACAAGATGAGCTATGACGCTCCCGGTGTGGCCGACCTGACCGAAGGCCAGGGCGGCGTCTGGGAATACACCACGCCTTTCGTGGTGGCGCCTGAGATGTACACCTACACGATGATCGTGGACGGCAATACCGTCATCGACAACAACAACGTGTTCGTCAACCGCGACATCGCTTCGCTGACCAGCGTGCTGCTCGTCCCGAAGGCCGGTGAGCGCAGCGACCTGTACGCCATTCACCGCGTTCCCCACGGAACCGTTGCGAAGGTCTGGTATCCTTCCGCCACCGCCGGATTCGACCGTCGTCTGACCGTCTATACGCCGGCCGGTTACGAGAACAATCCCAAGCAGAAGTATCCCGTTCTCTATGTGCTTCACGGCATTGGCGGCGATGAGGATGCCTGGGTCACGCAGGGCCGCGCCACGCAGATCCTCGACAACCTGATCGCCCGCGGTCAGGCCAAGCCCATGATCGTGGTCTTCACCAACGGCAACATCTCGCAGGAGGCCGCTCCGCTGGAAAATTCCACGGACTACACCCGTCCGACGATGCAGTTGCCCCAGACCATGGAAGGTACCTTCGAGACCTCGTTCCCCGAGGTCGTGAAGTTCATCGACAGTCACTACCGCACCATCGCCAAGAAAGAATCCCGCGCCATCTGCGGTCTTTCGATGGGCGGCTTCCATACGCTGAACATCTCGCTCAATTATCCCGACATGTTCGCTTATTCGGGCATGTTCTCGGCCGCCATCGGCGTGAGCGATCCTTCCATCAGCCCGATGTACCAGGATTTCGACAAGAAACTGGCCACCTATTTCTCCAAGAAACCGAAGCTCCTGTGGATCGGTATCGGCAGCACCGACTTCCTGATCCAGGCCAACAACGATTTCCGCAAGAAGCTCGACCAGAACGGTTACCGCTACACCTATATGGAAACCGACGGCGGCCACATCTGGCGCAACTGGCG
>DETK01000037.1:2803-5536 GCA_002361615.1 Bacteroidales bacterium UBA3290
TGGCGCAACTGGCGTATCTATCTCTCCGAATTCGTCCCGCTCCTCTTCAAATAGGGACGGACTGGTCCGGCATTACCGCGACGGCATCCTGAACTTCTTCAGTGTGCCGTCGCGTGTTTTTGGGAGGAAGAACGGTAGAACTCGTGGACGAGGCTGCGGTAACCCAAAGCCTTGAGGTCGGCGTAGCGCACGCGGTAGTTTGCTTTGGTGTGGCGGCCTGAGGCGAGGTAGCGGATGGATTGCTGGAGGTAATGGTCGATTTCCTTGAGGCCTTCGGTCCGGTTGATGACGGGGAAGAACCAGCGGGACCAGCTCAGCGAGTCGGGGTCGTCGCCCTCGAACAATTTGGCGTTGAACTGGCGGATCAGGGCTTTCATGGCCTGTTCCGCACCGATGCCCTTTGCATCGCGCCAGCGCGCCAGCGCACGTGCGGCGCGACGGATTTTTCCCTTCATCTTGCACCGGACAGCGGCTGCGATGTCGATGGTTTCGCCCTGGCAGCGGAAGCCCAGGAACTCGAAGGGTTCTTCCGGCGCGTAGATCTTTTCTTTCTCGGGATTGACCTCCAGCCGGTACTCCTTGAGATAAGCCAGCAGCACGGACTTTTGCGTTTCCAGCGATTCCCGGTCCGGGGCGAAGAGGATGATATCGTCGGAATAGCGGGCATAGACGACCCCGGCCTCGTCGAAATGCCGGTCCACTTCCATCAGATAGACGTCCGCCAGGAAAGGGGATGTCGGCGTGCCGGCCATGACGCCGTGAGGCTCATGGACGATGGTTCCGTCGACAAGCGCCCTGTCGTCCGTCAGCATCCGTTCGAAAAAAGCATACAGGGGAGGGTCATCCGCCAGCAGATCCTTGAGGAGCGGAAGGAGGATGGGGATGGAGATGGAATTGAAATAATCGTGGATGTCCAGTTTGTACGCCCACATCTTCTGTCCGCGAAGCGCCTTCCGGAGCCGGAAGATGGCATCGCTGGCCTTGACGCCCCGGCGGAAGGAATAGCAGTTGGGGGAGAATCGGTTGTCGTAGCGGTACAGGAGGAATGCGATGAGTTTGAGAACGCGGGTCTCATCAGGGCTGAAACAGTAGACGGTCCGTTTCTTTCCCGTCCCCATCTTGTTGATGCGTTTCTTCTGAGGAACGCCGGGACCCTCTCCGTTCATGAAACGGTGCGCCACCGGCAGGTAGCGCTCGTTCCCAACCCAGTCGTCCGCATCGCTGAACAGGGGCCAGGTGAAACGCCCTTTCAGCAGGCGGTGGGCCAGGAATTCTTCCCAGGCCGCCTGGTCATCCAGTTGTGAGAGGATGCTGCGCATGAGAAAAGAAGGAAAAAGGGGAAAGATTTTGAATCAGCAAAATTGCTGATCACCGGACGGGTACATCACCACGGCCGCCTGCAAGGCACTCCTGGGGGCGATGCTGCGTCCATCGCAGGCGCAACGGAAGTCGCATCCCCTTTTTCCATGGATACTAACCCAGATACTTGCGGATACGGCCTTCGACATAGGCACGTTCGTTGGGCATCTGCGTGTAGAAGTTGATGTAGGGAATTCCGAGTTTCTTGGTGTACATCCGCGCGATCAGGTACTTGACATTGGCGGAATGGCTGTGTCCGCCGCCCAGCATCACGACGCCCTTGGGCGCACCGGCCTGGTAGAGGACAAAGGTATAAGGCTCACCCCATTCCGCTTTGTATACCTGGCGGGGACGTGTGCTGTAAAGCTGGAACTCGTCGGAGACGTTACCTGCAAGCTCCGTCACAGGCACGTCTTCGCGGACTTCGTAACCTGCGCACGTCGTCCGGATAATCTCCCGGAAATAGCTGCGCCACTCAGCGGCAGATTTCTCCGGAGCGGGAGCGGAACTGTGTACCGGAGCTGGAGCGGGCGTCTTCTTGACGTCCTTCTCCTGCTTGTCGGCCAGCTCCTGTGCAACGGAAGCGACCTTTCCGGCGATTTCGAACAAATTCTTTAGGAATCCCATGATACGTAGTATGTTAACGTCGTAAAAATATGAAAAAACTATAAAAACAAGCTACGGCTTCCGCATCGGACCCATGGCGGATGCAACAGCGTCTTTGTCGTCGAGACAGAAGACCATGTATTGCGGGTTTTCCCGCGTCAGCGGGGTCCAGGCGCCGTCTTTCGGACCATTGGGGTTGCCGCAGGCTGCGAAAGCGGTCCAGTAACGGATCATCTGTTCGGCCAGGGCATAATCGCCTTCCGTGAAGGGGCGCCAGCAGTGCTTCAGGCTCTTGAACATGTACCAGAGTTCCGAGGAATGGAAGGCACCCTGGAGCACGTCGGGACGGCCGTCCGTAGGAAGCCGGCGGGCGAACTGGTAGGCGTACGCCGGGATGCCGGCGTCTTCGCGTGCAAAGCAGAAGTTGTCGATGCCTGCGCCCAGCATGCCCATGTCGTCGAGCGTACACCCCATCATGTAGGGGACGTTCGAGATACGGCCTGCGCGGGCTGCTTGCTGGAAAGTCTCGGGATAGGCATATCCGTCCACGACAGGGCTCAGTCTCAGCCACTGGCGTTTCTCGGCCATGTAGCGGGCGGCGATGCCCATGATGTCCTCGGGCGAAGCGGCACGCATCTGTTCGAGCGTCCCGTAGCCGGCCCAGTCCATCAGCGCCTTGCCGTCGGCTTCGGCCTGGGCGAGCGGAGTGCCGCCCAGGGCGGGCGCCTCGGTCAGGCCGCCGCCGCTCTGGATGATGGCACCTGCGAC
>DETK01000005.1:0-11713 GCA_002361615.1 Bacteroidales bacterium UBA3290
TGGGCCGACGACTTCTCGCCGCTCGACCCGAATGGAACGTCTTTTGTGGACCACACCTACACCAAGGCTTACCTGCGGCACCTGTTCGTGGCCGGCGAGATGCTTGCCGCCCAGATCGCCAGCCAGCACAACCTGGCCTTCTACCTGCACCTGGTCGACCAGGCCCGCGCCCACATCGCCGCCGGCGACTTCGCCTCGTGGAAGGAAGCCATGGTCCGCAAACTCGATGTCAAGCTCTGATCCATGAATACCCCGCACGTCAAGATCCTCGACCGCTACATCATCAAGAAGTTCCTCGGGACTTTCGTGTTCACGATCCTGATCGCCGTGGCCATCGTGGTGATCTTCGACCTGAGCGAGAAGATCGACAAATTCGTGGGCAAGGTTCCGCTCAAGGAGATCGTCTTCGACTACTACGCCGGCTTCATCCCCTGGATCGTCAACAGCTTCAGCCCGCTGATCGTGTTCATATCGGCCATCTTCTTTACCTCGAAGCTGGCGCAGAACAGCGAATTCGTGGCCATGCTCTCGAGCGGCATCAGTTTCCGCCGGCTGATGGCACCCTATATGTTCTCGGCCGGCGTGATCGCCCTGCTCTCGCTGGTCCTGAGCCTCTATGTCATCCCCTCGGTCAACCAGAACCGGCTCGACTTCGAAGACAAGTATATCAAGAAACAGCAGATCGCGGCCGACAGCCAGCGCAACATCCACTACCAGCTGTCGCCGGGTGAATTCGTCTATATCGAGCAGTTCAGCCGCTGGGCCAACACCGCCTACAAGTTCACCCTCGAGCACATCGAGGACGGCAAGGTCGTATCGAAACTTTCGGCCGAATCGGCAGCCTGGGACTCCACGATGGGCGGCTGGAAACTGAAGAACTACTTTATCCGCGATTTCTACGGCGAATCGGAGGTCGTCCGCACGGGCAAGCAGATCGACACGGTCATCAACCTGACCATCGAAGATTTCTATCGGCGCAAGAACGCCGTCGAATCGCTGCCCGGCAAGGACCTCGACGAACTGATCGCCATCCAGAAGATGCGCGGCGACGACCTGGTCAAACGCGCGCTCATCGAGAAGAACAACCGCTACGCGATGCCCTTCTCGGCCTTTGTGCTGACGGTCATCGCCGTATCGCTTTCTTCGCGCAAGAAGCGCGGCGGACTGGGTCTGAACATCGGTATCGGCCTGGCGCTGAGCTTCCTCTACATCCTGTTCATGCGCTTCAGCCAGATGTTCGTCTTCAAGGGCGTCATGAGCCCCGTCCTGGCCATGTGGATGCCCAACATCATCTTTGCCTGCGTGGCCGCCGTCCTCTACAAGCTCGCTCCGAAATAGTCATTTAAACAGCATAACCTATGAATTCCCAATCGAATCTCAAAATCAGACTGATCGTGATGAACTTCCTGATCTTCGCGGTCTGGGGGGCGTACCTGTGCTCGCTGGGCATCTACCTCGGCCGCGTGGGCATGGGCGCCAAGATCGGTCAGTTCTTCGCGGTGCAGGGCATCATCTCGCTCTTCATGCCGACGCTCATGGGCATCGTGGCCGACCGCTGGGTCCCGGCTCAGAAACTGCTGGGCATCTGCCACCTGCTCTCCGCCCTGTTCATGGCCATCGCCGGATACGTGGGCATGAAGTATGGCGGCGAGGTCACCTTCGGCCAGATCTTCCCCTGGTACACTCTGGGCGTGGCCTTCTTCATGCCGACCATCGCACTGGGCAATTCCGTTTCCTACAATGCGCTGACGCGGGCCGGGATGGATACGGTGAAGGACTTCCCGCCAATCCGTGTTTTCGGAACCATCGGCTTCATCCTCTCGATGTGGATCGTCAACTTCACAGGATTCAAGAACGACCATAACCAGCTCTTCGTCTCGGCGGCCTGGGGCATCATCCTGGGCATCTATGCGTTCACCCTGCCGGACTGCCCGGTGAGCCGCGAGAAAAAATCCGCCTCGTTCGTGGATACTTTCGGCCTCCGTGCCTTCACCCTGTTCAAGGATTCGAAGATGTGCATCTTCTTCATCTTCTCCTTCCTGCTGGGCATGTGCCTCCAGGTGACCAACGGCTTCGCCACCCCGTATCTCGACGCCTTCGGCCAGTCGCCGGAATATGCAAACGCCTTCGCCGTGCGCAACAACGTGTTCCTGTCGTCGATCTCGCAGGTGTCCGAGACGCTCTGCATTCTGCTCATCCCCTTCTGCCTGAAGAAGTTCGGTATCAAGAAGGTGATGCTCATCTCGTTCTTCGCCTGGTTCCTGCGCTTCGCCTTCCTGGGTGCCGGCAGCCCCACGGGCTTCGGCCTGGTGCTGTTCATCCTCTCGATGATCGTCTATGGCGTAGCCTTTGACTTCTTCAACATCAGCGGCTCGCTCTTCGTGGACCAGAACACCGACGAAAGCATCCGCTCCAGCGCCCAGGGCGTCTTCATGATGATGACCAACGGCCTCGGCGCGTCGATCGGCTCACTCTGCGCACAGGCCGTGGTCAACCGCTTCACCGCCGGCCGCACCGAATTCACCGACCTGATGGCCGGCTGGTCCTCCGCCTGGTACATCTTTGCCGGCTTCGCCCTGGTCCTGGCCCTCCTCTTCGCCATCGTCTTCAAGTACAAGCACGAACCCGCAGCCAAATAAGGATCAACTGCCGGCTGGAGCCTAAATCACAGATCGTCAACCGCTAACGCAATCTTGCCCACCTGTCGGACAGGTGGGCAAGATTGCAAATAGTGCTGCTGTTGAGGTGGTTAGCCTCCAGCGTCGTTTTGTCGCTTAATCCGGGCTTCATCGCTCTATAAACCAATAACGCAATATCAGTCACCGGCAAAAGAAACGATTCTTCTCAATTCTATGCCGTTTTCTTTACCAAGCAGTGTCAACTCATTTAGGATTTCTATCGGGAACCCCCCGTCTTTGTCATTACCGATAATCAGTATCCCCTCTTCAACACGGTAAGGCATTGCAATATACAAAAGACTAAAATTATCCTTCCTGGCATTCAGAACGCCAGGGGTAAGAAAATAATACCCTCTCCCATCGGCGTTGTACCAATCCGCATGCGCATCCTCTCTAAATGAGTAATACCCTTGGATTTCGTTTCCTTGCACCAATGCCCATTGATTTCCTGTAAGCATACTGCGAATTTTAACATCATCCGTACTATGGACGGGATTGCATGCGTATAAAAGAATCCCCAAAAGGAGAAACAATGATATTAATCTGGCTCTCATGACTAAAAACTGATTTGATAACTTATATTCGGTATAATCGGAATAAGAGAGACATAATTCCATTCATGTGCTTCAGAATCATAACGAAGCATAAAGGGATTATGACGATTCAAGAGATTGTATACGCCAATACCTATATCCTGACGTGCGTTTCTGCCTTTTATGCCTACACGCAAAGCAACATCCCAACGAATATATGCAGGCAGTTCATAATTGTGCAAGCTAGAAATATATGGAAGTTTTTCCAGTTCCTTATAAATAGGAATAAACCCTGGCAGAAAGCCATCTTGCAGTGTATCCCAACTACCGCTTTGATAGGTAAAAAAAGACGAAATGCCCAGCTGTTTGTTTTTACCCTTCACAATCATCCCATCCAACGATAGATTTGCTATATGCCGCCTATCATATCTTGCGGGAAAGCGTCTACCTCGATTAAGGTCAGCAAAAAAGCGGTCTGTCTTTGACCAAGTATAAGATGCCCGCCAAGAAAGGTTCTCATCCACTCTTTCATACATTAACTCCGCTCCGTATGATACACCCTCCCCAATGCTGATGTTTTCGTGCCAACCAGATAGGGCCGAACTAAAAAAACTTGTAGCATCTCCATAGTAAACCAGACCGGCCATTTGTTTGAAGAAGCCACCGCTACGGAACCTGTTCTTATTAAAAACACCATAAAGTCCACCATATACTTGAACAACCCGTTCTGGCGGATTCGTGGTATCTGAGGGAATCAACATATCGAGCGACCACCCCAGCGGTATTCCCTCCAACGTATGATAGTATTGTGTCAAGTAATCCACGGTCGTTTCTATTCCCAGCTTTTTCGTCAAATTGATTCGTGCCATCAAGCTCATTTCCGGATGGCACATCCAGCCTGTTTGCCTATTATTAAGCAACCCGTAACCATATAGATTCCCACGTAGAGCCATCTTGAACAAAAATTTATCCAAGGACCCGTACTCCAACTGCCCATGAAGCGATACTATCATCGTATAGACATTATTCCCCCGAACATCCTCAAACACCTGAGAAGAACCCGGATTAAAGCTTGCTCCCCTTATCTTGTAACCAAACTGTGTGGACCAATTATCCCAACGCTTTTCCGCCGTGCTCAAAAAGGTTAATTCGTCAAGCGTACTGCGGACCATAAAATAAATGTTGCTTCCATTCAGTGATGTCTCCTGGCTTTGCACGCCGGAATGTCCATTGAAAGAGAACGACGAATAAACACGATCAAAAACCGAAGTTGAGGAACAATCCCAGCTGAGATTAGCTATTACATTACCCCAACCTAACGAATCATCTGAAAGGTCGTTCAGCCGAAAAGCGTACCGATCCAAATTCCCGAACAAAGAGAATGAAAACTTGTTGTGAGAATCCTTTTGATAGGAAATCTTGGAAAAAAAATCTCCGACCATAAGGCCAAAGTCCCGCAGCGTATTTTGATATCGATTGAATATACCTCTCAAGGCTTTGTATTCCACGCCAATGGGGGATATACGCACTGACCCCAGGTAAGATACCTTATCTTTCACTATCGGCCCACTCACATGTGCCGATAGCAGAAATGGAGTCAGCGACACACCCGCTTGTGTCATGCAATAATCACCGTCTCTTGTCATAAGTCTGAGGTGGGATGCCGTCAAATTACCTTCTTCAGAATCAAAGCCTCCTGTATGAAAATCTGCTGTTTTTATTATTTCTTCAGGATATGCGGTCGTGAAGCCCAATAAGTGGCTGACGCCATATAAAGAGACACCGTCTATTGTCACAAGATTGGCTCCGTGGCTGCCACCGCGCACGTAATAGGCAGAACCTCCCTCGCCACCAGTAGAAACACCCGGAAGCGTCTGTATGTACTTGACCGCATCACCCATTCCCAAAGGGCTCACCAAATGTTGCACGCTCAATGGATCCAACCTGTACCTTTCAGCACTGAATTGTCGCACCGGCGCTGCCACTTTCACAACCTCCGGAAGAGTATCTTGTATGGACACGGTGGTATTCTGGGCAAATACCGCCATCGAACCAACGAGAGAAGTAAGAAATAAAAGCAGGCGTCTTTTCATGACAAAAACTACAGCTGAGGAAGCTCTGACGGATAGGCAGGATAGGTTGTATAAGAAGAATTGTAATAATAAGTCTTGACTTTTGAGAAAAAAGCTTCGTTCGTTACATTGAGCCATGCAGGCAGAGGGAACGAGTCTGGAACACTATTCTTCTTCAGTCCGCAATCGTGGCGAAGAACACTCATTGCACCGAAGATCCCCCAACCTCCTTCGACATTGCTATAGTTGTTCAATCCCATATACAACGTCCCAAGCAAATCTGTATTTTTTGTGGACCGCATCCTGATGACCGATTGTATATATTGGTCATATTCTGGTGAAACGGCACAAAAGAAAAGACTCGGACGGTCACCTTGAACAAGGATTCCCTCATCACGAAAATCATCAGCATATTCGAAATCTCCAACGATCTTGAAATACTGCTCCGCCTTGTTCAACTCATACAATTCCATCGTTTCAGCACTGGTTGCAACAGATATTTCATCTTGTACACACATACTAAACACATCCTGCAATCCGTTGTCATAGTGTGCGGGTGTCGCGATTCTCAGGTACTGGTCAAATAAGGGAATACCTGAATATGGCTTCTTTATGGCATAATGATACAGATCTCCATTACCAGAAGACTCCAAAAACAATAATGCGTCCTCAATATAAGGGATGCTGACTGAAATTGCCAGGGGAGATTCCGGTTCAATCATGGCAGCAGCCAGAGATCCGGCATAATCGTCGGCCCCCGCGTAAATACCTGCCTGCGGGAAACTCCTGTCGACATAACGATGATTCGTCCCCAATCGTTTAATAGGCCTCATCTTCCCCAAAGTATCTGACATTATGCCCATAACATAGACGCTAATAGGGGTGGTTGATTCAATCCTATAAAGCATTCCAGGCATTTCATGGTGCATCGTCGTCCCTCCCGACGATACTATTTGCTTCAATGCTTGATTGACTTCTGCATAACGTGTCTCCCCCATCCACAGCGGTATCACGTTGTGAACCCTATGGTCTTTCTCCTGCAATTGAGACTGGTCCGAAAACCATCTTTCTGGGGCAAAATAGTTTGAGTAAACAGCAAAGTCCTCAGGAAAAGTTGTTGAAGCAACCAATGGCTCCCTTCCTGGAATCGAGATATGAAGTTTATAGCTCTCTCCAGGAACAGGACGAAAACACGCCACCCATCGACCTTGTCCCGCAGGAGTAAAAGTAATACGCTGCATGTCATTCCAGATAATAACGACCTCAGAAGCCTCATCAAATGATTCAAATGACCCAGACTCCATTGACGAAGAATACCATAGACAAACTTCCTGAAGTGTATCGTTTGTCAGGATGCATTTCAATACTATTTCTTTTTCTGACAGAACCTCCACCCTGACGGGTTGTATGCAACCCAACACCGTCATTAACACGACGACGCAAACAAGCAGTCTCTTGGCAGCTGTTTGGAAGACAGGCATTTTCTTTTTTTAGTTAGATGCAGTTACGCGATAAAATGTTGAGTAACGTGGTTCATATTTCTACGATTATGAAACGATTACCTGTCCAGATCCCCAACCAATCAATTCGTTCGTTTCATTCCAATAAACATAGCAGTATATTTCAAAAGCATCCGCTTTCGTGAATGTAATCGTATCAAAACGGCCATTGGGGATATGCGAAAACCCTGCTTCTTGCTCGTTATGATCATAAATCTCCCATATGCAAGTAACATCCGATCGTGTTGCCGGCCAACCGATACTAAATTGTGAAGGAACGCCTACTATGATATTTGTAGGTATAGTCATGGCGGACCAATGGGGTATTTGCCCGTAATAGTGTACATCGTTAGAAGGAAATGGGCAGTCTGCCAAAGAATGTTCCATTAACGGACCATTATCCCATTTAGATATGCAAGTACCTGTTGCCGGATAATACAAAGCAGAATGATCCATATCATCGTAGACAACTCGACTGGCGATTGACGAAGAGCAAGAGTCATAATAATCTTGGGTCCAATACTTTTCTATATTACTTCCACCTGAAATAGTATAAGGATAGAGCCAACACGCAACTCCACCTTCTGACATGTTCCAAGCATAGCTGTTACCATTATAGGTTCCAGATGGTTGATCAACCACATTAGCATTTGGAAAGTAAGTCGTGTAATAGTAAAGAAGAGCGGCTTTTTCATTATCAGATACTTCCGAGTATAGTCTTCCTTGCACACTTTGGCCAAATGGTGTATATAGAGTTGTTGTCCCCAAATAAGCCTTTGTAGAGCTCATTGCCTCATACTTACTTCTTAACTCAGAGAGTATGGATTGTGCTTTGTCAGTATCTATTTCATCATCTTGAAGCTCACATAACGCCAAAAGAAAAAGTGCTCCTTCTATTGATAAATAACTGTATTCTTGATGCGATTCCTGCAAATCATTAATACGTTTTTCGGCTATCTCGCGCAGTTTTTGTCTATTAATAGGAGAAATGATATCTGGAAACAACCCTGACCCCATCAGGAGCTCCAAAAAACCAATGCTTAATGAAGACAGCATAAAAGTATTACCCATAGTATAAGGATTGCAATAATCCGCCGTCACTTTCACATTGGAATAAACCTCAACAAATGTTTCCGCTGCATCCGACCGCGTTAACAGCTCTTGAAAAGCATTAAAACGATCCGCAAAGACACCAATACCGTTAAGACGGTTTCCATAAGCCGAGTATATGTTCGCAAGAGGATGTGCAACACAAGTTTTTACCAGAGCATTTGTAGTCATCTCGCTGAGAACAGTTGCGGGTATTTGGCAGGCTTCAAACTTTTCGTCCAATGAGTGATACTGCTTCCATTGCTCTGGTGACGCAACAGTATCATAAGACCAGGCTCTATCTATGGTGTACCGCTTCTCGAGAACGCTATCATCCTGATTCTCGATATCATTTGTTAAACTACAACTCGTCACCAAAAGAAAGGTAATCGTTGCTACCAGACAGGACATGTACGTTTTCATAATGCAATTAAGTTTATATTGTAAAATAGCCATAATAGACCGTTCCATCCGACGTAATAATCTCAATCCGATAGAAACCAGGCCCACCAGTAATCGGTAATATCTGATAACTCACATTGGTCTCCATGTAGAAAGTTGAACTCGTACTATAAGTTAGGTTCGTAATCTGTACCGTCACGTTCCCGATGTCATGGGAAAAGGAGACAGTAATGCGATCAGGTGCAGTGTAGTGCATCGCATGAAGAGGAACTTCGACTTGAGAGCGATTGTTTGATTCGCCAGGAAGCAAGATGGTGATATCGATCACATCACCATCGTCATCATCTTCAGTTGTAAAAGCAAGATTGGGAAAAGACAGCGCAAAGACACTGAGAAATGATAGAAATAACAAAGAGGTCTTTTTCATAATGCTGGGTGTTTTGATATACAAATTTAACCAGCGAGGACCAAAAGGCCAGATGTCCCTTCAAAACAAATCTAACACATGGCTTGTAAAAAACCCAGCCAGAAGTACCTGTAGGGCACATTTTTGAAAAAACGTCAGAATCAATCTAACAACCCGCTACGAAGCATCGCGCTAATTACTGATTCTCAACCATTTTGCCCTCCTAGCACAAATCGGGGAATCAAGAAAAAAAATAGCAAGCTTATCGGAAGAAAAGCAGAAACTCATCTTTATGGGGAACTTTGGAACGAGCGATTGTGTCTTTCAGCCGGGACTTCCGCTCATAAGCAGCCGGTAGTGTTGAGATACTGAACGCAGTCTTCAGCACTGAGGCATCGAACCCCGCAAACACAAAACTGACAAAATGGTATTCCCGCTCTTCCTTGCCAGGGAACTCAGCGCGATAGTGTTTCATAACATCTGAAAACAAGTCATTGAGGCGCTGTTCCAGCAATATCTGACCTTCCTCATCGTCGGCAAGCATCGCTATTGCTTTCTTCGCTTCAAAAAAGACATTGTCACGAACATCGATGGGCATATCCTTCGTATGATAGTATGCTTTATACAACTGGCTCCACCCCCGGAAGGAGGACTGAAGATGCCGCGTGTATTCCCGCTGGAGCCGGGCTTGCTGAAGTTTCAACTCACTGACTTGATCTGAAAAAGAAGCGAGAGCTTCTTTCAAAGATGCTGTCTCCATCTCAAGAGCTCTGTTCTTTCGCATAATTCGTTCGCTTTTACGCTGAAGCAACAAATACACGACAATCCCGACCGTCAGCAACGAAATGACGGCTAGGATAGAAATCCACAAAACAAAGTGACGAGACTCTTCTGCCCTGGTTCGTTCTAACGCATTATAATCCCGTTGTGCCCTAAGGGAAGACTGATGCAACGTTTCACGAAGCAAAGCCATTTGTCTCTCTGCTGATTCCTCCAAATCTGAAAAAGCGGTTTCATAGTCGCCTTCCAAAGCGGCGATCTTGCTGCTCCAAACCTTGAATACATAAGAATCCTTCGCCGGACTCTTTTCCAACTGTCTGAATATACTTCGTGACTTTTCTTTTTCACCGAGCACTGACAAAACATATCCATAAGCACACCAATAATTGACACCAGGCAATCCCCCTTGCATGGCATTTGCCTTTTCGAACAGTTCTTTGGCGAAATCGTACGCGCGGTTCTGGTTAACCAAAACAAAGGCTTCGTCAGCCATAACTTTGGGGACAACTTGAGGATAAAGACATGACTCGTTTTCAAGCAGGAAACGAAGGATAGAATCAGCGGCAGCGAATTGCTTTATATTATTGAGCAACTGAGCTTTCCTGTATAGAGAAGAATACGCCAATGCTGTATCGCCAGCCATCATGCAATAGGTGTATGAGCTGTCTGTATATCGCAGGGCATCTTCAAAAAGATAAGTGCTTCCATATGTATCTCCCATTGCCTGAAAAATAAGGGAACGGAATCGAGCATCTTTCAAGCCTTTGGCACATTCGTTCGATCGTGTGAAGGAAACGATGGCATCTGCATAGTTTCCTCCATTATACTGTATTCTTCCCAAATAATAGTAGGGTCTTACACGCTTTGTCAATGGCCGCTTATTCCCGTAATACTCCACAGCCGGCATCACGACCCCCGCATCCGTAGTATCGATCCAGTTCTTGTCGAGAGCCATGGCGTGGAGAAGGGCGAAACGGGCCTTCATCGCTGGCCGGACAAGCGTTGTCGTGTCAATGTTCCGGATCAAAGAAAGGGCACTGTCCGGATATGCCTGCATACAGGACTCTGCCTCGTCGAGAACTTTCGCTGTCTCTCTGTTACATGACCCAAGCAGAACTAGCAGAACCAATAGACCGATTCGCTTCATAACATATTCTTTCAGCTATTTTTTACAAAGATAGTCAAAATAGTCATGAAGCATAAACTGCAGTATATTAACAAAAAACACAATCTTGCCCACCTGTCGGACAGGTGGGCAAGATTGCAAATAGACCTGTTATTGAGGGTGTTACCCTCCAGTTTCTTACGAATTGCCGGACTTGCGAGGAGCCTGGACCTTGCGGGCGGCGGGAGCGGCTTTCGTAACGTTTTCGTTCGCTGCCTTGGGAGAGTTCGCCTTGCGGGAGACGGTCTTCTTGGCCGGCTCTGCACCTTCGGCGGCGGCCTTCTTGGCGCCGCTGCGGCGGGTCGTACGCTTGGTCTCCTTCTCGGGAGCGGCGGCGGCATCGCTGAAGTCTACCAGCTGGATGATGGCCATGTCGGCGGCGTCACCCACGCGGAAGCCGGTGCGGACGATGCGGGTGTATCCGCCGGGACGGTCGGCGATCTTCGGCGCGACGACGCGGAAGAGCTCGCTGACGGCCTCTTTCTGCTTCAGGTAGCTGAAAACGATGCGGCGGGAATGCGTTGTATCTTCTTTCGATTTGGTGATGAGCGGTTCCACGTACATGCGCAGCGCCTTAGCCTTGACAACCGTCGTCTCGATCTGTTTGTTGAGAATCAGGGAAGACGCCATGTTGGCGAGCATCGACTTGCGGTGGCCACTCTGACGGCCCAAATGATTAATTGCCCTATTATGCCTCATAATCTTCTATTTCAGTTTCAATCGTTTCTGTTTCGTTTTCTGTATCGCTTGCAGTCTCGGATTCCTCGACCTTCGGTTTCGGTTCGATGCCATACTTGGTGACATCCATGCCGAAGCCCAGTTTCACCTTCTCGATGAGCGTTTCGATTTCATTCATCGACTTCTTGCCGAAGTTGCGGAACTTCATCAGCTCACCCCGCTGGTGGGAGACCAGGTCTGCGAACGTGTCGATATTGGCCGCCTTCAGACAGTTGAGTGCCCGGACGGAAAGCTCCATGTCGGAAAGCTTGGTCAGAAGCAGGTGGCGCATGCGCAGTGCTTCTTCATCGAGTTCCTTGCTGTCGACCTCGACGGGCGTTTCCGGCGTGATCTTCTCGTCGGAGAAGAGCA
>DETK01000005.1:11761-61502 GCA_002361615.1 Bacteroidales bacterium UBA3290
AGAAGAGCATGAAGTGGTAGATCAGGATCTTGGCTGCTTCCTTGAGCGCTTCCTTCGGATGGATCGATCCGTCGGTCGTGATCTCGAGGTTGAGCTTCTCGTAGTCAGTCTTCTGCTCGACACGCCAGGGTTCGACCGTATACTTCACATTCTTGATCGGCGTGAAGATCGAGTCGATGGCGATGGTGTCCACAGGGGCGAGCTCGACTTTGTTCTCGTCAGCCGGAACGTAGCCCCGGCCCTTTCCGATCCGCAGATCCATGACCAGTTTCACCGTCGGCTCCATCGAGCAGATGTGAAGGTCGGGGTTGAGGACCTTGAAGGAAGACAGATTCTTGGAAATATCCTCAGCGGTGAATTCCTGCTTGCCGGTCACCGTAATGGTGGCAGACTCGCTGTCGACATCCTCGATCATCCGTTTGAAGCGGACCTGCTTGAGGTTGAGTACGATGTCGATCACACTCTCGATCACGCCGGGGATGGTGTCGAACTCGTGGGCGACACCGTCGATGCGGATCGAGGTGATGGCGAAGCCCTCCAGCGAAGAGAGCAGGATGCGGCGCAGCGCGTTGCCGATGGTGATTCCGTATCCAGGCTCGAGCGGCCGGAATTCGAAACGACCAAAGGTCTCGCTCGCGTCGAGCATGATCACCTTGTCCGGTTTCTGGAATGCTAAAATGGCCATTTCTTTGAATTTTACTTGGAGTACAACTCGACGATCAACTGTTCGTTGATGGTTTCAGGAATCTCACTGCGCTCAGGCAGGCTGGCGAATTTGCCGGCGCACTTGGCAGCATCCCATTCAAGCCAGGGATACTTGCCGGACGAGGCATTGAGGCTGTCCTGGATCACCTCGAGGCTCTTCGAGCGCTCGCGGACGCCCACGATGCTACCGGTCTTGACGATGGTCGAGGGGATGTTGCACACCTCACCGTTGACCGTGATGTGGCAGTGGGTGACCAGCTGACGGGCAGCGGCGCGGGAAGGGGCGATACCCATACGGTACACCAGGTTGTCCAGACGGGACTCCAGAAGCATCAGCAGGTTCTCGCCGGTACGGCCTTTCATGCGGTTGGCCTTGCCGTAGAGGTTGCGGAACTGACGCTCGAGCACACCGTAGGTATATTTCACCTTCTGCTTCTCAGCCAGCTGGATGCCGTACTCGGAAGTCTTCTTGCGCTTCTTGGCCAGGCCGTGCTGTCCCGGAGGGTAGTTCTTCTTTTCAAAATATTTGTCAGGGCCGTAGATCGGTTCACCGAACTTACGGGCAATCTTGGTTTTCGCACCAGTATATCTTGCCATGATTCAAATGCTTTTAAACGTTAGACTCTGCGACGGCCTTTCGGGCGGCAACCATTGTGCGGAAGCGGGGTGACGTCGATGATCTCGGTGACCTCGATGCCTGCTCCGTGGAGCGTGCGGATGGCGGATTCGCGACCGGCACCCGGACCCTTGACATAAGCCTTGATCTTGCGCAGACCGAGGTCGTAGGCGACCTTCGCGCAATCCTGGGCAGCGACCTGCGCGGCATAGGGCGTGTTCTTCTTCGAACCACGGAAGCCCATCTTACCGGCGGACGACCAGCTGATCACCTGACCCGTGCTGTTGGTCAGGGTAACGATGACGTTGTTGAAAGTGGACGAAATATGGGCCTGACCATAAGCGTCAACCTTGACAACCCTTTTCTTGCTTGTTGTAGTTTTCTTTGCCATAATCTAAACCTTATTTCGTTGCTTTCTTCTTGTTGGCCACGGTCTTCTTGCGGCCTTTACGCGTACGGGCGTTGTTCTTGGTGCTCTGACCGCGGACAGGAAGCCCCAGACGGTGACGGATGCCGCGATAGCAGCCGATATCCATCAGTCGTTTGATGTTTAACTGAGTGGCGGAACGGAGTTCGCCCTCGATCTTGAACTCATTTGCAATCATCGTACGGATTGCAGCAATCTGCTCGTCGTTCCAATCCTTGACCTTGATGTCGGGATTGATGTTCAGCGTCCCAAGGATCTTCTCGGAGGAACTGCGGCCGATTCCGTAGATATAGGTCAGACCTATGACTCCACGCTTGTTGTTGGGTAAATCTACACCGGCTATACGTGCCATAATCTATTTTTTACTTTATTTGTTTACAAATTAAAAGATTATCCCTGGCGCATCTTGAATTTCGGATTCTTCTTGCAAATGACATACAAGCGGCCTTTGCGCTTTACGATCTTGCAATCCTCACTACGCTTCTTAATGGATGTCTTGACTTTCATTGTAGTAGTTTTTTATTTGTATCTGAAAGATATTCTTCCTTTGGTCAAATCATACGGGGACATTTCGACCCTCACCTTGTCTCCCGGGAGTATCCGGATGTAGTGCATACGCATCTTGCCCGAGATATGGGCGATGATCACGTGGCCGTTGTCGAGTTCGACACGGAACATCGCGTTCGACAGGGCCTCGATAATGGTACCTTCTTTTTCTATTGCAGACTGTTTCGGCATATATTGAAATCGTATGGTTTAACGCTTGTCTTTTTCAATAAATTCAAAAGTTGTCAGAACTTCGGCCTTGCCGTGGCGGACGACGACCGTCTTCTCGAAATGGGCAGACTTCGCGCCGTCGGCCGTATGCACGGCCCATCCGTTTTCGTCGAGATAGACTTCCTTCCGGCCGGCGTTGATCATCGGCTCGATGCAGATGACCATGCCCTCGTGGAGCTTGACACCATGACCGCGCCGTCCGTAGTTGGGGACTTCCGGGCTCTCGTGCATATCGCGACCGATGCCGTGTCCGACCATCTCCCTGACGACGGAGAAGCCGAGTGCCTCGCAATACGACTGGACGGCTTCGCCGATGTCGCCCGTGCGGTTTCCCGCCACAGCCTGTTCGATGCCTTTCTCCAGCGATTGTCTGGTGGCATCGAGCAGCTGCTGCGTGCGGGCGTCCACTTTCCCGACCGGGAAGGTGTAGGCCGAGTCGCCGTAGAATCCCCCATAGACCGTGCCGCAGTCGACCGAGACGATGTCGCCTTCCTTGAGCTTGTAAGCGGAGGGGAAGCCGTGCACCACCACGTCGTTGACCGACAGGCAGAGCGTTGCGGGGAATCCGTCGTATCCGAGGAATCCGGGAACTGCCCCGAGGGAACGGATGTATTTCTCGGCGATCACGTCGAGCTCCTTGGTAGTGATACCCGGCTCGATATGACGGCCGACCTCTGCCAGTGTCTTGGACACCATCAGGGCATTCTCCCTAAGCAGGCCGATCTCTTCTTCGGATTTAAGTCTGATCATGTGAAAGAATCTATCAAAATTACATACCCGAACGGCCCTTGAGACGTCCCGTCTTCATCAGACCGTCGTAGTGACGCATGAGCAAGTGGTTCTCGATCTGCTGGAGCGTATCGAGGATCACACCCACAAGGATCAGCAGCGAGGTGCCGCCGTAGAAAGGTGCGAACTGCGGGTTGACGCCAAACATACGCGCGAAAGCGGGAAGGATGGCGACAAGGGCCAGCAGGATGGAACCGGGAAGCGTGATACGCGACATCACGGCGTCGATGTACTCGGCCGTCTTCTTGCCGGGCTTGCAACCCGGAATGAAACCGCCGTTCTTCTTCATTTCCTCTGCCATGTTGGTCGGGTTCACCGTAATAGCGGTGTAGAAGTACGTGAACAGGATGACCATGATGGCGTAGATGAAGTTGTACCAGAAACCGTTGGTGTTGCCCAGGACGGCAGCCAGACCCTTGGTAGCGTTGAAGCCTTGGAAGATGAGCGGGAAGAGCATCAGTGCCTGCGCGAAGATGATCGGCATCACACCTGCCGCATTGATCTTCAACGGGATGTACTGACGCACGCCGCCATACTGCTTGTTGCCGACGATACGTTTGGCGTACTGCACGGGAATCTTACGCACCGCCTGCACAAGCGCGATGGTACCGACGAAGACCAGGAAGAGAACGACCAGTTCGATGACAAGCACGAGCATGCCGCCAAGGCTGGTGTTCCATTTCTCGGTGATCTCGATCCAAAGGGCCTGCGGGAGACGGGCGATGATACCGATCATGATGATCAGGGAAATACCATTACCAATGCCGCGGTCTGTAATTCTTTCACCCAACCACATGACGAACATCGTACCACCGATCAGGATCAGCGTGGCGAAGACACCGTACCACCAGCCGTTCATCGTGGTGACGAACGCCTCGGGGGGCAGGGTCGAACGAAGGCTCGCGACATACGCGGGGCCCTGGATCGCCAGGATCGCAATCGTAAGGTAACGGGTGTATTGATTCATCTTGCGACGTCCGCTTTCGCCTTCGCGCTGGAGGCGCTGGAAGGACGGAAGGAAGACGCCCAGGAGCTGGATCACGATGGAAGCGGAGATGTAGGGCATCACACCCAACGCAAAGATGGAAGCGTTGCCGAAGGCACCGCCGGAGAACATGTTCAACAGACCGACCAGGCCTTCCGTGGAGCGTTGCTGCAGGACAGCGATCTGGGTGGCGTCAATGCCAGGGATCACGATGTAGCTGCCGAGACGATAGACAACGATCAACAAGAAGGTATAGATCAACCGCTTGCGGAGATCCTCGATCTTGAACATGTTGGCTATTGTTTGAAAAAATCTTTTCATAAGGCCCTCCGGGGTTTAGAGTTTGGTGACGGTTCCGCCTTTTTCTTCGATCTTCTTGATAGCCGTAGCCGAGAATGCATCCGCCGTCACGTCGAGCTTCGCGGTCAGTTCCCCGTTGCCGAGGATCTTGACCAGGTCGCCCTTGGAGGCCAGACCGGCATTCATCAGGACGTCGACGTCGATGGCAGTGAGGTTGTAGCGCTCGCTGATCGTCTGCAGGGCAGAAAGGTTGACGGCCTTGTATTCAACTCTGTTGTGATTCTTGAAACCGAACTTCGGAAGACGGCGCTGGATAGGCATCTGACCGCCTTCGAAACCGATCTTGCGGGCATAACCGGAACGGGATTTCGCACCGTTGCTGCCACGGCCCGCCGTCTTGCCAAGACCCGAACCCGGGCCGCGGCCGACGCGTTTCTCCGATTTCACGGAACCTTTTGCAGGGGTAAGATTATGAAGTTTCATCGCAATTTCTCCTATTCGTTAACGGGTTCACAGGTAACCAGGTGGGCGACCCGCTCGATCATACCCTGGGTAACCGGGGTGAGTTCCACGATGACACTCTGGTGCATCTTGTGGATACCGAGCGAGGTGAGGTTGGCAATCTGACGCTTGGTAGCGCCGCTCTTGCTCTTGATCTGCGTAAGTTTCACTTTTGCCATTTCAAATCCCTCCTTAACCGTTAAATACTCTGTTCATAGGGATGCCGCGCAGGCCGGCCACGGTGTAGGCGTCGCGCATTTCAGTCAGCGCGGCGACGGTTGCCTTGACCAGGTTGTGCGGGTTGGAGCTGCCCTTGCTCTTGGCGAGGACGTCGTGGATGCCTACCGACTCGAAGACGGCACGCATAGCACCACCGGCCTTCACACCGGTACCGGGGGCAGCGGGTTTCATGAACACGCGGGCGCCGCCGAATTTGGCTGCCTGCTCGTGCGGAATGGTCTGCTTGCTGAGCGGGATGCGGACAAGGTTCTTCTTCGCATCTTCAATACCCTTGGAGATGGCGGTGGTAACCTCGTTTGCCTTTCCAAGGCCGTAGCCCACGACACCATTTTCGTCGCCGACCACCACGATGGCAGCAAAGCTGAAGTGGCGTCCACCCTTGGTGACCTTGGTCACGCGCTGGACGGCTACCAGACGGTCCTTGAGTTCGAGGTCCGTCGTCTTGACTTTCTTAACATTGATATCTGCCATAGCACTTAGAATTTAAGGCCACCCTCGCGGGCAGCTTCTGCCAAACTTTTAACTCTTCCGTGATAGAGGTAACCTCCGCGGTCGAAAGCGACGGTGGAGATCCCTTTCTCAAGTGCGCGCTCTGCGATCGCCTTGCCGACGATGGCGGCGGCTTCCGTACCGGTCTTGCCCTTGCAGGACTCGACGAGCGCCTTGTCGTTGGACGCTGCGGAAACCAGGGTCACGCCCTTGGTGTCGTCCACTACCTGGACGTAGATCTGTTTATTACTTCTGAACACCACCAGACGCGGACGCTCGGCCGTACCGTTGACGACCTTGCGGATGCGGTTGTGGATGCGTTCTCTTCTTTCTAATTTAGTCAATGCCATAACTTGATCTCCTATTATTTAGCAGAAGCACTCTTGCCGGCCTTGCGACGGAGCTGTTCGCCGACGAACTTGATACCCTTGCCCTTGTACGGCTCAGGCTTGCGCAGCGAGCGGACCTTGGCGGCAACCATACCGAGCAGCTGCTTGTCAGCGCTCTTCAAAACCAAAACGGGATTCTGACCCTTCTTCACGGGCTCGGCTTCAGCCTTCACCTCATCGGGGAGGCAGAACTGGATGTCGTGCGAATAACCGAGGCTGAAGACCACGATCTGGCCTTTGACCTCGACACGGTAACCGACACCGACGAGCTCCTGCTTGACAGTGTAACCTTCAGAAACACCCACGACCATGTTATGGATCAGGGCACGATAGAGGCCGTGCATCGAACGGTGGCGAGGTTG
Organism: Bacteroidales bacterium UBA3290; assembly: GCA_002361615.1. Classification (GTDB taxonomy): domain Bacteria; phylum Bacteroidota; class Bacteroidia; order Bacteroidales; family UBA932; genus Cacconaster. The sequence goes on from DETK01000005.1 coordinate 18,342, forward strand.
ATCTGTAGGACGTTTAACTGTAAGAACACCCCCATCTGCGGAAACTTCGATGTCCGGATCAATCTTCTGGGACAGCGTTCCGAGCGGGCCTTTCACCGTGACGACGTGGTCGTCGCTCACAGAGACGGCGACACCCGAGGGCAGGTTTACAGGTAATTTTCCGATTCTTGACATTATGCTTGAATTTTGATTGTTAACAATTAGTACACGTAGCAAATTACTTCACCACCGACATTGAGGTTGCGCGCCTCCTTGTCCGTGACAATACCCTTGGAAGTGGAAAGGATGGCGATACCCAGTCCGTTGAGCACACGCGGCATGTTCTCCACGTCGGTGTACGTACGCAGACCCGGGGAGCTGACGCGGATGAGCTTCTTGACAGCTGCCTTCTTGGTCTCCGGATGGTACTTGAGCGCCATCTTGATGGTGTTGCAGGGTTTCCCCTCAACGACTTTGTAGGCCAGGATGTAACCCTTCTCGTGGAGAATGCGGGTGATCTCGACCTTCATTTTCGATGCCGGAACCTCGACGGTCTTGTGACCTGCGAGATAGGCATTGCGAACTCTTGTCAGATAATCTGCAATTGGATCAGTCATTTTCTTTCGTTTTTGTGAATTCCCGGCGTCACTCGGAAAAAGCCTTTGCGCGACGCCCGATATCCAATGTGTTATTAATTAAGTGAATGTATTTCTACCAGCTAGCCTTCTTGACGCCCGGGATCAGACCCTTGGAGGCCATTTCGCGGAACTGGATGCGGCTGATGCCGAAATAGCGCATGTAACCCTTCGGACGGCCCGTGATGGAGCAGCGGTTGTGCTGGCGGCACGGAGAGCTGTTCTTCGGAAGCTTGTCCAGAGCGGCCCAGTCGCCGGCTTCTTTCAAGGCTTTGCGTTTCTCAGCATACTTGGCACACATCTTCGCACGTTTGACTTCACGTGCCTTCATCGATTCTTTTGCCATACCTTAAGTATTAATTATTGTGTTTGATATTCTTGAAAGGTATACCGAATTCGCGCAGAAGAGCGAAGGCTTCCTCGTCCTTGTTGGCGGTGGTGACGAAGGTGATCTCCATACCCATGACTTTCGTGATCTTGTCGATGTCGATTTCCGGGAAGATGATCTGCTCCTTCACGCCGAGGGTGTAGTTGCCACGGCCGTCGAAGTTCTCGGAGACACCCTTGAAGTCGCGGATACGCGGCAGGGAGACGGCGATCAGACGCTCGAGGAACTCATACATGCGGATGCCGCGCAGGGTGACTTTCACGCCGATGGGCATGCCCTTGCGGAGCTTGAAGTTGGAGATGTCCTTACGGGACACGGTCTGGACCGCTTTCTGTCCGGTGATGGTGGTGAGCTCCTGCTGGGCGACCTCGACCAGTTTCTTGTCCTGGGTCGCGCTGCCGATGCCCTGGTTGACGGTGATCTTGGTCAGCTTGGGAACCTGCATCACGGTGGAATACTTGAATTCCTTCATCAACTTGTCCACGATCTCTTCCTTATACTTCTTCTGAAGGGAAGGGACGTAACCGATCTGGGCCATGGTGGGACCCTGCGGTACTGCTGCTGCTTTTTCTTTCTTTGCCATTACTTGATCTCCTCACCTGATTTTTTCGCGTAGCGTACGAGTTTGCCCTTTTCGCCCATGCGACGGCCAATCTTCGTGGCGCCGCCCTTGACGGGGTCGACGACCTGGAGGTTGGACACGTGCACGCCGGCTTCCTTCTTGACAATGCCGCCCTGCGGGTTCTTGGAATTGGGTTTGGTATGCTTGCTGACCATGTTGACTCCTTCAACGATGGCGCGGTTGTTCTCCGTATCCACAGCCAGGACCTTGCCGGTCTTACCCTTGTCGTTGCCTGCGTTCACGTAGACCATATCGCCTTTTTTGATATGCAATTTTGCCATTGTTTCTTCCTCCTTATAACACTTCAGGGGCCAGTGAAACGATTTTCATATAGTTGTCGCGCAGCTCGCGGGCCACGGGACCGAAAATGCGGGTGCCCACCACCTCGTCCTGCTTGGTCAGCAGCACGCAGGCGTTGTCGTCGAAGCGGATATAGGAACCGTCGGGACGGCGGATTTCCTTCTTGGTGCGGACGACGACCGCATTGGAAACAGAGCCCTTCTTGGCGTTGCCGCCCGGGATGGCGCTCTTGACGGCGACGACGATCTTGTCGCCTACGGTAGCGTAACGATGGCGGGTACCGCCCAGGACGCGGATGCAGAGAACCTCTTTCGCACCCGAGTTGTCAGCCACCAACAAACGTGATTCTTGCTGTATCATCTTATTTGACTTTTTCTACGATTTCTACTAATCTCCAGCGTTTGGTCTTGCTCAGCGGACGGGTCTCCATGATACGGACCTTGTCGCCTTCGCTGCACTCGTTCTTGTCATCCTGCGCGACGAACTTCGTGGTCTTGTTCACGAACTTGCCGTAGATCGGATGCTTCTCCTTGGTCTTCACAGCAACTACAATAGATTTATCCATCTTGTTGCTGACCACGATGCCGATTCTTTCTTTACGAAGATTTCTTTCCATGGGACATTTCTATTTAGTTCTGTTTCTCTTTTTCTGCCAGGATGGTCATCATGCGGGCGATGTCGGTCTTCGCCTTCTTGATGGCGGAAGTGTCTTCCAGCGGAGAGATCACGTGGTTCATCTTCATTTTGTTGAGATTCTGCTTCTCAACCTCGAGACGCTCGCGCAGGTCTTTGACTGCCATCTCTTCGATTTCTTTTCTTTTCATGGTCTACTCTGCTTTGATTATTCGACATAGTCCCTGCGGACGACGAACTTGGTGGTGACGGGGAGCTTCTGGGCGCCGAGACGGAGCGCTTCCTTGGCGATCTCCATCGGAACACCTTCGGCCTCGATGATCATGCGACCCGGGGTGATGGGGGCCACGAAGCCTTCGGGATTACCTTTACCCTTACCCATACGGACCTCAGCCGGTTTCTTGGTGTAGGGCTTGTCGGGGAATACGCGGATCCAGATCTTACCTTCACGCTTCATGTAACGGACGACAGCCTGACGGGCGGCCTCGATCTGCTGACCGGTGAGCCAGCAACTCTCCATCGTCTTGATTCCGAAAGAACCGAATGCCAACTGGCTGCCACGCTGGGCGATGCCTTTCATGCGGCCTTTCTGCTGTCTTCTGAACTTTGTTTTCTTAGGTTGTAACATAGCCTTATTACTTTAATAATACCTTAAACTTCTGTTTGTCAGCGTCTTAGCACACTTCAGGCATAAGACACAGGGTTGCAAAGGTACACAAAAAATTCAAATACCAAAAACTTTTGCGAAATTTTCGACAAAAATTTTTGGTACTTAACTTCCTGAGAGAGCAGGTACTTAGCCGAACCTAAAAACTAATTTTTACTTGCATTTTCGACCGCACTCATCTTTTCTTCTTCGCGGGCTTGTAGACGTCTTTGAAGCGGTCGGGAATGATGACTTCGGGAGCGGGCTTGCCGAAGACCATCCAGTAGAGGTCGTCGAATTCGCCCCGGTGCCAGTAGCCCACCAGTTCCTCGAGGTCCTTGTCTTCGCCGAAACGGTCGTAAGGTTGCTTGAGATTGCCTTTGAACATCTTGGCCACACCCTGCCAGAAGCCGGCGGTCGCCCCGCCCAGGTAGCGCTTGAGAATGTAATAGGGCGTCTGGCCGCACTCGCGGTCGATGAGCCGGATCATCATCAGGCCCTGCTTGAGGGTGAGCTTGCGGAACACGGGGTCGAAGTCCTTGAGCAGGTCTTCCTTCATCTTGTTCAGGTACTTGTCCTGCTGGCGGCGCGTGTAGTTGTCGGCGACGAAGATGCTGTCGGTCTCCTTGATGACGCGGGAAACCATCAGCGCATAGGGATAGGATTTGCTGAAGTTGTGGACCCGCTTGTAATACTTCACCCAGTCGCGGTGGCTCATGGTCTGGCGGGGGTGGATGACGGCGGGCGGCAGTTCATCGACGTAGATGGTGTCGCCCTTGTAGATATAGTATTCCATCACCTTCAGTTCCCGCCGGTCCTGCGCCCGGGAGGGAAGGAAGGTCATGGCGGAGAGCAACGCCATCGTCAGGAGATAAACCGCCTTTCTGATCATTTTCACGGCGCAAAGGTAGGATTCTTTCCGAAAAATCGTTAATTTTGAAGGATAAACCGCCTCTGCCGATGTTCGACCTTGCAAATTTCACGCCGTGGACCCTGTTCTCCGACATGGGAATCATCTGCGGCCTCCTGCTTATCGGGAAATTCCTGCGCGTCAAGATCCGCCTGATCCAGAAACTTTTCATCCCGCCGAGCCTGCTGGCCGGCATCCTGGGCCTGGCCTTCGGGCCGAATGGCCTGGGCTGGCTTCCGCTTTCGGGCAATATCAGCACCTACGCCGCCATCCTGATCGCCGTGGTCTTCGGCGCGCTGCCGCTCTCCTCGCCCAGTTTCAAAGTCAAGGAAGTGGCCCGGCGCGTGGGACCGATGTGGGCTTTCTCACAGTTCGGCATGTTGTTCCAGTGGGCGGTGATGGGTCTCTTCGGACTGTTGGTACTCCGCCTCATCTGGCCGCAGCTCCATCCGGCTTTCGGCGTGATGCTTCCGACAGGCTTCTACGGCGGACACGGCACCGCCGCCGCCATCGGCTCGGCCTTCGACGGCCTGGGCTGGGACGAGGCCACGAGCCTCGGTATGACCACGGCCACCATCGGCGTGGTCGTAGCCATCCTCGGCGGCCTGCTCTTTATCAAGCTGGCTACACGCAAGGGGCAGACTTCCTACATCGCCGATTTCAGCGACCTTCCCGACGAATACCGCAGCGGCCTGCTGCCCGAAGGGAAGCGTGAACCGACTGCCGTGGGCACGACTTCTCCCATCTCGATCGATTCCCACGTCTTCCATCTTTCCCTGGTGGTCGTCTCTGCCTTCGGCGGCTACCTGATGAGCAAGGGGGTCAAAATGCTGTGGCCCGCGCTGGAACTGCCGGTCTTCAGCTGCGCTTTCGTCGTGGGCATGCTTATCAAGCTGTGCTTCAACAAGGCAGGCGCTGCAACCTATATCGACCCCAAGACCACGAGCGGCATCAGCAGCTCGGCCACCGACCTGCTGGTGGCCTGCGGCGTAGCCTCCATCAAACTCAGCGTGGTAGTCAAATATGCCTGGCCGCTGATCGTACTGACTGTCGTCGGCATCGGCGTCACCGTATTCACGGTTTTCTATTTCGGCCGGCACCTCAACCGCAAGGACTGGTTCGAGAAGTCGATCTTCGCCTGGGGCTGGTGGACCGGCACGATGGCCATGGGCATCGCCCTGCTGCGCATCGTCGATCCGAAGATGCAGAGCAAGGCGATGGACGACTACGCGCTGGCCTATCTCCCCTGCGCACCGGTCGAGATCCTGCTCATCACCTTCGTGCCCATCCTCTTCGCAGCGGGGCAGGGCCTCTGGCTGATGCTGGGCTGCCTGGTGCTCTCGCTGCTGATCCTCTTCCTTGCCAATCGTTTGAAATGGTGGATAAAATGAAAAGATACCTCCCGTTCCTTCCTGCCCTGCTGCTCTTCACGGCGCTGGGCTTCACCGTCCAGCAGGACGAAACGGCCACGCTGCTCAAGCGGGCTGAAAAACTGCACAACAAGATCATTTCCATCGACACGCATACGGATACGGCGCTGGAGCTGGTCAAGCCGGACGTGGACCTGTCGAAGGTCCAAGCCGATTTCGCCAAGTTGCGCGACGGGCGTGTGGACTGCTGCTTCTACCCGATCTTCGTAGACCAGGGTCCGCTCGAAGACGCGTCCCGAGACTCGGCCTATGTCTGGGCCATCGACAAGATGAAAGCCATCCGCGCCTATATTGAAGCCCGCCCGCGCGAAGCCCGGATCGCCCTCTGCGCAGACGACATCGTCAAGAACAAGAAGCGGCACCGGCTGAGTCTGGTGATGGGCCTGGAGAACGGCTATCCCATCGGGCAGGACCTGGGCAAACTCCAGGACTTCTATGATCTGGGAACGCGCATCATCACCCTCTCGCACAACTACGACAACGACATCTGCGACGCGTCGCGATACCCGAAAAACACCTGGGGCGGCCTCTCGCCCTTCGGCAAGGAACTCGTGCGCGAGATGAACCGCCTGGGCGTCATCGTGGACTGCTCGCACGCTTCCACGTCCACGCTCTACGACTGTCTGGAACTCAGCACGGCGCCGGTCATCTGCTCGCACTCCTGCGTCTATGCCATCAAAGACCACCCGCGCAACCTGACGGACGACGAGATCCGGGCCATCGCCGCAAAGGGCGGTGTCATCCAGGTTACGACGGGACGCTGGGCCCTCACCTGGCTGCCCCACGCCCAACTCAACATCGGCACCTTCTGCGACCACGTGGAGTACATCCGCAACCTGGTGGGCGTGGAGTACGTAGGCATCGGCACCGACTTTGACGGCGGCGGCGGTATGAACGAACTCGAAGATGCCTCCAAGATGAAGATGATCACCGTCGAACTGATGCGCCGGGGCTGGACCGACCGCGAAATCGAACTCTTCTGGGGCGGCAATTTCCTCCGCGTGATGCGGGCTGTTGAGAAAGCGGCTGCCCGATGAGCGTCAAGCTGGCCGTCATCGGAGTGGGAAACCGTACGGGATAAATCGGTCTAAACTTACGGGCACAAAAACGACCCTATTCGCGCCCCGAACGCTGTTCTATCCTTCAACGGGCACATTTTGCCGGTTGTTTGTGCCCGGACTGTCCTTAAAGCACAAAGGTATCTTCGGGCTTCGACCAGACGCCGAGCAGATGAAGCTCGCCGCCGCTTTCGACTTTGACGTGGCCGGCCACGTGCCAGTGACCGAAGACGTAGAGGTCCACGTCGTGCTCTTTGCCGAATTCATCGGCGAACTGATAAATGCCGGACTTCGGGATGTCGAACTGCGGCGGGGCGGTATGCCGCCTGCGGCTGTGGGCCGACCAGGCGCGGGCCAGGGAGAAGACCCAGCGCGGGTGCAGGCATTTGAGCAGGGCGATGCAGGCCCTGTTGCGGAATACGTAGAAAATGAGCTTGGATTTCGCGTCACGGCAGCCCAGGGTGTCGCCGTGGCCCATACAGACCTTGCGCCCGCCCAGGTCCATCACCCGGTACGGCTCCCGGGCGATATGCACGCCGAGTTCCTGCTCGAAATAGTCGCTTACCCACCAGTCGTGATTGCCGCGGAAAAACCAGACCTCCGTGCGGCCGGCCAGTTCCTGAAGCGCGGAGAGGACCCGCACATGGCAGCGCGGAACCACATCGTGGTAGTCCACCCAAAAATCGAAAATGTCGCCTAGCAGGAAGACGCCTTCCGCATCGGCGGGTATGCTCCTCAGATATTCCGCGAACGCGCGCTCACGCGTACCGTCAGGATCGCCGACGCCCAGGTGGACGTCCGACACGAAATAATAACGGCCGCTCTCCGCCATAACGGATCAGAACAGATGGGATACGATGCAGATCAGGCCCACGATGGCACAGTAGAGCGCGAACCAGCGCAGCCGCGCCTTCTTGACCATGGCGATCATGACGCGGCAAGCGAACAGGCCGGACACGAAAGCCGCCAGGAAACCGAGAATCAGCGGAAGTACGCCGACGCTGCTCTGGGCGAAGTCGCCGCCCACCACGTCGAGGAACGCCTCGCCGAGAATCGGAATGAGGACCATCAGGAAAGAGAAGCGCGTGACCTCTTCCTTCTTCACACCGCAGATCAGACCTGTGGCGATAGTCGAGCCGCTGCGCGAAAGGCCGGGGATCACGGCCACTGCCTGCGCCAGACCCATCCAGAGCGCTGACTTCCAAGTCATCTTCTGCCCGCCATTCCCGGCTTGACCACCGCCATTCCCGGCTTGGACGGCGCGGCGCACTTCCAGCGTCTCCGACAGGAAAAGCAGGAAGGCCGTCACCAACAGGGCGAAGCCCACGACCAGCAGGCCGCTGCCGAAAATCGACTCGACCTGGTCCTTGAAAAACATGCCCACGATGAAAACGGGAATCATCGAGAGCAGGATCAGGCAGATATAGCGGGTCTCGGCGTTGAACTTGAATTTGAACAGCCCCTGCAGCAGGGCCAGGATGTCTTTCCAGAAGACCACGATGGTGGCCAGCACGGTGGCGGCGTGCACGATGACTTCGAAGCTCAGGTCGGCCGTCTCGATGCCGAAGAGCGCCTTGCCGATGGCCAGGTGGCCGCTGCTGCTCACGGGCAGGAATTCCGTGAGTCCCTGGACGATGCCCAGGAGAATGGCTTCAATCCAGCTCATGCCTGATGTTCCTCGTCACGGGGTTTGCGCATGATCCCCCAGATGATGACGCCCACGCCCGCGACGATGATAATCGGCGAGACCACGAGACGGCGGGCATTGAACATTTCCGGATTGAACACATTGGGATCGGAGGATCCGCCTCCGAGCATCAGGACGAAACCGAGCACCATCATCAGCAGTCCGATGCCGATGATCAGCACGTTTCGGGAAGGCATAGAGAAATCAGCCATGCTTATCGGTTTAATAATACAAATCATCTTTGGAAATATAGGCAACGCGGCGCACCACAAGCAGGGTCGAGACCACGCAGATGGCCACGCCGAGCAGCACCGTCCCGACAAGGACGGCCCAGACCAGCCGCATGTCGAGGATCAGCGTCAACAGGTCGGAGTCACGGCTGAGGATCCGGATCAGGGCATAGAGCACGGCCGAGGCGATAAGCCCTGCCACGGCGCCCTGGACAGCCGCCTGCACGAGGAACGGCCGGGCGATGAACGAACGCTTGGCACCCACCAGACTCATGGTATGGATGGTGAAACGCCGGGCGTAGATGTTGAGCCGCACCGTGTTGCTGATCAGCGCGAAGGAAATCACTAGCAGCAGCAGGATCACCACGCCGACCACCAGGCTGATGCGCCGCAGGTTGGCGTTGAGCGTCTCCACCAGGGTCTCCTGATAGACCACCTCTTCGACGTGCTTGTTGGCCAGAAGTTCTTTCTTGACCCATTCGAGCGAGTCGCGGGTGATGAAATCACCGTCGAGCTTCAGGTCGATCGAGATGGGGATCGGGGAGCTTTCGAATACCGAGAGGAAATCTTCGCCCAGCAGGCCTTTCATCTCCTCGGCCCCTTCTTCTTTCGAGATGAAGCGGCTTTCCTTCACGTACGGGCGGGAGGCCAGTTCCTCCGAAAGGGCTTTTCCCTCCTTCTCGGAGGTGGATTGCTTGAGCAGCACCGAAACCGCCATGTTCTCCTTGAACCAGCGTGCCACGCCGCCCGCGTTGGCCGCGAAGACGGCCGCGGCGGCCACCAGCACGAGCACCAGCGAGATGCTGATGACCGAGGTGACGTAGGAACGGATCAACCGTCTGTGTACTATATTTTTACCCTTTGTTGCCATTTTCAGGACGGAGTTACAAAGATAATCAAAAATTTTTGTTACCTTTGTATCGAATTTGCCTTAAAACGACTTTAAAGATGGAAGAACCTGTAAGAGTGTTGTTCGTGAACTCCGAGATCTTCCCCTATATGCCTGAAACAGACATATCTGTGCTGGGAAGGTACCTCCCGCAGGGGATCCAGGAGAGCGGCAAGGAGATACGCTCCTTCATGCCGCGCTACGGCACGATCAACGAACGCCGCAACCAGCTCCACGAGGTCATCCGCCTCTCGGGAATGAACATGGTCATCAACAACGCCGACCGCCCCCTGGTCATCAAGGTCTCCTCCATCTCATCCGCAAGGATGCAGGTCTACTTCATCGACAATGAAGACTACTTCCATCGCAAATTCGTTTACCAGGACGCAGAAGGCAAAGATTTCAAAGACAACGACGAACGGGCCATCTTCTTCGCGCGCGGCGTACTCGAAACCGTGAAGAAGCTCCGCTGGAAACCCGACATCGTGCATTGCCAGGGCTGGATCTCCCACTTCCTGCCCGTCTATCTGAAGAAAGTCTACCACGAAGACCCCATCTTCACCAACGCCAAGGTGGTGCTCTCGCTCTACAACGACAAGCTCGACGCCCGCCTGAGCGACAACGTGGTCGACAAGATGCTCGTGGAGGCGCTCCGCCCCGAAGACGCGGCAGTCCTCACCGAACCCGATGGCATAAATCTTGCGAAACTGGCCATCCAGTATGCGGACGGCATCATCGCCGGCGTCCCGGCCATCGACCCCCGTCTGGAGGCCTTTGCCCGCGAAAGGGAACTCCCCATCCTGCCCTACGTACCCATCAGCAAGGAAGGTGGTCCTTATGTGCGCGCATACAATGATTTTTACGACGACTTGTTAAAGAGAAGAAGATAAGATGAGACTTTCTGGGGTTATCCCGGGCCTGGCAGCCCTGCTGACCGCTTTCTGCCTGGCTTCCTGCATCACCATCGACCGCACCATCGGCTCCAGTATGGTGCCCGCCAATCAGGATATCACGCTCCATACCGCTACGATCGACCTGCCTGTCAGCCTCAAGATGGCCGACAGCCTGCAGACCGCCATCTCGCAGAACATCACCGTCGGCGCCATCCGCACCAACACCTTCGGCCTGTTCCACAGCGATGCCGCCATGTCGGTCACGCCGTCCTACGACACCCTCAACTTCGGTCACAACCCCACCGTCCGCAGCCTGACCCTCAACCTGGTGGCCGACACAACCCTGATCATGGACGCTTCCCAGCGCTACATCCACCAGAATTTTTATGTCCACCAGCTGAACGTGGAACTCGACTCCACGTTGATCTACAACAACAGCCTTTCAGACGGGGACTATGACCCCGAAGTGATCTCCAAGGGCGGTTTCGTCTACACCGGCGGCGACAGCTACTCCGTGAAGATCAAGGAAGAGATCGGGCGCCGGCTGCTCCAGATCCCCAAATCCACATACGACAGCGTGGACCTCTTCATGAAAGCATTCCCCGGCTTCTATATCCATTGCGACGATCCGGAAGAAGGAATGGAAGGCGGACGCCTCAACCTGTTCGACCTCTCCGCATCCACCCTCACGCTGACCTACGAATACGATGATGACGAAGGCGACCGCAAGACCAACACGCTCATTTTCCAGCTGGGTGGCAAATACTGCGTTAACGTCAGTACGGCAGGCTCTCGCTTCCTGGAAAGCGACGATCCGGCCGACGGCCTCTTCATGGAAGGCCTGTGCGGCATCAAACCCCATATCGATGCCCTGCGCCTGAAAGACGCCATCAATGCCTGGGCGGCTTCCCGGCAGATTCCGGTCGAAAGCCTGATCATCGCCAAAGCCACCTTCAACTTCCCCTTCGAATACGACGGTGACCCGGTCGCACTGGAACGCTACGCCGACAACATCTTCCCCTGCAAACGCAAGGCGACGGGCGCCGGCAAACGCATCCGTTACACACCCATCGACGAGATCGAGCAGACCGACGACGTGGAGACCGGCATGATCAACCGCTCGAAACTCGAGTACCGCTCGAACGTAAGCATCTATATTCAGGACCTGATCCGCCGCGACCGCAGCATGATCACCGCAGCCGACGACCTCTGGATGATGCCTACCATCACCTACTACAACTCGACAAACGGCGAAACCTACTACTACGCCGATTATTTCTACTACGACCAGTCGGTGCTCAACGGGACGGCCGCTCCACGGCATCCCGTCGTCACGCTGACGTATTCCATTCTGAAATAGCTTAAACCGCGCGGAAAGCGAGGCAGGCGTTCTGCCCGCCGAATCCGAAATTGTTGCTGATGGCCACCCGCACCGTCCGCTTCTGCGGTTCGTTGAGCGTAAGGTTGAGCCGGTAATCGATGGCAGGATCCTCGACCTTGAAATGCACGGTGGGCGGGATAATCCCGTCCCGGATGGCGTGCAGGCAGGCCAGGGCCTCAACGGCGCCGGCAGCACCCATCAAATGGCCGGTCATCGATTTGGTGGAACTGATGTTGACTTTGTAGGCCTGGTCGCCGAACACGCGCTGGATGGCACGCAGCTCGGCCAGGTCGCCCAGCGGCGTCGATGTGCCATGGGCATTGATATAATCGACGTCGGCCGGGGTGAGTCCAGCCTCACGGAGCGCCAGCTCCATGGCGTCGGCAGCGCTCTCACCGTCTTCCCGCGGCGCAGTGATGTGCCACGCGTCGCAGGTCATGCCGATACCGGCGATTTCGGCATAGATGCGGGCGCCGCGCCGAAGCGCGTGCTCATAATCCTCCACTACGAGGATGGCCGCTCCTTCTCCCATTACAAAGCCGTCACGGGTCCCGTCGAAGGGACGGGAGGCCGTTTCGTACTCCTCGTTGTTGGTCGAAAGGGCGTGGGCGGAATTGAAACCGCCGATGCCGGGAATGCAGATCGGCGCCTCGGTCCCACCCGACACCATCACGTCGGCACGGCCCAGCTGGATCTGCGAGGCGGCCGTGAGGATGGCGTGGGCGGATGTGGCGCAAGCCGAGGAAACACCGAAATTGGGGCCGCGGAAGCCAAACTTGATGGCGATGTGGCCCGAAGCGATGTTGGTGATGAATTTGGGAATCAAAAAAGGACTGAATCGAGGCTTTCCGCTCTCGAAATAGTCCTTGATTTCTTCTGTGTACGTGTTGATTCCGCCTACGCCCGAGCCAACGACTACACCGATACGGCGAAGGTCGGTCCGATCGAGGTCCAGGCCGCTGTCAGCCACCGCTTCGGTGGCAGCGATCATCGCGTATTGCGTGAAGGCGTCGGTCTTCCGAGCCTCCTTGCGGTCGATTGCCTCGGGGAAACGCTCCGGAGCATAGTCCGGAATCTGGCACGCGAACTTGGTCTTGAAAAGGGTCGTGTCGAAACGGTCGATCAGCCTTGCGCCGCTGACGCCCCGGTCCAGGTTCTGAAAATACTCCGCAACATTGCTTCCCAGCGGGTTGACGGTTCCGATACCTGTAATGACTACCCTTTTCGCCATAAATGTGGTTCAGGTCTTAGCTGCGCAACTGCGAAGACTTACGCGGCCGTGTGCTCCTTAATGTAGTCGATTGCGTCCTGAACGGTCGAGATCTTCTCCGCCACGTCGTCGGGAATCGTGATATTGAACTCTTTCTCGAACTCCATGATCAGTTCGACGGTGTCGAGAGAATCGGCACCCAGATCATTCTTGAAGCTGGCAGCAGGAGTGACTTCACTTTCCTCAGCGCCCAGCTTATAGACGATGATGGAGATAACTTTCGAAGCAATATCTTCCATAATAAAAGGTTTTGGTTAATAGTATCAATGCAAGCCGCTATTGCGACAAGATTTTGCAAAGTAAGTAATTTTTGCTGAAAAACCCAAATCTTCGTATATTTGTGTTATCTGAATACCCATACGCTATGTATAACGATTTTCAAAAGTATCTCGAAGCCGAGCTCCAGTCCATCCGTGAAGCCGGCTTGTACAAGGAAGAACGTGTCATCACGTCTGCCCAGCAGGCAGCCATCAAGGTGGCGCCCGGCAAGGATGTCCTGAATTTCTGCGCCAACAACTATCTCGGCCTGGCCAACAACGCCCAGCTGGTGGAAGCCGCCAAGCAGGCGCTCGACACCCACGGCTACGGCATGTCGTCCGTCCGCTTCATCTGCGGTACCGGCGACCTGCACAAGGAACTCGAGAAGAAGATCTCCGAATTCTTCGGCACGGAAGACGCCATCCTCTACGCCTCCTGCTTCGATGCCAACGGCGGCGTTTTCGAACCGCTGCTCGACGAGCACGACGCCATCATTTCCGATGCGCTCAACCACGCCTCGATCATCGACGGCGTACGTCTGTGCAAAGCACAGCGCTACCGCTACGCCAACGCCAACATGGACGAGCTGGAAAACTGCCTGAAGACCGCCCAGGCCCAGCGTCACCGCATCATCGTGACCGACGGCGTCTTCTCGATGGACGGCAACGTCGCCCCGCTCGACAAGATCTACGCCCTGGCCACCAAGTACAACGCCATGGTGATGGTCGACGAGTCCCACTCGGCCGGCGTGGTCGGCAAGACTGGCCGCGGTACCACCGAACGTTTCAATCTCCGCGGAAAGATCGAAATCCTGACCGGCACCCTGGGCAAGAGCTTCGGCGGCGCCGTAGGTGGCTTCACCACCGGCAAGAAGGAGATCATCGCCATGCTGCGCCAGCGTTCGCGCCCGTATCTGTTCTCCAACTCGATCCCGCCGATGATCGCCGCCGCCGGCATCAAGATGTTCGACATGATGAGTGCCACCAACGAGCTGCAGGACAAGCTCCACGCCAACACCGACTACTTCATCGGCAAGATGAAGGCCGCCGGCTTCGACATCAAACCCACCGAATCGGCCATCTGCGCCGTGATGCTCTACGACGCCCCGCTCTCCCAGAAGATGGCTGCCCGTCTCCAGGAAGAAGGCATCTACGTCACCGGCTTCTACTACCCTGTCGTCCCGAAGGGCCAGGCCCGAATCCGCGTCCAGGTCTCAGCCGGCCACGAGAAGGAGCACCTCGACAAATGCGTCGCCGCCTTCACCAAGATCGGCAAGGAACTTGGAGTTATTAAATAGAAAAAGGAGCCTCCCGGCTCCTTTTTCTTTTATCATGTCCGGCTGATCCGGGCATCTTTTTTACTCATCCGTCAGAGAGAAGCGGTAGAACGCGAGGATCTTCGCTTCCTTGTCGGCGGCGGCCAGGACCTCGGCGACCGGGGTCTTGCCATCGCCCATCTGATATTCCTGCTGCTCCAGTGTGCTCTCCTTGAAGAACTTCTGGACGCGGCCGGCGGCGATGTTCTGGATCATCTGCTCGGGGAGGTTCGCAGCCTTCTCGGCGGAGACCTTCGCGATGATCTCGCGGGCCTGCTGCGCCTGCTCAGGCGTGAGCCAACCCTTGGCGGTATTGCTTTCGATGTGGTCTTCGCTGTCGCAGTGGGCCGGGTTGATGCCGGCTTTCTTGAGGGCGTTCTCCACGGCCTTGCGGACCTGCTCCTCCTTGGTCTTCTCGATGGCGACCTGGCGCTCCTTCTCGACGACCTCTGCCGGGCAGTCGGCTGCGGAGACGGAAACCGGGTTCATCGTAACGACCTGGATGGCGATGCCTTTGGCCAGCTCTTCGTCGATGGGCTTGTTGAAAGCCACGATGGCGCCGAGCTTGCCGTTGGTAGTGTGGATATACGAAGCCACGTAGGGAGCCTCGAGCTTGCCATAGAAGGCGAGGGTGTGTTTCTCACCGCTCTTGCCGGTCTGCTGGGAGATGGCTTCCTCCACGGTCTCGCCGTTGGCGAGCTTGCAGGCCTTGAGGGCTTCGAGGTCGGCCGGGCAGGCAGCGATCGCCGCGTCGGCGATAGCGTCGGCCAGGGCCTGGAACTCGGCGTTCTGGGACACGAAGTCGGTCTCACAGCCGAGGCAGACGAGAATACCTTTACCGTCGGCGACGCGGGCCTTCACGGCACCTTCCGTGGTTTCACGGTCGGCACGCTTGGCGGCCACGAGTTTGCCTTTCTCACGGATAATCTCCTGTGCGCGGGTGAAATCGCCTTCAGCCTCGACAAGGGCTTTCTTGCAATCCATCATGCCGGCACCGGTCATCTTGCGCAATTTAGCGACATCTGCAGCTTTGATTTCCATTGTGTACGGGTTTACAGGTTATTCTTCGTTCTTGGGTTCTTCGACAGGAGCTTCCTCAGCCTTGGGAGCGTTCTTGCGGGCGCGGACGCGCTTGACAGGGGCCTCTTCCTTGACGGGAGCTTCTTCTTTCTCCTTCTCCTTCTCGATCCTGCGATCCTCGAGACCTTCAGCGATGGCGCCGCAAAGGGTCTCGGTAATCAGCTGGATGGACTTGGCCGCATCGTCGTTGGCCGGAATCACATAATCAATCGTGGTAGGGTCGCAACATGTATCAACCATTGCGATAACGGGGATGTTCAGACGATTGGCTTCGCGGACGGCGTTGATCTCTTTCTGGACGTCCACGACGAAGATGGCGGAGGGGAGACGGTTGAGGTCGGCGATCGAACCGAGGTTCTTCTCGAGTTTCGCTCTCTGGCGGGAAATCTGGAGGCGTTCCCGCTTTGCCAGGGTCTCGAAGGTGCCGTCGGTCATCATCTTGTCGATGGTGTTCATCTTCTTGACGGCCTTGCGGATGGTGGGGAAGTTGGTGAGCATGCCACCGGCCCAGCGCTCGGTCACATACGGCATGTTGACCTTCTGTGCGCACTCCGCAACGATATCCTTGGCTTGTTTCTTGGTGGCAACGAACAGAATCTTGCGGCCTGCGTGGGCAAGCTGCTTCATCACATTGGCTGCCTCGTCTATCTTGACGACAGTCTTATGCAGGTCGATGATGTGGATCCCGTTTTTCTCCATGAAGATGTACGGAGCCATTTTGGGATTCCATTTCCGCTTCAGGTGACCGAAGTGGACACCTGCATCGAGTAAGTCTTGGAAATTGGTTCTAGACATTTTGTTTTTGTTTAATTGTTTTGTTTTCTCTTTTCATCAATCCGGAGTAGCGGTCTTTGCAACCGGTCTCCTGGATTTTCCGCAGTCGGACAAATCTCAGGCAGCTTGCCGTCCTGTCAGACGGAGATCCTGCGATTTTGGATCCGGACTGTGCATTGTGTAAATCTGCTTCAGGCAATTAACGTTTGCTGAACTGGAAGCGTCTGCGAGCACCAGGCTGGCCGGGTTTCTTACGCTCCACCTCACGGGCGTCGCGGGTCAGGAAACCGTTCGACTTGAGGACGGGGCGGAAAGCCTCGGCATCGACCTTGCAAAGGACGCGGGCGATACCCAGACGGATGGCCTCGGCCTGTCCCTTGATACCGCCACCGTCGACGTTGACCTTGATGTCGTACTGGCCTTCGGTGCTGGTAAGGACAAGGGGCTGGTTGACAATATACCGGAGCGTGTCTTCCTTGAAATACTCATCGAGGGGACGGTCGTTGACGGTGATATTGCCCGAACCGGTGTTCAGATAGACGCGAGCAACTGCAGATTTACGTCTTCCAAGGGCGTTGAATACTTCCATTACTCTGTCTTAAATTTCGTTTAACGTAAGGGGTTTGGGTTGTTGTGCTTCGTGCGGATGCTCCGGACCGGCATAGACATACAGGTTGCGGAACAGTTCGGCACCGAGGCGGTTCTTCGGCAGCATGCCTTTGATGGCGTGCTCCACGACAAAGGTCGGCTTGCGATCGAGCATCTCTTTGGGCGTAGCGAAACGCTGGCCTCCCGGATAACCGGTGTGGCGAACGTACACCTTGTCGGTCAGCTTTTTCCCGGTCAGACGGACTTTGTCGGCGTTGACGATGATGACGTTGTCACCACAGTCCACGTGCGGCGTGAAATCCGGTTTGTTCTTGCCACGGAGGACAAGGGCAACGCGGGAAGCGAGACGACCCAGCACCTGATCGGTCGCATCAATAACGTACCATTCTTTCTTGACGGTACCGCTATTGGCGGAAATGGTCTTGTAGCTTAAAGTGTCCACTTTGTTGATTATTAAGTTAATACTGTAAATTGTTGCGATTCCCCGCTTTTTTGGGGGCTGCAAATTTACGAATTATTTTCTCCCGAACAAATTAATTTTCAGAAGAGAAGCCCTTTGGGCCCCTATTTGGGCAGAACACCCTGTATCAGTGCATCGAATTCCCGGGTTTCCTCCCAGCCCGGAAAAGCCGGTTCGATGGGAAGACAGAAGAGGCGGCGGCGCACTTCCGCGTCGAGCCGGTCCGCGTGCAGCAGACGCATCGCATCTTTTTCAGTGGTCATCAGCAGGGTGCGGGGATTGCGGCGGACATAGCGCGCGAGGTCTTTCAGGTCGCGCCGCGAAAAGCGGTGGTGGTCGCCGTAGCGCTTATGGTCGATGCGTTCGTAGCGGTCGCTTAGCTGGACCAGCAGCGGACGGTCGTCCGCCACACCGGTAATCAGCAGGACCTCCTTGGAATAGAGGTAGCGCATATCGGCTTGCTCCGGGAAGACGGGCTTGGGCGCATCGTATTGGATCGAAGTAAAGAAAAGCGGCTGCTCCGGGCGCAGGTGCAGCTTGCGGCGCATCTGCCCGCGTTCATATTCATCCAGCAGCGTCGGCGTCTTGGTCACGATGACCGCGTCGGCGCGACGGATCTGCTCGGGCAGATCCCGCAGGCGGCCGAACGGGAGCAGTTCATCGTCGAAGACAGGACGGTTGTAATCGACCAGAAGCAGATTCGCAGAAGGTTTGAGCTTCCGGAACTGGAACCCGTCGTCGAGGAGGATGACTTCAGGACGCTGCGCTTCCGGGAGGGCCAGGAGCTGCTCCACACCGTGGTTACGGTCCTTGTCGACCGCTACCAGGATGTCGGGGAACTTTCGCTTGATCTGCAGTGGCTCATCACCCGCCGTAGTGGCCGTATCGTCGGCTTCCACCAGATGGAATCCCTTGCTCCGGCGCTTATAACCGCGCGAGAGCACAGCTACACGGTGCTCTTCCTTCAGCCTGTTCACCAGATATTCGACCATCGGCGTTTTGCCCGTGCCGCCTACGGTGAGATTTCCCACAGAAATGACGGGCACATCGTGCTGCACCGCCTGGCGCCGGCCGCTGTCGTAGCGGGCATTCCGGATCCGGAGCGCCAGCCAGTACGGGAAAAGAATGATGCGGCTCAGTATCATCCCCAGACCTCCGCTATCTTGTCGAGCGTCGCATAGAGCTCCGCCGGATCGGTGGACGTGACCAGTTTCAGGCGCGTCTCCTTGAAATTCTCGAGGCCTTTGAAATAGCAGCTCAAGTGGCGGCGCATTTCGAAGATACCCCTTCGCTCATCCTTGAGTTCCAACGACTTGGCAAGATGCTTTTTCGCCAGGTCCACGCGTTCACGGACGCTCATGGGTGGCAACAGTTCGCCCGTAGCCAGATAATGCTTCACCTCCCGGAAGATCCAGGGATGTCCAAAGCTGGCCCGGCCGATCATGATGCCGTCAACCCCGTAGCGGTCAAAAGCTTCCTTCGCCTCTTCAGGGGTAGTGATGTCACCATTGCCGATAATGGGGATGTGCATCCGGGGATTGCGCCTGACCTCGCCGATGAGTGTCCAGTCGGCGGTACCTTTATATAATTGTGCACGCGTACGACCGTGGATGGTAAGAGCGGAAATACCGGCATCCTGGAGTCTTTCGGCCAGTTCCACGATAATCTTGCTGTCCTCGTCCCAGCCCAGGCGCGTCTTGACCGTAACCGGAAGCTTCACGGCATCGACCACTCGGCGCGTGATCTCGACCATCTTGTCGGGTTCACGCATCATGCCGCTCCCCGCACCGCGCCGTGCTATCTTGTTGACAGGACAGCCGAAATTGATGTCGATCAGATCGGGGCCGGCTTCTTCAGCCCGCACGGCAGCTTCAACCATTGCGTCGGGAATGTGGCCATAGATCTGGATGCCGATGGGCCGTTCCTCGTCGGTAACCTGCATCTTGGCGATCGTTTTGGCCGCGTCACGGATCAGCCCGTCGGAAGAGATGAATTCGGTGTACATCATGTCGGCCCCGAACTGCTTGCAGATGTAGCGGAAGGAGGCGTCGGTGACGTCTTCCATCGGCGCCAGCAGCACCGGCCGCTCTCCCAAGTCTATTTGTCCGATTTTCACGGACGCAAAGATAATAAAAAGAGCCGCTCCAACAAGCGGCTCTTTCATCATTGCGTCATTCCCGGTTTGACCGGGAATCCAAACGCCTACCAACCGGGGTTCTGCGTGATGTTGTAACCCTTGTCAGCGTACTGACGGATGACGTCGGTGCAGATCGGTTCAAGGTAGTTGCGGACATCGACGTTGAGCGGGTCGCGGTCGGCGATGTTCTGCGGGATGAGGAAGCCTTCCATCTCCTGGGCGTTGCCCTCGACATAGACGTTGTTGCTGTCGAACTCGCCGTCGAAGAAGATGCGGTCGCCGAGGATGATCTGGCCCTTGTCGTTGTAGCCGGTGATGTGCTTGACGCTCACCTTGCCGACATTGGCCTTCACGAGGAGGTTGTACTTGCGCTTGGTGAGCTGCTGGCTCTTGTCGAGCTCCACCCAGCCGCCGACGAGGAGGTCGGGGTTGTTGGCGCCGAGCATGAGTTCCATCTGGCCCCAGCGGCGGATGTCAAGCACACGGTACTGCTCCATGAAGAACTCCATGCGGCGCTCGCGGCGGATCTCCCAGAGGATCGGGCTGACGAACTTGCCGGTGACAGCGTAGGAGTGGCAGGCCTTCTGCGCATCGGAGGTACGCTCGGGATCGAAGCTGTCGTTGACCCAGTTGAGCTGGAGCGGAGCGGTCTGCTTCACGCCCTTGGCGATGGCCTGTGCATCGAGCGGACGGGTACGGATGGCGTTGATCGAGCGGTCGAGGTCGGCCTGGGTGATGGCCGGACCGCCGAAGTGCTCGGCGAGCTCGGCCTTGGCCTCAAGCCAGTTCAGGACGGTCTCGGAGTAACGGACGCAGGGGTAGCCGTTCTCGTTGGTGCAGGAAGCGTACTGCGGCGGGCATGCCGGAGCGCCGTCCACGCCGTAGGTCAGGCCGGTACGGTCGATGAACTTCTCGACATAGAGGCCGGTGGCGCTGGAACGGGGCTCGTCCCAGAAGGTGGACTCGAACCGCGCGTCACGGGTGACGACCATGTCCTGGAGCCTCCAGCTGTCGACGTTCTCCACCTGCGAGGAGGTGTACGGACGGCCGTCCTGGCAGATCCACGCCTTGAGGGTGGAGAGGTTGCCGGCCATCGACTGTCCCTCGCCGCCGCCGTTACCGCCGGAGTAGGAGGCGATGCAGTGCTGGTTGGCAGACTGGATCGTCTTGTTGTAGGTACGGTAGAGGATCACTTCCTTGGCGGTGCCGGTGAGGGTCGTGTAGAGGTGTCCGAAGAGTTCGTGGCTCGGGGTGTTGAACGAGAAGCTGCCGTTGTCCATGACGTAGGCGGCGAACTTCTGAGCGGCCTCGAGGTACTTCTTGGCGTGACCGTCGATGTCGCTGACGGTCTTCATGGCCTCGTCGGTCTTGTGGTAGACGTACCAGGTGCCCTCGAAGAGCATGCAGCGGGAGGCGATGGTGCCGACGACGAACTTGTTCACGTAGTCCGTGCCGTCATTGGTGCGGACGTTGTCGAGGGCGTAGTTGAAGTCCTCGAGGCAGGCGTCCATGACCAGGGAGCGGGGATCGCGGTCCTTGTACATGTCGGCCTCGTCGTTGGTGGCGACCACGTGGTCGTAGTACGGCACGTCACCGAAGGACTGGACGAAACGGCTGTACTCCCAGCCGCGGAAGAAGCGGGCCACGCCGTTCCAGTGGTTGTACTGCTCGTCGGTGAGGCGTCCGTTCTCCTTCATCGTGGCCAGACGGTCGATCAGGAGGTTCCACTTGCGGATGTAGGCGAAGTTCCACGGGCCGGCGCCGCGGCGCTGCAGCCAGTAGCCGCGGTAGCCGAGCTCGGCACGGTACCAGTTGTCGGAAGGGAGCGAGACGAGGATGTTGGCCTGCGTACCGGTGGTGGTACGGTCGTCACTCATCTCATAGGAGTAGCAGGCAGGGGCGTACACGGAACCCCAGTTGTCGGAGTAGCCGCAGAAGTAGGATCCGTACGCACCGTTGACGAAGAGGCGGACGTTGCCCTCGGTCGTCCAGTAGGAACCGTCGTCCATGCTGGTGAGGGAATTGCGGTCCAGGAACTCGTTCGCGTTGCAGCCGGCCAGGACCAGCGCTGCGATAGCCATCAGGATGTATGATATTCTTTTCATCGTATAGACCTGTTATTTAGAAAGTGAGCTGTACACCAACCGAGGCGCTCTTGAATGCCGGCGCACCGACACCCGCGAAGCTCGAGTTGTAGTTGCTGGAGTTGAGATAGGAGTAACCTGCCACTTCCTCGACGTCGATAGGAATGCCGTTGAGGTGGTCGAAGGTCAGGAAGTTCTCGAGGGAGACGTAGAAGCGGAGCTTGTCGATGAACGCCTTGCGGGTGAGCTTCTGCGGAAGCGTGTAGCCGAGGGTGACGTTCTTCAGTCGCAGGTAGGCCATGTTCAGCATGTAGCGGTCGTTGTCCGTCATGTTGAAGATGCGGCTGCGGCCGAGGGAAGCGGCACGCGGATAGAACGCGTCGTAGTTGGCTTCGATCACGTTGCCGCTGGCGTCCTTGGTCTCGTACCAGAAATCTGCCACGAAGCACTGCGCGGAGCCACCGTCACCCGTGATGTTGAAGCCCGGGACGGTGAGCCAGGAGGAACCCAGCATGTCGCGCTTGCCGATGCCCTGCCAGAACATCGAGAAGTCGATGCCCTTCCAGGCGGCGTCCACGCGGAAGCTGTACTCGTAGCGCGGGGTGGTGTTACCGATGATGTCGAGGTCGCCGTGGTCGTCGATCAGGAGCTTACCGTTGTCGATGACGCCGTCACCGTTGAGGTCCTTGAACTTCACGTCGCCAGGACCGGAGATCAGGTTGCCAGAGGTGATCTTGCCCTGGGTTGCATAGTCCTTGCCGTCAGCATATACATAATAACGGCCATAGGCATCGGTGGCTGCGACCAGCGCACCGTTCTCCCACTTGAAGTCGTCGTTCTGGAAGAGGCGGTCCACCCGGTAGCCCCAGATCTCACCGTAGGTCTTGCCGTTGTACCAGCCGCCCACGGACTTGGCGGTACCGTACTCGTCGATCGTCGTGACGGCGTCGGCGATGGCGGCGGTGACGCTCAGGCTCAGGCCGTTGTCAAACAGATGGCCGTAGTTCACGGAGAACTCCCAGCCGTCGGTGTGCAGCTGACCGAAGTTGCCCTGCGGGGCGGAGGCGCCGATGTTGTAGCTGAGGCCTTCCATGCCGACGATCATGTCCTTGGTGGTACGGCGGTACCAGTCGAAGGTGATGTTGAAGGCGTTGAACAGCGAGAGGTCGACACCGAAGTCGAGGGTCTCGATGCGCTGCCAGGAGATGTCGGAAGCCACCAGGCCCGGCGTCGAGAACGCGTAGTCACGCACGCCGCTGTGCTGCCAGTAGTCGGTGAGCAGGCTCATCGTCGGGATGTAGAGGGACGAGGCGACGGACTGGTCGCCGATCGAACCCCAGGAAGCGCGGAGCTTCAAATTGCTCAGCACGTTCTTGGTACCCTGCATCCAAGGTTCCTCGGTCACGCGCCAGCCGGCGGAGAACGAAGGGAACCACTGCCACTTCAAGTGAGTCGGGAACTTCGAGGTACCGTCGTAACGGAGGTTGGCCTCGAGGAGGTAGCGTTCCTTATAGTTGTAGTTCAGACGGCCGAAGAAGCCGAGGGTCGAGCTCCAGGAGGCGTCACCGCCGGAGGTCTGCGTACCGGTCGCCAGGGCGAACTGCGGGTTGTTGATGTCGAGCAGGTCCTTGCGCTGGCCCCAGACGCCCGTGTACTTGTAGTCCACGGAGTTCAGACCGAGCATGAAGCGGAGTTCATGGGCGTTGGCGATGTTGAGCGTGTAGTCGGTGGTCACGTTCCAGGTCTGGCGGGTCGAGGTGTACGAATCCTGGTAGATCAGGTCGTAGCTCGAGGTATAGTCCTGCAGCTGGAGCTGCTTGGCCACGAAGCTCGACGGCAGGCCGTTGTACTGATACCATTCGTTGTTGGCCATCGTCGTGCCGTCCACGTTGACGGCGGAGCTCCAGGAGTTGCCGGCCAGGTAGCGGATACCGGGATCGTGCTCCTGCGAGTTATTGTTCGAGTAGGTGTAGTCGACGTTGATGTTCCAGTTCTTCACCGGGGTGATCGTCGCACCGGCGTTGACGCTGGCATAGCTTCTCTTGATGGTCGCCTGGTTGGCGGTCTTCAGCTCATAGACACCCGTACGGATGTTGTTGCCGTACTCGTCCTTGTCGACCAGCGGGTAGGTCGGTCCCCAGCGGTAGAGGTAGTACCATACGTCCGCCGTCGTCGAGGACGTCGCATAGGCCCACGACTTGGTGGAGTTGGTGTACATCATACCGGCGTGGACGTTCACGAAGTCGTTGATCTGCGTGTCGACGCGCACGTTCGCGTTGTAGCGCTTGAACCAGTCGTAGTCCGTCACCTTCAGCATACCGCTCTGGTCGAGGTAACCGAGGCTGATGTTGAAGTTCGTCTTGCCCTTGCTGCCGGAGACCGAGATGTTGTGGGTCTGCGTCGGGGCGTTCTTCTTCACGTAGTAGTCATACGGGTTGTAGGTACGGACGCCGATCTTGCGGTTCGAGGCGTCGACATACCAGTCACGGCCGTACACCATCGGGTCGTTCGGGCCGACGGTCTTGCCGTATTTCTCCTTCCAGGCCACGGCGGCGTTGTAGCCCGCGCGGTCGATGAGCCAGAACGCGCCGACCGGGGTGAAGGTGCCGAGACGCTCGGCGGCCTCCACCGTGTAGTGCAGACCGTCCACGTCGGCGATGCCGCCCGTGTTGACGAGGTTCTGGAACGAGACGTTGCCCGAGTAGGTGACCTTCACGGTCTCCTTCTCACGCGCGCCTTTCTTCGAGTTGATCAGGATCACGCCGAAGGCTGCCTTCGCACCGTAGATGGAGGCGGAGGCCGCATCCTTCAGCACGGAGATCGACTCGATGTCGTCCGGGTTGATGAGGTTCAGCGAGGGGATCTCCACGTTGTCGAGCAGGATCAGCGGGGAAGCGGAACCGTTGTAGGAACCGACCTGTCCGCGGATGCGGATGATCGCGTCGGAACCGACTTCCGTCGAAGCGATACGCACGTTAAGACCCGGCGTAGCGCCCTGCAGACCGCGGCCGATGTCCGGGATAGGACGGCTCTCCAGCTGCTTCGAAGCGTCGATCGACGCCACGGCGCCGGTCAGGTTCGCCTTCTTCTGCGTGCCGAAGCCCACGACCACGGCGTTCTCAAGCATCAGGGCGTCATCCGCCAGGATGGCGTCGACCACCCGGCGGCCTTCAATCGCCACCTCGAGGGTCTTGTAGCCGATGCAGGTAAATTGCAGGGTGCCGTTGGCAGGCGCGTTGATGGAATAGCCACCGTCGACGCCCGTCGACGTGCCGGTGGATGTTCCTGCCACCACCACGTAGGCACCTATGATCGGCTCGTTGTTCTTGTCCACCACCTTACCGGTGATGGTCATGTTCTGAGCCAGCAGAGACCCTGCTGAGAGGACCACTGCGCACACGGCCGCGAGAAAACGGCCAAGTTGTTTGGAAACGAACATAGATGAAATTTTAGGTTAAAAAACGAATAATACCTTATGTTACATAAAATATGTTGTTTTGTTTCGTTGTAATCCGGGCGAAAAATCATCCGCTTAGCATACAAATATACATACTTTTTCCAAGATTCTATATCGTTTTTCATTTTTTTGTTACCGCCTTCCCCCAGACTGCCATCGACAGTACCCTGCCGCTATGCCTTGCGCAAATCCTTTTAACCTATATTGACATCCGTGAAAAACGGTTGGAGTTTTCAACAAAAAACTAACAAACATTTCATTATTTTTATATCTTTGCCCTGACTTGCCCGCACCGTCGGACCAGTTGAAAGAATACGCAATAAAGCAAGGAGTTACAACTTTAAAGATATAATCAACATTAACCTAAAAAAACCCATTTATGTGCAACCAAAAACTATCAAATCTTAAGAGATTTGTGCTTGCGTCAATCGCGTTGCTGTCGATGGCAGCCGCAGCGTTTGCGCAGAATGTGGCCATCTCCGGCAAGGTGGTCGACAGCAACAACGAGCCGGTCATCGGCGCGTATGTTGTGGTTGAAGGCACGACGATCGGTACTTCAACCGATATCAACGGTGCGTACAAGATCAACGCACCGGCGAATGGTACCCTGACCTTCACCTGCATCGGCTATAAGACCCAGTCGGTAGCCATTTCCGGACGTTCGGTCATCGACATCATCCTGGCCGACGATGCCGAGATGCTGCAGGAGACCGTCGTGACGGCCCTCGGTATCAAGAAGGAGAAGAAATCCCTGGGTTATGCCGTCGAGGACCTCAGCGCTTCCGAACTGATGAAGAACAAGACCGCCAACCCGATCTCCTCCCTCTCCGGCAAGATCGCGGGTGTCAACATCACCCAATCTTCCGGTGCTGCCGGTTCCGGCGCCCAGATCATCCTGCGTGGCGGTACCTCCGCTTCCGAAGGCAAAGACAACCAGCCTCTGTTTGTCGTGGACGGTATCATCTACGATAACTCCTCCGCTCCGGTCGGTAACTCCGGCTTCGACGGAACCTACCGCTCCGCTACGACCTCCTCGAACCGTGTGATGGATATCAACCCCGAGGATATCGAGAGCATGTCCGTGCTGAAGGGCCCTGCCGCTTCCGCACTGTACGGTTCCCGCGCTGCGAACGGCGTGGTCCTGATCACCACCAAGAAAGGTAAGGAAGGTGCCGTGGAAGTCAATGTGAACTCCAAACTCACGACTGCCTGGGCTAAGGCTCTTCCCGCTTTCCAGAACGAGTACAAGCAAGGTTATCTTGAAGACCAGTACGAGAAGGGCGTCTACAAGCAGACCGTCCAGAACGACTACAGCTACAACTCCTGGGGTGAGAAGGGCAAGGTCTTCTACGACAACATCAACGAATTCTTCAAGACCGGCATCACCCTCGACGAGAGCGTCAACGTGTCGGGCGGTACGAAGAACAGCAACTTCTTCCTCTCCGGTTCCTATTTCAACCAGGGCGGTATCGTCCCCAAGACCGGATATGAGAAATACACCATCCGCTTCAACGGCGAGCAGAAGATCGGTATCTTCACCTTCGGCGCCAACGTGGCGTATTCGCAGGCCCACACCGACCGCACCCTGACCGGTAATGCACTCTACGGTTCCGGTGGTTCCGGCGCCCTGCATTCCGTATTTACCTGGGCTCCTTCCGACAAGATGTCGCACTATCTGAACGAGGACGGAACCCGTTACCGTCAGTTCGCCGACCGTCAGGATCCCTGGGATGACAAGGAGAACCCGTACTGGATCATCAACAACTTCCAGATGTACGACAACACCGACCGTGTCACCGGCAACGTGAACGTCCGTGCCGACATCGCCAAGTGGTGGAACATCACCTACCGCGTCGGTCTTGACTCCTACACGCAGATCAACTCCAACCGCATCGCGGCCAACTCCGCCATCAAACAGGTCTGGCAGCGCGGTATGATGTCCGACAACACGGCCCGTTACAATTACCTGAACAACACCCTCCTCTCCAATATGGACTACAAGATCGGTGACTTCGACCTGGGCCTGCTGCTCGGTGCCTCCACCGATCAGTACAAGACCGACCGCGTCTATATGATGGCCTGGAACTTCTCCGTTCCGGAGTTCTTCTCCTACGCCAACGCGACCAATGATAACAAGCAGTTCTCGCACGGCGGCAGCCTCAAACGCCTGATCGGTTTGTTCGGCGAGTTCCGCGCTTCGTGGAAGAATACGGTGTTCCTGACGGTTACCGGCCGTAACGACTGGACTTCCACTCTGCCGCTCGACGCCCGTTCGTACTTTTATCCGTCCGTGAGCGGATCGGTGGTCTTCACCCAGCCGCTCCAGGATGCCGGCATCATCAGCGATGACATCCTCTCCTTCGGTAAGATCCGCGCCTCCTGGGCGAAAGTAGGTAAGGATACCGGTGCTTACGAAACCGCTACTTCCCTCTGGCCTGTCGGTACCTATCTCGGCGGCCTGATCGGTCTGGGCAACAGCTGGGAGCGTGGCAACCCGTACCTGAAACCGGAGATGACCCGTTCCACCGAGCTCGGTGTCGAACTGAGCTTCTTCAAGAACCGCCTGCATATCGACTATGCCTACTATACCAACGACTCGTTCAACCAGATCCTGAGCCCGCGCGGACCGCAGTCCACGGGTTACATCTTCTGCTCGATCAACGCCGGTAACGTGTATAACAAAGGTATGGAGCTGTCCATCAGCGGTACCCCGATCGAGACCCGGAACTTTGTCTGGGACGTCGCCCTCAACGTGGCGGGCAACCGCGGTACCCTGGACGGCCTGCCGGCAGGCACGGATGTGATGTATGTCACGGATGTCCAGTACGGCCCGGCCAAGGCTGCTTCCTACAACGGCGGCAACTTCATGGCCATCGCAGGTTACAAGTGGAATTACGTGGAGCCGATCGAAGGCACCAACGCCAATTCCCAGTTCTATGGCAAGACGATCCTCGACGGCAACGGCATGCCGACCTATGCGGCCAACACCTACTATGCAGTCGGTAACCGCGAGGCCAAGTTCGCCGGCGGTTTCAACAACACCTTCACCTGGAAGAACCTCAGCCTGAACATGCTGTGGGAATTCCGCGTAGGCGGTGACGTGTTCAACGGCACGCAGTATGCCATGGACATCGCCGGTACGAGCCAGTTCTCGGCGGACAAGCGCAACGAGACCCTGACCGTGGAAGGTGTGGTCCAGACCGGCTCCCACAAGGAGACCGTCACCATCGACGGCAAGCAGCAGGAAATCACCGTTCCTGATTATCAAACCTCCACCAACTCCTGGAACGCCGGAAGCACCTATGTGTTCAACGGTGTCGAGATGAGCGGTTACAACATCATCAAGAACTACTACACGGGTTACTACACCCAGGAAGCCACGAACTACATCACCAGCGTCAACCTCCTCCGTCTCCGTACGCTCTCCCTGAGCTACGAATTCCCCAAGAAATGGATGGAGAAGACCGGTTTCCTGAAACGCGCCTCCGTCTCCATCGCCGGCAACAACCTGCTTCTGTTCACCAACTACAACGGTGATCCCGAGGTGGCCGTGGCCGGTGCCGGTGTCGGTGGTTCTTCCTCCGTCGGTTTCGCCTACTGCGATGTTCCGGCTACTTCCGGTATGACCTTCGGACTCAACCTGACCTTCTAAAGTGAATGAACGATTAATCTACGAAGAATATGAAATACATGAAATCCATATTGATGGCGTTCGTCTGCATCCTGGCCCTTGCTTCCTGCAACGAATGGCTTGATGTGAACGTCGATCCCGAGAATCCTTCCTCGGAGAGCGCCCTCTTCCAGAATCGTCTCGCACACATTGAGTTCTATACGAACAGCGCCACCCAGTTCGCGGCCTGGCGTTCCAGTATGTCAATGGGTGACTGGACTCGCTACAACGGCGGCGGCAACTACTGGTACATGTCGTACTGGCGTCCGGTGACCGGTGCCGTCACGACCGCCTACCAGTGGTGGTTCGTCGGTGCTGCCTGCAACATCGAGGATATGTTCAAGAAGGCCGAGGCTGCCGAGGCCTGGCACTACTGCGGCGTGGCCAAGATCATCCGCGCCTACGGCTTCATGCTGATGACCGACCTTCACGGCGAAATGCCGTATACCGACGCCATCGGTGAAAGCGCCTATCCGAAATATGACAACGGCAAGACCATCTATCTCGGTGTCCTGCAGGAACTCGACGAAGGTCTTGAATACCTTTCCCGCAGCCAGTCTCCTTCCGTTCCCGCACTCGCCCTCGGCGACTACTGGGGCGGCGGCGACGTCCAGAAATGGATCAAGTTCGGCAACCTGCTGAAGGCCCGCTACTGCGCCAAACTGAACAAGAAGCAGACCGGCAGCTACCTCGAAGGCAAATATGACACCGCCACGATCCTGGCAGCCCTCAACAACGGCCCCCAGAGCATCGCCGACGATATGTGGATCAACCACACCGACGACAACAGCACGACGCATGACGTCCTTGGCTGGGATGAGCCGGTGGACTACTCCCCGATCTACTCCGTCTGCGGTATGAACGCCGGCTACATGGTGACCGAGACCCTCGTGAAGAACCTCACGAACTTCGGCGGCTATGGCGTGGAAGACCCGCGTGCCGACAAGATAATCCCCTGGGCATACGACTCCCGCAACAAGGACAATGCTCCGGCTGACATCAAATGGGTCGGCAACTGGCGTCGTTCCCGCGGCGTGGATATGACCACGGACGACTGCCCGATCTTCTCCGGCGGTCCGCTGCGCGCCAACTGGAGCGCGGCCAACGGCTGGTATGTCAATACCGACAACCCCGCCCGCGCCGACGATATCTATTATGTGGAATGCACCTCCGAGTCGAAAGGCTATGCTGCTGCTCCGGATCTCTTCTACCGCCGTGCCGGCAAGACCTCCGGCAACGAGAGCCGTGAATCCGGTTCGTTCTACAGCCGCGTTTCCTCGCCGACCTATCTGGGTACCTATGCCGAGGCTTGCTTCATCAAGGCTGAGATCCTGTTCAACCAGGGTGACAAGGCCGGTGCCTTCACCGCCTACAGGAACGGTATCAAGGCTTCGATGGACCGCATGAACGTCTCGCTCAACGCCTGGGTCAACGGTGATCCGGGTCTGGCCGAATGTCCTTCCTTCACCCCGATGACCGACGCTCAGATCAACGATTACCTGAACAACGGTATCGGTACGGCCGCCGACCTCACCCTCGGTAAGATTTTGACGCAGAAGCGTATCGCCCTGCATTTCTCGGTCGAGATCTGGAACGACATGCGCCGCTACGACTTCGACGAGAACCTCTTCCTCAACTGGAAGCAGCCGATTTATCACGACTATGACCAATTCGCCCTCCAAGAGATTCCGAATGGCAAGCAGTTCCGCCGTTGGCAGCAGTGCTCGCACGAGTACAACTACAACAAGGTCAACCTGCAGGCGATCGGCAATGAGGTCCCGGGTGCTGACATGACGCTGGATATGTGGAATACCGCCCTCGACGTCTGGACGATCAACGTCTGGTGGGACTCCACGCAGCAGTAATCTCAGGAAGGAAGTTTTAAATCCTTGATCCTTTCAGCCAGGACGTGCATGTCCTGGCTGATTTTTTTATTGGTGATCTTGGCATAGATCTGCGTGGTGCGGATGCTGGTGTGGCCCAGGATGCTGCTCAGGGTTCGTCCGGGTTAACGCACAGGAGATGGAAGGCTTCCTCATCCCGCAGAACCCGGGCTGGTAGGATCCCGGATTCCCGGTCAAACCGGGAATGACGCAATGATGAAAGAGCCGCTCGTTGGAGCGGCTCTTTTATTTACAGGAATTTGATGATATAGAAGAGCATCACGCCTGAAGCGGTCAGCTTCAGGCCGGTGCTCAGCAGGAAGCCGAGGAAGGAGCCGAAGGCGGGTTTGACCGAATCGACGACGTCGCGTCCGCTCACAAAGACTTCCGCGAGCAGCGCGCCCAGAAAACTGCCGACGATCATACCCCACGGGGGGAAGAACAGCAGACCCACGATCAGTCCCACGAAACTGCCGCGGCCTGCGGCCTTGGATCCGCCTGTCTTGGTGGTAATCCAGGAAGGGGCCAGATAATCGACAATCGTCACCACGACGGCGACCACCAGCCAGGCGATAAGCAGGCCGCTGGTCATGCCTTCAGGATGGGTCAGGAACACCAGCAGCATGCCGACCCACGACAACGGCGGCCCGGGGAGTACGGGAAGTACGCATCCCACCAGGCCGGCGATGCCAAGGATGACAGCGATAATTTTAAGAATAATCATTTAAGTGTCTAAATGCGCCATCAGGCACTAGCGGAGGCCGTTGTGGGAGCCTGTGCAACAGCAGGCCGAAGCGGCGGGGTTCGGGGCAGCGCCCCGTCAAAACATATAATCCCAGGCGGGGAGCTGGACAGGCTTGGTCTTGAGCGCGTTGAGCGCCTTGTCGCTGAGATACTTCCGAGGGATGACGATACGGAACAGGTATTCGTTGAACCATTCGTCGGTGAAGGTCACATAGCCATGGTTGCCGCTGGCGGGGCCCCAGCTGTTCTCGAGTTCCCATTTCACGGGAACGTCGTTCTCATCGGTATCGCAGCCGATCAGCAGCATGGCGTGCGAGGAACCGCTCTGGCGGGTGAGGATACGGGCCTTCTTGTCCATATCGAGCGTGATGCCGAAGAGCGAGGCGTAATCGTAGTAATCCACGTCCATGATGCCTTTCGCCCGGTCGCTCTGCTTGCCGACGTCGCAGGAGATGTAGAGCGGGTTGTTGTCCTTGATCGAGGCAAGGGCCGCCGGTTTGATCTCCTCGTTCGGCAGGTTCAGGTAGCACCAGTTGACGCCTTCATATGTATTGCGGTACGACGCGATGTCGTAGACCTTGTAGTATTCGCGGGTCGGGTCGTTCATGATCATGATGAACGTGTCGGGATTGTAGTCTTTCGGAACGATGCTCTTGTAGAACTCCAGCGGGGTGGTCTTGAGCGTCTTGACATTACCCTTGGCATCCCGGTAGCGCCAGGTGAACTCCGTCGGCGGCTCGCCGAGGCAGAGCGCCAGCACGCGGTAGACCTCTTTGAGGATTTCTATCTTCTTGGCTTCGAGCGCTTTCTTTTTGGCGCCGGATGCGGCCATCTCGCGCAGATGCCAGCCACCGGTACGCAGCAGCTCGTTCAACACGCCGCGCATCTGGGCCGTGTTGTTGGAGTGCTCGGTCTCCGGCATGACCTCCTGCGGCACCACGCCGTATTTCTCGGCGATGTCCCAGAAGAGGTTCCATACGCCGCCATCTGCGACGGGCGCCTTGAAGTAGAACTCCACGTCCCGGTCGGTGATGTCGCGGTCGGTCGTAGCGATGACGTTCTCCAGGAAGAGGTTCGCCTTCTCGAACTGGTCCCAGAAGAAGGAATAGTTGTGCGAGAAGTCGAAATTGTTCAGTTCGAATTTCTTCATGACGGTCGGGCGCAGCACGTTCATCGAGGTGAACATCCAGCAGCGTCCGGAACTCAGCTGGTTCGTGATGCCCTTGACATCGCAGCGATACTTGAAGAAGTGGTCGATCTTGCCGGCCTTTTCGTGGTTGTAGGTGAAGGCCTTGATGTCGCGGTCGGTCGTCAGGGCGTTCTGGATGGCTTTGGTGGAGGCGTCCTTGACGAAGCTGCCCTGGATCTCCTTGAGTTCGGCCTGGCCGATGCTCTGCGCACCCGCTGCAATCCAGAGCAGCAGGGCGGCAAGGGTGAAGAGGCTCTTTTTCATATTCATATCAGTCAGTATACATGGTATTTTCAATTTCTTCCACCGTGATGGGGATGCGCTTCACGCCGAGGATGCGGGCGCCCTGCGCCGTGATCAGCAGGTCGTCTTCGAGGCGGATGCCGCCGAAGTCGTAGTAGCTCTCCAGTTTGTCGAAGTTCACGAACTGTGCGTTGTGGCCTTCGCTCTTCCATTTCTCGATCAGAGCGGGGATGAAGTAGATACCCGGTTCATCGGTAATCACGTGGCCGGGAACGAGCTTGCGCGCCATGCGCAGCGAGCCCAGGCCAAGCTGTTTGGCGCGGGTCTGGTCGGGATCGTATCCCACGTAGTTCTCGCCCAAGTCTTCCATATCGTGCACGTCGAGGCCCATGTTGTGGCCCAGACCGTGCGGCATGAAGAGGCCCTGCACGCCCGCGGCCACCATCTCGTCGACGTCGCCCCGCACCAGGCCCAGGTTCTTGAGGCCCTGCACGATGATCTTCGAGGCGCCCAGGTGCACTTCGCGGTAGGTCACGCCGGGGAAGGAGGCTTCGCGCGCGTAGTCATTCGCGGCCAGGACGATATTGTAGATGTCTTTCTGCTTCTGGGTGAACTTTCCGCCCGTGGGCAGGGTACGCGTGTTGTCGGAGCAGTAGTGCGAGGCGATCTCAACGCCCGCATCGATCACGCAGAGACGGCCCTCCGTGAGCACGGCGTCGTGGCAGTGGTTGTGGAGCGTTTCGCCATGCTGCGAGAGGATGGTGGGGAACGAGGTCATCACGCCGCCGCTGTGGCAGACGCCTTCCATCACGCCCACGATCTCCTGCTCCACCATGCCGAGCCGCATCATCTTCATCGCGGTCACGTGCATCGTGTAGCCCAGGTTGCAGGCCTCGTCGATCTCAACGATCTCGCACGGCTCCTTCACCAGACGAAGCGCCACCACGGCTTTGATGAGCGCCACGCTGGCTGCTTCCTTCAAGCCGTCGAGCGGGATGCCGAGCATCCGGTGCAACAGCATCTTGTTGTGGTTGCGGTAGGGCGGCAGGAAGTGGATGGTGCGGCCCTTGGCTTTCGCTTCTTTCAGGCAATCAGCCAGTTTGGCAAGCGGCGCCGTTTCGCGGACGCCGACTTCTGCCGCCTGGTCGGCAACGAGGGGCTGCGGGCCCATCCAGATGATGTCGTCGATGTCCACGTCGTTGCCGAAAATCACTTCCCGGCCCGTATCGGCATCGATGACGGCGGCCAGGTCGGGCTTGTCGAGCCCGAAGAAGTACAGGAACGAGCTGTCCTGACGGAACTGGTACTGGTTATCGGGATAGTTGCAGCTGGCTTCGCTGTTGCCCAGCAGGAGGATCACGCCTTCCTTCACGCTTTCCAGAAGCCGTTTCCTGCGCGAGATATAGATTTCTTTTTCGAACATATCGATGGTATTTGGGTTTGCAATCGGTAAAAATACACAAATCCCGCGAGAAAACAAAGCGGCTCCCTATTTTTGGGGAGTATATCGTTACGGCAAAACTCCTATATTTGCACAGATAAAATACAAGGATATGAAACGCGATCACTTTACCCTCCCCTATGATGGCGGCCTGATCGAGAAAGACCTGCCGAAAGGAATCCTTCACTCCTATGAAAAAGTCTGGACCCACATTTTCGACGACGCCTTCCCGGCCTCGAATGCCGTGGCCGACCTCATCGTAGATGCCATCCGGAAGACCGAAGGGCGCCTGTTCCGCCTCGGCCTGACCACCGGCTCCACCCCGACCCCGCTCTACAACGAGCTGGCCCGCCGCTACCAGGCCGGTGAAGTGTCTTTCAAAAACGTGGAGGTCATCTCGATCGACGAGTATTATCCTTCCACCCGCGAAGAGCGTCAGAGCCGCAACTACCAGTTGCACGAGGCCCTGCTCGACAAGGTGGACATCCTCGAAGAGAACATCCATATCCCGGACGGCAGTGTCCCGCAGGACAAAATCACCGAATACAACGCCGCTTTCGACCAGATCGCCCGCAACCTCGACCTGCTGGTGATCGGCATCGGCGAACAGGGACAGGTCGGCTTCAACGAAGCCGGCACTACGCCCAAGAGCCGCACCCGCACCGTGCGCCTTTCCTATCCTTCCCGCAAGCGCCAGGCCCGCTTCTTCAACGGCGACATGGCCTCCACCCCGACGATGGCCCTGACCATCGGCCTGAGCACGATGCTCTCTGCCAAGAAGATCGTCCTGATGGCATGGGGCGAAGACAAGGCCGCCGCCGTAAAAGCCATCGCCGAAGACAACCCGAACCCGGCCTGCCCGGCCTCCTATCTCCAGGCCCACGAAGACATCAGCTTCTTCGTCGACCAGAACGCCGCCGGCCAGCTCACCCGCATCGTAGCGCCCTGGCTCATCGGCCCCTGCGACTGGACGCGCAAATTTGTCCGCGGCGCCGTGGTGTGGCTCTGCCAGACCGTCCACAAGCCCATCCTCAAGCTTACGGAAAAAGACTATCTCGACAACTCGCTGGGCGAGCTGATCGAACGCTTCGGCCCTTACGACAAGATCAATATCGACGTCTTCAACGACCTGCAGCATACCATCACCGGCTGGCCCGGCGGCAAGCCCAATGCCGACGATTCGACCCGTCCGGTGTCCGCCAAGCCTTTCCCGAAGACCGTGCTCATCTTCTCGCCGCACCCCGATGACGATGTCATCTCGATGGGCGGCACGTTCATCCGCCTGGCAAGCCAGGGACACAACGTCCACGTAGCCTACGAAACCTCCGGCAACGTGGCTGTCCACGACGACGTGGTGCTCCAGATGATGGACGCCGCCTACCAGCTGGGCTTCGCCGACAAGTTCGCCGAAGTCAAGGCGCTGGTCGACAGCAAGGTCCCCGGGGAACCGGAGCCGCGCAAGCTCCTGGAAATCAAAGGTGCCATCCGCCGCAGCGAAGCCCGTGGCGCCGTCCGGTCCTTCGGACTGGACGACAACACGAACGCACACTTCCTCAACCTTCCGTTCTACGAATCGGGCGGCATCAAGAAGAATCCGCGCACGCAGGCCGACGTGGACATCATCAAGAAGCTCATCTCCGACCTGAAACCGCACATGATCTTCATGGCCGGCGACCTGGCCGACCCGCACGGCACGCACCGCGTCTGCACGGAAGCCGCGCTGGAAGCTGTTGAGCAGCTCCGCGAAGAAGGCTGTCCGTGGATCGTCGACACGCACATCTGGCTCTACCGCGGTGCCTGGATGGAATGGGAACTCGGCCGCGTGGACATGGCCGTCCCCCTGAGCCCCGACGAGGTCATCAAGAAACGCCATGCCATCTTCCGCCACCTCTCCCAGAAGGACATCGTGCCTTTCCCGGGCGAAGATCCGCGCGAGTTCTGGCAGCGCGCCGAAGAACGTACCCAGAACACCGCCCGCCTCTACGACGAACTCGGCATGGCCGAATACCAGGCCATGGAGGTGTTCCTGAAACTCTGCTAGCGGCCCACCGGGCCTTTCGCCAAACAGCCGCAACCTGATCGGCCCTACACGCTCTGTAGGGCCGTTTTTTTGCGCCAAGCCCCGGTCTCGGCCCTTGGCGCAAAGGGAACACCGCGAGAAGGAGCCGGAAGAAGGACGGACTTGCGGCTGTTTGGCAGCGTTAGGCGGGGAGGCAGCTTGCTTAAGCCAGCCAGGGGAGCCGTCAGGTCGTGGTGGAACAGATCAGGTGTCGCTCGATGACCGTCTGGCCGTCGAGGATTTCGAAACAGTCAGTGCGGCCCGCGGCTCCTCCGTACCTGCGCCGCTGGAAGCGGTAGGAAGGATGCTCCTTGATGGCTTTCTTGGCTGCCGTCAGGGCTGACTCTCCGTCGGGATGTCTGAAGATCAAGGGGTCGTTGGTCGAAGCGGTCGTGGACGACGAAACCGGCGAGACCGTTGAAGCCGTCTGAATCTCTGCTGAGGCCGTCTGATTGTGCGTGCGTTCATAGGCCAGCAAACGGGCATCTTCGGCAAGCGCCCGCTGCTCGTCGTACTGCCGGTCCCATTCCCGATAGTATTCCATCTTCGGGTCCTCGAACAGCGACATCTGCACGACGGATTCGTGGGTGAGTTTGCTGACGCCGAGGCCGACGAGCCGCAGGGGCGTAACTCCGTCCCAGACTTCTGACAGCATCCGGCGGGCCTCATTCAGGATTACCGCTGTCACGTCGGTAGGCTGCGCAACTTGGCACTGCTTCTGTGCGACGGTGAAATCCTTGTACTTGATCGTGAGCGAGATGGTCGATGCACGGAAGGAATCGCGCCGGATACGGTGGGCCACGATGCAGGCTACGTTGAACAGTTCCCGGTCGAGGGCTTTCGGGTCGGAAAGATCGCCTTTGAATGTCCGCTCGGCGCTGTAACTCTTGGCTTCGGCCATTTCGGTTTCCACCGGGGAATCGTCGCGGCCGTTGGCGTTGTCGTGAAGCTGTTGGGCGAATTTGCGGCCGACGAGTCGTGTCAGCTGACCCGCCTCCAGCCGGGCCAGGTCGCCGATGGTATTGATGCCGTAGGCCACGAGGCGCTCTTCGGTCTTGCGTCCGACCCAAAGCAGGTCGCGGACGGGCAGCGGCCACATCTTTTCAGGGATTTCATTTTCCCAGAGCGTATGTACCTTGTCGGGCTTCTCAAAATCGGAGGCCATCTTGGCCAGCAGCTTGTTGGGCCCGACACCGACATTCACGGTAAATCCCAGCCGGGATTTGACTTCGTCTTTCAGGCGCGTGGCAACCTCCGCCGGGTCGCGGCCGCCGCATCTGAGCGTCATATCGATGAAGCATTCATCGATGCTGAATTGCTGGAGGACGGGACTGTATCTGCGGCAGATCGCAATGAAAGCGTCAGAGCACTGCTTGTACCAATGCCAGTCGCCCCGCACGATGACCAGTTGCGGATACTTCCGAAGCGCCATCGACAGGGGTTGTGCGGACCGGATTCCCAACTTTTTGGCCGGAATCGATGCGGCGGCAATGATGCTCCGCCGGTCGTCCGGGTCGCCCGACACCACCGAAGGCACCAGCCGGATGTCGGGCTGGCCTTCCTGGACGAGCTTGACCGCCGTCCAGCTCAGGAAAGCGGAGTTGACGTCGATATGGAAAACGATGCGCGCCACAGGTCGAAAAGACCCCGGGTCAGGCACCCGGGGTCACATCGAAAGCTTACTTGCAGTACTGGTCGAGCCAGGCGAAGAACTCGCGGTTCCAGTGGACGGAGTTCTGGGGCTTGAGGATCCAGTGGTTTTCGTCGGGGAAGAGGATCATCTTCGAGGGGACGCCCATCATCTGCGCGGCATTGAAGGCTGACATGCCCTGCTCGACGGGGACGCGGTAGTCCAGCTCACCGTGGGTGACCAGGATCGGGGTGTCCCAGTTCTGGACCAGTTTGTGCGGCGAGTTGGCGTAGTGGCGGACGGACGCCGGGGTCTTGCTCCACGGCGAGCCGGCCATATAGACGCCGGGGGTCTTGCAGCCGCCGTTGTCCCAGTCGGGGAACCACATCTCTTCGGTCGACATATACATCGATTCCTCGTTGAAGATGCCGGCGTGCGCCACGAAGGCCGAGAAGCGGCCCTGGTGGATGCCCGCCAGGTAGTACACGGAGTAGCCGCCGTAGCTGGCGCCCGCGGCCGCCATCTTGCTCACATAAGGCTCTGCCTTCAGCGCATCGGCTGCGGAGAAGTAATCCTTCATGTTCTGGCCGATGTAATCGCCGGAGATCTGTTCGCACCATTCCTGGCCAAAGGCCGTCGTGCCGCGGCGGTTCGGCAGGACCACGATGTAGCCCTGCGAGGCCATCAGGCGGTAGTTCCAGCGGTATGACCAGCCCTGCGTGATGGCGCCCTGAGGGCCGCCGAGGCAAATCAGGATGGCCGGATACTTCTTCGAAGCATCGAACTTGGGCGGATAGACGACCCAGGTGAGCATCTTCTTGCCATCGGTAGTCGGAATCCAGCGCTCTTCGACCGAAGGAACCTCAAGCTTGGCAAAGATCTCGTCGTTTTCGTGCGAGAGCACGTTCCAGGTGCCGTTGGCCAGCGAGATCGAAACGATTTCGGCCGGACGCAGCAGTGAGGTCTGGGTAGTGATGATGCGGTCGCCCACGAGGATCGGGGTACCGTAGTCATACCATTCGTGTTCCTTGGTCACGCGGCTGAAATTGCCCTTCAGGTCGGTTTTCCAGATCTCCTTGACGCCTTCCACTTCAGCGCTGAAGTAGATTTCCTTCGAGTCGGGCGACCAGACCGGTGAACCGACATTGTACTTGAAGTTCTTCGACAGCTCGATACGTTCGCCAGAGACGATCGGGGAGATGAACAGGCGGACCTTGTCGGCCTCGTATCCATCGCGCTCCATGCTCAGCCAGGCGATGGTCGTCCCGTCGGGCGACCACACAGGCTCGGTGTCGTAGCCCATCATACCGGCCGAAGCGTTGTATTGCGGATGGCCGACGCCGGCCTGCTCCTCCATGTTGTACACATAGATGTCGGTGTTGGTGGAGAAGGCGTAGTCGCGGCCGGTGAGTTTGCGGCAGGAATAGGCGATCTGGTAGCTGTCCGGGGCGAAATCGAGCTGTTCGAGGCCGCCGAAAGGCTCGGTGGGGAGCTCGAACGGCGCACCGTCGAGAATATCCACCCCTTCGCCGAGCGTCTTGCCGTCGAACTTGGCGAAATACGTGTGCGGGATGTTCTCCACGAAGTGGTCCCAGTGGCGGTACATCAGGCCCTCGATGGTACGGGCCGTGGATTTGGTCAGGTCGGGATAGATGTCGACGGGTTTCTTGTCCACCTTGAACTCGGAGACGTACATCACGTAGTCGCCTTTCGGGTGGATCTTGAACTCGGACATGCCGCCCGGTACATTGCTTACCTGGCGCGCGCCGCTGCCGTCGGCATTCATCACATACATCTGTCCGCCCTTCAGGTAGGCGATGCGCTTGCCGCCGTCAATCCAACGGGCGTTGGAAAGACTCTTGGGTGAATGCGTCAGCTGATGGTTGTCGCTGCCGTCGATGTTCATTACGAAGAGGTTGCGGTTGCTGCGGTTCTCTTCGATGGAGGTGTAGGCTACGCCGTAGAGGATCTTCGATCCGTCGGGCGAGACCTGCAGGTCGGAGACCTTGCCCAACTGGTGCATGATCTCGGGGGTAAAATGGCCGTCAACGATGGCCACGTCGTGCTTTTCGAGCACCGGTTCCTTCGGCGCCTTCTCACCGCATGCGGTCATAAGAGCCATGATGGTCAATGCAAATACGAATCGTTTCATCGTTTAGTCCTCATCATATCCATAACCGTATTCGATGCCTTTGAGGGTAGCGGGAACGCCCTTCGACATCCAGACAGGCATCGGAGCGCCCTTGAGGAAGTGGTCGAAGAACTGGCTGAGGCGGATGCTCAGGTCCTTGCGGTTGCGGCGCTCGCGCAGGTTGTGCGCTTCGTCGTTGTACTGCAGCAGCCATGCCTGCTTGCC
The DNA here is from genome assembly GCA_002361615.1 of Bacteroidales bacterium UBA3290. Lineage (GTDB taxonomy): Bacteria > Bacteroidota > Bacteroidia > Bacteroidales > UBA932 > Cacconaster. The sequence goes on from DETK01000005.1 coordinate 58,682, forward strand.
GCAGCGGCGCAGGCCGTTGTAGAACTCGATGCCCTGCCACCACGGCACGGCGCCGTCCGCATCGTTGTGCATGATCAGCACGGGCGTGGTCACATTCGGCACGTGGAACAGCGGGGAGTTCTCCACATAGAGGTCGAAGCCGCTCCACAGGTCCTTGCCGATACGGCTCTGGCCTTCCTCATACTGGCCGGTACGGGCAATGCCGCTCTCCCAGCGGATGCCGCCGTAGGCGCTGGTCATGTTGCTGACAGGAGCGCCGGCGCCGGCCGCCTTGAAGCGGTTCGTCTGGGTAATCAGGTAAGCCACCTGGTAGCCGCCCCAGCTCTGGCCCTGGATGGCCATGTTGTCGCCATCCACCCAGGGATACTGGCACAGCATGTCAACGCCCGGCATCAGGCACTTGAGGCAGCTCTGGCCCGGATGGCCGTCGGTATAGACGAGGTCGGGTACGAACACCAGGTATTCGTTGCTGACGAAATACGGGATGTTGATCGTCGAAGCGCTCGGTGCGGGGACGCGGCTGTTGTAGAGGGTCTCGGAATTGCGCTCATAGAAGTAGATCATCATCGGATACTTCTTCTTCGGATCGAAGTTCTCGGGTTTGAAGAGCAGGCCTTCGAGCGGCTTGCCGTCGGCGCTGGTCCAGTTCACGAGTTCCACCGTGCCCCAGTTGTAGTCGCGCTGCTGCGGGTTGATGTCGCTCATCTGCTGCTGGGTCTTGAAATTGTCGCGCGTCATCCAGACATTGTTGCCGTCTTCGAAGTTGCCGCGGGTATAGATATAGGCGTTGCCCTTCTTGCCCGCCGAGACGACCAGGCTGCCGAAGCTCCAGGGGCCTTCTACCATCTTCTGCAGCTTCGCTTTCTTCTTGGTGAGGTCCTTCATCGCGTAGCCGCGCTCCTTGGTCGTATGGTTGAAGGTCGTGAACCAGGCGGGTTTGCCGGCCTTGACCTCGGCGCCGCCAAAGCCCATCGGACCGCGGGCTTCAGGATCGGAGTACGGATTGGTATAATTATAGGTGGTCTTGGTGTTGCGGCCGACACCTTCCGTCACGCGGAAAGGCGCAACGGCACCCGTGGGATCGAATTGCCAGATGTCATACTGGTCCGGAATCCAGAAGAACTTCGAATCTTCCGACCAGACGGCGCGTCCCCAGGCACCCGGATCGGCCGGATGGTCGTCCTCTTCATTCCAGAAGGTGACGCCGAGCTGGGAAGTCAGTTCCTTGAACTGGCCCGTGGCAAGCGTATAGAGATACCAGTTGTTTTCCTTGGTCTGGAAACCTACGGCATAGGCGCCGTCGGGAGAGATCGACAGGTTGCTGAACGGGGCGTCCTTGCAGATGAGTTCGCGTTTGCCGTCCTTGAGCGACATCTTGTAGATATCGCTATGCGCCGCATAGCTCCAGCTGCGCTGCACACGATACGGCTTGTCGGTGGAGACGATGATGTAGTCCTGCTTGTTCTTGTCGGTGAAACTGACATTCGGAATCTGTTCGTCGGCCAGCTGGACGAAGCCGCTGCCGTCGAAGTTCACTTTCGCCAGATAGGTCTTGGCCTGGTCACGGCGCAGGTTGTTCTTCTGCACGGGCTGGATGTACTCGTCGTTCCACACCCAGATGTCGAGCTTGGGCTGCTCGAATTCCACCAGCGTGGTGTCTTTCTCGCGCGGGATCGGGCAGGTGCCGAAGGTCACGAAATCATCGTAGAAACGGACGGCGGCCGCATCGCCCAGCTTCCATCCCTTCGGAAGCTTCGACGAGTCGTGAGCCACGGCCTTGGTAGCCTTGGCGCCGTCATACAGATAGAGATCGAGGCTCTTCTTGGCATCTTTGGCGGTGTCGAGCGTAGCGAAGAAGGCCAGGCGGTCGGCCTCGTCGTTGAAGGCGAGGCTCTTGAAGGTCGCCTGCTTCTCGCCGGTCAGCACTTCGGTCTTCGCCCGGGAGGCGGGATTATAGAGGAAGACGCCGCGCACGTTCACGCTGTCCTTCTTGTCGGGCTTGGTGATGTAGGCCACCTTGTCGCCCTTTTCCGAGACGATGAACGACTCCACGCAGGCAATCGTATCGATGGCCAGGGTGTTGATGTTCAGGATATAAAGATTGTCCTTAGGCTCGGCTTTCTTGGGTTCGGGCTTGGCCGGCTTCTCGCCTTCCTTGGTTTCACCGGCTTCCTTTGCCTTCGGTTCCGGCTTCGGCGCCGGCTTGTCGGCATCCTGGAAGGCAACGTAGTCGTTCAGCTTGTCGCTGATCCGGAGATTCTTGACGAAGGGATAGCGCTCGATGCGGCCCGTCGTAAGGTCGAGGATACCCAGGCTGTCTTTCGGCATCTCGTTGGGTTTCTTCTTGTCGATGCGGGCCTGCCGCGTTTCCTGGAACTTCGGGGTGATGCGGAACACGACTTTCTTGCCGTCTTCCGAGATCCTGGCGCCCGTAGCGCGCTCCAGGTCGAAAGTCTTTCCCGTCTTCACATTATAAAGATGGAGTACCAGGTCGCCCTCCTGCGGAGCGACGGTCCAGCGGGCCCAGTCACCGTCGTTCTGCACGGTGAGGCCGCTCACGCTCTTCCAATTGTCATAGACAGAATGGTCCAGCGGCGGTTTGGCGGCAAATGCGCTGAGCGTCACCATCAACGCAGCTGCCAGAAGGATGATTTTTTTCATATGAGGATGGATTAATTCTATTTTTGCCAAAGCAATTCTCAAAAATACGAAATTTCTTTGGGACAGCCAAACAGCCGCAAGCCGGTCCTTCTTCCGGCTCCTTCTCGCGGTGTTCCCTTTGCGCCAAGGGCCGAGATGATGTGCCCCCCAAAAGTTGGAC
>DETK01000032.1:0-40830 GCA_002361615.1 Bacteroidales bacterium UBA3290
GGAACGGCCGCGGGGGTTTGGGGGCGGAGCCCCCGGTAGGAACGGTGCTTTAGCACCACAAACAGAAAGGCTTGCAACATTACAAGCCCGCAAGGCGGGTCGTCCTGAAAGGACGCGGGGGTTTGGGGGCGGAGCCCCCGGTAGGAACGGTGCTTTAGCACCACAAAAAAAGAGATTTGCAGAAAGCAAATCTCTTTTTTTGTGGTGCTGGGAAGAATCGAACTGCCGACACATGGATTTTCAGTCCATTGCTCTACCATCTGAGCTACAGCACCGGATTGGGACTGCAAAGGTAAGGATTTTTTTCATTCTGCAAAAAATAATGTTATTTTCGCAGAAGATTCTTCGAAAATGGCGACAGAAATGGCTGTGGAGACGAGATATGTCGAGGTGTTGCTGCCTCTCAAGCTTAAGGATGCGCTGACCTATCGGCTGCCGGAAGGCTGGTCAGCCTCTATCGGCGACTGGGTGCAGGTTCCCTTGCGGGGGCATCTGGCACTGGGCGTGGTGCTGCGTGTGAGCGACAGGGCTCCGGCCGGCGTGAGCCTGTCGGCCATCGCCGAGGTGGCTGCGCGTGTGGAGAAGCCGCCCGTGAGTGGCGAGGAACTGGCGTTCTGGCATGCCGTGGCCGATTATTATCTCTGTACGCCGGGAGAGGTCTTCAAGGCGGCCTACAATGCCGGCCTGCAGCGGGCGATGCTGCAGCCGGAGGCACCGGCACGGCGCAAGAAGCGTGCATCGAAGAAGCAGGAAGAGCTTGCGCCCGGCGCGTCGTCGGCGGTAGCCGATGAGATGCGGGCTGACGCACCAGCGTTTGAGATGAAGCCGCTATCCGAGGCGCAAGGCGCCGCGTTGGAGCGGATCCGCGGCGGATTTGCCGCAGGGAAGCCCGTTTTGCTGGCCGGCGTTACCGGGAGCGGCAAGACGGAGATTTATCTCCATCTGGCTGCGGAGCAGCTGCGGCAGGGACGTGACGTGTTGTATCTTGTCCCCGAAATCGCTGTTTCCAAGCAGCTGCAGCAACGGATCGCCGACGTTTTTGGCGACCGCCTGCTGGTCTTCCATTCCCAGACAACCGTTCCCCAGCGCTACAGGGTGATCGATACCTTGCGGCGCGATCCGACGCCCCGCATCGTGCTGGGCACGCGTTCCGCCGTGTTCCTTCCGTTGCGGAATCCCGGACTGATCGTCATAGACGAGGAGCACGACCGTTCCTATAAGCAGGATGATATGGCTCCCCGTTACAATGGACGCGATGCGGCCTTGATGCTGGCTGCGCGACGGGGCGCTTCCGTTCTGCTGGGCAGCGCAACGCCTTCCTGCGAGGCGCTCTACAACGTGCAGACGCGCAAGTTCGTACGCGTCGCGCTTCCGGAGCGTTTCCATGGTGGAGAGGATCCGAAGGTCGAGCTCATCGATACGACGCGGGAGCGGCGGCTCGGCAATATGCAGGGTTCGTTCTCGCGCAAGCTGCTCAAGGAGATGGCCGCTGTCCTGGAGGCCGGCCAGCAGGTGCTGGTGTTCCGTTCCAGGAGGGCTTATGCGCCTGTAGTTCAGTGCGAAGCTTGTGGAGAACCGGTCCGTTGCCCGCACTGCAACGTTACCTTGAGTTATCACAAGTTCAACAATACACTCTCGTGCCATTATTGCGGCTATCACCGCTCTTTCACGATGCGCTGTCCCTCTTGCGGCGAAGTGGCGCTCGCCGAACGGGGAGCCGGCACCGAAAAGTTGGAGGAAGAGCTGCAGGACGCCTTCCCGGGCCGGACCGTCGCCCGTTTCGACGCTGATACGACGGAGCGCAAGACCGTGCAGGAAAAACTCATCCGTGACTTTGCGGCCGGCCGGATCGACATCCTGGTAGGGACGCAGATGATATCCAAAGGATTCGATTTCGCGAAGCTGGCCCTGGTGGTGGTCGTGAGCGCCGACAGTCTTTTCGCCGTGCCGGATTTCCGGAGCGACGAGCGGGCTTTCCAACTCATCACGCAGCTGATGGGCCGCTCGGGCCGGAGGGGCGCGCAGGGCCGGATCGTGATCCAGACCGCGCAGCCCGACCATCCCGTGCTGCAGCGGCTGCTCCGCGCCGGGCAGCCGGGCGCTTCTTCCGCAGGCATGCTGGAAGAGCGCCGTCAGTTCGCCTATCCGCCGTACGTACGGATGATTTCCGTCACAGTCAAAGACCGCTATGAAGGGCGCGTCTGGAATGTGTGCCGTCTGGTGAAGGAGGCAGCGGATGCTGTGGGCATCGCCGACATCGCCGGCCCGATTACGCCGGCGGTCGATGTGGTGGCCGGCGAGCATATCGCACAGTTCTGGGTCAAGCTGCCGCGCAGCCGCGGTCTGGCTGCCGTCAAACGGGCCTTTGCCGACCGGCTGGAACAGATTGAACGCGATTTCAAGGGGCAAACCGGCATCATCGTCGATGTCGATCCGCTCTAGACGCCGTTTTTTTGGTATCTTTGTATCGTGCAATTCCTTCCGACATCCAAAAAAGAGGTCGAAGCCCTCGGCTGGGAGTATATCGACATAATCCTGTTCTCGGGTGATGCCTATGTGGACCATCCTTCGTTCGGCATACCGCTGCTTGCGCGTGTGCTGGAAGCGAAGGGATACCGGGTCGCGGTAGTGCCGCAGCCCAACTGGCGCGACGATCTGCGCGATTTCCGCAAACTGGGCTGTCCGCGCCTGTTTTTCGGCGTGAGTGCCGGCGCGATGGACTCGATGGTCAATCACTATACCGCCGCCCGACGCTTGCGAAGCGACGACGCCTACACGCCCGAAGGCCGCGCCGGAGCGCGTCCCGACCGCGCGACGATCGTCTATACGAAGATCCTCAAGCAACTCTGGCCCGATGTGCCGGTGGTGATCGGCGGCATCGAGGCGTCGCTGCGGCGCGAGCGCCACTATGACTATTGGGACGACTGCATGAAGCCGCCGATCCTGGAGGAAAGCGGCGCCGACCTGCTGATCGCCGGGATGGGGGAGAAACCCATCCTCGAAGTGGCACGGGCCTGCGAGAACGGAACGCTGGACAAATTGCCGCGCATCCTCTTCGGTCCCGTCTTGACGACCGAGGAGATGGACTGGATCTACGACCTGCCCTTCACGCGCCTGCCGCATCCCCGCTACAAGGGGAAGCGCATCCCCGCGTACGATATGATCAAGTTCTCGATCACGACGCATCGCGGCTGCTTCGGCGGCTGCAACTTCTGCGCGATCACGGCGCACCAGGGCAAGACCATCCAGTCGCGCAGCGAGGCTTCTATCGTGCGCGAAGTGGAAGCACTCACGCACCATCCAGAATTCAAGGGCACGATTACCGACCTCGGCGCGCCGACGGCCAATATGTACCGGATGGGAGGTCGCGACAAGTCCCTCTGTGCCAAATGCAAACGTCCCTCGTGCCTGTATCCGGCCCTGTGCCGCAATCTCCAGCACGACCATACGCCGCTGCTGCAGCTTTATGAGAAGGTGCTCGCCGTGCCTGGCGTGCGGCACGTATATATCGGAAGCGGCATCCGCTACGACCTGTTCCTCGATGCCGACGGATTCCTCTCGGAAGACGGGCGGCGCTACTTCGAGCAATTGGTTACGGTGCACACGGGCGGCCGCCTGAAAGTGGCGCCCGAGCACACGGAAGACCACGTGCTCGATGCCATGGGCAAGCCTTCCTTCCGCCTGTTCGAGCGCTTGGAGAAAGAGTTCTGGAAGCTCGTCCGGCAGCGGGGACTCAAGTACGAGATCATCCCGTACTTCATTTCGGCGCATCCGGGGTGCACGATGCAGGATATGGAAGCACTGTCGAAACATCCGGCCCTCCGCGGGATCCGGACCGAGCAGGTGCAGGATTTCACACCAACGCCGATGACCGTTTCGACCGAAATGTTCCATACCGGCCGGGACCCGCGGACAGGCAAAAAACTCTTCGTGGAACGCAATATCGCCAAAAAACAACGCCAAAAATCTTTTTTCTTCAAGAAACGTTGATTTTTTTTGTCGGAACAAAAAAATCCCCTATACTTGCACAACCAAATTTATACGAACTATGTCAGGACAAAACATCCCTAAGAAACGTGCTGTCATCAGCTACGAAAACATGTCGGAGGAACTGTTGGATGCCTTCAAGGAAAAGTATCCGCACGGCTATGCCGATTATATGGGAGACATATTCAAGGTTGACAAGCCTGACGGCACTTCTTTCTATGCCGTCACCCTGGAGATTCCGGACGCGCTTTACCTGGTCAAGATCAAGGTGAAGGTGGACGACTACGAAGATGCTGAAGAAGTATTCAAGAACGAGGATGGAGATGATGGGGAAGATGGAGAAGGCGGAAGCTTCCCGGCATCGGACGATGACATCGCTGCTGCCGAAGCTGCCCAGGAGGAAGGTGAAGACTGAAAAAGCCAGAATTACCCTTAGCGAAAAAACCAAGCTGCTGCTGCTCGCAGTATTGGTAGGCCTGCTGTGCGGATGCGCGGCAATCCTGCTGAAAACCCTGATCCGCTGGATCCAGACCGGGCTTACCTCCTGGTTCCGGGGTCCGATGGACGGAATGTTGCTGTTGCTCTATCCGGGCGTGGGCATGCTGCTCTCGCTGCTCTTCGTCCGCTACCTGCTCAAGGACGACATCAGCCACGGCGTGACCAAGGTGCTGCAGGCTGTCTCGAAGAATGATTCCAACATCAAGGCCCACAACACCTGGAGTTCCATCGCGGCCAGCAGCGTGACCATCGGTTTCGGCGGCAGCGTCGGAGCCGAGGCGCCGATCGTGTATTCGGGCGCCGCCATCGGCTCGGTCGTGGCGAGGAAGGCGGGCTTGTCGTATAAGAACATGACGATGCTGCTCGGCTGCGGCGCTGCCGCGGCTATCGCCGGCATCTTCAAGGCGCCGCTGGCGGGCGTGCTCTTCACGCTCGAGATCCTGCTCTTCAACATGTCGATGAACGCCATCCTGCCGCTGCTGCTCTCGTCGGTCACCGCCACGGTGGTGACCTATCTCTTCATGGGAACAGAGGTGCAGTTCGCCGGTTCGATCGAGGCGTTCCGGATGGCCAACATCCCGTTCTATCTCGTGCTGGGCGTCTTCTGCGGCTTCATGTCGCTCTATTTCATCCGCGTGACCCTGAAAGTGGAAGACCGGATGCGCCGGTTCCGCAGTCCGTACACACGCTGGGCCCTCTGCGCATTGCTGCTGGGCGTGCTGATCTTTCTCTTCCCGCCGCTTTACGGTGAGGGATACAGCTCGCTCTCGCTGATGCTCAACAACGACACCGGCTCCGTGCCGTCGATCTTCGGCAGCAGCCTGGAGTCGAGTCCCTGGCTCTTCCTGGTTTATTTCGCCGCCATCATGCTCTTCAAGGTATTCGCCACGGCTTTTACCAATGCCGGCGGCGGCGTGGGCGGCACCTTCGGTCCGACGCTGGTGAGCGGCGGACTGGCCGGTTTCGTGATCGCCCGCCTGATCAATCTCTCGGGCCTGGCCGTGGTGCCTGAAGCCAATTTCGTGCTGGTGGGGATGGGCGGCCTGATGGCAGGCGTCATGCAGGCGCCGATGACGGCCATCTTCCTGATCGCCGAGATCACCGGCGGCTACGAACTCCTGATTCCCCTGATTGTGACGGCCGCGGTGAGTTATGGCACCATCCGTGGCTTCGAACGTTATTCCATCTATACCAAACGCATCGCCGCGCAGGGAGAACTCCTGACCCACGACAACGACCAGGCGGTGCTCACGCTCCTGCGTACCGCCGACCTGGTGGAGCGCGACTTCACCCCGGTCCGCTACGACGCGACCCTGGGCGACCTGGTCCACCTCATCTCGACCTCGCGGCGCAATCTCTTTCCCGTGCTCGACGCCCAGGACCGATTCCAGGGCGTGGTCACGCTCGACGACGTCCGTTCCATGATGTTCGACCGCTCGCACTACGACACGGTCAAGGTCTATAATGTGATGAAAAGTGCCCCGGCTTTCGTCTATATGGACGAAAAGATGGACAGTGTGATGAACAAATTCGAATCGACGCAGGCCTGGAACCTCCCGGTCCTGGACGATGAAAACAAATACCTGGGATTCGTTTCGAAGAGCAAGATCTTCTCTTCCTACCGTGACCAGCTCAAAGCCGTTTCCGATGAATAGCCTGTACATCGACCACATCGCCGGTCAGCTGCAGACAGCTGCCTGGCAGGTAGAACATTGCATCCAACTCTTCGAGGAAGGGGCCACGGTCCCCTTCATCAGCCGCTACCGCAAGGAGCGGACCGGCGCCCTGGACGAGATGCAGGTGGCCGCCGTACGCCACTACTGGATGCGCTTCACCGAACTGGAAAAGCGCAAGGAAGCCATCCTGCGGAGCATCGAGGAGCAGGGAAAACTGACCGACGAACTGCGGCGCGCCATCGAAAACGAGGTGGACGCCCAGACGGTGGAAGACCTGTACCTTCCGTACCGGCCCAAACGCCGTACCCGTGCTTCCGTGGCGCGTGAGAAGGGTTACGAGCCCCTGGCAATGAAACTTTGGGCGATGGAACTCGACCATCCGGAGCGCGAAAGCGAAGAGGCTCTCTCCGGTGCGCGCGACATCATCGCGGAGATGATGGCCGACAGCCAGCCGGTCCGCTCGCAGCTGCGCGACCTCTACACGCGCTGGGGCACCGTCGCTTCGAGTGTGGTCAAGGGCAAGGAAGACACGGAAGAGGCCCAGAACTACCGCAACTACTTCGATTTTTCGCAGCGTATCGACCGGATCCCGTCGCACCGTCTGCTGGCGATGCTCCGGGCCCGCGACCAGGGCTATGTGCGCGTCCGTATGGATGTGAATCCCGACCACGCCGTCGAGCGGATCGGCCGCAAGGTGTACGAGAACAAGCGGCGGCCGTCGCAGGCCTGCCGCGCCCAGGTCGATACCGCCATCGAAGACGCCTACAAGCGGCTGCTGCACCCTTCCATCGAGAATGAAGTCCTGTCCGCCGCCAAGGAAAAAGCCGACGTGGAGGCCATCCGCGTGTTCGGAGAGAACCTGCGCGAGCTGCTGCTCGCCCCGCCCGTAGGGCAGAAGCGGACCCTGGCCATCGACCCGGGGTTCCGCACCGGTTGCAAGGTGGTCTGCCTCGACGCCCAGGGCGCGCTGCTCCACAACGAGACCATCTTCCCGCATCCGCCTGTGAGCGAGAAGATGGCGGCCATGCGCAAGATCTCCCAGATGGTGGAGGCCTACAAGATCGAGGTGATCGCCATCGGCAACGGTACGGCCGGCCGCGAGACGGAAGCCTTCATCCAGAAGATCCCTCTTCCGGAAGGCGTACGGGTGTACTCGGTGAGCGAAGACGGTGCTTCGGTGTATTCGGCATCGGAAGTGGCGCGGGAAGAGTTCCCGGACTACGACGTCACGGTGCGCGGCGCCGTGTCGATCGGCCGCCGGCTGATGGACCCGCTGGCTGAACTGGTGAAGATCGATCCCAAGAGCATCGGCGTCGGGCAGTACCAGCACGACGTCGACCAGAACCTCCTGAAGGAACGGCTCGACGAGACGGTGGAAAGCTGTGTCAACAGCGTGGGCGTCAACCTGAACACGGCCAGCAGCTGGCTGCTGCGCTATGTCTCGGGCATCGGCCCGGTGCTGGCCCGCAATATCGTGGACTACCGCACGGAGAACGGTCCGTTCTCTTCGCGCGACCAGCTGCTGCAGGTCAAGCGCCTCGGTGCGAAAGTTTTCGAGCAGTGCGCGGGCTTCCTCCGGATTCCCGGTGCGGCCAATCCGCTCGACAACACCGCTGTCCATCCGGAACGCTACGCCCTGGTGGAGCGTATGGCCGCCGACGCCGGCGTGCCGACGGCTTCCTTCCTGTCGGATGAAGCCATCCGCTCCGGCATCGACCTGAAACGGTACGTATCGGGCGATGTGGGCATGCCCACGCTGACCGACGTGATGGCCGAAATCGCCAAGCGTGGCCGCGATCCGCGCGGCGCCATCCACGTATTCGAATTCTCGCAGGAAATCCAGTCGATCGACGACGTCCGCGTCGGGATGATCCTGCCTTGTGTGGTGACCAATGTCACGGCCTTCGGTGCCTTCGTCGACATCGGTATCCACGAACACGGACTGATCCACGTCTCCCAGATGGCAGACAAGTATGTGTCCGATCCTTCCAAAGTGCTCAAGGTGCACCAGCAACTCGAAGCCAGGGTGGTCAGCGTCGACCTCGACCGTCGCCGGATCGGACTTTCTCTCAAAGGAATGAAAAGATGAAAGGTAGCGTAATGAAACACAGGATCGCCGCGCTGTCCGCGGCGGTTCTCATCCTGGTCCCCGCCGTGTGCGGTGCCCAGAAGAAGTACACGGTCAGCGGCTATATGACCGACGCCTCGTCGGGCGAGTCGCTGATCAGCGCAGCCCTGGTGGAGAGCGGCTCCGGCCAGGGTACGGTCACCAACAACTACGGCTATTATACGCTGACCCTGCCTGCAGGCGAGGTCAATCTGTCGTACTCTTATATCGGCTATGAAACCGTGGAGATGCAGCTCAGGCTCACGCGCGACACGGTGATCCACGTGGCATTCAAACCTTCCGCGGAATTCCTCTCCGGGGCTACCGTCACGGCTTCCCGCTCCGAAATTGGTGTGCGGGGCACGCAGATGAGCGCCATCGAGGTCCCCGTCCACCAAATCAAGCGTGTTCCCGCCCTGGGCGGCGAGGTCGACGTGATCAAGGCCATCCAGCTGCTTCCCGGCGTGCAGTCGGGCACGGAAGGCTCTGCAGGACTGTATGTCCGCGGCGGCGGTCCCGACGAGAACCTGCTGCTGCTCGACGGCGTCCCCATCTACAATGTCAACCATATGATGGGCTTTTTCTCGGTCTTCAACGCCGATGCCATCAAGAACGTGACCCTCTACAAAGGTAGTTTCCCGGCCCGCTTCGGCAGCCGCCTCTCGGGCATCCTGGACGTGCGCATGAAAGACGGCAACGACCAGGAATTCCACGGCAGCGCCTCGGTCAGCAACCTGGCGGCCAAGTTCCAGGTGGAAGGACCCATCGTCAAGGGGAAAACCACTTTCAACCTGTCGGCGCGCCGCACTTACTACGACATCCTGTCCCAGCCGTTTATCCTGATGTACCGCAAGATGATAGATGACGGGCTGGAGCGAGCCACCGGCGGCTATTATTTCTACGACGTCAATGCCAAGCTGACCCATACGTTCTCCAATCGCGACAAGCTCTATGCGAGCTATTATATGGGAGATGACAAGGTGTACGCCCGCATCAAGATGCAGGAAGGTACAGCCGCCACCCGGATGAACCTGGGCTGGAACTGGGGCAACATCGTGGGCTCCCTGCGCTGGAACCACGTGTTCGGCCCCAGACTCTTCGTCAACACGACGGTCAACTATACCCAATATCGCCACAAGCTCGATATTACGGGAAATGAAAAGTATGAGAAGGAGGGATATGATACGGAATTCAACCTGGGCTATCATTCGCTGATCAACGACCTTTCGGCGGCAGCCGACTTCGAATTCAATCCCGATCCCCGGCACGACATCCGCTTCGGCGCCACGTATATCCGTCACGCATTCAAACCTTCCGTGACAGCTATCCATTTCGGCATGGAAGGGCCGATGCAGCAGCAGAGCGGGGTCGACACCACGTTCGGCGACAAGAACCTCTTCACCAATGAGGCGGCCGCCTATGTGGAAGACAACTGGGCGGTTACCCAGTGGCTGAAACTCAACCTGGGCCTCCGCTATTCCCTTTATGATACCGATGGCCGTACGTATCACTCCCTGGAGCCCCGCGTGAGTGTCCGGGCGCTGCTTACGGACGACCTGTCCCTGAAGGCTTCCTGGTCGAAGATGAGCCAGGCAGTCCATATGCTGAGCAACAGCAACGTATCGCTGCCGACCGACCTCTGGGTGCCGGCCACGGCCCGCATCGAGCCGATGCGCTCGTACCAGAGCGCGGCAGGCGTCTTCTACAGCCTGGGACCGGTGGACCTCTCGGTCGAGGGTTACTACAAGACCATGGAGAATGTCCTGGAATACCGCGACGGCGCCTCCTTCTTCGGCTCTACATCGGGCTGGGAGGACAAAGTTGCGATGGGCCGCGGCTGGGCCTACGGCGTGGAATTCCTGGCACAGAAGAAAACAGGCCGGCTCACCGGCTGGATCGGCTACACCTGGTCGAAGACCATGCGCCAGTTCGACCGGGAGGGCCACATCATCAATCTGGGCAATCCCTTCCCGGCCAAGTACGACCGCAGGCACGACCTGAGTATCACGGCGGCCTACGATATCAACAAGGACATCGATGTAGCGGCTACCTTCGTTTTCGGCACCGGCATCTGCGGCTCGCTGGCCCTTCAGACCCTGCAGGTGATTCCGGCATACGACATGCAGACAGGGTCGTTTATCCAGCATACCGCCCCGCTTGACTATCTGGAGAGCCGCAACAACTACCGGATGCCGTCGTACCAGCGCCTCGACCTGGGCGTCAACTTCAAGCGGACGTTCCGCAACGGGAACCACCGTACCATCAGCCTGAGCGTCTACAACGCCTACAACCGGAACAATCCTTTCCTGGTCTATCGTGACGGCGCGAATCTGAAACAACTGTCCATTTTCCCGATCATGCCGTCGGTTTCGTATAACTATGAGTTCTAGGAGAGTAAGATTATGAAAAAGACTGCTTTGCTTTGTGCTGCCGCGTTGACGCTCCTGCTGGGTGCCGCTTGCGAAAAGATCATCGAATTCAAGGGCGAACAGACGGAACCGCGCTTGACCATTTCTTCACAGGCCGAGGTGGGGAAACCGCTGGAGGTCTATGTCGCATCATCCATCTTCTTCCTCTCGGACACCTGGAGCGGAGATGCTTTCATTGAGAAGCTCAAGCCTGAAGAAGGGAAGGTGCGCTGCTTCGTGAACGGCTCCCAGACTCCCTATCTTTTTGAGTGGAGACCCGAATTGGGCGTACCGCATCTGGATTATGTGTCCACCTACGTGCCGGCCCCCGGCGACCACATCCGTCTGGAAGCGGAATTCCCGGGTTTCGATCCCGTGTGGGCGGAAACCGATGTCCCGCTGAATCCCGCTTTCGAACTCATCTCCGCCAAATGGAGGAGGATGACGGCGGAAGACTGGGAATGGATCCTCGACGACGATGAATACCACGAGGTGGAAATCACGCTGGCCGTGACAGACGATGCGGCCCGCGAGAACTTCTATTTCCTGCAACCGGTCCTGACCTCCAGTTACCCGTATATGCCGGAGGAATACGATGAACCCTTCGACTTCACGAGCAATGACGTGATTTTCCAGGGCGTAACCGGAGAAAGCGTCCTGGAATCCTTTATGGATGCCGAGCATTTCTTCACCGACGAAATGATCCGGGGACAGCGCCACGTCTTCACCATTACGATTTCCGGTCTGCCGCCCGTAGAAAATGTGAAACGTTTCTCCCTGCACTGTGCTTCCGTCAACGAGAGCATGTACTGGTACGGAAAGTCCTACAAGATGCGTGTTACCGGCCTGACCGAGCTCTTTTCAGAGGGCGTGCCCCTTTATTCCAATGTCCATGGCGGTTATGGCATATTAAGCGCGGCGAACTCGCAGTGGCTTGACCTGGAAGTAGATTGGTAGGAAATAATTCCTATCTTTGCAAGATAGGTTAAAATGCAGGTACTATGGACAGAAAAGTCATCATCATTCCCACCTACAACGAGAAGGAGAACATCGAACGGATGATCCGGACGTTGCGCGGCCTGGACGGCGATTACCACATCCTGGTGATCGACGACGGTTCGCCCGACGGCACGGCAGCCATCGTAAAGGGGTTGCAGCAGGAGTTTCCGGAGCAGCTCCATCTGATTGAGCGGAGCGGTAAACTGGGCCTGGGAACGGCGTATCTGACGGGCTTCCGCTGGTCGCTGGAACACGGATATGACTATATCTTCGAAATGGATGCCGATTTTTCCCACAAGCCGGCCGATGTGCCGCGTCTGTACGCCGCCTGTGCTGAAGGCGGCGCCGACCTGGCCATCGGCTCCCGCTATTGCAACGGCATCAGCGTGATCAACTGGCCTATCGGCCGGGTCATCATGTCGTACTACGCTTCCGCGTATGTCCGGACGGTGCTGCGGATGAAAGTCTATGACACCACGGCCGGATTCAAGTGCTATTCCCGGAAAGTTCTGGAAACCATTGATTTCGACCGCATCAAGATGCGTGGATACGGCTTCCAGATCGAAATGAAATACAACGCCTACAAATTGGGCTTCAAGCTGGTTGAGGTACCTATCATCTTCGAGGACCGCAAGGAAGGAACCTCGAAGATGAGTTCCGGTATCTTCGGCGAAGCCTTCTGGGGCGTGCTGAAGCTGCGTTTCCGCAAAATCCGTCCGCGCCGATGAGTGGGAAGGGGAAAGGCCTGGGCCTGGTCTGGTATGCGCTGATCCTGCTGACGGTCTTCCTCTGGGGGATGTCCTTCCTCTGGAGTGACCGGGTGCTGGACCGACAGGTGCCCGTCTTTACCTTCATCTTCACCCGGATGGTGATCGCCGCCTCCGCCCTTACCCTCTTCAGCGTGCTCACGGGCAAGTTCCAGCAGATCCGCAAGGGCGACTTCAAATGGTTCGCCGCCATGACGGCCTTCGAGCCCTTCCTCTATTTCCTGGGGGAAACTTTCGGCTTGAAGATTACGGGTTCGCCAACCCTCTGCTCGGTCATCATCGCCACGATTCCCGTGTTCAGCCTCATCGTGGGGCGGATCCTGTTCAAGGAGAAGCTCTCCAGCCTGAATCGTCTGGGTATCTTCGTGGCTGTCGCGGGCGTGATCGCGTTCGTGCTGATCGGCGGGAACCTTCATACGGATTATCTCTACGGCATCGCCATCCTTTTCCTGGCCGCGATCGGTTCGACCGGTTACACGGCCATCTGCAAGAAACTGGCAAACAAGGGATACAATCCTTTCGCCATCGTCACCTGGCAGTTTATCCTGGCCATCGGCTTCTTCCTGGTCCCGTTCCTGATCTGGGACGCTCCGACCTGGACGCCGCAATATCTGTCCTGGCCTGTCCTGCGGCCGATCATTGCCCTGGCGGTGCTCTGCTCGGGCGTCGCGTTCGTGATCTATGCAGCCTGTGTCGACAAGATCGGCATGACGCGCACCACGGTATTCCTGCCGCTGGTGGCCATCGTGTCGGCTGTCGCCGCCTCGCTGCTCGGGCAGGACAACCTGCATCCCCTGCAGATGGCCGGCATCGTGGTAGCCATGGCCGGTGTGGTGATGGCACAATATACCAACAAGAAAAAGAACAATGAAGCATAACGGATTGACATTGGGCGTTCTCGGCGGCATGGGCCCGGCCGCCACGGCGGAGTTCCTGCGGCTGCTGGCCGTCAAGGCCCCGGCCGATTGTGATCAGGAGCATCCCCGGATGATCGTCTATTCGCACACGGTGACGCCGGACCGTACCACTTTTCTGCTCGGGAAAGGCCCCGATCCCGAACCCTATCTGCTCGACGGCCTCAAGACGCTCGAGCGCTGGGGTGCCGACCGGCTCGTGGTGACCTGCAACACCGCCCATCATTTCATCGACAAGTTCCTGGAGCAGGGCCTGATCGGCGTGCCTGTGATCCATATCATCGACGAAACCATCCGCACCTGCCAGGAGCGCAGCCCGGAGGGAGCTTGGCTCACGGCCACGCTCGGAACGATGAATACCGGCATCTATCAGCGCCACGCCGCCGCCTCAGGCTACCGTTTCCGGATCCCCGACGAAGCCATGCGCGTGGAAATCCACGACATCACCGACCTGGTCAAAGCCGGCAAGCAACAAGAGGCCGGCGTGCGCTACCGCGCCGCCATTGAGAAACTTTGGGAGATCGAGCGCCTGCCTGTCGTGGGCGCCTGTACCGAACTTCCCGTCGCCTACCAGCAGACGGGTTTCCCGCCGGAAATGGGCATCTCCTCGCTGGAAGCCCTGGCCGACGGATGTATCAGAGAATTGTATAAACCTTTGTGATATGGGACTTTTCAATTGGAAAAAGAAAGACAAGGCGGAGGAACGTCCCCTCGACAGCGGCCTGGAGAAGACCAAGCGTTCGCTCTTCGAGAAGCTTTCCCACGCCATCGCGGGCAAGAGCGTGGTCGACGATGAGGTGCTCGACTCGCTGGAAGAGGTGCTGATTGCCTCCGACGTCGGCGTCGAAACCACCCAGAACATCATCGAGCGGCTCGAGAAGCGGGTCGCCCGCGACAAGTATCTGGGCACCGACGAAGTGAACCGCTATCTCTGCGAGGAGATCATCGCACTGCTCGACGCAGCGGCGGACGGCAAGAGCGTGGCGCCTTTCGACTTTTCGAAGAAGCCCTATGTCATGATGGTGGTCGGCGTCAACGGTGTAGGCAAGACCACGACCATCGGCAAACTGGCCTCCCAGCTGCGCTCCCAGGGCAAGAAAGTGGTGCTCGGCGCGGCCGACACCTTCCGGGCCGCCGCCGTGGACCAGCTCGTCATCTGGGCCGAGCGCGCCGGCGTGGACATCGTCAAGCAGGAGATGGGTTCCGACCCGGCCTCCGTGGCTTACGACAGCGTCAAGAGCGCCGTGGCCAAGGATGCCGACGTGGTGATCGTCGATACGGCGGGCCGTCTCCACAACAAGGTCAACCTGATGAACGAGCTGACCAAGATCCGCAACGTCATGCGGAAGGTGGTTCCGGACGCACCGCACGAGGTGCTGCTGGTCATCGACGGGTCGACCGGGCAGAACGGCTTCCTGCAGGCCAAGGAATTCACCCGCGCCACCGACGTGACGGCACTGGCTGTCACCAAGCTCGACGGCACGGCCAAGGGCGGCGTGGTGATCGGCATCAGCGACCAGTTCAAGATCCCCATCAAGTTCATCGGGGTGGGCGAGAAGATCGAGGACCTGAAGCTCTTCGACAAGAAAGAATTTGTGGAATCCCTTTTCGAATCATAAAAAATACAAACGATATGAACATCTCATTCAACTGGCTGAAGGATTATTTGAAATTCGACCTGACGGCGGAGCAGGTGGGGGCGATCCTGACCTCTACCGGACTGGAAGTGGAGCACATGGAGACCGTGGAGCAGATTCCCGGCGGACTGGCCGGCGTCGTCGTGGCGGAAGTGGTCGAATGCGTGGCGCATCCCGACTCCGACCATCTGCATGTGACTAAACTCAATACCGGTGCACCGGAACTGCTGCAAGTGGTCTGCGGCGCGCCCAACGTGGCACAAGGCCAGAAGGTCCTCGTGGCGACCGTCGGGACGGACCTTCCGACCGACGACGGTTCCAAGTTCAAGATCAAGCGCTCGAAGATCCGCGGCGTCGAGAGCTGCGGCATGATCTGCGCTGAAGATGAGCTGGGCATCGGCAGCGACCATTCCGGCATTATGGTGCTCGACCCGTCGGCCGTCGTGGGTACGCCTGCCCGGGAGCAGCTCCATCTGAAGGAAGACACGCTCTTCGAAATCGGTCTGACGCCGAACCGCGTGGACGGTGCCAGCCACATCGGCGTGGCGCGCGACCTGTATGCCTATTGCGTACAGCACGACATCCCGGTCGAATGGACCCTCCCCGATGTGAGCGGGTTCAAGCCCGGGGCAGGGGAAGCCATCCCCGTGGTGGTCGAGGCTCCCGATCTGGCCCCCCGTTATATCGGCATCACCCTCAAGGATGTGAAAGTCGGCCCTTCGCCCGACTGGATGAAGGAGCGCCTGATGGCCATCGGCCAGCGCCCGATCAACAATATCGTGGATATCACCAACTTCGTGCTCAACGAGATGGGCCATCCGCTCCACGCCTTCGACGCGGCGAAGATCGCCGGCCGCAAGGTCGTGGTGCGCCGCAGCACGCCCGACTGCAAGTTCACGACACTTGACGGCGTGGAACACACGCTCTGCCAGGACGACCTGGTGATCTGTGATACGGAACGTCCGATGTGCATCGCCGGCGTGTTCGGCGGTGTGGATTCCGGCGTGACCGAAACCACGACTGAGGTGTTCCTCGAGGCTGCCTATTTCAATCCGGTCTCCATCCGCAAGACTTCGAAGCGGCAGGGCTTGAAGACCGACGCCTCGTTCCGCTACGAGCGTGGCATCGACCCGACCGCCACGATGACGGCCGCCCGCCGAGCCGCCCTGCTCATTCAGGAGCTGGCCGGTGCAACCGTAGTCGGTGCCCCGCAGGAATGCTGCGGCAAGCCTTTCGAGCCCGCGCAGGTGGAACTCTGCTATGCCCGGATGGACAGCTTCATCGGCAAGGAACTGGGTGTCGAAACCTACAAACGGATCCTGAAGAGTCTCGATTTCGCAATCTGCAATGAGACGGAAGGCGGCTGCACCGTGGCCGTACCGGCCTACCGCGTCGATGTTACGCGCGAATGCGATGTGGTGGAGGAAGTCCTCCGCATCTACGGCTACAACAACATCGAGCTGCCGGTCAGCATGAAGGCTTCCATCAACCCGTCGGCCCATCCCGATCCGGAGAAGGTCCGCAAGACGGTTTCCGACCTGCTTGCCGACCGCGGCTTCATCGAGATCATGAACAACTCCCTCACGAAAGGGGAGTACTACGAAGGCCTCAAGACCTATCCCGCCGAACAGTCGGTGCAGATCGTCAATCCGCTTTCCAGCGATCTCAATGTGATGCGCCAGACGCTGATCTTCAATGCCCTGGAAGTGGTCGAACGCAACATCAACCACCAGAACAACAACCTGCGTCTGTTCGAGATCGGCAATTGCTACAGCTTCCGTCCGAAGGAAGATGCCGTCGATCCGCGCGCCGAGCTCAAGAGTTATCGCGAGGAGATGCGTCTCTGCCTGGTGGTCACCGGTCCCGGCGCCAAGTCCTGGCGCAACGAAATCGGAGCGGGCAATTACTTCGCGCTCAAGGGCTATCTGGAATTGCTCCTGAAGCGTTTCAAAGCTGACATCTACGACCTCGAGACCGATGCCGCACCGGCCGATCTTTTTGCCGAAGGCCTGACTTACAAGTTGGGCGGCAAGCGGCTGGCCGTGGCCGGAACCGTCGCCAAATCGCTTCTCAAGCGTTTCGACATCAAGCAGCCCGTGTTCGTGGCCGAGATCGACTGGCCGGTGTTCTTCGAACTGGTCAAACGCGACAAGATCAAGTACAAGGAACTGCCGCGCTTCCCGGAAGTTCGCCGCGACCTTGCCCTGCTGCTCGATGAGAGCGTCTCCTTCGCCGATCTCCGCAAGGCGGCCTTCCAGGCAGCCCGCGGAATCCTCCGGCAGGTGAATCTCTTCGACGTGTACCGCGGACCGAAGATCCTGACTGACAAGAAACAGTACGCCATCAGCTTCATCCTCCAGGACGAAGAGAAAACCCTGACCGACGCCGCTGTCGAAGCGACGATGGCCAAGCTGCTCAAAACCTTCGAGAACAAATTCGGCGCAATGCTCCGTTAGCCGATGGCATTCTTCCCCACGGTCGGAAAGTATGCTTCGCTGGTGAAGTTCGCGCATACGGTCTTTGCCTTGCCGTTTGCGCTCGTCGCCTTTCTGCTGGCGCTGCAGGAACCGGAATCGCATTTCACCTGGATCCTGTTGCTGCAGTTGCTGGGCTGTATGGTCTTCGCCCGTAGCGCAGCGATGGGCTTCAACCGCTGGGCCGACCGCGAGATCGACGCACGCAATCCCCGCACGGCCGGCCGTGATGTGCCGGCCGGCCGGGTATCGCCACGCCAGGCGCTGGTGTTCACGCTCGTGAACGCCGCGCTTTTCGTGGCGGTAGCCTGGACCATCAATCCGCTCTGCGGGGGCCTCTCCTTCGTTGCCCTGATTTTCCTTCTGGGCTACAGCTATTTGAAACGCTTTACCTGGCTCTGTCACTTCGGGGTGGGCGCAGCCCTCTCGATTGCGCCGGCCGGCGCCTGCATCGCCGTAACGGGACACCTTTCCACGGCCGCCCTGCTGCTGAGCCTGATCGTTTTTTTCTGGTCGAGCGGCTTCGACATCCTCTATGCCCTGGCCGACGAAGAGATCGACCGCGAAGAGGGCCTGCATTCCATCCCGCAGCGCTTCGGCCGCCGTCGTGCGATGCAGATTGCCTGGGGCGTGCACATCCCGGAATTCGTACTGGTTCCGCTATTTCTTCTGAAGGCCGGCCTCACGGATTTCTGGGGCATCGCCGCCGGCGTCTTCTTCCTGGCGATGCTCATCTGGCAGCACGTCATCATCTCCCCGAAAGACCTCTCCCGCCTGAATGCCGCCTTCTTCACAGCCAACGGCATCGCCTCGATCGTCTTCTGCGTACTGGTCTATCTTTCGGTCCTGCTGTAAAGCCTGGTCAATACAGTCCCGGAACGACGGTGTCGGCGCCTTCGGTGCCGGGGGCGATGGTGCTGAGGACGGCTTCGTTCTGGTCGTCGATCGTGGTGGTCTTTTCCTTGATGGAGAGGATGTCATCGACGATGTAGCGGGTGTGGCCGCGCCAGGGGAGGCGGCCGAAGTATTCCTTGTAGTGGAGGTCCATGACTTTGCCGCTTTCGGTCATCAGGCGCTCGGCGATTTCCTTGTCGGCGATCGAGAAGTCGAAGGTGTTGGACTGGACACCGGTGGTCTGGGCCTTGATGCCGGTCTGGATCAGTTTGCCTTCGTAAGTTTTCCAGATGACGCCTTTGTAGACCACGTAGTTGAGTTCACCGCTGCGGACGCCTTCGCCGAAGACGAAGTAGAAGCGGAAGTAGATGAAGGCGGCCAGTCCCAGGATGAGGACGGCGATGAGGATTCCGACGAACTTTTTCATATCATTGACATTTTTTGGTTATACGAAATAAGAGACGCGTTCAGCTATCAGCAGGAGGATCAGCACGATGGCCAGTGTCCCGACGCCTTTCCCGCGGACGGCGTGGCTGAAATATTCGCCCAGCAGCGGGGCGACGGGGAGGACGGTGAGCAGTCCGGAAGGAATGGCGGGATGGCTGTAGAAAAGCAGCGTGAGGACGGACAGGGACAGCGTCAGGATCATAAGCCGCATGCAGGCGCGGGCCTGGGCGGTCTTGTAGCTGTCGAGGCGCCGTGCGACGTGGACGATGGCCAGGAGTGCGGCGATGACGGTCAGCAGGAGCCGGCACATCGTTGCAGCGGAGTAGGGGAAGGACGGACGTTCGAAGGCACACATCCCGCTCCATAATTGGCTGAGGAGGGCGCCGGGTGCTTCACCGTTGCGGATATAGCAGATGCCGGCCCAGGCGGCGACCGGCAGGATCAGGGCCAGCGGGGCGGCTACCCAGAATTTGACCTTGTCTTCCGCCTTGCCGACGGAGGAGAGGGCGTAGATGGGAATCAGCCATGCCAGTTGCGGGGCGACCAGGACGGCTGTGCCCAGGGCGGCCCAGGCGCCGACGAGATATTTCAGCGAGGGGCGGTCGGCGTTGTAGTGGAGGTAGGCGCAGATACTGACTGCCAGCAGCAGGCTGGCCGTATGGTAAGGCGTATAGACGAGGGAGACGGGCCGTGCCGTGGCCAGGACGGCATAGAGGACCGCTACCAGCAGGCTGGTACCGGAGAGGAGCCGTTCGTTGAGCATATAGAGCAGCACGCAGTTGACCAGGATCACGCCGACGGCGGAAAAGGTCGGAAGGAAGGCGCGCTCCGCCACCGGGAGTGCAAGCCATCCGGCCGCGCCGTAGGCTGTCAGCAACAGAATGACACCTGCGATGACCAATAAATCTGAAAACCTCCGGTTCATCAAAATGCAAAGTTAGATAAATACATAAAAATTGCTAACTTTGAAGCGACGTAAAATGTGTCGGAAGGTGAAAAAAACGATTTTGATCTTTGTGCTCGTTCTCCTGCCGCTGCTGCCCGGTTGCAAGCAAGAGGGCATCATCCCGCCCGGGGACATGGAATCGCTGCTGGCCGATTTCTACAAGGCCGACGCTACGATCCAGCTCCTCAACGAGGGCTCGACGCCTGTGGCACTCGACTCGATGCGGGTCTATCTTCCTATCGTCGAAAGCTATGGCTACACGAAGGATGAGTTCCGCGCATCGCTGGAGCACTACCTGCACCGTCCCGACCAGATGGCAAAGATGTTCAAGCACCTGCGGGCGAAACTCGAACAGGAGGCGGTCCGTCCTTCCAGCGTCGTTTCGGAGGAGGAAGAGGAGGAACCTGGTGAGAACGTCCGCAAGGGAAAGGGTAGGAAAGAGGAGGGCCCCGTCGGGGAAGAACTCTCGACCGGCGAAGGCACGGAACCGGCCATCGAGCGCATAGAAGAAGAGAAACCGGTCAAGCAATCGAAGAAGAACCGGAAGAAGTTGTCCAAGGAGGAAATCAAACGGCTCGAGGAGGAGCTCAAATAAGGCGATGCGCGTAGTGATCCAGCGAGTGACGGAAGCTTCGGTTACGATCGGCGGGGAAAAGGTTTCGGCCATCGGACAGGGCATGATGGTGCTCTGCGGCTTCGAAGAGGCCGACGGTCCGGAAGACCTCGACTGGACTTCCCGGAAGATCGCTGCCCTGCGCATTTTCGACGACGAGCAGGGTGTGATGAACCGGTCTGTCGTGGACATTGGCGGCGACATCCTGCTGGTGAGCCAGTTCACGCTGATGGCCTCCACGAAGAAGGGCAACAGGCCTTCCTACATAGCCGCCGCACGGCCCGAGACGGCCATCCCGCTTTACGAGCAGTTCAAGGCCGCCCTCGCCGCCCTGATCGGGCATCCGATTCCCAGCGGCGTGTTCGGCGCCGAGATGCAGGTCGCCCTGGTCAACGACGGCCCGGTGACCATCTGCATCGACAGCAAAAACAGAATATAAACAGCCCATATGGATAAAAGAGACATTTACAAAGCCGTCCTGGGGATGATCGACCTGACCTCCCTCAATGGTTCGGATACTTACACGAAAATCGCCGCGATGACCGGGAAGGTGAACCGCTTCCACGACACCTTCCCCGACTATCCGCTGCCTGCCTCGATCTGCGTCTATCCCAATTTCGCACGGACAGTGGCTACGACGCGCGCCGACAAGGACGTGCACGTGACCGTCGTGGGTGGCTGCTTCCCGGCCTCCCAGAGCCCGCTTCCCGTGAAGATAGCCGAGTGCCGGATGGCCGTGGAAGACGGTGCTGATGAAGTGGATATCGTGCTGGCTCTCAACTCGTTCCTGGAAAACCGCTACGAAGAGGCCGAGCGCGAGATCGTGGAAATCGGCTGTGCCATCCGCGCCGTCAACCCCGCTGTGCACCTGAAAGTGATCCTCGAGACCGGCGCCCTCAAGGAGCGCGGACTGATTGAGGACGCTTCGTTCCTGGCTATGGAAGCAGGCGCCGACTTCATCAAGACCTCGACCGGCAAGATGCAGCCCGCTGCCACCCCCGAGGCCGCACAGATCATGTGCGACTGCATCCTCACCCACTATAAGAAGACGGGCAGGAAGGTGGGTTTCAAGCCCGCCGGCGGCATCGCCACGCCGGAAGACGCGGTGACTTACTGGGAAATAGTCGCCGGAACCCTCGGAAAAGACTGGCTCGACAAACGGCTCTTCCGCTACGGCGCAAGCCGGATGGCCAACAACCTGCTCAGCGCCCTGGAAGGACACGAAATCAAATACTATTAGCCGATGCATACCCTGCTTTTGAAAAATGCCTGGCTCGACGGGGCCTGCAAGAATGTCCTGATCGAAGACTGCCGGTTCAAAACGATCGGAGCCCCCGACGGCACACCCGCCGACGAGGTGATCGATGCATCGGGCAAGGCGCTGCTGCCGCCGTTCTACAATACGCATACCCACGCCGCCATGTCGCTGCTGCGCGGCTACGCCGACGATATGCCGCTGCAGCGCTGGCTGACCGATTATATCTGGCCGTTTGAGAACAAGATGACCGCCGCCGACATCCGTAAGGGCTCGCTCCTGGCTGCCCGCGAGATGATCACCACCGGCACCGTCTTCTTCTCCGATATGTATTTCGACATCGATGAAACGATCAAGGTCGTACAGGAGACCGGCATGCGCGCCGCCATCGGCGTCACGTTCGTGGAATCGCATACCAAGTCGCAGCAGTACGAAAAGCTCGAGACGCTCCGGCACTGGGTCGATCCCACCGGTGGCCTGATTACCTTGACCGTGGCACCGCACGCCGTCTATACGGTCGGTCCCGAACTGCTGGTGCGCTGCGCCGAAGTGGCGCGGGAGCTCGGGATGAAACTCCACATCCACCTGTCCGAGACCCGCAGGGAAGTGGATGACTGCATCCGTGAACACAGCATGACGCCGGTCCGTTATCTGGACAAACTGGGCGTGCTGGGCGACAATGTCATCGCCGCGCACGTGGTGCACGTGGATGAAGAGGAAGCCGCGATCCTCGCCGCACGCGGCGTGACCATCTCGCACTGCCCCTGCTCGAACATGAAGCTCGCCTCGGGCGTGTTCCCCTACAAGATGTTGCACAAGGCCGGCTGCCGGATCACCCTGGGTACCGACGGCGACTCTTCCAACAACAACCTCGATATGCGCGAGGAGATGAAATTCGCCGCCCTGCAGGCCAAGTCGAGCAGCGGCGATCCCGAGACGATGCCCGCCGACGAAGCGCTGGCGATGGCTACGCGCGCCGGTGCCGAGGCCTTCGGCATCGACGCAGGCGTCATCGCCGAAGGCAAACTGGCCGACGCGCTGCTCGTCGATCTGCAGGACGTTCAGATGCAACCCCTGCACAACCTCGTTTCGAACTGGGTCTATGCGGCGTCGAGCCGCTGCATCGACACGGTGATCTGCAACGGAAAAGTACTGATGACCCAATCCCGCTGACCATGCCCCGCAAGCTTGAAGAATACGGTCTGGACCTGCACGGTACGATGATCCTGGAAGAATACCGCGAAATGCTGCCGGTGTTCTCGCGGATGAAGAGCGTCATCCTCGAGCAGCTGGAGAACTGCATCCAGCGGAGCAATCTGGTCGTCACGGCCATCGAGGCCCGCGTGAAGAAAGAGGACAGCCTGGCCGGAAAACTGGAGCTCAAGGGTCATAAGTACCATACCCTGTCCGATGTCACCGATGTGGTCGGCGCCCGCGTGATCACCTTCTACAATGACGAAGTCGACAAGATCGCCGCACTGGTGGACAATCTGTTCGACGTGGACTGGGCCAATTCGGTGGACAAGCGGAAACTGCTGGGGAAGGATACGTTCGGCTATATGTCGCTCCACTACATCTGCCGGATCCCCAAGGAGCTGTACTTCGATCCGAAGTATCCCCAGCTCAATGAATACCGTTTCGAGGTGCAGATGCGCACCGCGCTGCAGCACGTGTGGGCCAACATGAACCACGACACGGGCTACAAGAGCGGCGTCGAAGTGCCTCCGGAGTACATCCGCAGCCTCACGCGCCTGGCCGGCATCCTCGAGCTGGCCGACGATGAATTCAGCCGCATCCGCCGCAACCTGACCGACTACCGCCGCAAGGTGGAAGTCCTGGTGCGCGACGGCAGTTTCGACGAAGTGTCGCTCAACGGCGACACGATGCGCAGCTACCTGTCGCTCGACCCGTTCCGCTCGCTCAACGCCAAGATCGCCGCCATCAACCAGGCGGAAATCCAGCAGCTGAGCGCCATGCCTTACCTGGAACCGATGCTCGAAATGGGACTCAAGACCCTGGGCGACGTGGAGAACATGCGCAAGACCTGCTCGGAGAAAGCCTACCAGCTGGCCCTTCACCAGATCAGCGGCACGGATTTGGACATCATCGCATCGACCCTCGGCCTGCAGAACGTCTGCCTCGTGTATGCGGCCGAAACGGCCGGGGAGAAGGGCGTCCTTCGCTTCCTCGACTGTCTCAACGGACCTTCGAAATACAATGCTGAGTCGGCTGCCCGCATCTGCAGCCAGCTGGCCCGGATCCACGATATGTAAGCTATGGCAAACGCATTTTTGGACAGCACGCTGCTTGACAGGGCCATCGAGTTTGCGGTCCGGGCGCATCACAACACGGAGCGCCGGGGGAAAGGATTTCCCTACATCGTCCATCCGCTGGAAGCGGTGGCGATTGTGGCCACCATTACACCCGACCAGGAGTTGCTTGCCGCTGCGGCGCTCCACGACGTGGTGGAAGATACCCAGTTCACGTTCGAAGACCTGCAACGCGAATTCGGCGACCGGATCGCGCGTCTCGTCGAATTGGAGAGCGACAAATTCGTCGAAGGGCTGAGCGAGTCGGACAGCTGGCGGGACCGCAAGCAGGCGGCCATCGACCGCCTGGCCGCAGCGCCCCGCGATGCCAAGATCGTTGCCATGGGCGACAAACTCTCGAACATGCGGGCCATCGCCCGTGATTATAGCGAACTGGGCGACAAACTCTGGGACCGCTTCCATGCGCCCGGAGGCCGGGCCGACCATGAGTGGCACTACCGCGGCCTTGCCCAGTCGCTGAGCGAACTGGCCGGCACGCACGCCTTCACGGAATTCGTCCGGCTGATCGAAAACGTCTTCGGCAAGCCCAAACCCGAGTGGATCGAGCTTTCGGACTACGAGGAAAGCGGCGACGGCTATACCGCCATCAGCTACAACCACAAGGACGGGAAACGGATGATGAAGCTCTATGCCGATTACATGCCCATCTCCGAACCGGAGCGTGAGCTTCGGATGGCCTGGAACATCATGGACCTTGGCATACACATTCCGCGGGCCTACCGACTGGTGACCGACGGCAAGCGGGTCGGCGTGGAGTTCGAGCGCATCACGCCCAAACGCTCCTTCGCCCGCGCCATCTCCGAAGAGCCCGAAAAACTCCCGTTCTATGCCCAGTGGTTTGCCCGGGAATGCCTGAAACTGCATGCAACCCCCTGCAATACAGAGGTCTTTACGTCGGTCAAGGATCATTTCCACCGCGATATCGACGCCTCCCGCGATTTCGATGCCGTAGAGAAAGCGCGTATGCACGCGTTCGTGGACAATGCCCCGGACGCGACCACCTGCATCCACGGCGACATGCACGTGGGCAACATCATCACCAACGGAGAGGAGACCTGGTGGATCGACCTGGCCGACTTCCGCTACGGCCATCCGTGGTTCGACCTGGGCATGTTCTATTTCGTGAGCGTCGGCAATGAGGACGAGGTGCTCGCACAGCGGCTTTTCCACGTATCCCACCAGACCATGGTCCGGCTCTGGGAGCTTTTTGTCGAAGCCTATTTCGGTCCCGGTACTTCCCAGGAAGAAGTCCGTCGCCTGATCGCGCCTTATGGCTCGCTCTACATGGTCCATTTCGCCAACCGGGAGTCCATGCTCGCGGAGTGGCGCACCCATATCAATAACACCCTCCTCGCTTAGATGCATTATATTTTCGTCATAAACGGCCGAAAAGACAAGGGTTGGATCCTGGAGGAGGTCCAGCGGCAGATCGATGCGATCCCCGGCGGTCTGGACCATCAGATCTACGTTATGCGCGGCGTAGGCGACGGAACACGCTTTGTGCGGATCTACTGCGACCTGCATCCGGCCGCCAAGGTCACATTCGTGGCCTGCGGCGGTACCGGGACCCTCAACGAAGTGGCCTCAGGCATGATCGGGTCGAAAGGCAAGAGACTGGCCGTCTTTGCAGGAGGAGCTACCAACGACTTCATCAAGTGCTTTCCCGGCCGGGATTTCAACTCCGTACAGAAGATCATTACGGGTGAAGAGCGGAGGATCGATGCCGTGAAAGTCAACGACAGCTACGCCATCAACCTGATCAACGTGGGCTTCGATGCCATGGTGGCCGCCGTAGCCAATTACATGGTTGAGGCCGGGCATACGAAGAATGCCTACAATGTGGGTATCTTCCGCTCCATCTTCTCGGCGCGCTTCAACAAGATCCGGATCGTAGCCGACGGCGAGCGGATGAACCGCCGCCGCATGCTCCTCTGTACCATCGCCAACGGCGGATGGTGTGGCGGCGAATTCCATTCTGCGCCGAACGCCGACCTCTCCGACGGTTGGTTGGAAGTCTGTCTCGCCAGACCGATGCTGCTGTTTACCTTCCTGACCGTGATGCCGATCTACAAGAAAGGGCTTCATCTGACAAACGGCTGGGCCCGGCGGGTTTTCCGCTACCGGCGGGCGCGTCATCTGGACATCATTTCCCGCGACCTGATCGACATCTGCCTGGACGGAGAGATCCTTTCAGGCCATTCGTTCAAGGTCGACGTCCTTCCCCAAGAAATCAATTTTATCGTTCCCTCTATCATTGCCATGAAAAAGCGATTTGAACCAATCATCGACAAATGCGGTGAGATCATCGATTACCTGATGTCTTCTCCGGATATTCCGAAAGACGAGAGCCTGCAGTTCAAGATCCGCCTCTCCATCGAAGAGGCGGTGGAGAACGTGGTGCGCTATGCGTATGACGGAGGTCTGGGTTGGATCGAAGTCGGTACGGAACTCGATTCCGAAGGCGTGATGCTGACCATCCTGCTCCGGGATGCCGGCGTACCGTTCAATCCGCTCGAGATTCCCGATCCTGATGTCACCCTCTCCGTCGAAGACCGCAAGGTGGGCGGTCTGGGCATCTTCCTGTGCAAACAGATGATGGACCATATCGATTATAAATACGAGGACGGCTGCAACGTCCTGACCATGTACAAACGCGTCGCCTGAGGCCGGACAGTCTGGAATGTACGGACGCAGATCCATCTCCAACCGGCTCAGCCGGTATGTCGTCCTGCTGTGTGCAGGGCTCCTGCTGGTCATCACCCTGCTGGTAGGCGCCTTCTCCCGTACTCTCATCGAACGGGGTACGATCTCGTTGGCTTCCCGTGAACTGGAAGTTGTCACCAGCGACGTCGAGCGGGTTGTCGCCGAGGTCGAGCGTGCCGTGGACAATGTGGACTGGTTTGTCCAGCAACACCGTAGTGAAGAACCGCTCATGTACCAGGCCACGCGGGAACTGGTCGAAGCCAACCCGAACATCATCGGCAGTGCCGTCGCTTTCGCTCCCGGCTATTTCCACGGCCGTCACTGGTTTGCCCCCTACACCTACATCGACGCTCACACGAACCGGATCCAGTCCATCCAGATGGGAAACGAATCGTACGACTATCCCAATCTCGACTGGTATCGCATTCCGATGACACAGGGCCGGGCGGTATGGAGCGAACCCTACTTCGACGAAGGAGGCGGCAACCGGCGGATGGCTACCTATTCCGCGCCGATGCGGGATGAATCGGGCCGTATGTTCGGCGTCATCACTTCCGACATCTCCCTCGAATGGCTTTCGCAGAGAATGGCCGAGTCCACCCTCTTCAATGGCTCTTATGCGGTGATGATCAGTGAGCGGGGCATGTATATCGCTCATCCCGACAGTTCCAAGATTCTCAACCAGTCGATTTTTGATGTGGCTTCGGCCATGCCTGACACGATGGGTTTGGTCATCGCCCAGAAGATGGTCACCGGGATGAAGGGGACCGGTCGGTTCGTCGATGTCAACGGCCTGGATTCCTTTGCCGTTTACGGTCCCTTGAGCAACGGCTGGTCGGTCATGCTGGTGAGTTCCTACCTCGATACCTTCTTCAATCTCTATGTCTTCAACCTCATCATGATCGTCCTGCTGATCATCGGGCTGATAGCCATGTATTTCGGCTGCCGCCGGCTGATCCGCCGCAAGACCATGCCCATCGTGGAATTCAGCAATGCGGCCATGACCATGGCCAAGGGCAATTTCAATGCCCATATCCCCGAGGTGAAGACCCGCGATGAACTGATGACGCTGCGCAATTCGATTGAATATATGCAGCGCTCCCTCAATGAATACATCACCGAACTCAAGGCGACGACAGCCGCCAACGAACGCTTTGAGAGCGAGCTGAATATCGCCCGCGGCATCCAGAATGCGATGCTTCCCCAGGATTTCCCCGAAGACGGACGGTTCGGTCTCCACGCAATGGTCCAGCCCGCAAAAGAAGTGGGCGGCGACCTGTACGATTTCGTACTGGCCGGGGACGAGCTGTTCTTCCTGGTGGGCGACGTTTCCGGGAAAGGCGTGCCGGCCGCCATCTACATGGCTATCGTCCGGGCGGCCTTCCATTTCATCGGATCGCTGGGCATGCCGATCCAGGATGTGGTGCGCCAGGTGAACAACTGCCTCAATGACGGCAACAAGAACTGCTTGTTCGTCACGTTCTTTGCCGCTTGTCTACACCTTTCCACCGGCGAGCTGGAATTCTGCAATGCCGGCCACAATCCTATCGTCCAGGTCAAGCCGGACGGTTCGGCATCTTTCTTGCGTGCCAAGCCCAACCTGGCTGCGGGACTCTTCCGTGACTTCCCTTACGAAGGCGAAAAGTTGCACCTGGAACCCGGTTCGCGCCTGATTCTCTACAGCGACGGCGTAACGGAAGCCGAGCGCGCCGACACGACCCAGTTCGGTGAGGACAGGCTCCTGGAATGGGCCGGCCATCTGCTTCCCGGGGTCTCGGCCAGTGCCGCGACGCTCGACCTTTACTCCCGGGTGAAGAGTTTCACCCAGGGATCCGAACAGAACGATGACATCACGATCCTGTCGCTTCAATATGGAAAACAATAATAAATCAAGCATACAAAAATGAACGTAACCATTACCGAAGAAGGCAATAAGGCGCTCGTAAGCCTCGAAGGACGCCTCGACACCACCAATGCCGACCAGTTCATGAAAGACATCACCCCGCTGATGAACGGGACCCATGAGGAGATCGACATGGACTGCACCAATATGGAGTACACCAGCAGCCAGGGACTGCGTATGTTCCTGATGCTGCAGAAGAACGTTTCCGCTCGCGGCGCAAAGCTCGTGCTGCGCAACATGAAGCCGCATGTGAAAGAAGTGTTCGACATCACGGGCTTCTCGCACATCATCTCCATCCTGTAGCTGCTCCGGCGGCGGGCTGTTGATAATTGGTGGACAACTTGCCTCGAAGAGGCATGGT
Source organism: Bacteroidales bacterium UBA3290 (assembly GCA_002361615.1). GTDB lineage: Bacteria > Bacteroidota > Bacteroidia > Bacteroidales > UBA932 > Cacconaster. The sequence continues at coordinate 28,920 of DETK01000032.1, forward strand.
TTTTTTGCGGGCATGGCGTATCTTTGTAAAAAATCTGCTACTATGTCCAACCCCCAAAACCAAGCTATCTACGACGCCCGTAAGCTGGGTAAGCCCAGGATGACGCTCCTCGGATTGCAGCACTTGTTCGCAATGTTCGGAGCGACTGTCCTCGTCCCGGTCATTACAGGGTTGTCGGTCTCGGCAACCCTTCTTTTTGCCGGACTGGGAACCCTGATCTTCCACCTGTTGACCAAAATGAAGGTCCCCGCATTCCTCGGATCTTCCTTCGCATTCCTCGGAGGCTACGCTGCCGTCACGCAGATGGGTGCCGACCGGGGCCTCTCGCTGGCCGAATCGCTGCCCTATGCCTGCATCGGTGTCGCCTGTGCCGGTCTGATGTATTTCATCCTGGCCGGCCTGTTCGCCGCCTTCGGCACGAAGAAAGTCATGCGCTTCTTCCCGCCCGTGGTCACGGGCCCGATCATCATCGCCATCGGTCTGACACTTTCGGGTTCCGCCATCAGCAACTGCAGCACCAACTGGTGGATCGCCCTGCTGGCCATCGCCATCATCGTCGTGTGCAACATCTGGGGCAAGGGTATGATCCGGATCGTGCCGATCCTGCTCGGCGTGCTGGGCTCTTACATCGTAGCCGCCTGCTGCGGTCTGTGTGATTTCAGCGGCGTGAAGGAAGCAGCCTGGCTCGGCCTTCCGTTCAAGATGCAGGACACGGCCTTCGCAGTCTTCAAGTCGCCCGACTGGGGTCTGGTCGTGGCCGCCATCATCGCCATCCTCCCGATTTCGCTGGCTACGATGGTCGAGCATATCGGCGACATGTGCGCCATCTCCTCGACCACGGGCGAAAACTATCTGGAGCATCCGGGTCTGCACCGTACCCTTATGGGCGACGGTCTGGCCACCATCCTGGCTTCGATCTTCGGCGCTCCGGCCAATACGACTTACGGTGAAAATACCGGTGTGCTCAACCTCACCCGCGTGTTTGACCCGCGTGTGATTCGCATTGCGGCCGTCTTCGCCATCATCCTGAGCTTCTGCCCGAAGTTCGCCGCGCTGATCGGTGCCATGCCCGCCTCCTCCATCGGCGGCGTGAGCCTGGTCCTCTACGGTATGATCTCTGCCGTGGGCGTGCGCAATCTCGTGGACAACAAAGTCGATCTGACCATCTCCCGCAACCTCATCATCGCGGCCCTCATCCTGGTGCTGGCCATCGGCATCAAGTACGGCGCGAACGATTCCATCTCCATCGGCTTCACTTCGCTCAGCGGTCTGGCCGTCGCAGCACTGGTGGGCATCATCCTCAACGCCATCCTCCCGGGCAAGGACTATGAATTCGGTTCCAGCCTCCGCGGTGACATCACCGTCAACCTGGGCGGATCCACCCGCAATCCCAACTGGCGTGAGGAACACCCCGAAGAAGCCAAACTGTAATTCCTGCCATTTATTAATCTAAACATAACCTTATGACGACCATGAAAAAGAAACTCTTTTTCGCACTGGTGCTCAGCACTGCTTTTTTCGCGACGGCCAGCGCACAGACCAATCTGCAGGCCTTCTATGATTTCGGCCGTAAACAGATCACCACGACCCTCGAAGGCTTCTACAATGACAACTGGGGCAACACGTTCTTCTTCGTCGACTACGACTATCCCCTGGAAAGGACGGCGGAAAGAAAATTCCCGGCCGGAACTTATTTTGAACTGGCACGCTGCCTCAATTTCTGGCAGAACAGCGCGCTCGCTCCGCTCAGCTTCCAGGTGGAATACAACGGCGGTGTGTACAATAAATACGGCATCAACCACGCCTTCCTGACCGGTGTGGATTGGTTCCTTCACAGCGCCGACTTCAAGAATACACTCAATTTCAAGCTTCTTTACAAATACATCGTGGGCGTCGACCAGAAAGTTCCCATGCAGTTCACAACGGTCTGGGGCTGCCAGGACCTGTTCGGCGCTCCGGGCCTCCGCTTCTCCGGCTTCCTGGATATCTGGAATGAGTACAACAAGATGATCGTGCTTTCCGAGCCCCAGATCTGGTACAGCTTCGGAACCGAGCACTTCAACCTCGGCGGCGAGGTGGAACTCAGCTATAACTTCGGCGGCATGTCCGGCTTCCACTGCCTGCCCTGCCTCGGTATGAAATGGGTTTTCTAAACCGTTCTGACCATCACAACTTTACGATACTATGAGCAATTTCCTTTCGAAAGCTTTCGGCTTCGACGCGACGAAACACACGGTGCGCACCGAGCTTGTGGCGGGTCTGACGACGTTCCTGACGATGGCCTACATCCTGGCCGTCAACCCGAACATCTTCAGTGCCCTGCCGGGTATGCCTGCGGGCAGCGTCTTTACGGCGACGGCCCTGGCCGCCATCATCTCTACGCTGGTGATGGCCTTCTGGGCGAAGAAACCTTTCGCGCTGGCGCCGGGCATGGGCCTGAACGCCTTCTTCGTGTTCACGGTCTGCCTGACGATGGGCCACTCCTGGCAGTTCGCCCTGACGGCCGTCCTGATTGAGGGTATCATCTTCGTCGTCCTCACACTGACGAAAGTCCGTACCTGGATTCTCAACGCGATTCCGCTCTCGCTCAAACACGCCATCGGCGCCGGTATCGGCCTGTTCATCGCCTTCATCGGTCTGCAGAACGCCGGCCTGATCGTGAACAACGATTCCACGCTGGTCGCCCTGGGCGACGTTTGCCACGGCACCGGTCTGCTGGCGGTCATCGGTCTGGTGATCTCCTGCACGCTGGTCATGCTCCACGTCCGCGGTGGTATCCTGATCGGTATCCTGGTCACGGCCATCATCGGCCTGTTCATCAAGGACCCGGCAACGGGTGAAGCTATCACGCACTTCACGGGCGTGGTTTCCCTGCCGGATTCCGTCGCACCGATCGCATTCCAGTTCCAGTGGAGTGAGATCTTCACCTGGGATATGCTGGCCGTCGTCTTCACCTTCCTGTTCATCGATATGTTCGATACGATGGGTACGGTGATCGGCGTTTCGCAGAAAGCCGGCTTCGTGGATGAGAAGGGCAATATCCAGGATGCCGAGAAGGTGTTCCTGGCCGACTCCATCGGTACGATTGCCGGTGCCTGCCTCGGTACCTCCACGACTACGACCTATGTCGAGAGTTCCGCCGGTGTCGGCGCGGGCGGCCGCACGGGCCTGACGGCCTTCTCCGTGGCTGTGCTCTTCGCCGTTGCGTTGTTCTTCTCTCCGATTTTCCTGGGCATCCCGGGCGCCGCTACGGCTCCCGCCCTGATCATCGTCGGTATGATGATGATGAACCCGGTCCGCGAAATCGACTGGTCCAACTACCGCGAAGCCATCCCGGCCTTCCTGACGCTGATCCTCATGCCGCTGGCCTACAGCATCTCCGACGGTATCCTCATCGGTGTGATCTCCTACGTGGTCCTCTATGCCCTCACCGGCAAGGCCAAGCAGATCACTCCGACGATGTGGGTCCTCGCCGTCCTGTTCATCCTGCGGTATATCTTCATATAGCGCTCTCCGGGAACGAAACCCCGCGAATTTGTGCCCCGAAATGGCTTTTCCGCCGTTCGGGGCACATTTTTGCCCTTTTCCGTGCCCGGCCCTTTGTCTTGCGGGCCTCTCCTGCGCGCGGCAGAACCTTTTTATTCCCGGCGCAAGGCCGGAAATAAAAGAACCTGCCGCTCCACCAGGCCGGCGCCCGGCCCGCCTCGCAATCCCTCGAACATCATCTCCGCCCGCGGCTGAACCATTTTGGGAAGAATTCAAAAATGCCTATCTTTACAAATCAGACGGACAATCATGAAAAGGTATACCATCTTGTTGCTGTTAGGCATTCTGTGTCTTTCCTGCCGTCCTCGGGCCACGTCCAATAATGAGGAGGGTCCGCAGAATATTTTCTTGCGACAGGATGTACAAGATACACTGATCTCTTTTCTTGAAAACCGGAAGTTTGTCGAGGAAGAGATCTCCTTTGATTATCTTGAGATATGTTTCAGCAAGACACAGGAAGACACGCTTCTCCGTTTCCTTCTTTCGGATGATGTGGCGTTCACTGTGGATAGTACGCCTGTGGGATCTTTACATTACCACGATTGTGAAGTCACGCTGGTATTCCACGGTGGAATCAATACGATCGATTGTGTAAATGACTCGCTCTTCGACAAGAGACGCTATGATTCCCTTCTTCTTTCTAACAGCGAGATTGATATCGTCCACGGGATTATGCGTCTCTATAATTATTCGTCGCTCAGTCATTTGGAGTTAATTGACGAACATCGCTATAATCTGTAGCGTTATCCCAGAAACCCCTTCTGTCCGGCGGGCCTCTCCCTCGCGCGGCAGAACCACAGAATGATTCTGACAACCCGAATTCTCATTCTGTGGCCAGATAATCAAGAAATAATGGCTATATTTGGCCACAGAATGGCTGTATCTGGCGCATTTTCCATTCTGTGGCAATTATGGAACATACGGAATATCGTGGCATGACGGTCAATGAAAGACTGTTCGTTAGCGGAAGATTGTGGGAATTTGAGGCGGCTGTCAAGGAAGGGGATCGAGAAAAGGCGAAGGAGATCCTAAAAGATTTGTGCGTCCCGGAAAAAGATGCGATTCGGATCGTTGAGACGCAGATTGGCAAATAGGGATAAAGCAAATGGGCAAGGTCTGATTTAAGGTGGCAGACCTTGCCCATCTGAATTTGATTGAGGCTATCTGGGACGGCGATTGAATGGGCAAGGTGTCAATGATGAAATGAGACCTACCCGTTTTCATCGTTACTGAATCTTCGATTCGCAGTAGGCGCAGCGGACGACGCCTTCGTCGGTGCGTTTGAAGTAGGGGGTGACGGCTTCGTGGTTGCACATGCACTTGGGGTTGGAGCAGCGCAGGTTCGGGTCGGTGAAGATGTCTTTCTTCTCCGGCATCGGATGGTTCGGGTCGTCCTTCCAGTCGATGAGCGATTTGATGAGGGCCATACGGACGTATTTGCCGCAGGCGACCTGGCGGAAGTAAGCGGCGCGGGGATCGGCATCGACTTCGGTAAGGATCTCGTTGACGCGCGGCAGCGGGTGCAGCACGGCCATGTTCTTCTTGGCGAGTTTCATCTTCTCGGCGTTGAGGATGAAGTTGTCCTTGAGCCGGTCGAACTCGTCCTGGTCGAGGAAGCGCTCTTTCTGGACGCGGGTCATATAGAGGATGTCGAGATGAGGCATGGCCTCTTCGATGGAATCGACTTCCTCGTACGGGATGCCTTTGCGGTCGCAGACATCGTGACGGATGTATTCCGGAAGTTTGAGGGCGTCGGGCGCGATGAGATACACCTTGATGCCTTCGTAAGCCGAGAGGGCCTTGATCAGCGAGTGGACGGTACGGCCGAAGCGGAGGTCGCCGCAGAAGCCGATGGTCAGGTTGTCGATGTGGCCGAGTTCGCGGTGGATGGTCAGCAGGTCGGTCAGGGTCTGGGTCGGGTGGCTGTGGCTGCCGTCGCCAGCGTTGATGATGGGCACGGGCGAGACTTCCGAGGCGGCCAGCGGCGCACCTTCGATGGGGTGGCGCATGGCGATGATGTCGGCGAAGCAGGCAAGGACGCGGACGGTGTCCTGGACGGTTTCACCCTTGGCGACCGACGAACGGGCGGCGTCGGAGAAACCGAGGACCTGGCCGCCGAGCTCCTTCATGGCGGCGGTGAAACTCAGGCGCGTACGCGTACTGGGCTCATAGAAGAGGGTGGCGAGTTTCTTGTGGGCCATGGCCTCGTAATACTCCTCGGGGTGTTCGATGATCCGGTCGGCGAGGGCGATGATTTCGCTGATTTCGGCGCGGGTCAGGTCGGTAGGTTCGATCAGGTGTTTCATGGAAGTGATTATTGATTAATTAATTGTTGAGATTCATCCAGGATGCGTCAGCAGGGTTGTTGCGGAAAGCGAGGATGCGCTCCTTCCACTGCGGCGCGATGTAGTTCTGCTCCACGGCGACTTCGAGCAGGGCGTCGAGATTGCTCAGCGAGTGGTTCGTGGTGCCGGCGGCGGCGAGGCGGTCGAGGCCGCGCTGCATGCCGTAGGTGAAGATGCTCACGATACCCAGGACGTCTGCGCCGGCTTCCCGCAGGGCCTCTACCGTCTCGACGGCGCTGCCGGCCGTAGAGATCAGGTCTTCTACGACGACGGTCTTCGTTCCGGGGTCCAGCCGGCCTTCGATGCGGTTGGTGCGGCCGTGGCTCTTGTTTTCGCCACGGACGTAACCCATCGGAAGGTTGAGAATCTGGGCGGCGAGCGCGGCATGGGCGATGCCGGCCGTCGAAGTGCCCATCAGGGTCTGGCAATCAGGGTAATACTGGCGGACCAGCGTGGCCAGGCCGGCTTCGACGCGGTCGCGGACCATCGGTGCGGTGAGGATGAGCCGGTTGTCACAGTAGATGGGACTCTGGATGCCGCTGGCCCAGGTAAAGGGCTGCTCCGGGCGGAGGAAGACGGCGCCGATGGAGAGCAGGCCGCGGGCAATGTCTTTTTCGAGGGTATCGTTCATGGGATTATGCGTTTTTCAAGGTTTCGGGACAGAATTCCGCCAGGCAGCGGTGCCAGGCGCCGAGCGGGTCGGCGGCGGCCGTAATGGGACGGCCGACGACGATGAAGTCGGAGCCGATTTCGCGGGCACGGGCGGGGGTGGTGATGCGGACCTGGTCGTCGGAAGCGGCATCGGCGAAGCGGATGCCGGGGGTGACGGCCAGGAACTCCGGACCGCATGCGGCCTTGACCAGCGAAGCTTCCAGCGGCGAGCAGACCACACCGTCCAGTCCGGCTTCCCGGGCATTGCGGGCATAGTGGGCGATGGCCTCGTCGATGCTGGCATCGATGAGCAGTTCCTGCTGCATCCTTTCTTCGCTGGTGGAGGTGAGCTGCGTCACGGCAATCAGCAGCGGACGGGTGCCGTCGGGGCGGGTGAGCCCTTCCCGGGCGGCGCGCATCATCTCGACGGTGCCGGCCGCGTGGACATTGGTCATGTCGATGTCGAGGTTCGAAAGGACCCGCATCGTGCGCCGCACGGTATTGGGAATGTCGTGGAGCTTGAGGTCCAGGAAGATCGGGTGGCCGCGCCGCTTCAGCTGGCGGACCATCTCCGGCCCTTCGGCGTAGTAGAGCTCCATGCCGATCTTCAGGAACGGCTTCCGGCTTTCTGAGGCAAACAAGTCGAGGAACGCAAAGGTCTCTCGGGCGCTGCTGAAATCGCAGGCGATGATGACGTCGTTTTTCATACGATTCCGATGATATCTTTTAAATGCTCGATACCCAGTTGTTCCATGACCTTCGGGAGTTGGTCGATGATCGCGGGGCAGGCGAGGGGGTCGTGGAGGGAGGCGGAGCCGACCTGCACAGCCGTGGCGCCTGCCATCATCATTTCGATGACGTCTTCGGCGCTTGCCACGCCGCCGCAGCCGATCAGGGGGATGCGGCAGGCTTTTGCCACCTGGTTGACGAAACGCAGGGCGATGGGCAGCAACGCGGGGCCGGAAAAGCCGCCTGTCCGGTTGGCCAGGACGGGGCGCCGCCGGCGGATGTCGATGCGCATCCCGAGCAGCGTATTGATCAGCGTCAGTCCGTCGGCGCCTTCTTCTTCACAGGCGCGGGCGATGGGGACGATGTCCGTTACGTTGGGGCTGAGTTTGATGAAGAGTGGCTTGCTCGTGGCTTTCCGGGCTCGGCGCGTCACGGCCGCGGCCGCTTTCGGATCGGTTCCGAACACCATGCCGCCCTGGTGGACATTGGGGCAGGAGATGTTGACCTCCACGAAGTCGAGAGCCTCGCACTGGTCGGCCTTCTCGCAGCAGATCCCATACTCATCGAGCGAGAAGCCGCTGATGTTGGCGATCAGGGGCGTTTTGCAGAGGGCGCGGACCCGGGGCGCAATATCGCTGACGAGGGCGTCGATGCCGGGATTCTGGAGGCCGACGGCGTTGAGCAGGCCGCCGCTGCATTCGGCGATACGGGGTGTGGGATTCCCGAACCGGGGCTCCAGGGTCGTGCCTTTCAATGAAATGGCGCCCAGGCGGTTGAGGTCGAAGCATCCGGCCATCTCAAAGCCGAAGCCGAAGGTTCCGCTGGCCGGAATGACCGGATTCTGCAGGCGGATACCGGCGAGCGTGACGGAAGTATCGTTTACCATGGCAGGAGATTCTTTTTGAAAACAGGTCCTTCGTGACAGATGCGGCGGGGGCCTTCCGTGGTCTGGATGGTGCAGCCGAAGCAAAGCCCCGTGCCGCAGCCCATCCTTTCTTCGAGGGAGAATTCCGAGGTCTCGGACAGCAGCGGATAGAGGGCGCGCATCATAGGCATCGGGCCGCAGACGTAGGCATAGTCGAAAGTGGGACGGACCTGCTGCAGCGCGTCGGTCACCAGACCGTGAATGCCTTTCGAACCGTCGGCTGTAGCCACGTGGACCGTGGCGCCGAGCGCTTCGAGTTCATCGCGCAGCAGGATTTCGGAGGCGGTGTTGAAACCCAGCAGGACGGTGACTTGCCGTCCTGCGGCGCGCAGGTCGCGGCACAGCTGGTGGAGCGGGGCGGCTCCGATGCCGCCGCCGATCAGCAGGGCCGCGTTACGGCAGGCTTCGATGTCGAAACCGTTGCCCAGGCCGGTCAGCAGGTCGAGGCCGGCGCCCGGCTGCAGGGCGGCGAGTGCGGCTGTTCCGCCGCCGACCACCTTGTAGAGCAGCGTCAACCGGTCTGCCTGCGAAAGGCTGACCGAGAGGGGACGGCGCAGGAATTTCTCCGGCACGGCCACTTCGACAAACTGTCCGCAGCGATGCCGCAGGTCCTGGTCTGAAGAGAGCGTCATCCGGTACACACCGGGTGCGACCGGGCTGTTGCTTTCAAGGGTGCAATATCTTTTTTCCATCAGGCAAGATCGTTCCAGACCAGACGGCCGGCAAACCAGGTGGCGCGGACGGCGCCCTGGACGGGCATTCCGTCGAAAGGCGTAGCGTGTCCCTTCGACAGGAAGTTGCGGCTGTCAATGGTGTAAGCAGTTTTGAGGTCGATAGCGGTCAGGTCGGCCCGCTCGCCCTCGCGCAGGGCGCCGCCGAGGCGGAAGATCCGGCGCGGGGTGGCGGATAGGGCGTCGAGCAGCCGCGCAAGCGAGAGTTTACCGGTCTGTACCAGTGTGGTGTTCAGTATAGGGAAAGCGGTTTCCAGTCCTACGATGCCCATGGCACTGCCGGCGAGTCCGCGGGATTTCTCTTCCGCGGTATGGGGGGCGTGGTCCGTGGCGATGACGTCGATGGTGCCGTCCTGCAGTCCTTCGAGCAGGGCGGCGCGGTCTTCCGCACTGCGGAGCGGCGGATTCATCTTGAAACGGCCGTCTTCCTGCAGGTCATCTTCGCACAGAACCAGGTAGTGCGGTGCCGTCTCACAAGTGACGCGGACGCCGCTTCGCTTGGCCTCCCGCACCAGTGCGACACTTTCTTTCGTGGAAACGTGGCAGATATGGTAGCGGCAGCCCGTCCGCGCGGCCAGTTCCAGGTCGCGCGCAATCGGGCCCCATTCGCTTTCGGAGCAGATGCCTTTGTGCCCGTGCGCCTTGCACCAGCGGCCGTCGTGGATATAGCCGCCGTGCAGCAGGGTATTGTCTTCGCAGTGCGCAGCCAGGATGCAGTCCAGCTCAGCGGCCCGGCGCATCGCCTCCAGCATCACCTCGTCTTTCTGGACGCCGCTGCCGTCGTCGGAAAAGGCCACGCAGCGGCCTTTCAGCGCTTCGAAATCCACCGGTTCCAATCCCTTGCGCTCCAGGGTGATGGTGGCGTAAGGGAGTACTTCGATGCAGGCATCCCTGTCGATGATGGCCTGCTCGACGGCAATTGTTTCCGGGCTGTCTGGCGCCGGATTCAGGTTGGGCATGGCGCAGACTGTCGTGTAGCCGCCGCGGGCGGCAGCCAGCGAGCCGGTCCGGATGGTCTCTTTCTGCGGGGCACCGGGTTCCCGGAAATGGACGTGCAGGTCGGCAAACCCATAGCTGAGCAGCATCCCTGAAAGATCGACCACTTCCGTTCCTGCGCCGGTGGGGGCAGGGATGAACTCCTGGATTTCCTGAATCCTGCCGTGGGCGATACGGACATCGCGCGGCGCCAGGAGGCCGGGCCCTGTCATCATCAATCCGTTTTTCAGCAGCAACTCTTTCATCGGGACAAAAAAAAGACAGCTCAGCGAGCTGTCTCGGCATCTATAAAATGAGTGTGTTCAATGGCTTTCCGTTTCATGACAGAAATTTCCGCAAAGGTAAACCGTTTTGCGAAAAAGGCAAAAGGAAAAACACTTCTTTTGTCAACAATCCGCTTTTGATAACTTTTTTGGTCCACGTGCGTGGGCGCGTAAGGATTATAGTTGTAAATTTGTAATTCTGTAAAACCGTACATCGATTCATCGCATTATGAAAGTCAGCATCATCATGGGATCGAAGAGCGACTGGGACGTGATGTCCGCCGCCTGCGAGACCTTGGATTCCTTTGGCGTGGAATACGAAAAGAAAGTGATCAGCGCACACCGTACGCCGCAGTTCTTTATGGAGTATATGGCCGGTGCCCGCGACCGCGGCGTCGGCATCGTGATCGCTGGTGCGGGCGGGGCCGCCCATCTGCCGGGCATGGCCGCCGCCCTGACCACCCTTCCGGTGATCGGCATCCCGATCCGCAGCAAGGCCTTGAACGGCATGGATTCCCTGCTGTCCATCGTCCAGATGCCGAGCGGCATTCCCGTCGCCACGATGGCCATCGACGGAGCCAAGAATGCGGCGCTCTACGCCGTCGCCATCCTTGCCCTGCAGGATAAGGAACTGGCCGCCCGTCTGGAGGCCTTCCGGAAAACACAGGCCGAAAAAGTATTGAACACCGAACTCTGATCCGCCGATGGAAAGCCGCCGCATCTTTGTCGAGAAAAAGCCCGCCTTCCGGGTGGAGGCCGAAAGCCTTCGGAAAGAATTCAACGAGAACCTGTCGGTCCAGCTGCGCAGCCTGCGACTCGTCAATCTTTACGACCTGACCGGCTTCAGCGACGACCTGCTGGACAAATGCCGCTATACGGTCTTCGGTGAAAGGGTATCCGATACCGTCTCCGACGCCCTCGACCTGACGGGTCGTCGCTACCTGGCCGTTGAGTATATCCCCGGCCAGTTCGACCAGCGCGCTTCTTCAGCCCTCGACTGTGTCCATCTGATCGATCCGGCCGCCCAGGTCGAAATCCGCAGCGGCCGCCTGCTGATCTTCGACGACGACTTCTCCGATGAAGGGCTCGAAGCGGTTCGCCGCTACTTCATCAACGCCGTGGAGAGCCGCGAGAAAGACCTTTCGGTAATCGCGGGCCGCGAAGCGGCCGCCGTCCGTCCGCTGGCCTCGCTCGAGGGCTTCACCGATATGGAGGAGAAGGATTTCGCGGCCTTCTGCCGCGACTGGGGGCTGGCCATGAACACCGACGACCTGCGCGAAGTGGTGCTTCATTTCCGGAAGGAAGGCCGCAACCCCACCGAGACGGAACTCCGCATCCTCGACACCTATTGGAGCGACCACTGCCGCCACACCACCTTCACGACCCATCTGACCGATATCCGCGTGGAGGACTCTTTCATCAAACCGGCGCTGGAAGCTGACCTGAAACAGCTGGATGCCATCCGCCACGAACTTGGCCGCGACGGCAAGCCGCTCTGCCTCATGGAACTGGCTACCATCGGCGCCCGTTATCTGAAACAAAAAGGGGTGCTCGACAACCAGGAGCAGAGCGAAGAGAACAATGCCTGCAGTATCGTCATCGACGTGGATGTGGACGGTCAGAACGAAAAATGGCTGCTGCAGTTCAAGAACGAGACCCACAACCACCCGACGGAGATCGAACCCTTCGGCGGTGCGGCAACCTGCCTCGGCGGCGCGATCCGCG
>DETK01000032.1:40867-115846 GCA_002361615.1 Bacteroidales bacterium UBA3290
GCGGCGCGATCCGCGACCCGCTCTCGGGCCGTGCCTACGTGTATCAGGCGATGCGCGTGACGGGCGCCGGCGATATCTGGAAGCCGGTCAGCGAGACGATGCACGGCAAACTGCCGCAGCGGATGATTTCCCGCAAGGCAGCGGCAGGCTATTCGAGCTATGGCAACCAGATCGGTCTGGCCACCACCCACGTGCGTGAAATCTTCCATCCGGGCTACACGGCCAAGCGTATGGAAGTCGGCGCAGTCGTAGGTGCCGTGCCGGCGGCGCAGGTCGTACGCGAAAGCCCTGCGCCTGGCGACGTGATCCTCCTGCTGGGCGGCCGTACGGGCCGCGACGGCATCGGCGGCGCCACGGGCTCTTCGAAGGGCCATACTGACACTTCCCTGACCACCTGCGGCAGCGAGGTCCAGAAAGGCAACGCCCCTGAGGAGCGTAAGCTCCAGCGGCTCTTCCGCCGGGCGGACGTGTCGCACATGATCAAGAAATCCAACGACTTCGGCGCCGGCGGCGTGAGCGTGGCCATTGGCGAGCTGGCCGACGGCCTGGAAATCCATCTCGACCGCGTCCCGACCAAATACAGCGGACTCAACGCGATGGAGCTTTCCATCAGCGAATCGCAGGAGCGTATGGCTGTGGTCATCGCGGCTGCCGACCGGATCCGCTTTGAGGAGTGCTGCGCCGAGGAAAATATCGAAGTGACCTACGTGGCCGACGTGACCAGTTCGGGCCGGATGCGGATTCTCAACGGTTCGGATTGTGTGGCCGACTTGCCGCGCAGCTTTATCGACAGCGCCGGCGCCCGCCATTATGCGAAGGCGGCCATCCTGCCGGTGGCGGACTGCGACCCGTTCCGCATCGAAGTGGAAGGCGGGACACCCGAAGCCCGGATGAAGGACCTGCTCTCCAAGCCCAATGTACAATCGCAGAAGGGCCTGATTGAGATGTTCGACTCGACCATCGGCCGCAGTACGGTCCTGATGCCTTATGGCGGCCGCTGGCAGGACACCGAGTCGCAGGTCTCCGTGCAGAAGCTGCCCGTGACGGGAGAGACCGACACGGCGAGCATGATGGCCTTCGGCTACAATCCCGACCTGGCGACCTGGAGCCCGTATCACGCAGCGGCCTACGCGGTTGTCGAGGCTTGCGCCAAGGTGGCTGCCGCCGGCGGCGACTGGTCTACGATGCGCTTCTCCTATCAGGAATACTTCGAACGGATGACATCCGATCCGCATACCTGGGGCAAGCCGCTCTCCGCCCTGCTGGGCGCCCTGCGGATGCAGGTAGCCCTGGGCCTGCCGTCCATCGGCGGCAAAGACTCGATGAGCGGCACCTTCGAGCATATCCACGTGCCCCCGACGCTGATTGCCTTCGGCATCACGCCGGTGAAGGCCTCGAAGGTCATCTCGCCGGAATTCAAACAGGCCGGCAACCGCATCTATCTGCTGCGGCACACGCCGCTTTCCGACCGGATGCCCGATACTGAGGCGCTGAAGCAGCTGTGGAGTTACATCCATACGCAGATTGCCGCAGGGCGCGTGGTCTCGGCCTGGGCCCTGGGCTTTGGCGGCGTGGCGGAAGGCCTCGCCAAGATGGCCTTCGGCAACCGGCTGGGCTTCGATGTCCAGCTGCCTGAAGAAGAACTCTACCGCTTGGGTTACGGCTCCATCCTCGTTGAGGCGACGGGTGAACTTGACGCTCCCTTTGCCGGATTGCTCGGCCGGGTGACGGACGGCCCCATTGTCCTCAATGGCAGCCGCATGCCGCTTTCCGATCTCCGGGCGGCCTGCTACAGCCGTTTCGATGAAATCTATCCCGAGAAGACCCCGGCGCCGGAGAATCCGGTTCCGGAATTCGCCTCCTGCTTCTGCAGCGAGCCGGCGCCGCGCTATCCCGGCGCTCCCGTCGAACAGCCGCTCGTGCTGCTGCCGGTGTTCCCCGGCACAAACTGCGACTACGACACCGCCGCCGCTTTCCGCGCCGCCGGTGCCCGCGTCCGCTTCTCGGTCTTCCGCAACCTGACCGAGGCAGACGTCCTCTCCTCCATCGACGAACTGTGCCGCAATCTGGCCGAGTGCCAGATCCTCTCCCTTTCGGGCGGCTTCTCGTCGGGCGACGAGCCTGACGGCAGCGGCAAGTTCATCGCCAATGTGCTGGGCAACCCGCGCGTGGCGGCGCAGATTGAGGCGTTGCTTGCCCGCAAGGGCCTGATCCTGGGTATCTGCAACGGTTTCCAGGCGCTGGTCAAGAGCGGCTTGCTGCCCGACGGGAAACTGGGCGTGAAGGAAGACGATCCCACGTTGTTCCGCAACGACATCAACCGCCACATCTCGCAACTGGTGACGACCGTCGTCTCGACGACCCGTTCGCCGTGGCTTTCGGGTTTCAAGGCCGGCGAAGTGCATACCGTGGCTGTGAGCCACGGCGAAGGCAAGTTCGTGGTGAGCCGCGAGCAGGCAGAGCAACTCTTTGCCAACGGCCAGATTGCCTTCCGCTATGCCGATCCCGCGACGGGCACTCCGACGATGGAATCGCCCTTCAATCCCAACGGCTCGTCCTACGCCATCGAAGGGGTCATCAGCCCCGACGGCCTGATCCTCGGCAAGATGGGTCATTCCGAACGCGCCGCGAAGGATCTCTACCGCAACATCCCGGTACCGGTGGGTGAGGATATTTTCCGCAATGCAGTCAATTATTTCAGAAAGTAACGATATGGCAATCAACTACGAAAAGGCAGGCGTAAGCCTGGAGGCGGGCTACGAGGTGGTCCGGCGCATCAAACAGCACGTGGCTTCGACCCGGCGTCCCGGCTGGATGGGCGGCATCGGCTCGTTCGGCGGCATGTTCGACCTGGCCTCGCTCGGCTACAAGGAGCCGGTGCTGGTGAGCGGTACCGACGGCGTGGGCACCAAACTCAAGATCGCCTTCGCCATGGACAAGCACGATACCATCGGTATCGACGCCGTGGCCATGTGCGTCAACGACGTGCTGGCCCAGGGCGCCGAACCGCTCTTCTTCCTCGATTATGTGGCTCTCGGCCACAACATTCCCGAAAAGGTGGAAGCCATCGTCGCCGGCGTGGCGGAAGGCTGCCGGCAGGCAGGCTGTGCGCTGATCGGCGGCGAGACGGCGGAGATGCCGGGCATGTATGCCGACGGCGAGTACGACATCGCCGGTTACACCACGGGTGTAGTGGAGAAGAGCAAACTCATCGACGGCACGAAGGTGTCCGTGGGCGACGTCCTGGTGGGCATCGCCTCCAGTGGCGTCCATTCCAACGGTTTCAGCCTGGTCCGGAAGATTGTTTCCGACGCCGGCCTTTCACTCGACCAACGCTGTCCTGAACTGGACGGCCGCGTGCTGGGCGAAGTCCTGCTGACTCCGACCAACATCTATGTCAAGGAAGTGCTCGAAGTCATCCGCCGCTGCAACGTCCATGGCGTCGCCCACATCACGGGCGGTGGCTTCGACGAGAACATCCCGCGCATCCTCCGTCCCGGCCAGGGCATCGAGGTGCGCGAAGGAAGCTGGGAGATCCTGCCTGTCTTCCGTGCGCTGGAGAAATGGGGCGGCATCCCGCACCGCGAGATGTTCAACATCTTCAATATGGGCGTCGGCATGGTGCTGTCCCTCGATCCTTCC
The DNA here is from genome assembly GCA_002361615.1 of Bacteroidales bacterium UBA3290. Classification (GTDB taxonomy): domain Bacteria; phylum Bacteroidota; class Bacteroidia; order Bacteroidales; family UBA932; genus Cacconaster. Next base: position 44,510 of record DETK01000032.1, read on the forward strand.
GAAGCGGAAACGGCCATCGCCATCCTGTCGGAAGCGGGTCGCAAGGCTTCCGTCATCGGACGTGTCACGGACCGCGAAGGCGTCGATATCATCCTGCAATGAAACGGCTGGCAGTTTTTGCAAGCGGCTCCGGCACCAATTTCGAGGCCATCGCCCAGGCGTGCGCCGACGGCCGGCTGCAGGCCGAAGTGGCGCTGCTGGTCTGTGACGTGCCTGGTGCCAAGGTTTTGGAGCGGGGCGCGCGCTTCGGTGTGGAAACCTTCTGCTTCCGGCCGAAATCCTATGCCTGCAAAGCCGATTTCGAAACGGAAATCGCCGACCGCATGGATGCCCTCGGCATCGACCTGGTCTGTCTGGCCGGCTATATGCGGCTTATCGGGCCGGTCCTGCTGGAACGCTACGGCGGCCGCATCATCAACATCCATCCTTCGCTGCTGCCCGCTTTCAAGGGTGCGCACGCGGTGGAAGACGCCGTGGCCTACGGCGTGAAAGTCTATGGCATCACCCTTCATTGGGTCGATGCCACGCTCGACGGCGGAAAGATCATCGCCCAGGAAGCCTTCCCTTACGAAGGGGACGATCCGGCCGAGGTCCATCGCATCGGGCAGAAAATCGAACATCGTCTCTATATCGAAACCATCCGGAAACTACTGCAATGAGAGCACTTATCAGCGTAAGCGACAAGCGGGGCGTCGCTGATTTCGCCGCCGCACTTTCCCGGCTCGGCTGGGAGATCATCGCCACGGGCGGCACGCAGCGCCTGCTGGAACAGGAAGGCGTGAAAACGATCGGCATCAGCGAAGTGACGGGCTTTCCCGAAATCTGCGACGGCCGCGTGAAGACCCTGCACCCGAAGGTGCACGGGGCCCTGCTGGGCCGCCGCGACCTGCCTTCGCATCTGCAGGCCCTGCGCGAAAACGGCATCGAATTCATCGACCTGGTGTGCGTCAACCTCTATCCCTTCGCCGCCACGATCGCCAAGCCGGGCGTAACGATGGAAGACGCCGTGGAGAATATCGACATCGGCGGTCCGTCGATGCTGCGCAGCGCCGCCAAGAACTGGCGCGACGTGACGGTGGTCTGCGATCCGGCCGACTATGCCGTCGTGCTCGACGAGATCCGCACTTCCGGCAACACGAAACCCGAAACGCGTCTCACGCTCTCGGCCAAGGCCTACACGCACACGGCACAGTACGACACGATGATTGCCCGTTATATGCGCGCCCAGGCCGGGCTGCCCGAAAAACTCTTCCTGGAATACGACCTGAAGCAGCCGCTGCGCTACGGTGAGAACCCGCACCAGGATGCACGTTTCTTCGCTGCAAAGGAGCCGGAATCCTACTCGTTGGCCTTCGCGCGGCAGATCCAGGGCAAGGAGATGTCGTACAACAACATCCAGGACGCCAATGCCGCCCTGAACATCGTGCGGGACTTCGCCGACCAGCCTTTCTGCGTGGCGCTCAAGCATATGAACCCTTGCGGTGCGGCGGTGGGAGAGACGATAGAGGAAGCCTGGCAGGCCGCTTACGAGGCCGACAAGGTGAGCATCTACGGCGGCATCGTGGCCCTGAACCGCGAGCTTTCGGCCGAGGTGGCACTGGGCATGAAACCCATCTTCCTCGAGATCGTCATCGCGCCGTCCTTCTCGCAGGAGGCGCTGGAGATCCTCTCGGCCAAGAAGAACCTCCGGGTGCTGGAAGTCGACATGACGCCCTGCGAAAAGGCGCCGATGCAGTATGTCGGCGTGAACGGCGGTATGCTGGTACAGCAGCTTGACGTAGCGGTCGAAAAGATCGACGCTGCGATGTGCGTGACCAAGGCCAAGCCCACGGAAGCGCAACTGCGCGACATGGACTTCGGCTGGCGCATCGTCAAACACGTGAAGTCCAACGCCATCGCAGTGGTCCGTGACGGCCATACCGTAGGAGTGGGCGCCGGGCAGATGAACCGCGTCGGCTCGGCGGAAATCGCGCTGAAAGAGGCGCAGGCGGCCGGTTTCACAAGCGGCCTGGTGCTGGCCTCCGACGGTTTCCTGCCTTTCGGCGATACGGTTGCCCTCGCCGCGCAATACGGCGTAGCGGCCATCGTCCAGCCCGGCGGCAGCATCCGCGACGAAGAATCCGTCGCCAAAGCCGATGAACTGGGCATCACGATGCTGTTTACCGGTGTCCGCCATTTCAAGCATTGAACGGGTATTAACCATTAACAAATAACCACATTACTGCATAACTATCACGTCTGCAACGTACGCATCTGATTGACAGTTGTTTATAGAAGTTGATCCCCTCTGTTTCGAGGGGGATCGGTTTGCGTAAGATGCTGAGCATCAGTTGTGTACATTGCAGCGCAAAAGGGAAAGGGGAGAAGCAAGAAGGATGAAAAAGAAGGTTTTGGTCGTTGGCGGTGGCGGCAGGGAGCACGCCATCGTGGATGCGCTGGCACGGTCGGCGCAGGTGGAGAAAATCTATTGTGCACCGGGCAATGCAGGCATTGCCGGACAGGCTGAATGTGTCCCGTTGAAAGATACGGATGTAGAGGGGCTGCTGGCATTTGCTTCTGCCCATTCGATCGACTTGACCGTCGTAGGTCCGGAGGCTGCGCTGGCAGCCGGTATCGTCGACCGGTTCCGCGCCGCCGGACTGAAGATTTTCGGCCAAACGCAAGCGGCCACGGCCATCGAGTCGAGCAAGGACTTTGCTAAGCAGCTGATGGTCGCTGCGGGTGTGCCGACGGCGGCTTACCGCACGTTCACAGACTTCAAGGCTGCGCTGGCCTATGTCAAGGCCGGATCAATCCCGACGGTCATCAAGTACGACGGCCTGGCTGCCGGCAAGGGCGTGGTTGTCGCAGCGACGCTCGAAGAGGCCGAAGCGGCCCTTCGTGACATGCTGCTCGACGGCCGCTACGGGGAAGGAAAGGTTGTGATCGAAGAATTCCTCACCGGCCCCGAGTTTTCGCTGATGGCCTTCGTCAACGGCCGTCAAGTACGGCCGATGGTAGCCGCGCAAGACCATAAACGCGCCTTCGACGGCGACGCCGGCCCGAACACCGGCGGTATGGGGGCCTATACCGAATCGTTTGCAACGGGAAAGAGCGGCCTGTCGTTCATTTCGGACGCCGACTACGATTTCGCCGTGACGAAGATCCTCCAACCCGTGGCCGATGCGATGGCCGATGCCAGTACGCCGCTCAGCGGCGTCCTCTATGGTGGCCTGATGAAGACGCCCTCGGGCATCAAGGTCATCGAATTCAACGCCCGTTTCGGTGATCCCGAGACGGAGGTCGTGCTTCCGCGCCTGGAGAGTGACATCTACGACATTTTCGTGGCAGTGGCCGATGGAACCCCGATTCCGGAGACCCGCTGGAAAGACGAGTCTGTGATGGGCGTCGTCATGGCCTCGAAAGGGTACCCCGGCAGCTACGCGAAAGGAGCACCGATTTCGGTGGCGCCCGATTTTGGCGAGCGCATCTACCATATGGGCACGAAGCGCGCGGAGGACGGCGGTCTGGTGACGGCCGGCGGCCGTGTGCTGATGGTCATCGCCGGCGCGCCGACGATGAAAGAAGCCGCCCGCCGCTGCTACGCCGCCGTTGAAAAGGTTTCGTGCGACAATCTGTTCTATCGCCGCGACATCGCAAAATATGTATTATAACCGGATAACGCCAATCCAGGCTTGACCTGGAATCTGATTACGCTTGAATATGGGAAAGATCATTGATGGAAAAGCCATAGCCGCAGGGCTTTACGATGAAATGCGGCAAGAAGTCGAACAAATGGACGAGACCTATGGCCGCCGTCCCGGCCTGACGGTCATCATCGTCGGCGAAGACCCTGCCAGCCAGGTGTACGTCCGCAACAAGGAAGTCAACGCCATCAAGGTCGGGCTGGTGTCGGAGGTCATCCGGATGCCGGAGCAGACGACCCAGGAAGAACTCCTGGCTGTCATCGACCGTCTCAACGCCGATGCGACCGTGGATGGCATCCTGGTCCAACTGCCGGTGCCGAAGCATATCGACAAAGACGCTGTCATAGCCGCCGTTGCGCCCGACAAGGATGTGGACGGATTCTTCGGGATGAAGTCCGGCTTCACCCTCAAGCACGGTTATGTGGCGCCCTGCACCCCGCGGGCCTGCATCCATTTGATCAAGACGACAGGGGAGACCATCGAAGGCAAGCACGCCCTGGTGGTCGGCCGCGGCGAACTGGTCGGCAAGCCGGTGGCGACACTGCTGCTCAATGAAAACGCTACCGTCACCATCGCCCATTCCCGGACACGCAACCTGGGCGAGATCGCCCGTACGGCCGACATCATCATTGCCGCCGTCGGCAAGCCGAACATCATCACTGGCGACATGGTCAAGCCCGGCGCCGTCCTCATCGACGTGGGCATCAACCGGGGCGCCGACGGCAAACTCTGCGGTGACATCAACTTCTCCGGCGCCGAGCCCGTGGCCGGCTGGATCACCCCCGTTCCCGGCGGCGTCGGCCCGATGACCATCGCGATGCTCATCCGCAATACCCTCGACTGTTATTTGAATCACGTGCGTTTGTAATTCGATAATTATCATTATCTTTACAAGCATAACGAACAAAAAGATAACATGAAAGGCAAGTCTCTCCTCACTGTCGTATTGCTCGTGGCGGGTTTCCTGGCCGCGGGCTTCCCCTCTTTCGCACAGGACATCATCACGAAGAAAGATGGTACGGATATCAAGGCAAAGGTCCTTGAAGTCAACGAAAGCGAAGTCAAGTACAGAAGATACGACTATCTGGACGGTCCGATCTTCACGATGCTCAAGTCGGAAATCCTGATCGTCCGCTATGAAAACGGAACCAACGATGTCTTCAATGGAAAGGGCAAATCTGTTCCGGTCGTCAAGTACGAACCGGAACCGACCGTAGAAGAGGCGGACGACCGTGACCGGGATGAAATGAAGAAGGACAAAAAAGACTCGAAGAAGTCATCCAAAAAGGATGCTAAAAAGGAATCCAAGAAGGACTTGAAGAAAAAAGACAAGAAGACTTCGGAGGACGAAGAGGAGGTAGTCGCAGAAGAGAAGGTGGAGAAGGAAGAAAAGGTGGAGAAGGAAGAAAAAGTGGAAAAGGAGAAGAAGGACTCCAAGAAAGAATCCTCCAAGAAGGATGTGAAGAAAAAGAAGGATTCGAAGGACGAAGAAGAAGTAATCACGGAAGAGAAGGAGGAAGTGGAGAAGGTTGCGAAGAAAGAGGAGAAGGAAAAGAAAGAAAAGAAGGACAAGAAGGATTCGAAGAAAGATAAGGAGAAGAAAGAAAAAGATTCTTCGAAGAAAGACAAGGATAAGGACAAGAAGAGCGACAAGGGCGGAAGCAAGGCGGTGGATGGAATCGAGATTCTGTCCGGCGATACCTATTTCCTGTCCAAATCCGATGAAGCCGTGGTCGTGTTTGATTACGACAAAACGGTCGTCGAGGGCAAGCCGCTGATGGAATACCTGGAAGACCAGGGTTCGGACTGGGTGAAGGAATGGCCCGAAAACCAGGAGTTTATCAGTGGAAAGTTCGTGGAGTATTTCAACGACAAGAGCAAGGGAATGACCCTGGCCGAGAAGGGGAAGGCGCCCTATAAACTGGTCATCCATGTGGACAAGATGGATTTCGGCAGCGTTGCCGGCAATCCTTTCAATATGTACTCCGGAGGCGCTGAGATTTCCGGAACGGTGGAGGTCGTGGATGCATCGAGCGGCAAGAAATGCCTGTCCATGGACTTTACCGATATCCAGGGCGTCCGCCAGATGTCGGCTACCTGGCGGCTGGAATTCGCCTTCATCGAGCTGGCGAAACGCCTGCTGAAATTTGCCAAGTAAATCCTTCAAAAACCAATAACCTATGAAAAGACTCCTGATCGTCCTCGTGACGCTGTGCTCGGTGGTATCCGCTTTTGCACAGGACCTTATCACCAAAACGGACGGAACCGACATCAAGGCGAAGATCACGGAAGTGAACACCGACAATGTCAAGTACAAACGTTCGGACAATCTGAACGGTCCGACCTATACGATCAACAAGTCCGAGATCCTGATGATCATCTACGGGAACGGTATGCGCGAGATCTTCAACACGGGAGAGGCTCCCAGTCAGCCAAAACAGGAAGTTTCCCAGAAGGCTTCCGCTCCGGCTGCCAAGGCCGTGCGGAACGACCTCTTCATCTCGGATCCTTCCCGGTTGGAAGATGGCCTGAAATACCGTCACCTGAAAGATCTGTATGACCGAGGCGACTACCGCAAGCTGGACGAGGCGAAATATTCCCCGGGCCTTGCGTGGATCAACCTGGCCGTCCCCGGCGTCGCCCAGTTCATCATGGGTGAAGGCGGCCTGGGTGCGCGTTATCTGATCTGGGGCGCGGTCAATACCGGATTGATGACGGGAGGTGTCTATCTCTCCCGCGCGATGAACAGCGGAGAGGATGCCAGATACAGTTGGTTGCCCTTGATCGTGACCGGCGCCGGCGCCATCGGTTACCTGATCACGACCTTCACTTCCATCTCCAACGCCTCCAAAGTGGCCAAAGTGAAGAGCCTCTACAACCATGACTTGAACGCGATGGGCCTGAGTTACGACTTCACGATCGATGCGACCCCTTTTGTCGCACCGGTCTATATGGGTGACCGCTATGTCGCCGCGGCCGGTCTGACGCTGACCATGAAGTTTTAATCTTTAGAAAAGCATTATCACCATGGCAAGAGACAGACGCTTTGAAATGATTGAAAGGGAAGGAATGGGCCTGGCCGCCCATATCCGCATCATCGTCGATACCGAGACCGGTGTCAACTACCTGTACGTCCAGGACGGCTACGGCGGCGGACTCACGCCGCTACTCGACGCCAAAGGCAATCCCATCGTCTCCCGCTGACCCCGGAAGGCTGCTGGAGGGTGCTCCGACAGTATTGGATTTTCACTTTATTTCACTATCTTTGTAGTTACGTGTAAAGTGAAGATCCAATTTTTTTATACTGATAACCTATGAAAATGCTATCCTTTCTGACGAATCTCTGGAACAGCAATGCCACGCTGGTGCTGCTGTTTCTGATTCTGATCATCGTGGCGGTCTTCGTCGTCTTTTACCTGAACAAGGCAAAGGAACACCCGAAGGGGTTGATTGCCGCTGCATTGAGCAACATGGGCGAGCGCTTCGGCTACTACATCATGAATGCCGTGCTGCTGCTCTTCCTGGTCTCGAAGTTCGGTCTGCCCGACGGAACGGCCGGCCTGATCTACTCGTTCTTCTATTTCGGCATTTACATCCTGGCCCTGGTGGGCGGTCTGATCGCCGACAGGACGCAGAACTACAACCGCACCATCCAGATCGGTCTGTTCATCATGGCGGCCGGTTACGTGGCCCTGGCCATTCCGCTCTTCAGCAAGGTGGGCGGCATGGTGACCGACGGCAACGGCGGCTGGTGGGGCATCCTGATCTTCACCTGCATCGCCCTGCTCTGTATCGCCTTCGGTAACGGTCTGTTCAAAGGCAACCTGCAGGCCCTGGTCGGTAAACTCTACGACGAGTTTGAAGCCGAGGAAGCCAAGAAGGGCCCCGAGGCTCTGAAGATCGCCAAGGACAAGCGTGACTCCGGTTTCCAGATCTTCTATGTGTTCATCAACATCGGCGGCGTGATCGCCCCGTTCATCGCCCCGATGCTCCGCAAGTGGTGGCTCGGCCGCAGCGGCTTTATCTACAATGCCGACATGACGGGACTCTGCCATCAATTCATCGGCGGAGAAACGGCCGTGGCCGGATCCCAAAAATTCATCGAGACCGCGCAGGCGTCGGTCATCGGCGGCACCGTGCCTGCCGACACCGCCCAGTTCTGCTCCGACTATGTGCAGGTATTCAACACGGGTATCCACTGGGCGTTCATCGTCTCGGCCGTCGCCATGCTGACCTCGCTGTTCATCTTCCTGGCTACCAAGCACAAGTTCCCGCAGCCGGGCAAGAAGGTCGCCGCCCAGAGCGTCGAATACACCGCTGAAGAGAAGCATGCCATGGCCAAGGAGATCAAGCAGCGTATGGCCGCTCTGTTCGCCGTACTCGGCATCGCCATCTTCTTCTGGCTCTCGTTCCACCAGAACGGCCAGTCGCTGATGGTCTTCGCCCGCGACTTCGTGGATTCCTCGAAGATTGCGCCCGAGATTTCGCAGGCGCTGAACCCGCTTTACGTGATTATCCTGACCCCGATTGTGATGGCTATTTTCGCCGGCCTTGCCCGCAGGGGTAAACCGGTGTCCACCCCGCGCAAGATTGCCTACGGTATGTTCATTGCCGGTCTGGCCTATCTCTTCCTGGTCATCCTCTCGGTCGCCAACCACTATCCGTCCGGTGACACCTTCCGCGCCATGGACTCGACCCAGATGGCCGCTGCCGGCCTGGCCAAATCGGGCTACTGGGTGATGTTCGTCATCTATTTCTTCCTGACCGTGGCCGAGCTGCTGATTTCGCCGCTGGGTCTGAGTTTCGTCTCGAAGGTGGCGCCCAAGCACATGGTCGGTCTCTGCCAGGGCCTCTGGCTCGGTGCGACCGCCATCGGCAACCTCTTCATCTTCGTCGGCCCGATCATGCTCAACGCCTGGCCGATCTGGAAGTGCTGGACGGTGTTCCTGGTCATCTGCTTCGTGTCGATGTCGATCATGCTCGGCATGGTGAAGTGGCTGGAGAAGGTCACCAAGGACTAAACCATCGTTTTCAGCCATGCTGAAAATCGTCTTTTTGGATGCGCAGACGCTGGGGAGTGACATCTCCCTGGCGCCTGTCTCCGATTTGGGAGACTATGTCTCCTATCCCTTTACGAAGCCGGAAGACGTGTTCGAACGCATCGCCGGCTTCGATGTGGTGATTACCAACAAGGTATGGATGGGGAAGGAGCAGATCGACGCTTCGCCCGCCCTGAAGCTGATCTGCGTGGCGGCTACCGGAACGAACAACGTGGATACGGCGTATGCCGCTTCTAAAGGGATCCCGGTACGCAATGCGGTGGACTACTCCACGGAAAGCGTGACGCAGGTCACCTGGATGCACATCCTGAATCTCGTGGGCAAGGCCCGCTATTTCGACGATTACGTCAAGGACGGCTCCTACAGCACCAGCGGCTGCTTTACCAATGCGACCGTTCCGTTCTTCGAACTGCGCGGCAAGACTTATGGTACGGTGGGCCTGGGCAATATCGGTTCACGCGTGGCGGGAGTCGCGGAGGCCTTCGGCATGAAGGTGCTCTACTATCCGACTTCCGGCAAGCCGCACTCCGACCGCTATGAGGCCGATACGGACCTGGACAGCTTCCTCTCGCGCTGCGACGTGGTGTCAGTCCACTGCCCGCTCAACGAGCGCACGAACGGCCTGATCGGCTACGGACAGCTTGCCCGGATGAAGCGCAGTGCCGTGATCGTCAATATGGGCCGCGGCGGCATCGTCGTGGAAGCCGACCTGGCCCGGGCGCTCGACGAAGGCCTGATCGCCGGTGCGGCAACGGACGTGTTCACGAAAGAACCCCTTCCTTCCGGCCATCCTTACCTGAAGATGCAGCATCCCGAACGGCTGCTGCTCACGCCGCACATCGGCTGGGCCAGCCGCGAAGCCCGCATCTGCCTGGTGGACAAGATCGCCACCAACATCAAGGATATTTTCAACTTATAAAAACAATAGTGCTATGACTGTCATTATCATCATTGCCATCGTTGCGATCCTCGTGCTGTGGGTGATTTCCGTGCAGCGGAAACTCGTCAAGCAGGAAGAGATCTGCAAGAACGGCCTGAGCCAGATCGGCGTCCAGCAGAACAACCGCTGGGATGCCCTCAAAGCGCTCGCCGAACTGACCAAAGGCTACTCGGATCATGAGTACAAGACCATTACCGACACCATCGCGCAGCGCCGTCCCATCTCGGCCAGCAGCACCAGTGCCGACGCCAACACGCAGGAAAACCTCTTCACCCAGGCCCTTTCCGCCCTCAACGTCGTGGTGGAGAAGTATCCTGAACTCAAGGCCAACGAGAACTACATCAAGACCATGGACAGCGTCAATACCTACACCAACCAGGTGCGTATGAGCCAGATGGTCTACAACGATTCCGTGACCAAGTTCAATCAGATCATCCGTCAGTTCCCGGACTCCATCGTCGCTTCGCTCTTCCACTTCACCCCGCGCGAATACCTGCAGGTGAACGAGAGCAAGACCGAGATGCCGTCGATGAAGTTCTAAATCCCTGTCCCGATGAAGCGTCTACCTTTGCTGTGTGCCGTGCTGCTGGCGCTGGTCCTTCCGGTCCGGCCCGCAGCCGCACAGAACCAGGTGCACGATGTGGACATCACCGTCACCCTCGCCACGGATGGCAGTGCGCAGATCCGGGAAGTATGGGACATGACCCTGAGCCGCGGTACGGAAGTCTATCTGGGCCGCGAGAACCTGGGCGACATCAGGATCCTCGACCTGACCGTTTCCGACGAAACGGGCGAGACCTACAAGACCGACCGCAGCTGGGACACAGATCGTTCCTTCGAGCGGAAGAAGGGCCATTGCGGCCTGCATTCCATCTCCGACGGTTATGAGATCTGCTGGGGCATCGGTGAATACGGACATCGGACCTACACCGTCGACTACACCTTGACCAACCTGGTCAAGAGCCTGGACGACTACGACATGATCCATTACATGTTCTATACGCCCAACGATTTCCGGGCGGAACATGTGAAGGTGACGTTGGAGAAACCGGGCTTTGAGATGGATACCCTCACGCGTATCTGGGCCTTCGGTTACGACGGCTACATCTGGCGCGAGGACGGGAAGGTGATTGCCGAAAACGAGAATCCGCTCGAATCCTCGCACGACATCATCATCCTGATGCGTTTCGACAAGGGAACCTTCGAATCGAACAGTGTGCAGGAGCGGCCTTTCCAGGCCGTCCTGGACCGTGCGCTGGAAGGGGCCGACGAGCCGGACAACCCGCTCCCGAAATGGAAGGAGAAACTCTACACCATACTGGGATTCTTCATGTTCATGGGAATGATCCTGTTGCCGTTCCTCCCGTTGATCGCGCGGATTATCCAGCGTCGCAAGGCCCGTAAGAATGCGTTCGGCACCCTGAATCTCTCCTCCATCGACTGGTCGCGGGAGATTCCCTATGGCGGAGACATCATGATGAACAATTACATCATCTCGACTTCCAAGGACATTAAGGCCAAGAACAATTCCGTGGCTTCGGCCATGATTCTCCATATGTTGCAGGAGGGGTGCCTCGAAGCCCAGCGCGACCTGGCAACCGGCAAGGTCAACATCTATTTCAAGGAAGATGCTGACTTTTCCAAGATCGACAGTACGGAAAAAGGACTCTGGTCGATGATGCTCGAGGCCAGCGGCCCCAACAAGATCCTGGAAGAGAAGGAATTCTCGACCTGGGCCAAGAAGAAAGGATCACGGCTGATCAACTGGACTCAGTCTGTCAAGGCCGCGGGTTTGACGAAGTTGCGCACCGGAGGGTACTACCAGTCAAGCAAATACACGGACAAAGGCCGCACTGAAAACCGGAAAATCATCGGTTTCAAGAAATTCCTGGAAGATGCGACGCTCATCAAGGAGCGTACGAGCCCGGAAGTCGCCCTGTGGCGCGAATACCTGATCTTCGCCTCGTTGATCGGCAGTGCCGAGCAGGTGGCCAAGGAACTCAAGGATATCGATCCGGTGATGTTCGAGAAGGCCTACTCGATGCCTTACAGCGACATGTCTCGCGTCATCAACCTGTCGAATTCCTACTCGAGAGTTGTTTCGTCGTATGCGTACACGCCTTCAACCAGTTATTCGGGCGGTTCACTGGGAGGCTTCAGCAGAAGCGGCGGTGGCGGCCACTCGTCATTCGGTGGCGGCGGCGGCTTCAGCGGCGGCGGCCACAGTGGCGTGCGATAACTATTCGGCTGAGTAACCCACAGCGATGCCGCCGGTGTAGAGCTCGTAATGGATGCGGGCGAACCCGGCGGCTTCTATTTCTTTGCAGAGTGCCTCATAGCGCGGGAAGGCCAGTACGGAATCGACCAGATATCCATAGGCCTCACCGCTGCCGACCAGTTTGCCGACCAGCCGCATCGCGTGCTTGAAATAGAAGAGGTAGAGGGCCCGCCAGATGCGGTTGCGGGGTACGGCGAACTCCAGCACGGCCAGCTGGCCGCCCGGTTTTAGTACGCGGCGGATCTCCTGCAGACACTGGGCCCGATGGTCGAAATTGCGCAGCCCGAAGGCGATGGTGACGGCGTCGAACGAGCTGTCGGGGAAGGGAATCTCCTCGGCCGATCCGAGAATAAAAGCAGGCTCCGGGTTGAGGTCGCGGCATTTGACCTTTCCAATCTCCATCATTTCGGCAGAAATGTCGAGGCCGGTGACGGCATAGCCTTTCTGGGAAAGCGCCTTCGTCAGGTCGCCTGTCCCGCAAGCCAGATCCAGGACCGTTGCCGCGGCAGGAAGCCGTTTAGACAACCTGCCCACAAAACGACGGCGCCATAAACGGTCGATTCCCAGCGACATGCCGTGGTTCATCCGGTCGTATTTCGACGCGATGGAATCGAACATCCCGCTGATCACCTCAGCCTTCTTATCCAGAGAGTTTTCTGCCATAGACAACAAAGATACGAAATTCTGCGCGAAGCGAAGGCATACGAAAAAAGACCTGCTGCTGCAGGTCTTTTTTCGTGCCCAGGACAAGACTCGAACTTGCACGCCCTAAAGCGGGCACCAGCCCCTCAAGCTGGCGTGTCTACCAATTTCACCACCTGGGCGGGGATTGGGATTGCAAAGGTACTGCTATTTTTGAACTATGCAAATATTTTTGGGTTTTTTTGTAGCTTTGCAGCCGATTTTTGGAAAGAGACATGATCAAGACCATCGCATTGGATTTTGGCGGCGTGGTCGTCGCCATCAGTTTTGAAAAGGCCGTCAGGCACTTTGAGGAACTGGGCGTCCCGAACGTACGCAACTTCCTCAACCCCTTCCAGCAAGGCGGTTTTTTCGGTGACCTGGAAGGTGGCCGGATCGATGCGGAGGAATTCCGCGAAGAGATGAGCCGTCAGACCGGACGGGAAATGAGCTGGGATGAGTGCAGCTACGCCTGCATGGGCTTTATCGACAGTGTTCCGCAGCGCAACCTCGACGCCATTCTCGCCCTCCGTCAGGCCGGGTACCGCGTCGTGCTGCTTTCCAATACCAATCCCTATGTCATGAAATGGGCGCGGTCTTCCGCGTTCGACGGGAACGGCCATTCGCTGGATTATTATTTCGATGCGTGCTATCTCAGCTATGTTTGCAAGATGATGAAGCCCGATCCGGAATTCTTCCGCCTCGTCCTTGCGCAGGAAAAGGTCCAGCCCGAAGAGCTGTGCTTCCTCGACGATGGCCCGCGCAACATCGAAGTGGCGCAGAGCCTGGGCATCCAGACCCTGCTCGTAGAGAACAACGGCGAATGGAGCCAGGCTCTTGCAGAGAAATTGAAAGCCTGAAACCAGCCCCCAACCTAAACCTGAACCCGTATGTTCCGTCTCAAGAAGCGTATCATGTGCCGCATGCTGGCCAAAAGGAACAAGCAGAAACCTTTTGATTATCAGTATGCCGAAGACTTTTCTCTCGAAGGGGAGAAAGACCCGCTGGTGAACAATTCCTACTATTTCTCCGCGCACGACGAAACGATGTCCTTCTTCGCGCGGTTAGGCAGGCGGGTCAACGAAGATGAAACCTGGTTCGTGGTTTATCGGGAAGGCAGATTGTATTCGTTGAAACAGGAATCCTTCCCCAGCGGCGCATCTCCGCTCATTGTCGAGAAGTGCGGGGAGAGCTGGACCGTTTCTTTCCGGGGCAAGGTCAATGAAAATGATGAAGTCGTCTTCCGGGCGAAATTTGTCGCCAGACAGGAACCCATCGACTTTACCAGCAATATGCCTGCGGAGCGGATGGCTACCGGCATTGCGAATGAAAAATGGAACCGGGCCCTCTTTGCCGGGCTGCAGCATGTCAGCGGCCAGTGCCATTATGAACAGGAAGGGATGCTGGAAGGGGAGATGACCTTGAATGGCAAGGCTATACAGTTCCAGCTGCCGTGCGTGCGCGACCATTCTTTCGGGAAGAGAGACTGGAGCTATATGAACAACCACCTGTGGCTGATGGCGGTCTCTGCTTCCCGCCAGTTCAACTATTCCCTGGTCTCTTATCCTGTCATCAGCGCCTTGGAAGTGGGCAATTACCGGGATGAGGCAGGCCAGCATTTCATGCTGCAGGCGGATTTGGATTTCTGGCAGGTCGCGACGGGAAAGATCCCGCAGGAACTGGCATTGAACGTCCGGTTGGATGACCGCCGGACAATCAGGGTGACGGCGAAAGTGCTCTCGGGCGTAAGCTATCATTTCCAGGAAGGCCGGTATATCCTGCACGAGAATATCGCGGAGTTCCAGGTTGACGGTCAAGCTTGCCGCGGCATCCTGGAGATCGGCTTCAACCGCGACAGCAGCCGCTTCTTTAACCAGAAAGCATTGAACCGTATCAGAAGATGACCATTTATCCGTTAGGCGCGTTGCCCGAGGAAAAGTATCCGGAGGCAGGAGGGAAGGCGAAAGGGCTGGATCTGCTGGTCAGGCATCAGTTTACGGTCCCAAAGGGATTTGTCATAACCGAAACGGATCCGTTGGATGAAGAGGCCGTTTATCGGGCATTCGATGCTTTGGATGTCCCACAGGTTTCGGTGCGTTCCTCAGCTTCCAATGAAGATCAGGCCGGGGCTTCCAATGCCGGCCAATACGAGACTTGCCTGTTCGTGGACCGCAGCCATCTGCTGGAGAGCATCAAGAAGTGCCTGGCTTCCCTGCATTCCCTGCGGGTAAGGGATTATGCCCGGCGCTTTGATCTGGGCAAGGGAACGATGAGTGTCGTCGTCCAGGAGATAATCGACAGCGAAAAAGCTGGGGTACTGTTCACGGCCAGTCCGAACAAGGGCTCGGACCTGTTGATCGAAGCCGTTGAAGGACAAGGAGAAAATCTGGTTTCCGGACAGGTTGCGGCCCATCGCTATGAGATTTCCCGTAAATGCTACCGTCCTTGCCGTGATGAACTGCTCAGCGAGGATGAGGTCCGGCTGCTCTATGAGACCGGGAAAAAGATAAGGTCCACGTTCGGGGAAGAAGTGGATGTCGAGTGGGCGATCAAGGGCGGGCAGCTGTTCCTGCTGCAGATGCGCCCCATTACGACGGAAATCATCAACATCGAGGAATTCGACCGGGACGATGACGTGACCGGACATCTGTTTACCAAAAGGAATGTCGGTGAAATGATGCCGGGTGCCGTCACCCCGCTGACTTTGTCCACCTCTGCGGAAGCCATCGACTACGGCATGCGTTACATGCTCGCCAAGGCCGGTGTCTACAAGACGCCTTATGACGAAGAACCCCTGCGGCTGATATCCTCCATATCGGGGCATCTGTTCTTCGATATGAACCTGCTTTACAACATGTACGCAAGGGTGGGCATCGCCGACCCGCAGTCGATGAACCTTTCCATTATGGGGGAATACCACGACTATCCTCCCGTAACCGCCCCCTTTGCCAGTCAGCCCATCCGCATCCTCAATTCCATCCGCTTCCTGAACTATGTGTTCTCGGGCCATCGGGCGATGAAAAAGCTGGATGCGCTGCTGACCCGCGTGCACTTCTGTGAAACGACTTCCGCCAAGGAGTTGTACAAGTGCATCGATGAGAATCTCGCCTTGCTGGATGAAAGCCTCATCTACCATTACGCCTCTTCCGCCTATTCCGGCAGCGCTACCAGTACCCTGTACAGGATGGTCGACAAGTATTTCCCGGATAAGAAGGAGTATCAGTCTTTCCTGTCGCATCTGCTGAGCGGGATTCCGAACATTGAAAGCGCGGATATCCTGTCCCGGCTGCAGGATATGGCGATCCTGATCAAGCAGCAGGACCCGAAAGCCGCAGACCTTCAGGCTGCCGGATTGCTGGCTTTCATCCAAAGTCACGCGGAAATCGACGGACTGTATCAGGAATTCCTGCGGCTCCATGGCCACCGCTGCATCAAGGAGGCGGAGTTGCGCAGCAAGCCGTGGCGGGAAGATCCGGTTCCGCTGATGAACTATCTGTCGAGCATCATCCGCTCCCCGATGAATCTGGTGCAGGGAGAGGAAAAGATAGACTATCGGAAGGAATTCGCCTTTGTCCGGAATCCCTTGCTGAAGGCCGCTTCCATCATCTATGCCAAGAAAGCCCGGCAGGCCGTCGTCGACAGGGAATACACGAAATCGCGTTTGATCGAACTCATCGACCGCTTCAAGACCCAGTATGCCCGGCTGGCCACCTTGCTGGTGGCAGACAAAAGGCTCGGCGATACGGATCAGATCTATTTCCTGACGCACGAGGAGATAGGTCAGCTTCTCGAGGACGACAACCGTCTTGCGGAAATCGCGGTAAGAAGGCGGAAAGCCAACGCCATCCAGGAGACCTTGTCCTTCGACGATATCTACATCGGCAAACCTGTCGCGGATGTCTTTGCGGGAGAGCTGGATGAAGACGTGATCACCGGCGTTCCCGTTTCCAACGGAGAATGTGAGGGGATCGTCCGTATCGTTCATTCCATCGAAGATGCAAACCAGCTCCAGCGCGGAGAGATCATGGTGGCCCGTTTCACGGACATCGGCTGGACGCCCTATTATTCGGTCGTCAACGGTCTGATCACCGAGATCGGCTCATCCCTGTCGCACGGCGCCGTTGTCGCAAGGGAATACGGCCTTCCGGCCATCGTCAACGTCAAAGGCGCCACGAAACGGCTGAAAAACGGCGACCACATCATCATGAACGCCAGCACCGGTACGATAACGGTCACCGCCGACGGCGTCGCCGCCGCCTGACGGAATCGTTGTTACAAACTCTTGTTCTCCCGTTCCTTGCGCTGCAACGGACGCAACTGATTTACAGCACCTTACAGAAAGTGATCCCCCTTGTTTCAAGGGGGATCACTTTGCGTAAATGGCTGATGGTCAGTTGCGTCCGTTGCAGCGCAAGGAGGGAGGAAACGCTTATTCCCACTCGATCGTTGCCGGCGGTTTGGAGGAGATGTCGTAGACGACGCGGTTGATGCCGCGGACGTGGCGGATGATGTCGTTGGAGACGCGGGCCAGGAAATCGTAGGGCAGGGGGTACCAGTCGGCGGTCATGCCGTCGGTCGAGGTGACCGCCCGGAGTGCAGCAGTGTATTCGTAAGTCCTTTCATCTCCCATCACGCCCACGCTCTTGACCGGAAGGAGGATCGTACCGGCCTGCCAGATCTTGTCGTAGAGACCGTCGGCGCGGAGTGCGTCGATGTAGATCTTGTCGGCGTCGCGCAGGATTTCCAGTTTTTCGAAGGTGACTTCGCCCAGCACCCGGATGGCCAGGGACGGGCCGGGGAAAGGATGGCGGCCGATGAGCGAGGCGGGGATGCCGAGCGCCCGGCCTACACGTCGCACTTCGTCCTTGAAGAGCATGCGCAGGGGCTCCACGATCTTAAGGTTCATCTTTTCGGGAAGGCCGCCCACATTGTGGTGGCTCTTGATCTTGGCGGCCTGGCCGCCGATGGCGGCCGACTCGATGACGTCGGGATAGATGGTGCCCTGGGCAAGCCAGCGGGCACCTTCCACGCGCCGGGCTTCCGCTTCGAACACGTCGATGAAGGTCTTGCCGATGGCTTTGCGCTTGGCTTCGGGTTCCGTGAGGCCCGCGAGGGCCGTCAGGAAACGATCGCCGGCATCGACGCCCGTGACGTTGAGGCCCATGCCGCGGTAGGATTCGAGGACTTCCGTAAACTCGTTGCGGCGCAGCAGGCCATTGTCCACGAAGATGCAGTGGAGCCGTTCGCCGATGGCTTTGTGGAGCAGGACGGCGGCGACGGTGGAGTCGACGCCGCCGCTCAGGCCGAGGATGACCTTGTCGCTGCCGATCTCACGGTGGAGCGCATCGACGGTGGTGTCGATGAACGAGGCGGGGGTCCAGTCGCCGCAGCAGCCGCAGATGGTCTTGACGAAATTGGCGAGGATCCGCGAGCCGTATTCGGTATGGTAGACTTCCGGATGGAATTGCACGGCATAGGTCTTCTCGCCGTAGATGCGATAGGCGGCGTTGACGACGCTCCGGGTTGATGCCAGGACCGTCGAATTGTCGGGCAGGGCCGTGATGGTGTCACCGTGCGACATCCAGACCTGGCTCGTCGGCGGGACCCCGTCGAAGAGTGGATCGCGCTGTTTTACTTCCAGTTCGGCGCGGCCGTATTCGCGGGAGCCTGCGCTCTCGACGCTGCCGCCGTAGTGGTGGGCAAGGTACTGGGCGCCGTAGCAGATGCCCAGCAGCGGCAGGCGGCCTTTGATGCCGCGCAGGTCCACCTGCGGTGCATCGGGCGCCGTGACGGAGCACGGGCTGCCGGAGAGGATGACGCCTTTGACGCTGTCGTCCAGCGCGGGAATCTTGTTGAAGGGATGGATTTCGCAGTAAACGTTGAGTTCACGGAGCCGGCGTCCGATCAGCTGGGTAACCTGGGAGCCGAAGTCGAGGATGATAATCTTTTCAACCATAGTGCAAAAGTACGAAACAGTTTCTTGAAATTGCGAGATTATTTCTACTTTTGCGCCTTCAATGAGAAGCAAGACAGTATGCAAGCCATCAGAAACATAGCGATCATCGCCCACGTGGACCACGGCAAGACCACCCTCGTGGACCGGATGATCTATCAGGCCCGGCTTACCCGCAAGGCGGAAGACCTGGGCGAATTGATCCTCGACAACAACGACCTGGAGCGTGAGCGCGGCATCACGATCCTGGCCAAGAACGTTTCCGTCCCCTATAAGGACGTGAAGATCAATATCATCGACACCCCGGGCCACGCTGATTTCGGCGGTGAGGTGGAGCGGGTGCTCAATATGGCCGATGGCGTACTGCTGCTGGTCGATGCGTTCGAAGGCACGATGCCCCAGACGCGCTTCGTCTTGGAGAAGGCCCTCCAGATGGGCAAGAAGCCCATCGTGGTGATCAACAAGGTGGACAAGCAGGGCTGCCGTCCCGACGAGGTGAACGAACAGGTGTTCGACCTGATGTTCTCGCTCAATGCGACGGAAGAACAACTCGACTTCAAGACCGTTTACGGCAGCGCCAAGCAGGGCTGGATGTCGCTCGACTGGCGCAATCCCACGACCGACATCACGCCTCTGCTCGACACCATCATCGAAGAGATTCCCGCACCGGAGATTGTGGAAGGAACGCCGCAGATGCTCATCTCTTCGCTCGAGTATTCGCCCTATGTGGGCCGGATTGCCGTCGGGCGTGTCACCCGCGGTTCGCTCCGCGCCGGCATGCCGGTGTCGTTGTGCAAGCGCTACGACATCGTGGAGAAGCAGAAAGTCAAGGACTTGATGGTCTTCGAGGGACTGGAGAAAAAGAAAGTGGAAGAAGTCCGTTGCGGCGACATCTGCGCCGTGGTGGGCATCGACGGCTTTGAAATCGGCGACACCATCGCCGACTTCGAGAATCCCGAAGCCCTTCCGCCCATCGCCGTGGACGAACCGACCATGAGTATGCTCTTCACGATCAACGATTCGCCGTTCTTCGGCCGTGAAGGCAAATTCGTGACTTCGCGCCATATCAAGGAGCGCCTGGAGCGCGAGCTGGAGAAAAACCTGGCGCTGCGCGTGAAGCCCGGCGTCAATGCTGACTCCTTCGTGGTGTACGGCCGCGGCGTGCTGCATCTTTCGATTCTGATCGAGACCATGCGGCGCGAAGGTTTCGAACTGCAGGTGGGCCAGCCCCGCGTGCTTGACAAGACCATCGGCGGCAAGCGCTGCGAGCCGATCGAGTGCCTGACCATCGATGTGCCCGAGGAGTTTGTCGGACGTGCCATCGAGATGACGACCCGGCGCAAGGGCGCGCTCATCCACATGGAAAGCCGTGGCGACCGCACCCATCTCGAATTCGAGATTCCGGCCCGCGGCCTGATGGGCCTGCGCAGCAACCTGCTGACCGCCACGCAGGGCGAAGCGGTCGTGGCGCACCGCTTCAAGGATTACGAGCCGTACAAGGGCGAGATCGAGAAGCGTACCAACGGTTCGCTTGTGGCGCATGAGACGGGCATTGCCGTGGCCTATGCGATGGACAAGCTCCAGGACCGCGGCCGTTATTTCATCGACCCGGGCGAGGAGGTCTATGCCGGTCAGGTGGTCGGCGAGCACATCCGCGACTTCGACCTGGTGATCAACATCTGCAAGACCAAGAAACTGACCAACGTACGGGCCGCCGGCACCGACGAGAAGGTGATGCTTCCGCCGCCCGTCCGTTTCAGCCTCGAAGAGGCACTGGAGTACATCCAGGAGGACGAACTGGTGGAGGTAACGCCTAAGTCGATGCGGATGAGGAAGATTATTCTCGACGAAACCGAAAGAAAAAGAGCGTCGAGAAACTAAAGTTTAAAATATTTTGCTATATTTGCAGCCCCAATTTTTCCGCCATGGACAGATTGAATCAAGATATCATCATTCCCATCAAGGGTTTACCGCTGGGAGAGAGTTCATTCCGGTTTGAAATTGGGGAACCGTTCTTTCAAGCGTTCGAGAACCGTCAGATCAAGGATGCGGACTGCAGCGTGATGGTCAGCGTGAAGCGCTACCAGACCCTGCTCGAGATCACCTGCCGGGTCGGAGGCTTCGTCGTGGTCGAGTGCGACCGTTGTCTGGAAGACCTGACCCTGAAGGTGGACATCGAACCCCACCTGACCGTCGGCTTCGGCTCCGTCGATGTGGACGACGAAAGTGCGGACGATGACGTGCTGGTCATCGACCGCAGCGAAAGTGAGCTCAACCTCAACCAGTTCGTCTACGACTACATCTGCCTGGGCCTTCCGCTGGTGAAGGTGCATCCCGAAGGGAAATGCAATCCCGAGATGCTCCGCTACATCTCCGAATCCGAAGGCCAGCAGACGGGCCCCGAAGGGGAGGCCGTCCGTCCTTTCGAAGGTTTGAAAGATTTGTTGGAAAACAAAAACAATTAAAATAAAAGGAAAAAATGGCACATCCGAAACACAAGATCTCGAAGCAGCGCCGAGATAAGAGAAGAACCCACGACAAAGCCGTTGTCCCTCAGCTGGCTACCTGCCCGAACTGCGGTGCTACCGTCATGTATCACCACGTCTGCCCTGAGTGCGGCTTCTACCGTGGCCGTCAGATCATCAACAAGACCGTTGCCTAATCTGACCGAATCGTTTAAATAAGCCGGCCAGACCGGCTTTTTTAATTATGGAGACCCGCGCCTTCAGGCGCTAGCGGAGGCCGTTGCGGGAGACTGTGCGATAGCAGGCCGTAGCGGCAGGGTTTACTCCCGATGGTCGTGCTCTCGCCTGCGGCTCGGGTGGGGCAGCGCCCCGTAGATGTAGATTAGGCCCTGTAGTTCAACGGATAGAATGGAGGTTTCCTAAACCTTAGATGGCGGTTCGATTCCGCCCGGGGCTACAAGAAAGCGAGGTATCAAGCCTCGCTTTTTTCGTAATCCCGGGCCGGGTGGTATTTCAGGATGGTATCCTGCCACTTGCGGGTGTCGATGTGGGTATAGATCTCGGTGGTGAGGATGCTTTCGTGGCCGAGCATCTGCTGGACGACGCGCAGGTCGGCGCCATTTTCGACCAGATGGGTGGCGAAGCTGTGGCGGAAGGTGTGCGGGGAGATTTCCTTGGAGATGCCGGCCATGCGTGCCTGTTCCTTCACGAGATTGAAGACCGCTACGCGGGAGAGTTTCCCGCCGCGGTGGTTGAGGAAAAGGATGTCTTCGGCCGCTTTCTGAACCGGACCGGTATCGCGCTGCTGGCGGTAGAGCCGGATGGCCTTGATGGCCGGATCGCCGATGGGCACGAGCCGCTGCTTGCTCCCTTTGCCCATGACGCGGATGAACTGTTCGTCCAGGAACAGGTCCGAGATCCGCAGGTTCACCAGTTCGCTCACGCGTAATCCACACGAATACAGCACTTCCAGTATGCAGCGGTTGCGATGTCCTCCGGGCTGCGACAAGTCCACGGAGTCGAGAATCCGCATAACCTCTTCGACCGACAGGACGGTCGGCAGATAGGGGTTGATCTTGGGGGAAGCGAGTTTGTCGCAGGGGTTCTGCGTCAGTTTTCCTTCCGCATCGAGGAAGCGGTACAGCGCCTTGATGGAGCTGATGATGCGGGCCTGCGAGCGTTTGGTCACCCCTGCATCCACCTGCTCTTCGAGAAAACGGTCGATCTGCTCCGTCGTGGCGGCGGCCGGTTCCGTAGCCTCGCGCCGCAGCACCGCGAAGTATTTCTGTACGTCGGAGGCGTAAGCCGCGATGGTATTGGGCGACATCGAGCGCTCGAGCTTCAGGTGGGCCTTGAAGTCGAGCAGCGTGGTTTCGTAACTGTCAGCGTGATTGCGCATGGCGGCAATAGGGGGCCAGGCCGCATTCGCCGCACTTGGGATTGCGGGCGGTGCAGACGTAGCGTCCGTGGAGGATGAGCCAGTGATGGGCCTTGGGGCGGACGGATTCCGGGATGCCGGCTTCCAGGTCGAGTTCCACGGCGTAGGGCGTCTTTCCGTCGGAGAGGCCGAGGCGGTGCGCGACGCGGAATACGTGCGTATCCACGGCGATAACTGGTTCGTCGTAGAGGACACTGGTCACCACATTGGCGGTTTTTCGGCCCACGCCCGGGAGCGTCATCAGGGCGTCGATGTCGCGGGGAATCTCTCCGCCATATTCATCTACGACCTTGCGGGCCATCGCCACCAGATGGGCCGCCTTGCTGTTGGGGTAGGAGATCGACCGGATCAGGGGATAGACCTCTTCCGGCGTGGCGGCGGCGAGCCGTTCCACGTCGGGGAAACGCTCGTAGAAGGCGGGCGTCGTCATATTGACCCGTTTGTCGGTACACTGGGCCGAGAGGATGACCGCGACGATGAGCTGGTAGGGCGACAGGAAATTGAGCTCGCTCCTGGGAAGCGGGCGGTTCGCTTCGAACCAGGCGAGGATGGGCTCGAAGGGAGGATCAGACTTCTTCGGGCTTTTCTTCATGGCAGGTTCCGTTTTCGAGCTTCAGGACGCGGGCCGGGTAGTTGCGGACGATCGACAGGTTGTGCGTGACCATCAGGATGGCGGTGCCGCGGCGGTTGATCTCGAACAGCAGGTTCATGATGTCGCCGGCCGTGGCCTCGTCGAGGTTGCCGGTGGGTTCGTCGGCCAGGATCAGCGGCGGCTCGTTGAGCAGCGCCCGGGCGATGGCCGCCCGCTGCTGCTCGCCGCCGGAAAGCTGGTGCGGCTGCTTGTATGCTTTGTGGGAGAGCCCCACGGCCTCCAATACGCGGTCGATGCGCTCGGCCATGGCGGCCTTGTCTTTCCATCCGGTGGCCCGCAGGGCGAAAAGCAGATTGTCCTCGACGGAACGGTCCATCAGCAGCTGGAAATCCTGGAAGACGATGCCCAGGCCGCGGCGAAGGTATGGTATTTGCTTGCTCTTGAGGCTTGTCAGGTCGAAATCGCCGACCCGCGCCTCTCCGCCCAGGGGTGGATTCTCGCCGGTCAGCGTTCGGATGATGGACGTTTTGCCGCTTCCGACCGAGCCGGTCAGATAGACGAATTCGCCGGGAAGGATGGTCAGGTCGAGATGGTCCACGACCACGACCTCTCCGTTGGAGATGTCTGCCGACCGGAAAAAGACAATGGGTGTATCCGTGTTCATGAGGACTGGATTGATGCACAAATTTAACTTTTTTTCATTATTTTCGCATCATAGAAAGATGAAAAGCGTGAGCATATCCCTGAGACGAGGCGCAGCGGTCCTGCTGCTCCTGCTGGCGGTGCTGCCCGTGTCGGGCCAGGTCAAGGACCGGCAGCATTCAGACCGCCTGGAATCGGCCCGCAAACTATACTACAGCGGTTCCTACTATGCGGCTGAAAAGGCCTTCACCGAGTTGGGCAAGGAGTCCCTCCGGACACTGGACCGCTCCGAAATCGAGGCCTACAAGGTGATGTGCGCCATCGCCCTGGACAAGGTCAATGCCGAAGGCCTGGTCAACACCTTCTGCAACAAGTATCCCAACGCCCCGCAGCAGTCGATGGTCAAGGAGGCGCTGGCTTCCCGTTATTTCGACACCGGCCATTATCCCGAAGCTCTGGCGGTCTACAACACCATCAACCGCAACCATCTCTACAAGACCCGCCGCACCGACTTCACCTTCAAGAAGGCGTACAGCAACCTGCGTACGGGCGGCTACGAGCGGGCTGAAGAAGGCTTCGCGGAAGTCCTTGCCGGGCCGTATTCGCAATATACGGTTCCGAGCACGTACTACAAGGGATACGTCCACTACATCCGCCAGCAGTTCGCCCAGGCGGTCCCGCTGTTCGAGAAGGTGGGCGAGGGCAACCAGTTCTCCCAGATGGCGCAGTATTTCGCCGTGGAGAGCAAGCTCATGCTCAAGGACTACAACTATGTGATTGACCGCGGAACGCCGCTCTTCGACAAGCTCGACCGCGAGATGCAGGCCAGCATGGCCCGCATCCTCTCGGAAGCCTGGTATGAGAAGGGCAACCAGCAGAAGGCCCGCGAGTATATGGACATCTATGCCAACAGCGGCGCCCAGATGAACCGCAAGGACCATTACCTTTCGGGTATCGTGTCGTACAGCCTCAAGTCGTGGCCGGCCGCCATCGAATCATTCTCCCACGTGTTGGGCCAGGAGGACGAACTGGGCCAGAACGCCTGGTACTACACGGCCAACAGCTATCTGCAGACCAAGAACAAGATCGCCGCGCTCGACGCCTTCAAGGCCGCCGCATCCTGCGACTTCGACCCCGTGATCCAGGAAGATGCGTTCTTCAACTTCGCCAAACTCTCGTTCGACGTCAACGCCGACATCTCCCAGTTCGGCAAATACATGGAAACCTATCCCGAGAGCGGCAAGGACGACATCATCCACAACTACATGGCGGCCTCGTTCCTGCTTTCGAAGGACTACCGCTCCGCCGTCGAGGCACTGAGCGCCATCAAGACCCATACGCCCGAATCGTCGGCCAATCTCCAGAAAGCCGCTTTCTTCCGGGCACTCCAGCTCATTGAAGGGAAGGGCTACCGTGCGGCTGAACCGCTGCTCGAGACGGCCGCCGAGACGGGTGACAACGAGCAGCTGGCCAATCTTGCCCGATTCTGGCTCGCTGAATGCTGTTACCGCGACGAGCGCTGGTCTGAGGCCATTGCCATCAATTCGAACCTCTTGGCGGATAATGATTTCCGTATGACCTCGGAGTACCCGCAGGCCCTCTACAACCAGGCCTACAACTACCTCAAGAGCGGCAACTACGTATATGCCGAAAACAATTTCCTCAACTTCCTCAATGTGTCGGGCGAGTATCAGGAGTATGAGCGCGACGCGCAGGTGCGCCTCGGCGATGCCTGCTTCATGCAGGGCAAGTATGACGATGCCGCCCGCGTGTACGAGAAAGTGTATGAGGCCGATCCCGCCGCGTCTGACATCTATCCCGCCCTGCAGGCATCCATCGCCTGCGGCCTGATGGGCGATACGGACCGCAAGATCGAGCTGCTCAAGCAGGTGACGCGCTACAACCGCACGGCGCCACTCTATCCCCAGGCTCTCTTCGAACTGGGCCGCACCTACGTGCAGACCGGCAAGGACGACAGTGCAACGGAGTGTTTCTACACCCTCGAAGGCATGAAGGGCAATGACTTCTATACGAAAGCCCTGCTGGAACTGGCGCTGATCAACGCCAACGCCCGCAAATACGACCGGGCCATCGAATACTACAAGACCGTGGTGACGACCGCGCCCGACGCTCCCGAAGCGGAAGACGCGCTCGCCGGTCTGGAAAGCCTCTACCAGCTGCGCAACAAGCCGGAGGAATTCCTCACCTACCTGGAAGAGATCGGGCGCTCCGACATCAAGAGCGACGCCGAGAAAGAGCAGATGCTCTTCAACTCCGCGCAGCAGATTTACAATTCGGGCCGCTACGCGGCGGCGATCAGCGCCCTGCAGCGCTTCCTGGCCCAGTATCCCCGCGGAGAAAAGGCTGCGACGGCCACTTTCTACCTGGCGGAGAGCCTGCGCGCCACCGGACGGCTTGAGTCGGCCGCCGACACCTACCAGAAAGTGGTCAGGATGGGCAGTTCTCCCAGCCAGGAAGATGCCCTCGCCTCATATGCCGCCATCAATTACGACCTCCAGCACTATAAGCAGGCGATGGATGCGTATGAGCAGCTGGTCGGCCTCACGCGCTCCGATGCCGTGCGGCAGGAAGCCTACACCGGCCTGATGCGTTCGGCTTTCGGTGCCAAGGATTATGAGACCGCGATCCGCAGCGCGCAGGTCGTGGGTACGCGCGAGGCCCGCTTCCTGATGGCCAAGTCGTATCGCACGCAGGGCGACCGCACCCGGGCCCGCTCCCTTTTCGAGGAGCTGGCCTCCGACCGCAGCGACGCCTTCGGCGCCGAGAGCGCCTTCACCCTGATCCAGGAAGCCTACGACCAGGGCGACTTCGCCCAGGTGGAGGAAGCGGTCTATGCCTTCTCCGATTCCGGATCCGGTCAGGTTTACTGGCTGGCCAAGAGCTTCATCGTCCTGGGCGACTCCTTCGCCGACCGGGGTGAACTGGAGCAGGCCGAGGCTACGTATAACAGCATTCTGGATGGCTACGAACCTGCCCGCGATGACGACGATGTCCTCGATCAGGTGCGCTCCCGTCTGGAACAGCTTAAAACGACGAGAAGATGAAAAGAACAGCCATCATTATACTGAGTCTGCTTTGCGGGGCCCTGACGCTCCGTGCCCAGGTAGCCACGGTGGAGGTGAGCCGTCCCTACGACGTAAACCTCGACGGCATCCGCAAGCCCGCCATCCCGACTTCGGTCGATGACTCGCTCCATCGCTTCGACGTACACTTCGACTATACGATCTTCAACCGGCCTTACGGCGACCTGTACGACTTCACCCCGTATGAATCGATCCAGCTCTCCACGGTCGGAGCCAACCGTACGCCGTATGTCTATACGCGACTCGGCGCGCAGTATGCGCCGGGAGAAAGGGGCGTGATGCCTGCCGGCGAGATCTATCTCCAGTCGAAACCCAAGAACGGCTTCTGTTCCGGCCTCTACGGCCGTCACAACTCCTTCTTCGGCGACCTGGGATGCGGATTCGACGTTTCCCCTGTGCTGCAGACGTCCCGGATGCAAAATACGGTGGGCGGGGACATCACCTACGACTGGGCGACCGGCGAGATGATGGTTGACGTCAAGTACGATTTCGACCGCTATAACTATCAGGTGAAGGACGACGGGATGACCGGCTTTTTCCCCAAGGCCGGCCATAAGAACAACAGCCTGACCGCCGCGTTCAACCTGAATTCGGCTCAGAAGGAGGAAAATACGGTTTATTACGACGTGACCGTATCGTACCGCAACACGCAGAAGGAAATGGCTTGGACCCGGCTCACTTCCGACACGACACGTCTGTCCGAAGGCTTCCTCAATGTAAGCGGTTATGTAGGCGCCTCCTTTGACATCCATCGTATTTACGTCGATATGAACATCGAGTACGCCACCTACGGCGGCGTGCACGATTTCAAGATCGGTCTGGTGGAGTTCTCCCCGATCTATCAGCTGAACCGCAAGCGGCTCAATGCGCGGCTGGGCGTGAAGTTCGGAAGCCGCTACGGCCTGACAGGCACTATTGAAGAGCCCGGTCTCGACCTGGGCGCCCGCAGCAGTATCTTCCCCGACGTGGACCTGCGCTATACGCTGATCGACAAGACGCTCTGGGCTCACGCCGTGGTGACGGGCGGAAACGACCTGAATGCTTTCTCCCGGATGGTCGACGACTGCCCGATCGTCCTCCCGACTACCACTATGGAGTTCGGCTCCCGCCCGCTCGACGCGACCTTCTCGCTGGAAGGCGTGATCAGCGGCCGGCTCGGCATCAACCTCGAGACCAATTACAAGATCTACCGCAACAAGATGATCTTCATCCCCGTCTACGACGGCACGCCGATGACGCAGCTGACGGCATCCTATCGGGACGTCAACCAGTTCTCGGCCCAGGCTGAAGCCTTCTGGCGTTCGCAGGAACTGACGGTCGGCGGCCGCTTCCGCTACGCCCGTTACGCCGACAGTGAAACCAAGGCCATCGTGACCGAGATGCCCTGTTACACCGGCTATGCCTTCGCCCGCTACAATTTCCGGGAGCGGATCATTGCCCAGATCGAATGCAATTACCGCAGCAAGACCAGCGGAACCATGATCCCTCACGAATCGATCGGCCCCGTCGTGCAGTCGTATGAGGTTCCGGCGATCGTGGATCTTGATCTGAATGTCAACTACCTGATCAACAAGCATTTCTCGGTTTTTGCGAAGGTCGGCAACGTGTTGGATCACCGCAATCAGTACATGCCGCTTTACCTGGAGCCGGGCCGCAACTTCGGCGGCGGCCTCTGCCTGAACTTTTAACGGCTTTTTTGCTTGGATTTTTCGTGTTTTTTCCGTATCTTTGTTTGATTTATAAGACAAAGATTTAATGGAAAGCAACGAAACCTATTCTGCCGACAGTATCCAGGTCCTGGAAGGTCTGGAGGCAGTGCGCAAGCGCCCCTCGATGTATATTGGAGATATCAGTTCGAGAGGTTTGCATCATCTTGTTTATGAGGTAGTTGACAACTCTATCGATGAGGCGCTGGCCGGCTTCTGCGACAATATCGTCGTCGTCATCAATCCCGATAATTCGATCACCGTCTCCGATAACGGCCGCGGTATCCCGACCGGCATGCACGAGAAAGAGAAGCGCAGTGCCCTCGAAGTGGTGCTGACCGTACTGCACGCGGGTGGTAAATTCAGCAAAGACAGTTACAAGGTGTCGGGCGGCCTCCACGGCGTCGGTGTCTCCTGCGTCAACGCCCTCTCGTCGCACCTGACAGCCGAGATCCACCGCGAAGGCAAGATCTTCAAACAGGAGTATTCCCAGGGCAAGCCGCTCTACGACGTGAAGGTCGTGGGCGAAGCCTCCGATACGGGCACCATCATCACCTTCAAGCCAGACAAGGAAATCTTCACGGTCCTGGTCTATGACTACGATATCCTGGCCGGCCGTCTCCGCGAACTGGCCTATCTGAACAAGGGCGTCCGCCTGACGCTCCGCGACATGCGCCCGCGCGAGGCCGAACTCGACGAGAACGGCAACGAGGTCGTCCCGCAGCCCAAGGAAGAGGTCTTTTACTCCGAACACGGCCTGGTCGAATTCGTGCAGTACCTCGACGGTGTGCGCGAGAAGCTCACCGAGAAGCCCATCTACCTGGAAACCGACAAGGTCATCCCGATCGAGATCGCGATGCAGTACAACACCGGCTTCAGCGAGAATGTCCACTCCTACGTCAACAACATCAACACCATAGAAGGCGGTACCCACCTGAGCGGTTTCCGCCGCGGCTTGACCTCTACGCTCAAGAGCTATGCCGACAAGAACGGCCTGCTCTCCAAGCTCAAGTTCGACCTCGACCCTTCGGACTTCCGCGAGGGTCTGACGGCCGTCATCTCGGTCAAGGTCGCCGAGCCGCAGTTCGAGGGCCAGACCAAAACCAAGCTGGGCAACAGCGAGGTGATGGCCGCGGTCTCCCAGGCTGTGAGCGCCGCGCTCGACCAGTATCTGGAAGAGAATCCGAAAGATGCCCGCGCCATCGTCGACAAGGTGGTGCTCGCCGCTACGGCCCGTCACGCCGCCCGCAAGGCGCGCGAACTGGTGCAGCGCAAGACGGTCATGTCAGGCTCCGGCCTCCCCGGCAAGCTGGCGGACTGCTCCGACCGCGATCCGGCCAACTGCGAGCTCTTCCTGGTAGAGGGTGATTCCGCAGGCGGAACGGCCAAGCAGGGCCGCAACCGCCAGTTCCAGGCCATCCTCCCGCTCCGCGGCAAGATCCTCAATGTGGAGAAAGCCATGGAACACCGCGCCTTCGAAAGCGAATCCATCCGCAACATCTACACCGCCCTCGGCGTGTCCGTCGGCACGGAGGAAGATCCCAAGGCGCTCAACATGACCAAGCTGCGCTACCACAAGGTCATCATCATGACCGATGCCGATGTGGACGGAAGCCACATCGCCACGCTCATCCTGACCTTCTTCTTCCGCTACATGCCCGACCTGATCCGCAGCGGCTACGTGTATATCGCCACCCCGCCGCTCTACCGCGTGAAAAAAGGCAACGTGGAAGAGTATTGCTGGACCGACGAAGAGCGCTCCGCCGCCATCGAAAGGATCGGCAAAGGCAAGGACACGGGCCTGCTGGTCTCGCGCTACAAAGGTCTGGGTGAAATGGACGCCGAGCAGCTCTGGGCCACGACCATGGATCCGGAGAAGCGCATCCTGCGCCAGGTGCACATCGAAAACGCGGCCGAGGCCGACCGCATCTTCTCGATGCTGATGGGCGACGACGTCCCGCCGCGCCGCGAATTCATCGAGCAGAACGCCAAATACGCCAACATCGACGCTTAAATACTGAACAAACAACAAATTACGATATGGATATCTTTGAAAGAATAGCGAAAGATTCGGGCGGCCCGCTGGGTCAGTACCGCGACAAGGCCTTCGGTTACTTCATGTTCCCCAAACTCGAAGGGGAGCTGGGACCGCACATGAAATTCCAGGGTGAGGACGTCCTCTGCTGGAGCTTGAACAACTACCTCGGCCTGGCCAACCATCCGGAAATCCGCAAGATAGATGGCGAAGCCGCAGCCCGCTGGGGTCTGGCCTATCCGATGGGTTCCCGCATGCTCACCGGCCACACCGCCCTGCACGAGCGCCTGGAGCGCGAACTGGCCGACTTCGAGAAGAAGGAAGACGCTTTCCTCTTCAACTTCGGCTACCAGGGCATCGTTTCGACCATCGACTCGCTGGTAACCCGCCACGACGTGATCGTCTATGACAACGAGTGCCACGCCTGCCTGCTCGACGGTATCCGGCTCCACATCGGCAGCAAGTACAAATATCGCCACAACAACATCAAACACTGCGAGATGATCCTCGCGCGCGCCTGCAAGGAAGCCGAGGAGAACGGCGGCGGCGTGCTGCTGATCACCGAAGGCGTCTACGGTATGACCGGCGCGCTCGGCATCCTCGACCAGATCGCAGCCCTCAAGAAGAAATACAGCTTCCGCATCCTGATCGACGACGCCCACGGTTTCGGCGTGATGGGGCCCAATGGCCGCGGTACTTCCGAGCATTTCGGTGTGATGGACGAGGTCGACCTCTACATCGGCGCCTATGCCAAGAGTATGGCCATCATCGGCGGCTTCGTGGCCGGTCCGCATACAATCATCAACTACCTCCGCTACAACCTGCGCTCGCAGATCTACGCCAAGGCGCTCCCGATGGCCATCGTGGAAGGCTGCCTCAAGCGTCTGGAAATCATCCGCGGTGAGGAAGGCGACCGGCTCCGCAAGCAGCTGTGGGTCATCACCCGCGCCCTGCAGGACGGTCTGCGCAAGCGGGGATTCGACATCGGTGTGGCCGAGGCCTGCGTGACGCCCGTCTTCATGAAGGGCAACCTGGCCCAGGCGACCAACATCCTGATCGACCTGCGCAAGAACTACCACATCTTCTGCTCGGTGATCACGTACCCCGTGGTTCCGGAAGGCATCCTGATGTACCGCATCATCCCGACCGCCGCCCACACCCTCGAAGACGTCGAGTACACCCTCAACGCTTTCGCCGAAGTGCGCGAGAAACTGGAAAAAGGTTTCTACGACTCGGACGAGATCCAGAACATGAGCATCCGCTAGACGGGTTCCGTTCAGATACTAAAAAAGGGGCGCGAGCCCCTTTTTTAGTACCCCAGGTTCTCCCCGTTGAGGATGCGGCCGAAGTACCAGAGGTGGAGTTGGAGGGCGTAGTCCCAGTATTTCCAGGAGTGGGTGCCAGGGGAGTAGATTTCGAGGTAGGGGATGCCCAGTTCCTTGCAGCGTTCGCAGAAGGCGCGGTTGCTGGGATAGAGGCTGTCGTCGTAGCCGCAGCTGACCAGGATGAGTTTGTCGGTGCCTTTGGCGTTCTCGAGCCGGTTGATGGCGGATTCCTTGTCGTGCCGCTTGTTTTCAGGCGTATAGGGGCCGATCAGTTCTGAGAGGCCGAGCCGGCCGCGTTCGGAATTCAGGTCGAGCACGCCGCTCATCGAGCCGGCGCCGCGAAAGCGGCTGATGTCGTCGAGGAAGAGGTTGATGGCGCCGTGGCCGCCCATCGACAGGCCGGTGATGAAGGTTTTCTCCGGCTTGAGGTAATACTTCTTCATCAGGGTGGGGTAGAGCTCCTGGTCGAAGAATTTCCGCCACTGGCGCTTGTAGGGATCGTCCGCATCTACGTACCAGCTGTCATAGAAGCCGTCGGGGCAGATAATCAGGAAACCTGTCTGGTCGGCCAACTTCTGGAGTTCGCATTTGTCGCTCCAATTGCGATAGCAGCCGGCCCAGCCGTGCAGCAGGAAAAGGGCGGGTGCGGGGTCCGGCTCGCCGCAGCATTCCACGCAGTATTCCGGGGCGTAGTTGGCTTCGATCTGCTGCGGGATGAAGACCAGGATGGAGTCGTTCTCGTGCAGGTTGGGCGAGGTGATCACGACGAGGTCCTGGGCGCTTGCCGCCAGGGACAGGCCCGCGAGCAGGAGGGCGCAGACGATTTTTTTCATATTCCGGAGTTTTTTCGTAATTTTACTACTTGACTTGTTTTGCAAATTTATGAAAAATTATCGGATCTATATCTGTTTTATCATCGTTGCGACCCTGATGATCGTGCTGTGGCCCAAAGAGGGGAAATTCCAGTACGAATACCAGAAAGGACGTCCCTGGGTCTATGAGACGCTGATCTCGCCGATCGATTTTCCGATTCTCAAGACCGAGGCCGAAATGTTGAAGGAGAAAGAGGACCGGGCTTCCGAAACGATCGCCTATTACAGTTATGATCCGTCGGTGGCTGCCCCCCGGCTCGAATCGTTCGGCCACAAGGCTGTTGAACTCAAACTCGACGAGGACCTTACCCGGGAACTCTATACCCACCTGAGCGAAGCCTACGAGCGGGGCATCGTCTCGGAACTCGTCGCGGACGACCTGTCCGACCAGGTCATCTCGGTCAAGCGCGACAAGCGGATCACCGAGATGCCCGCCGCGGATGTTTTCGACATCGAACGGGTGTTCCTCGTGCTCAAGTCAGACCTGGTCTATGACTATCCCGAGATGGACATCGATTCCGTCGCCGCGCAGCTCGACCTGCGCTCGTTCATCGTGCCGAACCTTTTCTTCGACGAGAACACCACCCGGATGGTCCACCGCGAGGCCGTCAACTACATTTCGCCGACCAAAGGCATGGTCTATGCCGGACAGCTCATCGTCTCGGAAGGCGAGATCGTGACCAGCGACATCTGCCAGATCCTCGATTCCTACAAGGCGGAATACAAGCTGAGCTACGGCTATTCGGGGTCGCCGAACGCTCTGTTGGCCAGTCATGTACTGCTGGCTCTCTGTGTGCTGGCCCTGTTCTTTTTCTCCTTGTATTTCATCGACCGCCGGCTGTTGACCGACCTTCCCAAGCTGATCTTCCTGCTGCTGATGCTGCTGATCGCTTTCCTGGGCGTAGTCATCCTGTTCCGGGTGGACCAGCGGCTGCTCTATCTCTTCCCGTTCGCCGTGACGGTGCTTTTCATGAGTGCCTTTTTCCGCGACGAGGTGGCCTTCGCCGTTTTTGCGGTGACCATCATCCCGCTGCTCCTGATTCCCGAGAACGGCGTCGAGCTGTTCCTGATCAACCTGATCGCCGGAGCCGTGGTGCTGTTTGCCTACAGCCGCCTCAGCCGGGGCTGGCTGCAGTTCCTCAACGCGATTTTTATCTTCCTGGCCATGGCACTGGTGAACCTGGCCTTCAAACTGGGCGCGGGTGACCTGTCGTATGCCATCAAGTCGGCCAACTTCCTGTTCCTGGGCGTCAATGCCATCCTGGTGATTATGCTCTATCCCTTTGTCTTCCTGTTCGAGAAGATTTTCGGGTTCGTGTCCTACTCACGTTTGTGGGATCTGTCGGATACCAACAACAAGCTCCTGCAGCAGCTGCAGTACAAGGCGCCGGGTACGTTCCAGCACTCGCTGCAGGTGGCCAACCTGGCCGAGAATGCGGTGCGTGAAATCGGCGGCAATGCGATGCTGGTTCGCGTAGGCGCCCTCTACCACGATATCGGCAAGATGGAGAATCCGATGTGTTTCATCGAGAACCAGGCCGAAGGCGTCAACTACCACGCCGGCCTCACGCCCGAGGAAAGCGCCCGGGCCATTATCCGGCACGTAGATGACGGTATGGCGCTGGCCCGCAAGGGCAGGCTTCCCGCCGTGGTGTCCGATTTCATCGCCTGCCACCACGGGAAATCGCTTACGCTCTATTTCTACAATGTCTATTGCAATGCGGGCGGCGACCCTGCCAACAAGGAGCCCTTTACCTATAATGGCCAGTTGCCGCGCACCAAGGAGCAGGTGGTCGTGATGATGGCGGATGCCGTGGAGGCTGCCTCCCGCACGCTGAAAGATTACTCCGAGGAAAGCATCTCCGCGCTCGTGGAGCAGATCATGACCAACCGTTTCGACGACTCACAACTCGCGGAAGCCGACATCTCGATCCGCGACATCAATAGCGTCAAGGAGTCGTTCAAGCGTTACCTGCAGCAGATTTACCACGCCCGGATCGCTTACCCGAAGCGCCAGCAAACGACAGGACAAGGAGCATAACCAGGAGTGCCAGGAAAGCGTAAGATGCGATGCGCCCGGTCAGGTCACCATGCTTGACGAAGGGCGTAAGGGTGTCATTGCCGTTCACCGTACCACGCAGCGTAGTTTCCACCCACCAGCCCGTGGTGGCGTGCACGTCTCCCTTTTGGTCAATCAGACCTGAGGTGCCCGTATTGGCTGCCTGAACGACGTCGCGGCGGTTCTCGATGGCCCGCAGACGGGCAAAATTGAAGTGCTGGTGATAGCCCGGCGTGTCGCCCCACCAGCCGTCGTTGGTAATCACGGCCAGGAAGTTGGCTCCTTTGCGGGTTGCCACGCGCGACCAGTCGCCGTACACCGACTCGTAACAGATCATTACGCCAACCTTCCGTCCGTCGCCGCCCGGAAGGGCGTCCATCTCATCCTGCGTGCCGTAACTGCTGCTCGATCCGCCGAACTTCTGGATCAGGCGGCCCAGGAAAGGGAATACATACTCATAGGGGATGATCTCCACGCCCGGCACGAGTTTCGACTTGACGTAA
This sequence comes from Bacteroidales bacterium UBA3290, assembly GCA_002361615.1. Lineage (GTDB taxonomy): Bacteria > Bacteroidota > Bacteroidia > Bacteroidales > UBA932 > Cacconaster. Next base: position 79,849 of record DETK01000032.1, read on the forward strand.
GAGCCGTAAAGGTTCTGCGCGTCCAGCACCATGGCCGTATTGTAGACATCGACCCACTGGCCTTCCCCCTGCGGGCGGGCGCTGCGCGAGGGCTTGGCCTTCGTCTCGAATCTGCGGTAGGTGAGGGCCCCCAGCAGCATATTGGTTCCGGGATGCCCGGCCAGGAACGCGCGGTAACGCATATAGGAAGGGTTGGTCTCCGGATGGTCGATATCGATGTTGTAGGTGAAGGTCTCCGGTGTGATGACATAGCGCGTGTCGGGCGTCATCTCTTTTTCCATCAGCTGTACCAGGCGGTAGTCCAGACCGCTCTGCGGTTCGACGCCGTATTTGTGGAACGGGTCGATGTTGGGCTGGACCACGACCACTTCGAACGGGTCGTCGGATTCCTGATAGGTCGCATACCGGATCTCCGAGCAGAGAACCGGCACGAAGACCAGCAGCGTTGCGGAGACGGTGCTCCAGCGTCGCTGCATCTGGGTAGTACTGGTCAGCACCAGGAAAACCAGCATGTTGCAGAGCAGGATCCAGGCGGAGCCGCCCACGGCGCCCGTGACTTCATACCACTGTACGAGACGGGTTGAGGTGGCGAAGGCATTGCCCAGACAGAGCCAGGGCCAGGAGAGTTCGATCTCGAAATAGACGTGCTCCCACGCAAGCCAGGTCACGATGAACAGGAGCAGGGACTCGAGTCTTGCTGCGAAGGGTCGCTTCTCGTGCCGCCGGATGACTTTGGCGCCCCAGCGATAGATCGCGAAGACAGCCGCCATCTGGAGGGCGTTGAGGATGATCGCGGCGATGGCGCCCGGCCCCGAGACGAACCAGATCCAGAAAGTGGTGGCGATGTTGAACGCCAGGAACGCGCAGAAGTAGTACCAGAAGGCGTGGCGGACCTTGTGCACGCGGAGCAGTTCGTCCAGGAAAAACAGAGGTACGAACGCGACGAGGGAAAGGAAACCCAGGTGCGGCACCAGGAACGGAAGGCTCATCAGCAGCGCGAAACCGGCGGCCAGGAGCCAGAGTCCGCCTTTGGGATATTTGTCGGGAGAGGATGCCATGTTGCGGTCAATCAGTAATGACAGACAAAGATAGGTTTTTTGATGGAATAATGGTATATTTGTCCCCGCTTAGAAGATTATGGTTCTGTTTTTCCTCAAGGCGCTCCTCGTCGGTCTGACCGCGGCCATCCCCCTTGGCCCGCTGGGGATTATGTGCATCCAGCGGACGCTCAGCAAAGGGCGTTGGGCGGGTTTTGCCGTGGGCCTCGGCTCGTCGGTAGCCGATACGTTCTATGCCACCATCGCCTTGCTCTCGGTCTCTTACATCAGCCAGTTCCTCGACCGGAACCGCATCTGGGTAATGCTGATCGGCGGCGCCATCGTGCTCGGCATCGGCCTGCAGATCGCCTTGAAGAATCCGATCAAGGACCTTCGGCGCCCGATTGCCGGCTCGCTCAGTTCCCGGCGGGCCCGCGACCTGCTGAAAGGTTTCCTGATGACCATCACCAATCCCGGCGCCCTGGTGCTGATGCTCGGTCTGTTCGCCTTCTTCGGCCTCGACCTGGGCGACGGCAGTCATCCGGAGGCGGCAGGGTTCGTCCTGGGAGGTATCTTTCTGGGAACGGCGGCCTGGTGGTTCCTGCTCAGCAGCGGGATCAGCCTTTTCCGGAAACGCTTCCGCTTGCGGCAGATCATCGCCATCAACCGCATCTCCGGTATCCTGATCGCTGTCATCGGCCTGTCTTCCCTGGCGGAAGGTCTGGCACAGCTTATTTTTCATCAGTCCTTATTGGGTTAGGCTATGGGACTTTTCATCAAGAAAAAGACGAAAGCGGCGCTCGACCGCAAGAAAGTGGTGGTCAGCCACGTCGTGCTGGCTGTCTGCATCCTGTTGATGGCCATCAATGTGGGTGGATTCATCTTCTTCCCGCGCCTGATGGCGCCCATGTCCATCCTTCTGTCAAACGCGATTACGCTGATTCTGGCCATCATCGCCTTCCGCCCCATCAATGCGCTGATCGAGAACCTGCTCGAAAAGCGGCAGCAGGAACTGCTCGAGCAGCAGCAGATCGAGCACGAACTGGAGCAGAAAGTGGATTTGCTGGAAAGCCGTAACCGCGAGCTCGAGAACAAACTCGACACGCGCGCCCAGACGGAAGGCTCGCCCGCGGACATCGACTTCACCTTCAAACTCGAACAGATGGAGTATGCGAAGAAAGGGTATGTGGTCAAGGAAGAACCGCTGGAATCCTTCGCTTCGGACGACCGTTTCAAGGGCATGATTCCCGACGTGGGCCTGTTCAACAAGATGCTCGACGCCCTGATGATGAAGGACCAGGGAGTCCGCAAGGTCTTGTATATCAAGAAATACTACTATAAAGTGTCCATCGGCCTGGATTTCAACCGCATCAAGTTCACCTTCGCGGACGACCAGCTGCTCTTTTCCGGTGTGAAGTTCAGCCGGCTGCACGACATCAGCAGCGAACTGGAACCCGATACGGACGACATCGACCACTGCTGGATCCTCAATACGCTCGACGGCTGGGCGGAAATCAAACATTCCAATTACTACGACACCTTCAAGGACGCCTACACCCGTATGCAGGAGGCGGAGACACGCGACAGTCTCGAGGCTGAAGTGGAAAGCCTCTGCCAGCAGTACACCAGCATCTTCCGCCGCAACATCCAGGCCCGGTTCCCCCAGGCCGGGTTCGTGGATAGTATCGAAGACAGCGACCGCAGCTGGTACGCCCTGCGAGAAGGCGGCCAGTACCGGATGGTCCGCGATATTGCGGCCAACATGCTGATGCTGACCAACGTGATCGGGGAGACCAAGCAGATTGAAGAACAGGGTCGTCTCTAGCAGAATTTGACAAAAAAATCAAAGATTGCGAGGAATTTCAAAAAGTTTGCTATATTTGCAGTCCCAAAGCCAAAACGGCCGGGAAAAAAGGTCCTTTAGCTCAGCTGGTTTAGAGCGCCTGCTTGACAGGCAGGAGGTCAGCAGTTCAAATCTGCTAAGGGCCACAAGAAGAAGGAGAACATCGGAAGATGTCCTCCTTCTTTCATTTTCAGAGGGCGTGCTCCGCTTCGGAACACGCCCTCCTACTAACCTAAACTTAAACTTAAACTATGAAAAACTTCGAGCGTTGAAGTTGCAAAACCTATGCCATCTTCCGGATTATGTCATAGTCTGATTCAGGCGATTGTTAGCACTTATCGGAAGAGGTGTTTTCTCGTGCCGCAGCTGCTCTTTTTTTTCGTATCTTTGAACTGGCCTGTGGCGTCCTGCCGGCCGATAATACCTGTCGCCATGAAACTTATCCGTCGTTTCCTGATCCTGCTTTCCCTGCTCCTGCCGCTTCAGGCGGCTTATGCTCAGTACAATCCCACCCTCCAGCCTCCCCAGGTATTCCTGGGCTTCGATCTCGACGAAAGGCTGGCCGACTGGGGCGACATCACCCGCTATGTGGATTATCTTGCCGCCGCTTCCGACCGCGTGTCGGTCGAACGCTTCGGCTATACCTTCGAGCGCAGACGGTTCCTGCAGGTCTGCATCACTTCCCCTGCGAACCAGCAGCGTCTGGAGGAGATCCGGCAGGAGCATCTGAAGGTGACGGACGTGGCGGTCTCCGGGACGCTCGACCTGGACCGGATGCCGCTGGTCGTGGACCTCAGCGCGACGATCCACGGGAACGAGATTTCCGGTGCCCAAGCGCTCCTGGGCCTGATGTATCACTATGCCGCTTCGGAGGATCCTGCCGTGAAGGAGATGCTGGACAATACGGTCCTGGTCGTAGTCCCTGCCCAGAATCCCGACGGGATGAGCCGCTTCGCGACCTGGGTCAACAGCAATGCGAGCGCCCATCATTTCCTCGACAACCAGTCCCGGGAATATCACGAGGTGTCTCCCTCTTCCCGTGCCAACCACTACTGGATGGACTGCAACCGCGACTGGCTCACCGCCCAGTATCCCGAAGGCCGCAACCTGGTGACGATGTATGAACACTGGATGCCGAACGTGCTGCTCGACCTGCACGAGATGGGCAGCGCCCGCAACGGTTTGTACTATTTCAGCCCGGGCGATCCGAACCGTACATATCAGTATATCCCCCAGCAGAACCAGGACCTTACCCTGACCATCAGCCAGACGACGGCCCGTTACCTGGATTCGCTCGGTGTGCCGTATTACACGGGGCGGGGATACGATGATTTCTTCATCGGCAAAGGCGCTTGTTACGGCGACATCCAGGGTTCGGTCTGCATCCTTCACGAGCTCTCTTCCTCACGCGGGCACTTGCGGGATTTCGGCGAGACAGGCATCCATAGTTTCGGCGAGACGGTCAACTGGCATGCGACGGCAGCCCGGGCCGTGGTCGATGCCTCCGTCGCCATCGCGCCGGAGCTCAAGGCCTATCAGCGGCGTTTCTTCCAGGATGCAGACCGCGCGGCGGCCGCCGATGCCGCGGGGTATGTCTTCGACGCGCGAGGCAATCGCGGCATTGCCTTCAAGTTTTTGGAAAACTTGCTGTTGCACGAGATAGCGGTCTATCCCGTCGTGGGGAAGGAAGGACAGTATTTCGTCCCGTTCCGACAAAAGCATTACTACAAGGTCAAGGGCATCTTTGAAGATATTACCGAGTTCCAGGACGACCGTTTCTACGACATCTCCACCTGGTCGCCGGCACGTGCCTATAATCTTCAATATGAGACGGTTTCCGTAGCGCCTGCCGTGGGCGAGCGCATCCGGGCGGCCGTCCTGCCGGAAGGCGGCGTCAATGGCGGTGTCAGCCCGCTGGGATACACCTTCGAAACAGGCGGGTTTTATGTACCGCGCCTGGTCACGGCGCTGCAGCGGAAGGGCATCCGCGTTGAAGTGTCTCCCACTGGCCTGCTCGTGGTTCCTGTGGCCGGCCAGCCGCTCGACGGGCCGGCTCTGCACGAAGTCATCTCCGCGTTTGCCGCAGAATGCGCCGTCGATGTAACGGCACTTCCCGGCGGCCGTCGGAAGACGCTTGACACGTACGTGAAAGACCGTTCTTTGGTCCGGCAGCCCCGGACGGCGATCATCACGGATACCGGCGCATCCAGTCAGCAGGGCTCGCTGTGGCATATGCTCGACGAACATTATGCGATGAACCATTCCCTGGTGGATCTGGGTACCTTTGCCGGCCGGAACTTCGATATCGGACGTTATGACGTCCTTGTCTTTTCGGGGAATGTCGCTTTGGACAAAGTGGATGCCGCAGCCTGGAAAAGGCTGGCTGACTGGGTTGAGGCCGGAGGCACGCTGATCCTCTCGGGCGAGGCCCACAAGGTCTCCGGCATGATCGGCGACGACAGCATTTCGACCGAAACGGGCAGGGGCGTCAGCGGCCTGGTCCTCCAGGCGGAGATGATGCCGGGCAGCCCGCTTTTCTGGGGCTATCACCAGCCGGGTATCGATGTCTTCAAGGGCAATGCGACGGTGTGGACGGTCGCTTCCGACGCACAAGTGCTGCTCCGTTACGCTTCCGAGCCGTATCGTTCGGGCTATGTGACGCCCGAAAACCTGGCCCGCTTCGCCGGGGCTCCGCTCGTGGCGGGCAAGCACGAGGGCCGCGGATACATCCTCTACATCCAGGAAGACTTTGCCTACCGCGCCTATTGGCTGGGTACGAACGCCATTCTGGCGAACGCCCTGCTTTTCGGCGATAAGCTCTGATAGACAGTCGCCTGCCGCACGCGTGGCAGGCTCACCCTAGCGGGCGATCCTCAGTTTGGCGAATTTGAGCAGAAGGGTTTTCTGACCGCCCGTTTCGAAATCCACGACCGCTTTCCGGTTGGGTCCGTCGCCTTCCAGCGACAGGATCGTGCCGTATCCGAAGCGGTCGTGCTCGACGCGCTGGCCGACACGCAGGTCGGCGATGGGCGAGGGGCTGAATCCCGGACTCGGCGTGTGAGCGGGCGGGGGCGGCGTCGGCCGGACGGGACGTTGTTGCGGCGGGACCGGGCGTTGTGACGGGGAAGGACGCTGCGTCATGGACGGGCGTCTGAAAGTTTCAAAGTCCGACTGGCGGAAGCGGGTCTGCGGGAAAGGATCGTAGCGGTTGTTGTCGGTGTCCGGCTCGACGGCATAGTACTTCCGGTCGATTTCCTTCAGGAAACGGGAAGGGCGGGTCGTCTCGGAGGAACCCCATTTGCGACGGTTCTGGGCGTAGGACACCGTGACGGCTTTCTCGGCACGGGTAATGGCCACGTAGAAGAGGCGCCGCTCTTCCTCGATCTTGTCGGGGGTGTCGTTCATGCTTTCCGAGGGGAAGAGGTTCTCCTCCATGCCGGCGATATAGACATAGGGAAACTCCAGGCCTTTGGCCGCGTGGACGGTCATCAGCACGATCTTGTTGGTCTGGTCGCGGTCGGGGTCCTGCGTGTCGTCTTTTTCCGCCTCGCTCAGCATATAGATGTTTTCCAGATAGTCGCCCAGCGTGACGACGCCCTGGACGGGTGCTTCTCCGTCTTCCGAGAGGATCTGCCGCATCTCGCTTTCTTCCTCACTGTATTCCTTGATGCTGTTGAAGAGTTCCTCCACGTTTTCGAAACGGGCGAGTCCTTCCGGCGTGTTTTCGTTCTTGAGGGCGGCAAGATAGCCGGACACCTGGCCGATTTCCAGGGCCAGTTCGTAGCAATCCGCTTTCTCCGTCTTTTCCGACAGGGGTTCCATCAAGGCGACGAATTCGCGCAGCTTCTTGATGGCAGCGTCTTTGAGCCCTGCGGCGTAAAGCTTTTCGTTTTCGAGCAGCGGGGCGTTGTAGAGCGGACAGCGGGCCGTGGCTGCGGCCACGGCGAGCCGTTCGATGCTGGTGTCGCCGATGCCGCGGGCGGGCACGTTGACCACCCGGCGGAACGATTCATCGTCTCTCGGATTGACCGCCAGCTTGAAATAGGCCAGCATGTCTTTGATCTCGGCCCGCTCGTAGAAAGCGTGGCCGCCGTAGATGCGGAAGGGGAGGTTGCGTTTGCGCAGCGCCTCCTCGAAGGCGCGCGACTGGGCGTTGGTGCGGTAGAGGATGGCGAAGGCGTCGTAGGAAGCCTTGTCGGCGTAGATCCGTTCGACGATGGAGGAAGCGATCAGATGCGCCTCTTCGCTTTCGGTGTAGGCCTTGATCACGCCGATCTTCTCGCCGACGCCCGCCCGGGAGAAGCACTCCTTGCGGAGCCGCCTCTCATTGTGGGCGATCAGGCTGTTGGCGGCGGCCACGATGGTCTGCGTGGAGCGGTAGTTCTGTTCCAGCCGGAACTCTTTCGCTTCCGGATAGTCTTTCTTGAAACGGAGGATGTTCTCGATGCGGGCGCCGCGGAAACCGTAGATGCTCTGCGAATCGTCGCCTACCACGCAGATGTTGTGATGCGGCTCTGCCAGACGGCGCAGGATCATGTACTGGGCGTGATTGGTGTCCTGGTATTCGTCCACGAGGATATAGCGGAAGCGGGATGCAATGTCCCGGCAGGCCTCGGGGAAGCGGGCGAGCAGGATGTTCATCTGCAGCAGGATGTCGTCGAAATCCATGGCCCCGGCGGCCCGGCATTTCTCCTGATAGCGCTGGTAGACGTCGGCCAGGCGGGGCCGGCGGGCGATGCGGTCGCGCTCCATGTTCTCGACATTGGCGCGGTAGCCGGCGACGGTGACCAGGCTGTTCTTTGCCATCGAGATGATGCTCTGCACCACGGCGGGCTTGTAGTTCTTGTCGTCCAGCTCCAACTCCTTGATGCACTGCTTGATCACACTGCGGGAATCGGTCTGGTCGTAGATGGTGAAGTGCTCGGGATAGCCGAGTTGGGAAGCATATTCGCGCAGGAAGCGGATGAAGACCGAATGGAAGGTGCCCATCTGGATCCAGCGGGCCTTCCGGTCTCCGACCAGAAGCGCCACGCGCTCCTTCATCTCACCGGCCGCCTTTTTTGTAAAAGTAAGGGCCAGCACCTGGCCGGGCCCGCAGTCTCCTTCCAGAATGTGTGCGACCCGGCAGGTCAGCACCCTCGTCTTCCCGCTGCCGGCCCCCGCAATGATCAGCGAAGGCCCCTCCGTACATTCCACAGCGGCTTTCTGCGCGCTGTTCAACCCCTCGAACAGGTCCGTTTGCGAATTGTTCATCATAGTGCAAAAATATACTTTTTTTAGTGACTTTTTATAGGTAACTTTGCGGGATAAATGTAAAATATTTATAATTAACCAAATAATTTCATGTCAGATCAAATCAGATTGAAAAAGGGGCTGGACCTCCCCATTTCGGGAGCCGCCCTTGCTGAGGTGACGGCACGCGTCACCCCGGATCTGGTAGCGGTCAAGCCGACCGATTTCCGCGGTATGGTTCCCCGTCTGCTGGTGAAGGAGGGCGACAGCGTGATGGCCGGAACGCCCCTGTTTGCCGACAAGAAGAACCCCGGGATGGTGTTCTGCTCGCCGGTCAGCGGCACGGTCGATGCCGTCGTGCGCGGCGACAAGCGCAAGCTCCTGGCTGTCCGCATCAAGGCGGACGGACGGGGCGAAGCCGTCCGCTTCGACGTTCCGAAAATCGCCTCGCTCGACAAGGAAGGGATGACGGAACTGCTGCTCCGCAGCGGTTTGTGGCCCTGCCTCAAGCAGCGTCCTTTCGGCACGGTGGCCGATCCCGCCGCCGCGCCCAAGGCCATCTTCATTTCCGGTATGAACACCGCTCCGCTCGGCCCCGATCCCGAGTTCGCGCTCAAGGACGACTTTGCGGCCCTCCAGGCAGGCGTCGACGCACTGGGCAAACTCACCCGCGGCGGCGTCCATCTGTCGCTTGCCGCCCGCAGCTTCGCCGGCGGTGAGCTGCACAAACTCACCGGCGTGGTCTTCCACCAGTTCGAAGGCCCGCATCCGGCCGGCAACGTCGGTGTCCAGATCAACCACATCAGCCCCATCAACAAGGGTGAAGTGGTCTGGACGGTCGACCTCCACCTGGTGGCCGTCATCGGACGCTTCTTCCTCAAGGGCGTCTACGACACCCGCCGTATCATCACCGTGGCAGGCCCCGCCGCCGTCAAACCCTCGTACGTCGAGGTTCCCGCCGGCGTTTGCATGTCCTCCCTCGCGTCTTATTTCGAGCAGGGCAATGTCCGCGTCGTCAGCGGCGACGTGCTCAGCGGTGAAGCGGTCGGACGCGACGGTTTCCTGGGCTTCTACCACAATCAGGTGAGCGTGCTCCAGGAAGGCGACTACTACGAGATGTTCGGCTGGATCAATCCTTTCCGCAGCAAGAAGTTCTCCGTCTCGCGCGCCTATCCGGCCTTCCTGCGTCGCAAGAAATATGACATGGATACCAACGAGAACGGCGGCGAACGCCCGTTCCTGATGAATGACGTCTACAATAAGGTGCTCCCGATGGACATCTATCCGCTCTACCTGTTCAAGGCCTGCCTGGCCGGTGATCCGGACAAGATGGAGCAGCTGGGCATCTACGAGGTGATCGAGGAAGACGTGGCCCTCTGCGAATACGTCTGCCCTTCGAAAGTCGAAATCCAGAACATCATCCGTGGCGGCATCGAGCTGATGATGAAAGAAATGTAAGGAGGAAACACGCATGGCAAAGAATTTTTTTGACAAGATCCGGCCGACCTTTTCCGAAGGTGGGAAACTGAGTTGGCTCCATTCCTCGTTCGATGCGTTCGAGACCTTCTTCTTCGTCCCCAACCGCGTCACCCGCAAGGGCGGCACGCACGTGAAGGACTGTGTCGACCTGAAGCGCCTGCTGATCATCGTCGTCCTGGCGATGGTCCCGGCCCTGCTCTTCGGCATCTGGAACCTCGGCGAGCAGCACAGCATCGTCTTCGGCCTCGGCTGGGGCTTCTGGCAGAAAGTGTGGTATGGCTTCGTGAAGATCATCCCGCTCTATCTGATCTCTTACATCGTCGGCCTCGGCATCGAGTTCGCTTCCGCCCAGATGAAGGGCCACGAGGTGAGCGAGGGCTACCTGGTGAGCGGTTTCATCATCCCGCTCATCGTCCCGGTCGACGTTCCCTGGTGGATGCTCGCCATCGCCGTGGCTTTCGCCGTGATCATCGGCAAGGAAGTCTTCGGCGGTACCGGCATGAATATCTGGAACCCCGCGCTGCTGGCGCGTGCCTTCCTGTTCTTCTCCTATCCGAGCAAGATGTCGGGTGACTCGGTCTGGGTGGGTGGCCTGAGCAAGGCCCTCGCCGGCGGAACGCCCTGGAAGGGCGGGGAAGTGGTCGATGCCCTTTCGGGCGCCACGCCGCTCTCGCACGCTTCGCTCGACGGACTCTCCGCAGCCGGCACCAGTGCCTGGAACCTCTTCCTGGGCAACATTCCGGGTGCAGTGGGTGAGACCTCTGTGATCGCCATCCTCATCGGTGCGCTGATCCTTATCTGCACGGGTGTGGCCAGCTGGAAAATCATGTGCTCCTCCGTGCTCGGTGCCCTGTTCGTGGGCTGGCTCGGTACGGTGGGCGGCGTGACCGACATCCCGTGCTGGGAGCAGCTGCTGATGGGCGGCTTCGCCTTCGGTACCGTGTTCATGGCCACCGACCCGGTGACCAGCGCGCAGACCGAGACCGGCAAGTGGATCTATGGTTTCCTGATCGGCGCCCTCTGCATCACGGTGCGTCTCTTCAACCCGGGCTATCCCGAGGGTATGATGCTCGCGATCCTGCTGATGAATACCTTTGCACCGCTGATCGACCATTACGTGGTCAGCGCCAACATCAACCGCCGGCTCAAGCGGGCTAAAACCGTATAGAGATGAATACCAACAACAACGTATATACCATCGTCTACACGACCATCATCGTCGTCGTAGCGGCCGCCATCCTGGCCATTGCCGCGATGGCGCTCAAGCCCAAGCAGGACGCCAACATCAAGGCCGAGACCATCAGCCAGATGCTGACGGCCGCCGGCTTCGCGAGCAAGGAAGACCTGGCCAAGCAAGGCAACGACCAGGTCCTTGCCATGTACAGTGCCAACATCAAGAACGCTTTCCTGATCGACGCCGAGGGCAACAAGACCGGCGAACTCGAGACGGAAGGTTCCATCGAGCTGCAGGACAACCTGAAGCAGGAGAACAAGAACATCGCCTCCGGCAATCCTTCGCTTCCCGTATACGTCTTTGAAAAGGACGGAGCGGAGGTCAATGTGATCCCGTGCTACGGTGCCGGCCTCTGGGGCCCGATCTGGGGCTACATCGCCTTCAACGCCGACTGCACCGAGATCCTGGGTGCCTACTTCGACCACGAAAGCGAAACGCCGGGTCTGGGCGCCAAGATCAAGGACGAGGCCTGGTTCCGTGAACAGTTCAAGGGAAAGAAGGTCAACTTCTCCAAACCCGATGACGCTTTCAACATCGTCAAAGGGGGTGCACCGGCCGGCGATGACTCCGCCGTCGATGCCATCACCGGCGCAACGATGACCTGCAACGGTCTGGATGCAGCGCTCGACACCTGGTTCAAGGCCTACATTCCCTTCCTGCAGAAGAAGGCCGGCTCTGCCGCCGGAGATGCCTGCTGTGAAGACGGCTGCTGCGAAGAGGGCTGCGACCATGAACACAACCACGAACACAATCATCAGGAGGGTTAAGCCATGAATGAAGATCTCAAGAAAACCTTGTTGAACCCGATTTTCAAGGGCAACCCGATCACGGTCCTCGTGCTCGGTATCTGCTCCTCGCTGGCCGTTACGGTCCAGCTCAAGGGTGCCTGCGTGATGGCCCTCTCGGTCATCATCGTCACCGGCCTCTCGAGTTTCGTGGTTTCCCTGCTCCGCAACTCGATTCCGAACCGCGTCCGCATCATCGTGCAGCTGGTCGTGGTCGCCATGATGGTGATCCTCGTCGACCAGGTGCTCAAGGCCTACGCCTATTCCATCGACAAACAGCTTTCGGTCTACATCGGCCTGATCATCACCAACTGTATCGTGATGGGCCGCATCGAGGCCTTCGCGCTTGGCAACAAGCCGATTCCCTCGCTGCTCGACGGTCTGGCCAACGGCGCCGGCTACGGCATGATCCTGATCATCGTGGCCTTCTTCCGTGAACTGCTCGGAAGCGGCACGCTCTTCGGCCTGCGCGTCCTGCCCGCAAGCTATGTTCCCAACAACCTGGTGATCCTTCCTCCGATGGCGCTGATCATCCTGGGCTGCATCGTCTGGGTCCAGCGTTCCATCCAGAAGGACCTGCAGGAGAAATAACACCTTAACTCAAATCGATCATGGAATACATCAGCTTGTTCGTAAAGTCAATTTTCGTTGACAATATGATTTTTGCATACTTCCTGGGTATGTGCTCATACCTGGCGGTATCCAAAAATGTCAAGACAGCAAATGGTTTGGGTATTGCTGTTATTTTCGTGCTCCTGTGCACGCTCCCGCTCAACTACCTGCTCAACAAGTACGTCCTTCAGCCCGGTGCGCTCTCCTGGCTGGGCGAGCGTTTTGCCGGTGTCGACCTGAGCTTCCTGAGCTTCATCCTCTTCATCGCAGTTATCGCGGCTTTCGTGCAGATCGTCGAGATGGTGGTCGAGAAGTTCCTGCCGGCCCTGTATTCGTCGCTGGGTATCTTCCTTCCGCTGATCGCCGTCAACTGCGCCATCCTGGGCGGCTCGCTCTTCATGCAGCAGCGCGAATTCCTCAATGTGGGGGAAGCCGCGACCTATGCACTGGGTTCGGGCATCGGCTGGTGGCTGGCTATCGTGGCCCTGGCCGCCATCCGCGAGAAGATGGCCTATTCGAAGGTTCCGGCTCCGCTCAAGGGTTTGGGCATCACCTTCATGGTGGTCGGCCTGATGGGTATGGCCTTCATGACGTTCATGGGTATTTCACTGTAAAGAAGGAGGATAAGATATGACCAATACGATTCTTGCAGCAATCCTCGTGATTGTCGTGGTCACCCTCATCCTGGTGGCCCTGCTCCTTTTCATCAAGATCCGTCTGACTCCTTCCGGTACGGTCAAGATCGACATCAATGACGGCAAGAAGGTGCTCGACGTCCCGCAGGGCGGCTCGCTCCTTAACACGCTCGCCGAACAGAAGATCTTCCTGCCCTCCGCCTGCGGCGGCAAGGGTAACTGCGGACAGTGCAAATGCCAGGTCCTGGAAGGCGGCGGAAGCATCCTTCCCACTGAAACGGGCTTCTTCACCCGCAAGCAGATCGCCGACAACTGGCGGCTGGGCTGCCAGGTGAAGGTCAAGGACAACCTCAAGATCCAGGTGCCCGACTCCGCCCTGAGCGTCAAGAAGCTCGAGTGCGAGGTCATCTCCAACAAGAACGTGGCCACCTTCATCAAGGAGTTCACGGTCCGTCTGCCCGAGGGTGAGAACATCGAGTTCAAGAGCGGTGAATACATCCAGATCGACATCCCGGCCTACGACGTGGATTTCGCCGATATGGACGTCGATCCGATCTACCGCGCCGACTGGGAGAAATACGGTTTCTTCGGCCTCAAGTACAAGAACACCGTGCCTACGATCCGCGCCTACTCGATGGCTTCGTATCCCGCCGAGAAGAATGTCATCAAGCTCAACGTGCGTATCGCCACGCCGCCGTTCGACCGCAGCCAGCCGAAGGGCGTCTTCAAGATGCTGCCGGTGCCTCCGGGCATCGCCTCGACCTTCGTCTTCTCCCGCAAGCCGGGCGACAAGGTGTGGATCAGCGGCCCTTACGGAGAGTTCCTCCTCCCGAAGGACGATCCGGACAGTCAGGAATACGTCTTCGTGGGCGGCGGCGCCGGCATGGCACCGCTCCGCAGCCATATCATGCATCTGTTCAAGACGCTCAGGACCAAGAGGGAGGTCCACTTCTTCTATGGTGCCCGCGCCCTGGTCGAGGCGTTCTACCTCGAGGATTTCGCCGAGATCGAGCGGGAGTTCCCCAACTTCCACTTCCATCTGGCCCTCGACCGTCCCGATCCGGCCGCAGATGCAGCGGGCGTGAAATACACCGCCGGTTTCGTCCACAACGTGATGAACGAGACCTATCTGAAGAACCACGAGGCTCCGGAAGACATCAAGTACTTCATGTGCGGTCCGCCGATGATGGTTTCGTCCGTGGTCGGCCTGCTCGACTCCCTCGGCGTCGAGCCCGAAAGCATCCTGTACGACAACTTCGGCGCCTAGGCTCCACACGCAACCCGAATCGGGCCGGCTAAAAAGTCGGCCCGATTTTTTTGCAAATTATAATTAATTGCCTACCTTTGCAGTCCCTTATTGAGGGAGACTCGCTAGCTCAGTTGGTAGAGCACAGCACTTTTAATGCTGGGGTCTTGGGTTCGAGCCCCAAGCGGGTCACGAAAAAGCTTCCTCACTGAGGAAGCTTTTTTTATAACAGGTAAGTGAAGCCATGGCGTTGAAGAAAAAGGATGTGCTGAAACTGGTCATCTCGTTGGCGCTGGCGGGATTGCTGCTCTGGCTGGCATTCCGCAGTGTCGACTGGAAGGCGTTTGTGGACGGTCTTTCCGTTACACGCTGGGTGTATCTCATACCGTTTGTGGTGGCTTCCGTAGGCGCCCTGGTTTTCAGAGCGTTCCGCTGGCAGTTACTGATCCGTTCCACCGGATTCCGTCCCGGCTGGCTGACGGTCTGGGATGCCAACAATGTCGGGAATCTGGCCAACATCGCCCTTCCCGGAACCGGCGAATTCATCCGCTGCGGTTATGTGGCCGGCAAGGAAGGCTACGGGAACGTGCTGGGCACGATCCTGATGGAACGGATTTGGGATTTCCTGGCCATCATGGTCATGATTGTCCTGGCGCTGGTCCTTGACCAGGGCAAGTTCGGACCTTTCTTTGCCGAACATGTCTGGGCGCCGCTGGCCGGCAAGGCCGGCTTCTCACTCTGGTGGGTGGTCCTCCTGGTTGTCGCGCTGATCGCGCTCTTTTTCTGGGCTGTGTTCCATTACCGCAGCCGCGTCCGGTTCTTCGGGAAGGTGGCCGATGCGCTCTCATCGGTCGGGCGCGGTTTCGCCGCTTTCCTGCGGATGGAGCGCAAGGGCCTGTTCCTTCTCTACACGGTCGCCATCTGGATCATGTACCTGCTGATGTGCTTTTCCATGCTGCGGGCCGTACCGGACCTGGCAGGGCTGGGTTTGGAAGACGCCCTGTTCTTTACCTGCGTGGGCAATCTGGCATCGGTCATTCCCGTGCCGGGCGGCATCGGCGCCTATCACTATCTGATGGCGCTGTCCGCTTCTTCCATCTATGGACAAACTTGGGAGACGGGCATTCTCTTTGCGACGCTGCAGCACGAAATCCACGCCGTAATCATCCTCATCCTGGGCGTCATCTCGTATGCCCGGCTTTCCCTGCACGCCCGCAGGCAGCGCAAGGCTGCGGAAGCTGCCGGACAGCAGGCATAGCCTCTTTCCGTCATTCGAGTCTGTATTCGCAAAGATTGGTCAGCGCCGGAAATTTCTTGTAGGTGTAGGCCTTCCCTTGCGCATAGACCTTATGATGCAGGACTGCGGCCCTGTTGGCCGGATCTGCCAGGTTGAGGGCATTCTTGTGGGCTGTTTTCGAGAGATAGAGGCCTGCACAGGCCGAAGCTTCGCGTACGTCGGGCGAGGCGGCGATCGCCAGGTTGGTGGAAGCGGTTTCCGCTCCGCAGTCGAAGTCGACCGTGCCTTCTGCGAGGATCGTTCCCACAACATAGCCCCAGACCCAGACGGTGTCGCCGGCGCATTCGGTGGCGGCCAGTTCCGCAACGCTGTAGGCAGTTGCCATTGTCAGGCCGTCGCCGCCTTCCTGGCCGACGACTACCTGCTCTGCGTGCCGGATGGCTGTCGTATCGACAGTCAGGCTGAAAGTGGAGGATGAGCCGTTGTCGGTGGCGTCGAGCGTGATGGAACGGATTTCACCGGGTTCCAGCGAACGTTTCAGCAACAGGTTTTCCACCTTGCCGTCCAGATAGCAGATCCGGGTTTCACCCGGGAACAACCAGGCGGTCCGCTGCTCGGCATAGCCGTATTCGAGCTGGCCCTCCGTCTGTTTGAGCAGCAGCCGCCCCGGGTAGCGGGTCTTGAAACGGTCGGTAAAAGCCAGCTGCAGACCGCTGTTGCGCTGCGTGCAGCGGAAGGCGACCGAGAGGGTCTCCCCGCTGCGGGCGACGACAAGCTGCTCGTCGCCATAAAGCGGGTCGCCGAAATCAGGAGTAGGGAAGCGGCGGGAGAAGGCGCTGACTTCATAGGTGCCGGCCGGAACCTTCATCGTGGCCGGCCGCTCGCCGTAACGCCCTTCGTAAACGGGCTGGTCCGCGCCGGCAGGGCAGATGCGGAGGATGAAACTGCCGGTATCCGGAACCGGGCCGGCTTTGGTTTGCAAGAAACGGAAGGTCAGGGTGGCGTCGCCCTCTTCCTCAAGGACGGGCATCCAGGTGCAGGATGCCAGGAGTGCGGCTGCGGCCGCGAACATCGTGGCGGAGATTATTGCCGCCATCACAAATCTTTTCATAAAACCTCCTTTTTAGATGTCGTGGGCCGGGACCATCCCGACCCGGAGGCAAAGAAAACCCTTTTTCGGGAAAGTCTTCCCGCAAAAAAGCAATTTTTCAAATAAAAGCGCTAAATTTGAAGATTGATACCTTAAAATAGCAATACTATGGCAGTGAAATTCTACAAGTGCCCTCATTGCGGCAATATCGTTGTCAAAGTCGTGGACGGCGGCGTGACCCCCGTCTGCTGCGGTGAACCCATGAAGGAACTCAACCCGAAAGATGCGGACGGCGCCTACGAGAAACACGTCCCGCACGTCACCCGAGTGGATGACTGCACCCTCCGCGTGGAAGTAGGCAGCGTTCCGCACCCCATGACGCCCGAGCATCATATCTGCTTCATCTGGGTCAAAACCGCCGACGGCGGCCAGTTCGTAAACCTCGACCCCGCCAAACCCGCCGTCGCCGAATTCTGCACCTGCAAGAGCCCCGTGGTCGCCGTCTATGAGTACTGCAACCTCCACGGACTGTGGGTGAAGGAAATGTAGGAGGTCCCGGACGATGAAGGCAGTGATTCTGGCCGGCGGATTCGGCACCCGCTTCAGCGAGGCCACGGTGCGCATCCCCAAACCGATGATCGAGATCGGCGACAAGCCCATCCTGTGGCATATCATGAAGCTTTACAGCCATTACGGCATCAACGACTTCATCATCTGCTGCGGTTACAAGCAATACGTCATCAAGGAGTATTTCGTCAACTATTTCCATCACAACTGCGACCTGACCGTCAATCTGGCCAACAACGAAGTCGAGATGCTCGACAATCATTCCGAGCACTGGCGGGTGACGATGGTCGATACCGGCCTTTACACGATGACCGGCGGCCGTGTGAAGCGGATCCGCAAGTATGTGGGAGACGAGCCGTTCCTGCTGACGTACGGCGACGGCGTGGCCGACCTGGACGTCGCTGCCACGATCCGCGCGCACCGGGAATCGGGCAAGATCCTCTCGATGACTGCCTATCAGCCGGGCGGAAGGCTGGGCGTGCTGGATGTCGACGAAAAGGGAATCCTGACTTCTTTCGTGGAAAAACCCAAGGAAAGCGGTACCTGGATCAATGCCGGTTTCTTCGTATGTGAACCTGCCATCTTCGACTTCCTGACCGGCGACGAAGAAATGTTCGAGAAAGAGCCGATGCAGCGGCTGGTGGCCCGGCAGGAAATCCACGTCTTCAAGCATACCGGCTTCTGGAAACCCATGGACACGCTCCGGGACAACCAGGAACTCAATAAATTGTGGAACGAGGGCAACGCCCCCTGGAAAGTCTGGGAATAATGGACCGGAAAGAGCAGCTCAAGCAGGAAATCCTCGAGAAGACGCGCGAGTATTATGAACTGGTGCATCGTCCCGATCCCGCGGCTTTCGTCCCGGGTCAAACCCGGATCAACTACGGCGGCCGGTGGTTCGATGACCAGGAGATGGTCAATCTGGTGGATGCTTCCCTGGACTTCTGGCTGACGGCCGGTCCCTGGGCTGCGCGATTCGAACGCGGCCTTGCCGCCTGGCTGGGCGTGAAGCACTGCTCGCTGGTCAACTCGGGTTCTTCTGCCAATCTGCTTGCTTTCAATGCTTTGACAGCGCCTGAACTAGGCGCTCGCCGAATCCGGCGGGGAGATGAAGTCATTACCGTGGCAGCCGGTTTCCCTACGACCGTTGCTCCTATCGTTCAGTATGGCGCCGTCCCCGTTTTCGTGGACATGTCCATTCCGGAATACAACATCGACGCCAGCCTGCTGGAGCAGGCGTATTCTCCCAGGACAAAGGCCGTGATGCTGGCCCATTCGCTCGGCAATCCCTTCAATCTGCAGGCCGTGGTCGATTTCTGCCGGCGGCACGACCTGTGGCTGGTTGAAGACAACTGCGATGCGCTGGGATCGGAATATCTGATCGACGGTCAGTGGAAAAAGACCGGCACGATCGGCGATATCGGAACGAGCAGCTTCTATCCGCCCCATCATATGACGATGGGAGAGGGAGGTGCCGTCTATACGGACAATCCCTTGCTGCACAAGATGGTGAATTCTTACCGCGACTGGGGACGCGAGTGCTGGTGCGTCGGCGGTGTCGACAATACGTGCGGCTGCCGCTTCAGCGGCCAGTTCGGAAGCCTTCCGGCCGGCTACGACCACAAATATGTTTACAGCCATCTGGGCTTCAACCTCAAGGCGACCGATCTCCAGGCTGCCATCGGCTGTGCCCAGCTCGGGAAACTCGACCGGATCGTCGCCAGCCGCCGGCACAATTTCGAATTCCTGCACAGGAACCTGGAAGGGACAAAGGGACTGATTCTTCCCCAGGCACAGCCCGGTTCCCGCCCCAGCTGGTTCGGCTTCCTGTTGACGGTCGAGCCGGATGCGGGCTTCTCGCGGACGGAGCTGACCCGTTTCCTGGAAAGCCGGAAGATCCAGACCCGCAATCTTTTCGCCGGAAACCTGCTGCGGCATCCGGCCTTCGAAGCCCTGGAAGAGGGCATCGACTACCGGGTGGCAGGCAGTCTCTCCGTTACGGACCGGATTATGAACGACACCTTCTGGATCGGTGTCTATCCCGGTATGACGGAAGCCAAGTTGAACTATATGGTTGCGTGTATCCAGGAATTCTGCAAACGATGAAAGGGAACCTGCGAGATTTTTACCAAGGGAAGCGCGTCCTCGTGACGGGGCATACCGGCTTCAAAGGGAGCTGGCTGTCGCTCTGGCTGTACGAGATGGGCGCTGAAGTGGTCGGCGTGGGGCTGGACCCGTATTCTGAACGGGACAATTTCGTGCTCTCGGGTATCGGCAGCCGGATCTTAGCCGACATCCGGGCCGACATCCGGGATCCGAAAGGGCTGAAAGCCATCCTGGCACAGTATCAGCCGCAGATCGTCTTTCACCTGGCAGCCCAGCCGCTGGTCCGTCTGAGCTATGAAATTCCTGTCGAGACCTATCAGGTCAATGTGATGGGGACGATCCACGTGATGGAAGCCATCCGCGCAACGGAAAGCGTGCGGGTCGCCGTGATGGTGACGACCGACAAATGCTATGAGAACAAGGAGACGCTCGCCGGGTATCGGGAAGACGATCCATTCGGCGGATATGACCCTTATTCTTCCAGCAAGGGTGCCTGTGAGATCGCCATCCAGTCCTGGCGCCGCAGTTTTTTCAACCCCGTCGATTACGGAATCCGGCACTATGTAAGCCTGGCAAGTGTCCGGGCCGGCAATGTGATCGGAGGCGGAGACTGGGCGAAGGACCGCATCGTGCCCGATTGCATCCGGGCACTGGAAGCCGGGAAGCCCGTGGAAATCCGCAGCCCCAAGGCGGTCCGGCCCTGGGAGCATGTGCTGGAACCCCTCTCCGGCTATCTGATGCTCGCCCGAAAGATGTGGGAGCAACCGACTTCCTATTGCGAAGGATGGAACTTCGGCCCCGAGCCGGATTCTGTCCTGACTGTCTGGGAAATGGCCAGTGCGCTGGTCTCCTGCTTCGGAGAAGGGGCGCTGCGGGATGTGTCCGATCCTTCCGCCGTGCACGAGGCATCGCTGCTGACGCTGGATATCACCAAGGCGAAAACCCGCCTGGGCTGGAAACCGCGTCTGGACGCGGCGGGCGCTATCGCCCTGACGGCTGACTGGTATAAACGCTATGCCCGGGAAGATGTGTATGCTTTGTGCGCCGGGCAGATAAAAAAGTATGAGGGAGAGGAGTGATGGAACTGATCGTTACGCCGATGGACGGCCTGCTGGTCTTGCAGACCGTGCCTTTCCAAGATGCCAGGGGCGGCTTCCGGAAACCGTTCAATGAAGAGATCTTCCGTGAGCGGGGCCTGGCGACGGATTTCAAGGAGTTCTATTATTCCGTGAACCGGAAAGGCGTCATCCGGGGGATGCACTTCCAGACACCGCCTTGCGACCACGAGAAACTGGTCTACGTGAGTCAGGGCCGGATTCTGGATGTCGTGGTGGACATCCGCAAGGGTTCTGCAACTTACGGAAAGTATTTTGAAACGGAGCTCAATGCCTCGGACGGCTGCTCCCTCTATATCCCCAAAGGGTTCGCCCACGGTTTTTGTGCCCTGGAAGAGGATTCGGTCGTCAACTATGCGCAGACCTCCTGCTATGACAGGCAGCATGACTGCGGCATCTCGTACCGTTCTTTCGGATTCCCCTGGCCAGTGTCCGATCCCATCCTGTCGGAACGGGACCTGGGTTTCCCCGATTTGAGAGATTTTGATTCGCCTTTCTGATATGAACATTCTTGTGACAGGAGCCACGGGCTTCATCGGAACCCATCTGGTAGAAGAACTGCGAAAGAGCCACCAGCTGTTCATTCTGGGTCAGTTCCCGGGCGACCCGGAGAAACTCGGACTGCCGGGCTACATCGTGGATGACGACATCCCCCGCCTGGCGGAATATATACGGGAGCATAAGATTTCCGGTATCATCCATCTGGCCTCGCTGTATCTGACCGTCCATAAACCCGAGCAGATCAGGACACTGGTCGATTCGAACGTCTTTTTCGGAACTTCCGTCCTCGAGGCGGCCTCGCTCTCCGGCTGTGTCCGCTGGTTCCTGAACACCGGTTCCATCTGGCAGAATTTCCGTTCGTCGAGTGACGCCTACCGGCCGGTGAATCTCTACGCGGCGACCAAGCAGGCCTTTATCGATATGGCGCGCTACTATACCGATGTTTTCGGCATCCGTTTCTGTACCTTGAAACTTTGCGATACCTATGGCCCCGGCGACCCGCGTCCCAAGATTTTCAAGCTTTTCAAGGATTGCTCCGAAAGCGGGGAGGTGCTCAAGATGTCTCCGGGCGAACAGTTGCTGGACATCCTCTATATCTCCGATGTCGTCTCGGGTTTCTGCCGGCTCGTCGAGCTGCTTGCTTCCGATACGCAACTGGGCGAACAGTATGTCCTTTCGTCGGGTGAACAACGGAGCCTTCGTTCCCTGGCTGCGACTTTCGAACGGATATCCGGCCGGCCGCTTCCCGTTGAATGGGGCGGCAGGCCCTATCGCGACCGGGAAGTGATGGTGCCCTGGCGCGGACCGCTACTCCCGGGCTGGAAACCCAGTGTCGATCTGGAAACGGGAATCCGCCTCTTCCTTAATCTGTAATCGCGTGCCGGAAATCAACATATCGAAAAAAGACGTCCTCTGGGGCTATGTGGCTACCTTTTTTCAAGTAGCCTCCGGCCTGGTAGTGCTGCCGTTCATCCTCCACTTCCTGACGAAAGAGGAAGTGGGCTTGAACTATATCATGCTGACGGTCGGTGCCATGGTGTCGCTCTTCGATTTCGGTTTCACGCCCCAGTTCGGCCGCAACTTCTCCTATATTTTCAGCGGGGCGACCGATCTGGCGAAAGAAGGCCTGCAGAATGCGGTCGGTGAAAAGACGAATTACCGCTTGCTGAGGATTCTGATCGACGTGGCCAAAATGGTTTACAGCCGGATTTCCCTGGTTGTGCTCATCCTCATGCTGACGGCCGGTTCGGTTTATATCGGCCATGTGACAGAAGGTTTTTCACTCGTCAAGAATTCGCTGGTCATCTGGATCGTCTATTCGCTCTCCACCTTCTTCAACCTGTACTATTCCTATTTCTCCTCCTTGTTGGTCGGAAAAGGACTGGTGATGGAGTCCAAGAAGGCGATGATCGCCTCCCGCCTGGCTTACATCATCCTGGCCATCGGTTTGATCTATGCCGGCCTGGGCCTGCTGGGTGTCGTGACTGCCAATCTGATCGCACCTTTCATCCTGCGCTATCTGGCTTACCGCTATTTCTTTACGGCGCAGATGAAAGGGGATCTTTCGCCATATGCTTCTTCGAAAGAAGAGCGTTCCCATTATTTCAGTATCATCTGGCACAACGCGCGCAAGATCGGCCTGGTGATGGTCGGCAGTTATGGCATCAACCGTTTCGGCCTTTTCCTGGCAGGTCTTTTCCTCAGCCTGGAAGAGGTAGGCTCCTATGGCCTGATGACCCAGCTGGTCAATGTGACGGTTTCCCTGGCCGCCAATTATTTCTACGTTTCCGAGCCGCAGTTCGCCCTTTTCAAGGTGCGGGGAGAAACCGAACGCCTGCTCAAGCGTTTTGCCCTGACCATGAATGTCTTCTATCTGGTCTTCGCGGTCGGGACGCTCTTCCTGATCTTCTGCTGCCCGCCGTTGCTGGAACTGATCCGCTCACAGTCCGTCCTTCCGGGGTGGCCGGTGCTGCTGGTCTATTCCATCGTCATCCTGCTTGAGCAGAATCATTCCCTCTTCTCGAGCATCATTGTCGTCGGCAACGAGGTCCCATATGTCAAGCCGGCGCTTCTGTCGGGCCTGGCCATCGTCATTGGCAGTTACCTCACCCTCCGTTTTACAGGCTGGGGCATCATGGGCCTGATCCTGGTCCAGGGCGCCTGCCAGCTGGCTTACAACAACTGGAAATGGCCCCTTGTCGTCTGCCGGGATTTCCGGATTTCCTTCCCGCGTTTCCTCCAGGTCGGCATGCAGGAATCCCTGAAAAAGGCCGGCGATTTCCTTCACCACAGACTTTAGGCGATGATGAACGGTCTTTTCGACAAGCACGATTTCTTTGCGGACAAAGCCTCCGTCCCTTCCCGTCTCGCATGGGGGGATCCGCAGAAGTGCCCCGATCCGCACGTGACGGTCATCATGCCCGTGTACCGTCGTCCCGACTATTTTGCGAAAGCGCTGGCCTCCGTCCTGCAGCAGGATTTTACGGGTGCTTATGAAGTGGTTGTCGTCGATAATAATCAAGAGACGGACAGCCCCAACCAGGCCGTCGTGGAACAGGCTGCCGACCCGCGAGTGCTGTACTACCGCAATGCGGAGAATCTGGGCATGTACCAGAACTGGAACCGCGGCATCGAACTCGCGCGCGCACCCTATGTGACTTTCTGCCACGACGACGACCTGCTGCTGCCCGGAGCGCTGCGGATCCTGCTGCAACTGGCTCCTGCAGTCGGGCAGGCTTGTGTCCTTTCAGCCTATCATACAATCGATGAAAACGACAGGATAACGGGGACGACATTGCAGCACAAGCCGCATCTTGGCATTATCCAGCCTCGGAAGCTGGTCCGATATACCCGTCTGGGCCAGTACCTGGGCAATGTCTCCTGCGGAGACGGTTGCCTGTATCACCGGCAGTCCTTGTTGGATGCAGGAGGGTATGACAGTGACTTCTATCCTGCCGCCGACTATGCCCTGCATGTGGCCTATGCCCATTTCTACGGCGCTTGGATCAACCCTGAGCCTACGGCTTGTTACCGGGTCGCGGACAACGAATCCAGCAAAGTGTATGAGGCGTTCCCGGATGCGATGAAGAAGGTCCATCTCTGCATGGCTGCCCGGCGCGGAAAACCTTCCCGCTTGCTGACGCGTTTTATCGAGGCGATGTATGCTAACAATCGGGATATGTCCCGGCGTGCCTGGGGAGGTGCGGACAAAACCGGACGGACGATGACGGCCGGCCAAAGGTTCCTGGTCGGAGTGGCGCGGCGGCTGAATGCCGTCAATTATTATGCTTTCGGGCGGCGGTCATCCGTCTGACCTTGTCGATGACCATATTGACCGGAGCGACAAAGAGGCTGTGCAATACGATTTTCAGGTAAGCCCCTTTGCCATAGTTGGTCGTGACGATCTTCCGGATATCCGTCAATACGTAGGTGTGCTTCGTGGGGCGGATGACTTCGTTGAAGTAGAAAAACTCCAGAAAGGAGAAGACATCTTTCTTGACGCTCTGGAACGTGTCTTCGCTGATCCGCTTTTCTTCTTTCAGGCCCCGGATGATGTCCAGGAAGGTGATGCCGAACGCTTCAAAAGGATTGTACCCACCTTTCCCGGCATCATCCTGCAGGTATTGATACGGGACGTTCCAGATGATGCAGCGGCTTTCTTCCCGCAGTTGGAACAGGAAGAGGGTATGGGGGAAGGTGCTGTTGACGGGTTTTTCGCGCATCCCCTTCATATCGTCTCTCCAGACGGCAGTCCCGGCGCTCCAGCTGGAGAAATAGGACAGGTTCCGGACGAACGAATCCATATTGGGACAGTCGATGACCGAGGGACCTTTGACATGGCCGTTTCCACAGTAGATCAGCGGCTTGGAATCCTGGTATTCCCTGACCAGACCGATCAGCTTGTCGATGCTTCCGGGAAGCAGCACGCAACGGTGGTTCAGCATCTTGCAGAAGATACCGCTGCATTTTTCAAAGGCATCGACCTGATTGGTGAAGCCGGCCGAATCGGTGGGGTAGTATCTGAGGTTGGGCTGCGCCAGGGCTGCGACGGCCTTTTCCAGTTCCGGATTGCGGGCATTGTCGGTGATGACGACTTCGAACAGCGAGTTATCCACCTGCTGGCTGTAGATGCTGGAGAGGAGCGGACCTACCCAGTCTACGCGCCCGTTGGTGGGAATGCAAAGGGACAGGAGCGGTTCAGGCGTTTCCATCCATCACGAAGCTAGCGAACCGCTGGATTCCTTCCTGGATACCAAGCGGTTGGAAATCAATCATGTCCTGGATCCTGTCGATAGCCAGGACGACGTGGGAGACGTCCTCCTGCCGGGCCGGAAGATAGTGGACGGACACCTCCAGGCCGGATACCTCCTTGAGGATCCGGAGGATATCGTTGACACTGTACCCGACGCCGCTTCCGACATTGAAGGTTTTGTCGAAAGCGTCTTCCTTCCCGAGAAGGGAGAGGGTGGCCTGCACCAGGTCGTCGATATAGATGTAGTCGCGGACGGCGATGCCGTCTCCCCAGACTGAGACGGCCTCTTTGCGCAGCGCCTTTCCCAGCGCGACCGCAATGAGCCCCTGTCTGCCGTGCAGGTTCTGCCCCGGACCGTAGGCATTCGACGGGCGGAGGATCAGATACCGGAGCCCTTGCGTACGGTGCATATAGCGGATGCTTTCTTCCATCATCTGTTTGGACCAGCCGTAATGGGAGATGGGGGCCAGCGTATCTTTTTCGGTAAAGGGCTCGAAGGTGGAACGCTCTCCATAGACGGTACCGCCGGATGAGAAGTACACCAGTTTGACGTGATGCTTGCTGCAGAGCTCCATCAGCCGGATGGAAGGGGCGACGACTTGCTCGAATTCCTTCTCGAAATCCGCGAAACCACAGCCCGGAACCAGCGTCGAGACCAGATGGATGACGGCCTGGATATTTTCCTGCACGAGGATGGTTTCCAGTAATTCCGTATCGGACAATGAACCCCGGTAAAGGTGGACGGGCAGATGCTGGATCCTGTCGACGGGTGCGGAAACGGGCTCCAGGACCGAGACGACGTGCTCTCCCCGAAGGGATAACGCGGTGGCAAGATGGGAACCGATGAACCCGGCTCCGCCGAGGAGAAGAACACGCATGGCAGGGTACTTAATGCTGCAAAGATACAAATATAATCCCTAACTTTTGTACCTTTGTGGACAGAACAGAAAACCCGTCAACGGCTCATGCAGCAGCAAAGGATAGGATACATAGACACTGCCAAAGGGCTTCTGATTCTTTTCCTGCTCTTCGGCCACTGCAGGATCCTTGCGTCCTGGCAGGGGCTGGACGATCCCGTCCTTCATCTGATGGGAAAGGGGATCGGGCTCTACCGTCCGTTCTTCATGCAGACGTTCTTCCTGATCACGGGCTTCTGCTCCACCTTCAGTATCGGGTTCCTGCCTTTCCTTTTGAAAAACCTCAAGACCCTGCTACTGCCTGCTGTGCTGCTCGATTTGCTGTGCTATGGGATCATGGCTGCCACTGGGAGCGTCGAGGAGTCCTTTGTGGCGCATCTCGCAGGCTTCGCCTCCTGGCTGAAGACGGGCGGACCCTGGTTTATCTTTGCCCTGCTGTGGGCGAAGCTGCTGTTGTGGGGTATATCCCGTCTGAAACGGCCCTGGCAGATCCTGCTGGTTGCCGTCTTGTACCTGTTGGGACTGGCGCTCAACCATTTTGAAAGATTTGATAACTTCTTGTGGCATCGTCACGCCTTGCTGGCCGTCCCGTTCCTGTATGGCGGTTTTCTGCTCAAAGGGAATATGGAGCGGATCCAGAAGTATCTGCTGCCTGCCGGCCTTGTCGGCATGGCTTTGATTGTCGCCGAGAACCTGGTGGCGCATTTTACTGCGTTCACCCTTCCGGCCAACGATATCTTCATCGATGTGGATTTCTTCAATTTTCCGCTGCATTTCGTGAATGCGGCGGGAGGATCCGCTTTCGTTTTCTGGCTGGCGCGGCGGCTGGTGAAGAGCCGTATGTTGTCGCTGCTCGGACTGGGCTCCCTGCTTGCGTACTTGATGAACGAGACCCTTCAGGTCCCGGTGATCCGCTTGTTGATGCCGGTCTATCCGTCTGGCAGCATCGTGGGCTGCCTTTGCTTCCATTTGGCCGCGTATGTCCTGTGCGTAGCCGTCAGTTGTCTGCTCATCTGGCTGATCTACAAGCATCGGGCTTTGTCCTGGATTGTGGGCAAGTTTTGAGGATATGTGTTATCTTTGCTAATCGTTCCGTGTATGGAAAACAATAGAGTCATCGCTTTTTATCTTCCGCAGTTCCACCCGATTCCGGAGAATGACGCGTGGTGGGGACCCGGTTTTACGGAGTGGACGAACGTGGCGGCCGCCAAGCCCTTGTTCCGGGGCCACGTGCAGCCGCGCATTCCGGCCGACCTGGGCTTTTACGACCTGCGTCTGCCTGAAACGCGCGAAGCACAGGCGGCACTGGCGCGCGAGGCCGGCATTGAAGGATTCTGCTACTACCATTATTGGTTCGGCGGGGGCAAGCAGCTGCTGGAGCGCCCTTTCAACGAGGTGGTGACCAGTGGAAAACCCGATTTTCCTTTCTGCCTGTGCTGGGCCAACCATACATGGGCCTCTTCGACCTGGACCAATGCCAAGTCCCGCAAGCAGGGCTCCAAGATACTGATGGAGCAGCGCTATCTGGGGACGGCTGATAACGAGCGGCATTTCCGTACGTTGCTGCCGGCCTTCCGCGATCCGCGCTATATCCGGGTGGACGGCAAGCCACTGTTCGCCATTTTCGATCCATTCAATTTCAAGAACGCCGAGTCTTTCATGGCGCAATGGCGGCAGTTGGCTGCGGAATACGATATGCCCGGCATCCACTTCGTGGCCGTAGTCCGCACGGCCAATCCGAGCTCCGTGGCGAAATCCCGTCTGCAAGGAGAGGAAGATCCTGAAGCGGTGGCACGGGAACGCGTCAGGAGCGTGCTGGCCCAAGGCTACGATGCCGTGACGACCGACAACCACCAATACGCGCAAATTCATGCAAAAGGGCTGTGGCAGAATGCTTTCCATGATTTTCTGGCTCAGTATCTGGGTATCCGCCGTCCCTTCCGGTTCCGCCAGTCCGAGATCAATGCCTATATGCTGCTCAAGCTGGAGAAACGCGACAATATCTATCCGACCCTGGTCCCGAACTGGGACCGCACGCCCCGTACGAAGGAAGATTCCATCTATGTGGACAGCACGCCGGCCGAGTTCGAAAAGCTGGCGCTACGGGCTTTCCGTCTCGTAAAGAAAAAGCCACAGGAACACCGCATCGTCTTCCTGAAATCCTGGAACGAATGGGGGGAGGGCAACTATATGGAGCCCGACCGGCAGTACGGCCACGGCTACATCGATGCGCTGCGTCGCGCTATGGACGCTTCTGAAAAAGAGATCTGAAGAATTCCAGCAAGCCCCACGGGCTGATCCGGTAGAGGATTTCCTTGAGACGCGCCCGCTTTTCAAACGTGCTTCGCGCGAAAGCGCGGCTTCGGCGGCGTGCCCGTTCGAGCGGCTGGTCGAAGATGCTGGAAAGGAAGGCGAGCAGGTTTTCCTCCATCCGGTCGATGTCGCGCTCAGGCCCGGTGAGTGCGGGCGTGCGCATCATCTTGAGATAGAGTTCATCGTTCTGGTCGATGCGCCGGATGGCATCGATGACTTCGCTCCAGGAGCGGAAATCGTGGCAGTTGACGAAGGCCTGTGTGTTGAACTCCCTGCCAATGAATGGGTTGCCCCAATAGATCGGGATGGTCTGGGCCGCGAAGGCATCCATCAGGACAGGGGACGTGTAGCCCGGCTGACTGCATTCCTCGAAGGCGATGCTGAATTTGCAGTTGGCCAGGAAGGGCTGCTTCTCGGAGACGACGCCCTCAAGGGTATTGCGGAGCGCGCCGCCCGCTTCTACGGGCCGGTATTCGGAGAGGCGGTCGAAGAACAGGCTCCGCTCCGGCGTCTCTTCCTCCGCACCGTAGTGGAAACCGCAGAAGCAGCCTTTGCTCCGGATATTGTCGGAAGTGAAGTAGGTCTTGTCGTTCATCTGGGCGAAGGTCTCCCGGTCGAGATAGTAGGCCGGGAAGCGGAAGTACCGGTCGCCCAAAGTAATGTAATCCAGCCCGATCGCGTAGTCGCAGAAATTGAAATCGGGTGTGATGTCCTCCCGGGTGTAGAAGATCTTCACGCAGTCGTAGCGCAGGTGCCGTTCCCCGTAATTCGAATAGAACAGGTAGTCCGGTTCCTTGCTCAATTCGACCTGATAGTTTTGCAGGAGCATGCGGTAAAGCAGGCTCTTCTCGGGCTCGAAACCCGGCTCGAAATCCACGAAAGCGACTTTGATCAGTTTACCCATGGTTCTTATGTTTGGACAAGTTGTTGACGAGGTAGTCTTTCGCCGCCAGGATCCAGCCTTTTTTCAAGATCATCAGGCGGATGGCGTGGCGATAGGGGTGGTAGAGCCCTTTTTCCCGGGCGTAGGCGGCCATTGTGCGGAAGCTGGCCAGACGGTTCTTCCAGCGGGCAGGGTCGCGCCGCTGGCTGGTGGAACTGCCGTAGATGTGGTAGTGGTAACGCGCCGTTTCGTCGCTGGCGATCCGGCCGGCGGAGAGCAGGCTGCAGATCAGGAAACAGCTGTCCTCGGCGCTGTGGGTGTCGGGGAAGCGGATCTGATTGTCGGTGAGCAGGCTCCTTCGATACAGATAGGTCGTGAAGTAGGAAGTGAAGCGGCAGAGGTAGCGCTTCTTGGCCTTTCCCGTAAAGGCGCCGGATTCAACGGCCGGATTCTTTTTCAGGACCGTTGCGCCGTCGGGGTGCTCGAAGACAATGCTTCCGAAAGCCAGGTCGGCATCGGCTTTTGAGGCCGCTTCGTAGAGCGAGGCACAGAATCCCGGGTCCAGCGTGTCGTCGCTGTCGAGGAATCCGACATAGGTTCCGGACGCTTTTTCAATGCCCAGGTTGCGGGCGGCGCCGGGGCCGGCGTTGACCACCGTTTCGCAGAAGACGAAGCGCTTCGGGCCTTCGTAAGTGCCCAGGCGGGTATGGGCGAAATCTATGCTGTCATCGCTCCCGTGGTCATCGACCAGGACGACCTCGAGTTCGTCGAGTGTCTGGGCGAGGACGCTGTCGAGGCATTCCGCCAGGTGGGTACGGGCGTTATAAACGGGGATGACCAGCGAAACTTTCACCATATCAAGCACTTTTCTTGCGGGCGATGCGCCGTTTGAGTTTATAGGGCCAGCGGGCGATGCGCTGGGGAATCTTGATGAGCCAGCGGACGAGTTTGTTGGCGGCAAAGGCCAGGCGGTCCGTCAGGCCGAAAGAGGGGACGGGCAGCCCCCTCAGGGCGTAGGCTTCGCGGATAACGGCGTCGATGCGGGCTTTCTGCATGCCTTGCGAAGGTTCGATGCGGCGCACGAGCCAGGATGGCATCGAATAGAAGCGGGAGAACCAGGTGTGGAGGCAGAGCGTGCGTCCCTGCGGGTCCAGCGCGATGGTCGTGATGCCGTCTGCGTGCCGGCGTGCCGGCAGGTACAGCGTAGGGAAAGTGCCGGCCATCCAGTGGAAGAAGGGATAGTAGGGCTCCTTGTCGTCCAACCTGCGGACAAGCGCCTTGCGGTCGAACCGGGTCCGGATCAGCTGCAGGTTGAATACGTTGAAGAACGGGTTGGTGACTGTCTTGTCGCGTCCTGTAGTAGCCTCGTCGCCGTCTGAGCAGCCGATGTTGGCGTAGCCGCCTTCCAGCAGGGTGCCGACCAGGTCGAGGACGGCCGGAGGGTTGACGATGAATGCATCTTCGTCTACGTTGATGGCCACGTCGCAGTCTTTGTCACGGAGCATCGTGTAGAAATAGCCGTCCGCCGTCTGGTCGGTCAGCCGCACGCAGGGGATCGGATTTCCTTCCGCGTCTTTCCAGTCGCGGAAAAGCCCTTTCGAGAGGCGGTAGAGCCGCAGGTCGAACGAGCGGGTGAAGATCTTAATGCGTGGCTGCGGCATCCTTGCGGGTCTTGAAATGGCGGTACAGGCCCCATCCGGCGGCGGAAAGGATCAGCAGGTACATCAGCACCACGCAGATCGTGGCGATGCGGTCGCCTTTGCGGACGCTGTCGGGGTCGAAGATGAAGGTGATGTGGTGCGAGCCCTCGGGTACATTGAGGGCACGCAGCAGGTAATTGACGCGGAAATGCGCTGTTTCCTGGCCGTCGATCGTGGCTTTCCAACCGTACGGATAGTAGATTTCAGAGAATACGATGGTGCCGGGCGTGGCGCTCCGGTAATCGTAATCGAGTTGTTTGGGCGTGAAGGCCGTCAGATGTACTTCGGCATCCGGCGCGATGCCCGGCTGCGTTTGGGCGGCGAAGGCTTCGAATTCCCGGTCGAGGACGGCCGTCGTGGTAAGGTCAATCTGGTCCAGGGCGTTACTTTCAGCCCGGGCGCCGTCGACCACCATCAGCTTTTCCACGAACCAGGCGTTGCCCATCGCGCCGGGGTTCCGCTGGACGATGGCCTGGCCACTCTCCTGGTCGGGTACGATGAGGTATTTCGTGTTGAGCATGTCGATCACGGACATGTGGTATTTCGACAGATGCTCGTCGATCAGGTCCTGGTAGCGGCGCAGTTTGGCGGCGTGGTAGCCGCCGACCGACTTGAGCCGGTAGGAGGTCCGGGCGTCGTTGAAGGTGTTCGTCGTGAGGTTCATCACGCGGAAGTTCGGGTCTTCGTCCTGGAGGATCGTGGTCTCCCAAGGCTGCTCGGCGAAGGCGCTTTGGGTATTGCGGGGGAGCTGGAAATGACTGTCGTTGAAGTAGCGTTTGTCAACGGGCCACATATCGGTGAGTACCAGCACGCCGAGGATGGCGATCATTGCGGCGCGTGGGACCTTCTTCTCAAGGAACAGCCACAACAGGACCGCTGCCGCAGCGATGAATGCGAAACTGCGCCAGGCGTCGCCGGTCAGGAGGGCGGCGCGGTCAGCTACGATGGCTTCCATTACTGAAGCGGGCAGCTGCGAAGCGTAGTATGCGTCGTTCGGGCCGGCAAAGGAGTATAAGGATTTGCCCAGCAGTGCGAAGAGCAGGCAGAGTCCCGCCGTTACGCCGGCCGAGATGAAGAGACTCCTGCGCATTTTCTCCTTGGGAACGGATCCGTCCATCAGGGCCTTGACGGCCAGGAATCCCAGCAGCGGCATGGCGACCTCGGCCACGATCAGGATCGAGGAGACGGCGCGGAATTTATTGTAGAGCGGGAAATGCTTGAAGAAGAACTCGGTGAGCCACATGCAGTTGTGCCCCCAGGCAAGGAGGACGGAGAAGACCGTGGCGGCCAGCAGCGCCCATTTGTAAGGACCGGCCACGACCAGGCATCCCAACAGGAAGAGGAAGCACACGATGGCGCCCATATAGACATTGCCGGCGGTAAAAGGCTGTTCTCCCCAGTAAAGCGGGGTGTTGGCCGCGAAGTCGCGCGCCGTGGCCGCAGGGGCGCCGAGTGCCTTGACGGCCTGGTAAGTATGGGATTTCGGGCCGAGCGGGTAGTTGGAGGAGCCGCCCTTGAAGCCGGGAATCAGGAAGGAGAACGATTCGTCGATGCCGTAGCTCCATTGCGTGGCGTATTCCAGGTCAAGACCTTTCTGCGGAGCGGCGCTTTCGTCCGTGGCCTCCACGAGGTCGGAGTGGCCGCCGCGCATGGTTTCGCGGGCGTATTCCTGATTGGCGAAGATGTTGGCACTGCCTGTTCCCAGGCCGATGCCGAGCGCTGCCACGAAGACCAGTGTGGAGATGCCGAGGGCCTTCCAGCGTTTCTCACGGGCGTGGATCCAGACTTCCGCCAGGAAGAAAAGCCCGATCATCATGAACAGGTAATAGGCCATTTGCGGATGGATGCTGAAGCCGACGGCGGTGAACAACATCACGAACACGGCGCCCAGCGCATACCGGCCCCTGAAAATCAGATAGAATCCGGCCGCGACAAGGGATATGTAGGAGATGGCGATGGTCTTGCCGCCGTGTCCGGCGGCGATGATGACGATGAAATACGACGACAGCGCCACCGCGATGGCACCCACGATCGACAGCCACTTGTCCACGCCGAAACTCCGCATCAGGATGAAGAAGCACACGAAGTAGAAGATCAGGATCCAGGCCGGATGGTAGGGGCCCCGCTGCAGGAAACCTTTGATAGGACCCAGCAGCGTGTCGGCCTGGTAGCGGCCGCCGCCGATCTGGTAGGAAGGCATGCCGCTGAACATCGATTCGTTCCACCAGGTATGGTCGCCTGTCTGTTCGGTGTACCGGAGGCTTTCCTGGACGGCCGAAACGGCGTTGACGTCGTCGGCCGACTGGAGGACCTTTCCACTGAGCACGGGCTTGCAGTAGATGAAGGCCAGTGCGAAGAAGATGATCAGGGCAGCGATCGTGGCTGCATATTTCTGGAGGAATGCTTTCATAGGATGTCGATGTTGTCAAGATGGTCGCCCCGTTGCAGGGCGACGGGGTCGCCTTGTTCGAAAATCAGGAAGTCTCCGATGCGGAGCGACAGGTGCAGACTCAGTTGTTCCAGCGTACGGACGACTTGCTGGCGGAACGCCTCTCCCTGTTCCCCGACAGGCTGGAAATCGCGGCTTACCCAGGTGGCACGGTCGAGATAGGGCGTCGGCGAGCCGCCGGCCGTCAGGCCGTAGAAGAGGACGGCGGGCGCCCAGCTGTGGAAATAGCGGCTGGCAAAGCGGGGCGCGATGGCTTTGCCGGCCTTCTCGATGCGGATGCACCGGCCGCGGAAGGCCAGGGCTCCGCAGCAGTCGTCGGGCAGGCAAAAGCGGTCCGCATCCCGTACCAGGGTGATGTCCGGGCGGGCGTACCAGCTGCCGTCGGGCCTGACGACGTGGATGTTCATGAGAGTGCGAGCTTGATTTTGGTCAGCTGCTGCTTGGTGTCGAGCGTGAAGTCGCCGTCCATCATCCAGCTGTAGTAGGAGGGCTCTTTCCGGAGGACGTCGGCCACCTTCTTGCCCTTGTGCTTGCCGAAGTTGAACACCGGTTCGTCGTTGTCGTCGAGGACGATGCGGCCGGCGTAATCTACGAAGCGCGACTGGCAGGAATACTTCGACAGGTAGGACACGTCGTTCTGGAGCGGGTCTTCCTCGTCGTTCCCGTAACGGTCGAGCTGGGCTTCGAGCACCTCATAGGTGGCCATCGTGTCGGCTTCCGCCGAGTGGGCGTTGTCGAGGTTCTGGCCGCAGTAGAACTTGTAGGCGGCTTTCAGGGTGCGCTGCTCCTTCTTGTGGAAGATGTTCTGCACGTCGACGAGTTTCCGCTTGCGGAAGTCGAATTCCACGCCGGCCCGCAGGAATTCCTCGGCCAGCATCGGGATGTCGAACTTCAGGGAGTTGTAGCCCGCGATGTCGCAGCCTTCCATCAGGCGGGCGAGCGACTTGGCTACCTGCTTGAAGGTGGGGCAGTCCTTCACATCCTCGTCGCTGATGCCGTGGACGGCCTGGGCGCCGGGGGTGATGGGGATGGTGGGGTTGATGCGACGGGTTTTGACCTCCACTTTGTTGGGTTCACCCGGAGCGCCGGGCGAGACCTTGACGATGGAGATTTCCACGATCCGGTCGGACGCGACGTTGAGGCCTGTACTCTCGATGTCGAAGAACAGGAGCGGATTCTTGAGGGCAAGTTGCATAAGCCCCCGGGATTAGGCGTTGATCATCACGGGCATCAGCAGGGCGCGGATGTCCACGCCGGGCTTGGATTCGTCGGCCGAGACGATGAGGGCGGCGCGGGCCGGGTCGGCCAGCTGCATGCAGATGTTCTGGTAGGGGAGGTTGCCGAGTATCTCGAGCAGGAACGGGGCCTTGAAGCCGATCTCCATCTCCTGGCCGTCATACTGGCAGGGGAGCGTCTCGTGGGCGGACATCGAGAAGCCGAGGTCTTGTGCGGAGATCAGCAGTTCGTTGAGGCTGAGCTTCAGGCGGATCTGGTTGGAGATCTGGTTCGAGCAAACGGCGATGCGCTTGACCACGCCCAGCAGGTCGGCGCGGCCGATGACCAGGTGGTTGTTGTTGTTCTTGGGGATGACGCTGCGGTAGGCCGGATAGTTGCCTTCGATCAGGCGGCATACCAGGATGTTGCTGCCGAAGCTGAAGTAAGCGTTCTTGTTGTCGTAGCGGATGGTGATGTCCTCGTCGTAGCGGGCCAGGATGCTCTTGAGGATCGAGGCGGGCTTCTTGTGGAGGATGAAACTGGACTTCTGCGAGAGCTTGGCGCCCGAGAAGCTGTAGCAGATGAGCTTGTGGGCGTCGGAGGCGACCAGGGTGGTGACTTCCGGGTCGATGTCGAAGAAGATACCGTTCATCACCGGGCGGAGCTCCTCTTCGGCGGTGGCGTAGATGGTGTTGTTGATACCGTCGAGCAGGACGGCCGAAGGGATGATGACGCTTTCTGAAATTTCATTGATCTCAGGCAGTTCCGGGAAATCAGCCGCGTCGAAGCAGGGGATCTTCGAGGCACCGCTGGCCCAGACGATGTCCATCACGGAGCTTCCCGGGTCCACGCTGAAGGAGAGCGGCTGGTCGGGGAACTCCTTGAGGGAGTCCGTCAGAAGCTTGGCGGGTACAGCCGTGGCGCCTTCCTGGGAGACCTGTGCGATGGCGATGGTGGTCTTGAGGGTGGTTTCACCGTCTGAGGCCGTGACCGTCAGGGTGTTTCCTTCGAGCTGGAAGAGAAAGTTCTCCAGGATGGAGTTGGTGGGCTTGGGGACGATGACCTTGGAAACGGACATCAGGCCGTTAAGGAGTTCGGAACTTGAGACTGAAAATTTCATATTTGGTATAATTTTTATTATTTCTAAACCTGTCTATCAGAATTACAAATATAATAAAAATAGGACAATATGGGTAAAAAAATTCTTTATCTGATTCTAATTGTCGCAGTATCAGGACTTACCGGGTATTTTGCCGCTACGCGTGCGTTCGACCGGCGTGCGGCTGAAAACGAGGAATATGCCCAGATCGCCGGTGTGGCGACGGGTGACAAAAAGTCAGTCCCTCAGCGTCGTGTCGAAGTGGCCAACGTGCCCAACTTCTCCGACGCCGCCGAGTCGGCCGTCCAGGCCGTCGTATACGTCAAGGTTGCTCAGAAGGCCAATTACCAGGGCGGCTCGCTGCTCGACCTGATCTTCGGCTTCCCCCAGACGCCCCGTGACCAGGTAGGCCTGGGCTCCGGTGTGATCATCCGTCCCGACGGCTACATCG
>DETK01000032.1:115875-144573 GCA_002361615.1 Bacteroidales bacterium UBA3290
CTACATCGTGACCAACAACCACGTGATCGCCGGTGCCGATGTCATCGAGGTGACCCTTGAAAACAACAAGGTCTATCCCGCCAAGCTGGTGGGTACAGACCCTGCCACCGACATTGCCCTGATCAAGATCGATGCGGAAGACCTTCCGGCCATCCGGATGGGCAACTCGGACGACCTCAGGCTGGGTGAATGGGTGCTGGCCATCGGCAGCCCCTACGACCTGCGTTCGACCATCACGGCCGGCATTGTCAGCGCCAAAGGCCGTTCGATGCCGAACTATGACGGCCAGTACCGCGTCGAATCCTTCATCCAGACCGATGCGGCCGTGAACCCCGGCAACAGCGGCGGCGCCCTCGTCAACGCGGCCGGCGACCTGGTGGGTATCAACACTTCCATCATCTCGCGGACCGGCTCCTATGCGGGCTACTCCTTCGCCGTTCCGGTGAACATCGTCAGCAAGGTCGTGGATGACTTCATCGAATATGGTTCCGTGCAGCGCGCGATGCTCGGCGTGAGCATCACTGACGTGACCGCCCAGCTGGCCGACCAGGCCGACCTGACGGAGATAGACGGTGTCTATGTGATGGATGTCCAGCGGGACAGCCCCGCCGAGAAAGGCGGCATCCAGAAAGGCGACGTCATCAAGGAGGTCAACCTCAACGCCGTCCACAACAGCGCTGGTCTCCAGGAGCAGATCAGCAAGCTCCGCCCCGGTGAAAAAGCCGTCGTCACCGTCTTCCGCGAAGGCCACCAGCACGAGATCATCGTCACGCTCTAGACCGTCATTCGCTCCCTGCGGTCGCGGCTCTCGCTTCGCTCGGGTCCCGGCTTGACCGGGAATCTTGTGAAAAACTTGAAACAATCCCGACGGGATTGCGTATAAATAAGTGTCGCGATTTTTGCGGCACTTGATTTTTTCTATGCGTCAGTTAAAGATTACCAAATCGATCACCAACCGTGAGAGCGCATCGCTCGACAAATATCTTCAGGAAATCGGTCGGGAAGAATTGATTACAGTAGAGGAGGAAGTGGAACTCGCCCAACGGATCAAGAAGGGCGACCAGGAAGCCCTCGACAAACTCACCCGGGCGAACCTCCGGTTCGTCGTCTCCGTAGCCAAGCAGTACCAGAACCAGGGCATCAGCCTGCCCGACCTGATCAACGAGGGCAACCTCGGCCTGATCAAGGCCGCCGAGAAGTTCGACGAAACCCGCGGCTTCAAGTTCATCTCCTATGCCGTGTGGTGGATCCGTCAGTCGATCCTGCAGGCACTGGCCGAGCAGAGCCGCATCGTGCGCCTGCCGCTCAACCAGGTAGGATCGCTCAACAAGATCAACAAAGCCCTCTCGCAGTTCGAACAGCAGTATGAACGACAGCCCTCGCCCGACGAACTGGCCGACATGCTCGAGATTCCGCGCGAGAAGATCGCCGATACGCTCCGCGTCTCCGGCCGCCACGTCTCTGTGGACGCCCCGTTCGTGGACGGTGAAGACAACAGCCTGCTCGACGTACTGGTCAACAACGACTCGCCCAACGCCGACAAGGGACTGGTGAACGAGAGCCTCAATACCGAGATCGAACGCGCCCTCTCTACGCTGACCGAGCGTGAACGCGACATCGTGAAGTATTTCTTCGGCATCGGCTGCCAGGAAATGACCCTCGAGGAGATCGGCGAGAAGTTCGGCCTCACGCGGGAACGCGTCCGCCAGATCAAGGAGAAAGCGATCCGCCGTCTGCGCCACAGCGCCAGAAGCAAACTGCTCAAGGGATACCTGGGCTAACGGGATCGTCGTATGGGAGGCTTCTGGCAATCCATCGGAAGCGGCATTGCTGCGTTCAGCGATTTCATCTGCGGCTATCCGCTTTTCTTCCTGCTCATTGGCGGGGGGTTGTTCTTTTTGATCTATTCGAAGTTCGCCCCGCTGCGCTACTATGGGCGGGCCATCGGCGCCCTGCGGATGAAAGACGATTCGGCCGCCGGTCAGATCTCTTCGTTCGAAGCGCTGACCAGCGCCATTGCCGCAACCGTCGGTATGGGCAACATCGCCGGCGTGGCGGTCGCCCTGTCGATCGGTGGTCCCGGTGCCATCTTCTGGATGTGGGTCAGCGCCATCGTGGGTATGGCCACCAAGTTCTTCGAAGGAACCGTCGCGGTGATGTACAAGGGACGTGACGACGCCGGCGAGGTGCAGGGTGGCCCGATGTACATGATCATGGAGGGTCTCGGGAAGAAGTGGAAGCCGTTGGCGGTGTTTTTCTCCATCTTCGGCCTGTTCGGCACGCTCTGCATCATGCAGTCAAACCAGCTGACCGAGTCGATCACCACGCTTTTTGTGGCGCCGGAGCAGAATACGGCGCTGCTTCGATTCTTTATCGGCGTGGCCATTACGGTAATCGTTGCTTTTGTCGTGATCGGCGGTATCCAGCGTATCTCCAAGATCGCCACCAAACTCGTTCCCACGATGGTGGCGCTCTATTTCCTGCTGGTCCTCTTTATCCTGATCCGGCACGCGTCGTATGT
Source organism: Bacteroidales bacterium UBA3290 (assembly GCA_002361615.1). Lineage (GTDB taxonomy): Bacteria > Bacteroidota > Bacteroidia > Bacteroidales > UBA932 > Cacconaster. Next base: position 118,397 of record DETK01000032.1, read on the forward strand.
CCCGGGCGTTTTCCGTGACATCTTCGTAGGAGCCTTTACGCCGCGCGGCGCGCTGGGCGGTGGCATCGGCTCGATCATCATGATCGCCCTGACGGGCGTGCGCCGCGCCGCGCTGGTCAACGAAGCCGGCGTCGGTACCGCCTCGATGATGCACGGCGCTTCGAAGAACAACGAACCTGTGCGCGAAGGCCTTGTGGCGATGATCGGCCCCTCGATCGACTCCGGTCTGGTGTGCACGCTGACCGCCCTGGCCATCCTGGTCGGAGCTGCCATCGACCCTTCCATCATGCCCGCCGGTTCCGGGATGGGCTCCATGGAAGGCCTGAAATTCGCGCTCAACGCTTTCAATGCTTCGATTCCGGGCATTGGGGGCTATCTGCTGTTCGTGATGGTCATCCTCTTCGCGTTCAGCACGATGTTCTCCTATTCCTACTATGGACAAAAGTGTACCGGATTCCTCTTCGGCGCCCGGTATTCCAAATACTACAACTATTTCTTCCTGGCGATGCTGGTCGTAGCCGCCGTCATTCCGCTCAAAGTCGCCGTCAGCATGATCGACGCCGCCTATGCGCTGATGGCCTTCCCGACCATGTTCACGCTCTTCTGCCTGGCGCCCAAGGCCCGCAGGGAGATGGACCGCTATTTCGCCAAACCTGCTAAAAAGAAAGAATGATGAATCCGCTTGAGTATATTGCTGCAGCTGCAAGCCGCTGCGTTACGGCCCTCTATGGTACGGAACCCGCCCCCGGTCTGATCCAGGTGCAGCCTACCCGCAAGGAATTCGAGGGCGATGTGACCCTCGTCGTCTTCCCTCTGCTGAAAACCAGCCACAAAGCCCCCGAGGCCACGGCCACGGAGATCGGAACCTGGCTGCAGGAGAACGAACCGCAGGTGGCCGGCTTCAATGTGGTCAAAGGATTCCTCAATATCAAGATATCGGGCGCCTATTGGGCTTCGAACCTGGCCCAGATCGCCGCGCAGCCCGACTTCGGGCAGCTGCCCGAGAGCGGCAGGACCGTCATGGTCGAGTTCTCGAGCCCGAACACCAACAAGCCGCTGCACTTGGGACATATCCGCAACAACCTGCTGGGTTGGTCGGTGAGTCAGCTGCTCGCTGCTTGCGGACACAAAGTGCTGAAGGTGAACCTGGTGAATGACCGTGGCATCCACATCTGCAAATCGATGCTGGCCTGGCTCAAGTGTGGTGGCGGCGAGACGCCGGAGACCTCTGGCAAGAAGGGCGACCATCTGGTAGGCGACTACTACGTGAAGTTCAACGACCTGCTCAAGGCTGAAGTCGCGCAGCTGGTGGCCGGCGGCATGCCGCAGGAAGAAGCCGAGAAAAACGCCCCCATCCTGCAGGAGGCGCAGGCCATGCTCGTAAAGTGGGAGCAGGGTGATCCCGAGGTCCGTGCGCTCTGGGAAAAGATGAACGGCTGGGTCTACGCCGGTTTCGACGAGACCTACCGCCGCCTCGGCATTTCGTTCGACCGCATCTACTACGAATCCCAAACCTATAAGGATGGCAAAGCCCTTGTGGAAGAGGGCCTTGAGAAAGGTGTGCTCTACCGCCGCGACGACGGCAGCGTGTGGTGCGACCTGACGGCCGACGGCCTCGATGAGAAGCTGCTGCTCCGCAAGGACGGCACCTCAGTCTATATGACGCAGGACCTGGGCACGGCCAAGCAGCGTTACGACGAATATCACTTCGACGAGATCATCTACGTGGTGGGCAACGAGCAGAACTATCACTTCCAGGTGCTCAAACTCATCCTCGGCAAGCTGGGCTTCGCCTGGTCCGACGCCATCTACCACATGTCCTACGGTATGGTGGAACTGCCCGAAGGCAAGATGAAATCGCGCGAAGGCACGGTGGTCGACGCCGACGACCTCCTCGACCGTATGTACGCCACGGCGAAAGAGACCTCGCTGGAACTGGGCAAACTCGAAGGAATGTCGGAGCAGGAGCAGGACGAGCTCTTCAAGATGCTCTCGCTCGGCGCGCTGAAGTATTTCATCCTCAAGGTCGATCCGCGCAAGACGATGCTTTTCGACCCTCGCGAATCCATCGATTTCAACGGCAACACCGGCCCGTTCATCCAGTACACGCACGCCCGCATCTGCTCAATCCTGCGCAAGGCGGCGGAAGCCGGCTACAAGCCTTCCGTCACAGGCGCTGCGCTGCTGCCCAAGGAAGAGGGTATCGTCCAGATTCTCAGCGGCTATCCTGACAAGATCCGCGAGGCAGGTGCCGCCCACTCGCCCGCACTGGTGGCCAACTTCGCCTACGACCTGGCCAAGGAATCCAACCAGTACTATCACGACACGCAGATCCTGCGCGAGGAAGACGCTGCCGTCCGTGACCAGCGCCTCTGCCTGATCTCGGTCATCGCCCGAACCCTCCGCCACGCGATGAACATCCTCGGCATCGCGCTTCCGGAACGGATGTAGTCCGTTTTTGCAGGCCCGGGCTGTCTCCGTGTCTTTTATTCTCCTGGATATCAGTGCGTTCCGTCATATCGTGTGCGTAAAATAACGCACACGATTTCGTGGAACATGCTGAAAATTAGTGTTTTGGAAGCCACGGTTATAATTTGGTTTTAGGGGATAACTGTAGGAACTTTGCGATTTGGTGTGGGCTGGCACCGGTTTCGGCGGAAAGAATCCAGGCAAGACGAAGTTTTTCATCATCAGCGAGAGGAAGAACCGCTGTCATATCGGGGTAGGGTGTCATTTTTCGGATGATGGTAAGCATCTTATTGAAAATGGCATCGGAATCCGAAGTGATTTTCTCCTTGATATCGTATTCACTTCCGGTATTTGAATGAATGGCTGTGAGCATTGTCTGGAAATCTTCGTAGTAGCTTCCCAGACTGTGATAATCGATGCAGTTGTAGCTGGATACAGTGTAGTCGGTTAATTGTTTGATTTCGCTGAAAGACAAATCCTTGATGATTCTGCCGATCGTTGGGTAATTCAGCGGAGTATCGGTTGCTCTCGATGCTTTAATCTCTTCTACGGCGCGGCGCATCGCTTTGCGGGCTTCGCGCAGCTTCAGCGGCTGGGAAAATGGATGAAGATTGTTGGCATAAGTCAGGAAATCCCACTGATAGTCTTCAGCATATTTGCATAGTTTCTTTTCGACAGGGTTGTTGTACAGGTATGCAATGGCAGTTCGGACTTTCTTTTCACCACACTTTGCGGCGCTGCCGAATCTGCGCTGGAAGAAAGGCCCTTTCCGTCCGTAGTAAATATTCCGCTGCCGGGAGAAGCGGCAAGTATACTCTTGGACAAATGATGATAAATCATTTTTAGATGGAGCTGAGACCAGGACGTGGATGTGGTCATACATGAGGCAAAGTCCCAGCACTGTGATTTTGTATTTCCGTGCTGTTGTGCAGAGCAGCGTGAAAAATACCAAAAAATCACGAACAGAGTAAAAAATCAAGTAACCGTCATATGTGCGCTGATAGATATGGTGAAGCGCACCCGCCTTGAACACCCGATACCTTCCCTTCATACTTCCTCCCCATTACAAGTTTCTGCAAAAGTACAACGAGAAAGCTCTTTTTGCAAATAAAGTTTGGGAATGTGGCGGGTAAGAGATTGATAACGAGAAAGTTGAGTGTTATCGTGTGCGTAAAATAACGCACACGATTTCGTGGAAAGAGTTGATAATCAGTGGTATAAGTGCCACGGGTCTTGTTGTGTGACGAGCGAGGCGTCCGCAAGGTAGAGAATCACGTATTCTTCAATGGATGTTCGCCAGCCCGCACCGATGGGTGTTCAACAAATCGCGCGGTGTCTAGCGGGAATATTCGCCGATGATATAAGTCTGGTAGCCGGATGCTGCGTCGCCTTCGGGCAGATATTCCCAGCGAAGCACCATTGCGGAGCGTGAGAGGCTGAGTAATTCGTAGCTCTGACGTTTTTCGAATCCGCTGTCGATGACCAACCGTTTGCCGGCGTACTCCCAGGCTCCGATCTTGTTGGGAAAGAAGACCCAACCGTCCTTCACGAACAGGACATTGCTGGCCGGCGCCTCAGGGGCCCCGTCTTCTTTCGAGACGAGCGTGCCGTCACGGTAGGTTTCGGTCGAGACCCCCACGAGGTTCCAGTCCCCGACGAGGGATTTCTTGGGATAAGCGTTTTCCTGCACGGCAAGACCGGACACGGAGGAACAGCCGGCTGTGTACAGGAGGATCAGGAAACAAGTGGTCAGGTTCAGTACATTCTTCAGGCGAAATGTACTTTTCATAGGGCTTCGTTTTGCGTGCTACATAAGACAGATGCAAAACAGGGCCTGAATGTTGAGTCTTTTTCCCGTTTTGACAGTCCTTTGCGCGTTTTGACAGTCTCTTTTTTTTCGATTTGAGGAGGGAAGGGGCCGGGATGCTGCCGAAATTTGTAGGGTAATAAAACGATTCACCATGAAAAAAATCATTATCCTCTTTTCAGCGGCCATTGTGCTGCTGTCGGCTACGACTTCCTGTGTAATCCTTGAAGGTGGCGGCGACAGTCCCAAGAACGCCGTGGATCTTGGTCTGAGTGTCAAATGGGCCACTTGCAACCTGGGTGCTTCTTCTCCGGAACAGCCCGGTGATTTCTATGCTTGGGGCGAGACGACGCCTAAAGCGAAATTCGGCTCGATGGAAGGCTATAAATGGAGTTATGCCGAGAAAAGCAGTTATGGCGACGAGATCCTCCTGTTTTCAAAGTATAATTCCCAAAGTAACCAGGGGAAAGTTGATAATAAGTCCAAACTGGACATGGAGGATGACGCTGCCCGTGCAAAACTCGGCGGAAAGTGGAGAATGCCGACGAAAAAGGAATTCCAGGAACTGCTCGACAACTGCGAGATGACCTGGACGACGCAAGGCGGTGTAGATGGAATGGAATTCAAGAGCAAGATCAACGGCAATACCATCTTCCTGCCTGCTGCGGGTTTATATGCACCCAGAGGCAATATGAACCCTTCGGGATCCATTCTGTCGGAAGCCGGGAAAAGTGGCTATTACTGGTCGTCCGAACTGGCCGGAAGTGGTCCTGGAATGACAGCGGCGCTCCGTATCCAGAGCAATTATCATAACTTATTGAACGCAAACAGGACGCAAGGCAGCTCCATCCGTCCTGTTTCGGACTAGGATACCCTTCCTTTTTTCGTATCTTTGTCCGGATGAAACGCTTCGGATTCTGCACGATCGTCCTGTTGCTGGCATTGGCTACCTGTTCCGGGTCCGTGTTCCAGGAGATGAAGGTCAAGCGGCTGCCGGACTTGAACTTGCCGCGGAACGGACATGTCCTCGTGGACCTCGACGGTGAATTGACGGTAATTGGCGGACATACCACGGGTTTCGTCCTGACTGAAACGGCCGAATACTACAAGAACGGCAGCTGGCATCTGCTGGAGACCCTCTATCCGCAAGATTTCGGTTCCTGGGTGAAGCTTCCTTCCGGCAAAGTCCTGACAGCCGGCGGCTGTGAGCAATCCTTCGGACGCGGGCAGAGCTGGGGCGTAGAAAGTTATGACCCTTCCACCCACACTTTCGCGCCCCTTTCCATCCTTGATAGGCGCCGAACCCGTTTCAGCATGGCACGTTTGTCCGACGGCACCCTTCTTGTGAGCGGCAACTGGTATCAGGCGGATGCCATTGCCATCTGGTCGGCGGAAGCGGGCGGCCTTTCTGTAAAAGACGTATCCCAGGGTAGATCGATTCCCTTCGTCCTGCCCGTCAGCGCTGACAACGCCTATATTTTCGGCTGTGACGATCATTACGGTTCTGTCCTGGATTCGATCATCGTTGACCAGTTGAAGGGCGATGCGTTCCGTGTACCGCTGTTCGATCAGTGGCAGCCGGTTGCCAGCGAGTGCAGTGATATGTCGCGTTATTTCATCGGCGATGAGCGCATTGACGGATATGCATGGCTGTTTCACGTCCGTAACAAAGCGGATGGTCACTCCGGCATCATGAAACTGGTGGGAGGCGAGTTCTCCCTGTTGGATACGGATGGCCCCATTCCCATGACCGGTTTGGATGGCGAACCGATTACGTGGGGTGGCTTGCTTACCGACACGGCTGCGGAGGCCTCCTGGCTGGTCAGCTGCAACGAATCGCCGGCGCAACGTATGTATTTCTGCAAGATGGAATACGGAAAAGCCCTTCGTGGCGGCAAAGCGCCCTTGACACTGTACTACGCCCAGATGTCGGAACCGGGGGTGTTCTCGTCCGTTACGCTCCTGTCCGGCGGTCGTTTTGCTGTTGTCGGCGGAATAGACAGCGACAATAATCACCCCATTGCCTGTGCATTCATCTTGAACCCCGAGCCGCCCGTTCGGAAATCCGTCATCTGGCTGGTTTCTGCCTTGTGCCTGCTGGCAGCAGTCGCGGCTGTAGTTTCCTGGCAGATCCATCACGCACGGAAAAAGGGTGAAACAGAAGGATCCATCCCGGAGGAAGCCGTCCCGACAGCTGCCCCCGACGCCCGCATGTCTCGGCTGATGGAACAGATTACAGACCAGATGGAAAAGAAAGAGTTGTTCCGAAAGAACGGCCTGACCAAGGAAGACCTCGCCCGGGCCGTCTCTTCGAATACGCGTTACGTTTCCGACTGTATCAATGCGATGGCAGGCTGCTCGTTCATCGATTATGTGAACGGCTACCGGATCCGCTACGCCCAGCGGCTGCTATACGAAAATCCGGAACTCCGCCTTTCGGAAATCAGCGAAGAGTCCGGATTCTCCAGCGAAGTCACTTTCTACCGCAACTTCAAGGCCCGTACAGGCCTCACGCCCGGCGAGTGGCTTACTTCCCAGAAAACTCCTTGATGACGCGCTGCGCGAGTTCGGGTTCGTTGGTCGTGATCTGGTCGACGCCCAGTTCGAGGAGCTTGCGCATGTCTTCTTCCTTGTTGACGGTCCAGGTGTTGACCACCATGCCGAGTTTGTGGGCTTCCCCGATCCATTCGGGATGCTCGTAGAATACGTTGTACTCGTAGTCGATGCCCGTGATGCCCATCTTTTGCAGTTCGGCCGGAGCGATCTCACCACCCAGGTATTCCACGACGTTCTTCGGCATCAACCGGGCAAATTCCTTGCAGGCGCTCAGGCTGAAGGAGATGAACTCCACGCGGTCTGCCACGCCCATTCGGGTGATGGCTTCCACGCAGGCAGGAAGTGCGACGGCTTCGTACTGAGGGTCACCTTCACTCTTGAGTTCGAAGACCAGCTTCATTTCAGGATACTGCTTCGAGGCTTCGAGATACTCGTCGAGGGTAGGGATGATCTCGCCGTTCGACAGGCGGAGCGTATCGCAACGCAGGTCTGCCAGGGTGTTCTCATAGATCTTCAGCCCGTGGTAGGTGAAGTCGTGGTTGACGACAAGGGCGCCGTCGCAGGTTAGGTTTACGTCGAATTCGGAACCGTAGGCGGCGATGCGGCCTGCGTTGAGGATGGATGCGATGGAATTCTGGGCCGATCCCTCGGTTTTCCAGTAGCCGCGGTGCGCGACGACCTGGGGTTCGGCGGGCTTTTCGCTGCAGGCTGTCATCAGGCAGCCGGCCAGCAGGAGGAGAAAGAGTCTTTTCATAGTACTGCAAAGATAGTGAATCCCCCGCCTCGTGGTGCTTGCAAATCAGAACAATTATAAATACATTTGCGGCTGTTATGGAAGACAGACCTATGCTGGACACGGAGCAGGTCCGGACCCGGCTCAACGAGCACGGGCTCAAGGCCACGCCCCAGCGTATCCGGGTGTACAAGGCCATGTGCCGGCTCGGCCATGCTGCCGCCGATTCCGTGTACCAGGAACTGGGTGCGGAGCGCGGTGCGATGACCCTTGCGACGGTCTATAACGTGCTGGAATCGCTTACCGAGGCGGGACTGCTGGTACGCCGTCCCAGTTTCAGCAACAAGATGTTCTTCGACGTGGAAACCGCACCCCATTTCCACTTGTACCGGCAGGACACCGGCCAGATGACCGATTTCCCCGATCCGGCGCTCCAGCAGGCACTGGAAGACCGCATCCGGGAGCGTATGCCGGAAGGTCTTTCTTTCGACGGGGTGGAAATCCAGATCCTTTGCCACAAAACGGATGAAAACGGAAACTAAACAACGGATCGTCGCCTGCGTCAAGGAAGTCCTGCCTTCGACGACCAAGACCTGCATCTGGATCATCAAGATTACGGTAGCCGTGTCGTTTGCCATGATGCTGCTCAAGTATTTCGACATCCTGCCCTGGATTTCGAATGCCGTGAGCCCGGTCTTCCGGATCTTCGGTTTGCCGGGATCCGCCGCACTGGCCTATGTGTCAGGCTATTTCGTGAACGTATATTCGTGCATAGCCGTCATGACCACCCTGGAACTCGACTGGCGTGCCCTGACCATCCTCTGCACGATGGTCATGTGCTCCCACTCGATGGTGCTGGAGACCGCGGTGATCAAGAAGACAGGCGCCAGCGGCGTGCGGATGGTGATCGTCCGGACCCTGAGCGCCTTCATCCTGGGCATCGTGCTCAACCGGATCCTGCCCGGCAGCCCGGACCTGTCGGCGGCCGAGGCCGTCGCGGGCGAGAAACTCACGTTCTGGCTGACCCTCTGGCAGTGGTTCCTCTCGGCCCTGAAGCTGGTGTTGATGATGATCGCCATCATCTACTCGCTCAATATCCTGCAGCGCCTGTTGCGGGAATTCGGCATCATGGAGAAGATCGCCAAGGTGTTCCGTCCGCTGATGACCGTCTTCGGCCTTCCTTCCAACACGGTGTTCCTCTGGATCGTGGCCAACATCATCGGGCTGGGTTACGGTGCGGCGGCCATGCTCGACGAACTGGGACGCGGCGACGTGAGCCACCGCGACGTGCTGCTGCTGGACACGCACATCTGCATTTCCCACAGCAATCTGGAGGACCTTCTGCTGCTGACGGCCTGCGGTGCGGTCTGGTGGATCCTGCTGCTGTCGCGCTGGGCGATGTCGATCCTGCTGGTCTGGGAGCAACGCCTGGAATTCTACATAAAAGATACTGTTACAAAAAAATAACTACATTTGCAGGTTGAATCATTCCCGTCTATGAGCGCCCAAACCACCAAATGCCTGATTATCGGAAGCGGCCCCGCCGGCTATACGGCGGCTATCTACGCTTCCCGCGCCGCGTTGAACCCCATCCTTTTCGAAGGCCTGCAGCCCGGCGGCCAGCTGACCACCACGACTGTCATTGAAAACTTCCCCGGCTATCCCGAGGGTGTGGATGCCAACCAGCTGATGGCTGCCATGCGTGAGCAGGCCGTCAACCTGGGCGCCGACGTCCGACCGGGCTATGTCACGGCTGTCGATCTCTCGGAGCGTCCCTTCCGCGTGACGGTCGATGAAAGCGAGACCCTTCTTGCCGAGACCCTGATCATCGCCACCGGCGCCACGGCCAAATACCTGGGTCTGCCGAGTGAAGACAAGTTCCGCGGACTGGGTGTATCGGCCTGCGCCACCTGCGACGGCTTCTTCTACCGTGGCAAAGATGTTGCAGTGGTAGGCGGCGGCGATACCGCTTGCGAAGAAGCTACGTACCTGGCCCACCTCTGCCGGAAAGTCTATATGATCGTGCGGCGCAACGTGCTGCGTGCCTCCAAGGCGATGCAGGAGCGCGTGGCCCGTACGGAGAACATCGAGGTGCTCTGGGAATGCCAGACGCAGGAAGTGCTCGGCGACGCCTCCGGCGTGACGGGCGTCCGTCTGGTGCGCAAGAGTGGGGAAGTGTTCGAGAAACCCATCGACGGATTCTTCCTGGCCATCGGCCACAAACCGCAGTCGGACCTCTTCAAACCCTGGATCGCCACCGACGAGAACGGGTACATCCTGACCGAGGGCAAGACCTCCCGGACCAACGTCGAAGGCGTCTTCGCCGCCGGCGATGTACAGGACCCCCAGTATCGCCAGGCCATCGCGGCCGCCGGCAGTGGCTGCCGGGCCGCCCTGGATGCGGAGAGATACATTTTGTCAAAGTTATAACTGAAGATGCGTTCCAGAATCCTCATCGCGGCGCTTACCGCAATTGCCCTTCTTTCGTCCTGCAAGACCCAGTACGACGCCATCCTCTATGGCAGCGATACGGCAGCCAAGTACAAGATGGCCTTTGAGCTGTTCGAAGCCAAGAAGTACGCCAAGGCGGCTGAGACTTTCGAAAACCTTTCGACGTACACCCGCGGCACCGCACAGGACGATACCGTGCAATTCTATTGGGGACTGAGCAACTACCGCTACGGCGACTACGTAACGGCCGAGAGCAATCTGAACCAGTTCATCACCACCTTCCCGATGAGCGTCTTCACCGAGGAGGCCAAGTTCCTGCGCCTCGACTGCCTCTACCACGGCACCTACCGTTACGAACTCGATCCGATGCCGACCTACAAGGCGCTCAGCGAGATGAACGTCTTCCAGATCGAGAATCCCAACTCCCAGTACCACGAGCGCGTGGACAAGATGATCGACAACCTGAAGGACCGGCTGGAGATGAAGGCCTACAAATCGGCTTATCTCTACTATCACATGGAGGACTACAAGGCCGCCCACTACGCGCTCAAGAACGTGCTCAAGGAAAACGCCGACAACCGCTACCGCGAAGAGATCCTTTACTATACGGCCCTGTCCGCCTATAAATATGCCGTCAACAGCATCGAGGACCGGCAGCGTGAGCGCTACCTCGTGTTCGTGGACGACTATTTCAACCTCATCAGCGAATATCCCGAATCCAAATACGCCAAGGAATTGGAGTCACTTTATACCAAAGTACAGAAATATTTAAAAAAAGATAACCAGGATGGATAACCAGAAAATCGCCCAGGTGCCCAACAACACCATTACCCGGAACCTGGCGGACTTCGCCGCCCCGACCGGAAACGTCTATGAGAGCGTGATGATCATCGCCAAGCGTTCCAACCAGATCGCAGCCGACATCAAGCAGGAACTCAACCACAAGCTGGAAGAGTTCACCAACTATGCCGACACGCTTGAAGAGACGTTCGAAAACCGCGAGCAGATCGAGATTTCCAAGTATTATGAGCGGCTTCCCAAGCCGGTGCTCATTGCGACCAAGGAATTCCTGGACGGCAAGATTTATTACCGCAAGGCTGAGTAGTCTTTCCAGATGCTCAAGCGGCTCCTCATCGAGAACTATGCCCTGATCGATCACCTGGATATCACGTTTCCAGGTGGTCTTGTCATAGTTACAGGTGAGACCGGCGCCGGAAAGTCCATCCTGCTGGGTGCGCTTTCCCTGGTGCTGGGCGGGCGCAGCGATGTCTCGGTGCTCAAGGACCCGACGCGCAACTGCGTGGTGGAAGCTACTTTTGAGCAGGAAGGCCAGGAGCGGTTTTTCCGTCGCATCGTCACGCCGCAGGGCCGTTCCCGGGCCTTTATCGACGACGAGCCTTCCGCCGTGGAGACGCTCCGTACGGAGGCGTCCTCCCTGGTAGACATTCATTCCCAACATCAGCAACTGCTGCTCTCGGAACGGGCTTTCCAGCAGAATGTCCTCGACAGTTATGCCGGTATCAGCGGGGCCGTCGCGGCCCATGCCCGCAATTTCCAGGCGATGACCGAGGCGGAAAAAGCCCTCGCAGACCTGGATGCACAAATCGCCGCCGCCGCCCGCGAGCGCGATTACCTGGAGTTCCAGTTCAAACAGCTGGATGAGGCTTCGCTGCGGGAAGGAGAATTGGAGGATCTGGAAGAAGAGCAGCGCAGGCTGGCACACGGCGAATCGGTGAAAGAACAGCTTTCGCGCGTGGAGCAACTTTTTGAAGGGGAGGACGGCTCCCTGGAAACACGATTGAAAGAAATGGCCTCCTCGCTCGAGAAGGTCATTCCCTATTATCCCCAGTTCGAATCGCTCCGCAGCCGGATTGATTCGGCCCGGATCGAATTGAAGGATGTCCGGGAGGAAGTCTCTGCGCAGGACAGCCGGATCAGCTTTTCCCCGCAGCGGCTGGAGGAAGTGGACGAACGGCTGGCAACGCTCTATGCGCTTCTGCGCAAATTCGGTGTTGGTACGGTCGCGGAACTGATCGCCCAGCGCGACGACATCTCCGCCCGCTTGGGCGAAGGGATGGACCGGGAACTTGCCCGGGAGGGCCTGCTCCGGCAGGTAGAGTCGCTCCGCGCCTCCTGTCTGGCATCCGCCGAGGCCATCCACGCAGCCCGTGAGAAGGCCGCGCCTGGTCTGTCCGCCGTTTTGGAGGAAGAGGTCCGGGGACTCGAGATGCCGCGGGCCCGTTTTGAAGTCGGCGTGACGCGTCGGACGGAAGTTACCGCCGACGGCTGCGACGACATCAGCTTCCAGTTCGATGCCAACGGGCGAGGGCTCAAACCCCTCTCCAAATGTGCCAGCGGTGGAGAATTGTCGCGGATCATGCTCTGCATCAAGTCGCTGCTGGCCCGCTACCAGGGCATGCCGACCCTTATCTTCGACGAGATCGATTCCGGCGTTTCCGGCAGTGTCGCCGAAAAGATGGGCCGCCTGATCGCCCGAATGGGCGAGCGGATGCAGGTGGTGGCCATCACCCACCTGCCGCAGGTGGCCAGCAAAGGCGCTGCCCATTTCCTGGTCTTCAAGGAAGCAGGCCCATCCGGAATGCGTACCTGCATCCGGCCGATCGAGGGCGAGAGCCGCCTTCGCGAAATCGCCCGCATGCTGAGCGGGGAAGGGATCACACCCGAAGCGCTGGCCAATGCCGGCGTCCTGTTACAAGCCAATAAATCAAAAAACAACTGATATGCGTCTGATCATTCAAGAATCGTACGGAAAGATGTCGCAGTGGGCTGCGGCATACATCGTCAAACGGATCAATGAATTCAAGCCCACGGCCGAGCGTCCCTTCGTGCTGGGCCTTCCCACCGGCTCCACGCCGATCGGCACCTACAAGGAACTGATCCATCTGAACCAGACCGGTCGGGTCTCCTTCAAGAACGTGGTCACTTTCAACATGGACGAATACATCGGTATCCCGAAAGACCATCCTGAAAGCTATCACACCTTCATGTGGAGCAATTTCTTCTCCCAGATCGACATTCCGGCCGCGAACGTCAACATCCTCGACGGCAACGCGCCCGACCTGGAGAAGGAGTGCGAAGCCTATGAAGCGAAGATCGCCGCTGTCGGCGGTATCGACCTGTTCATGGGCGGCATCGGTCCGGACGGTCACATCGCTTTCAACGAGCCGGGTTCCTCCCTGACTTCGCGCACGCGTGTCAAGTCGCTGACTACCGACACGATCATCGCCAATTCCCGTTTCTTCGGCGGCGACATCAACCAGGTCCCCAAGCGCGCCCTGACCGTGGGCGTCGGTACCATCATGGATGCCAAGGAAGTGCTGATCCTGGCCAACGGACACAACAAGGCCCGTGCGCTCTGCCACGCCGTGGAAGGCGCCGTCAACCATATGTGGACCATCTCCGTGCTGCAGATGCATCCGCGCGGCATCATCGTCTGCGACGACGCTGCCACCGTGGAGCTCAAGGTCGGCACGGTCAATTATTTCAAGGATATCGAGAAGGCGAACCTGGATCCTACTTCGCTAGCAGAATAGCGAAGTCGTCCTTGTCGTAAACCAGATTGCGGGTGGCGTGGTTGCGCCATCCGCTTTTTTCGTGGGTGCGGACGAACTGGAAGTTGCAGTGCAGCAGTTGCATCGGGTGAAGGTCAGCCTGGTCGGCAAAACCGGTGCCCTGCCGCATCATCGAGGAGATGAAATACGTGAGCACGTCGTGTCCCTGGAAAGCGAAGTCATCCGGTTCTGCAAAGTACAGGGCCCGGTAGCGGAGGACGAAGTCCTGGTCTTCAGGATTGCTGTAGTCGACGAAATAGGGGACTGACGTGTGAATGGAAAGGTTGAAAAGGGCGTCCGGGTCCGAAGTTTCCAGGTTGCGGACACGGTTGGTGCACCAGACCTCGAGCGGGACGTTGCGCTTGGTCATGGCGTTCAGTGAACGCAGGGCTTCCGTGGCGAAACTCTTGTTCTCGGAGCCGATGATCACCTGAGCCGGTGCGGCGTGGGTTCCGGTGGAAGCTAGGGAGGAAAGATCCGAAAGCGTGGCTTTCCGATAGGGAAGGCCGGCCGTCTGGAGGCGGTCTTCGATTTTGGAGACCAAAACTGACTCTCCGCTTGAATGGCTGGAAACCAAGACAATGGGTCCGTGGTTACGCCGAAGCGTGCCGATCAGGTTGTCGAGCTGGACGTCGGGAGACGGAGGGACCTGGAAGAGGAAAGGATGTTCGTCCACCAGGGAATCCACCTTGTGGTCGAGCGGCGAGACGAGGACAGCGCCGGTACGGTCGGAGAAGTGGAGGAACGGTTCCATCGTGGCCGCTTCGACAGGGCCGATGACCAGTTCACATTCTTCGAATTTGGGATCGGCCAGGATGGCGTCGGCACCCTGTGCCAGATCATAGACGTTGACCACCATGTGGGCACCTTTCTCCTTCTGCTCCTGAATGGCCATCAGCGCGCCGCTGTAGAAATTCAGGAACGAGGGGGAAGCGGTGCCGCCCTTGGCGTTGAAGGGAAGGACCAGGGCTATGTGGAGGGGCTCCCGGGAGGAGAACCAGCGCACTTTGCGGGCTGGCATCATCGGCTCTTCCGGTTTCTCTTCCACGGTTTCCGCCACTTTCTCATCGGTGTTGGCGGAAAGTTCCCGGGTCTGTTCCACTTCATCGTCAGGCTGCCCTTCGCCCATCACGGGGATGAGCAGGATACGGCCGCGGATGCTGTCGGCATCCGACAGGCCGTTATACGAGAGGATCTCGCTGGGGGAGAGACCGTATTTGCGGGCGATCGAGCCAATGGATTCGTACCAGCGCACGCGATGTTCGATCACGCGCTCCACGACTAGACCTTCCGCTGCGTCCGGCTCTTCCACCTGCTGCTCCCCGACGGGCTCTTCGGGCTGTGCCTTTTTCTGCTGCTCCTCCGCCTTGGCGAGGGCTTCGGAAACGGGAACGAAGAGGATCGAACCCGCCTTCAGCCCGTCCTTCAGGTCGGGATTGGCGGCAGAGAGTTCTTCTTTGGTCACGCCATAGGCCTTGCAGATCGAGAAGACCGTCTGCTTGGGAAGTACCTTGTGCAGGAAATACACCTTTCCGGCGACGTTCGCCTTCTCGGTCGAGACCACCACTTCCGGCGCATCATAACCCTGCGCGGGAAGTGTGAAACTGGCCGCCAGGAGGAGGAACAAGAGGAGGGAAAGGCGTTTCATCGGTACTTATTCGGGTTTCTTGGTCGTATTGCGGGTCTTGATGTATTCGGCGTTGAGGCCTTCGACGATCTCCTGGGTGATGTCGAGGGCGGGGGCGCCGACCATCACGACGTTGGAAGCGGCCGTGGTGGTGAGGATGGCGGCGAAGTTGTGCTCCTTGTTGTATTCTTCCAGGTAGGTCTGGATGGCGTACATCACCTGGTTGAGGAGAACCTGGCTCTCTTCTGCGAGCTCCTGCTGTTTCTGGGCGGCTTCATTCTGGAGATTGGCCTGGCGCTGCTGCAGCGAGTTGTTCTGCTGCTCGGCGGCCGAACGGGTGAGCAGGCCCTTGTTGATGGAATTCTCGAAATTCTTGATGTCGCTCTCCAGCTTGCGGGCCTTCTTGTTCAGGTCGCTGTCCACGGTCTGGGCCTTCGCCTCGAAAGCGGACTGCAGGTCGCTGTACATGTCGTACTGCATCATCAGGGTGTCGAGACGCAGGTACACGATGTCACCGGCTACGGCCTGGATGCCGTCGGTGCTTTCGACCGGCTTGTGGTTGTTCTTCGGCGTGGTGAGCGAGAGGATCAGGGCGGCCACCGCTGCCACGACAGCGATGATGCTCAGGATTAAGGGAGTGTGTTTCATTGTATGGTTTGAATGATTGATTTTCGTTACGTTGTGCAAACTGCAAATATAAATAATTTATTTCAACTCTCCCAAATATGCTTGGATCGTACGCTCGAGACCCAGGTAGAGGGCGTCGCTGATGAGCGCGTGGCCGATGGAGACTTCCAGCAGGCCGGGGATGTTCTGCTGGAAATAGCGGAGGTTGTCGAGGTTCAGGTCGTGGCCCGCATTGAGCCCGAGTCCGAGCCGTACGGCTTCACACGCTGCTTTGTAATAGGGAGCGATCGCTTGTTCGCGGTTCGCCGGATAGCCCGCGGCATAGGCCTCGGTGTAGAGCTCTACGCGGTCGCAGCCGGTTTCGGCGGCATAGCGGATCATTTCGACGACCGGGTCGATGAAGATCGACACGCGGATGCCTTCGCGCTTGAACAGGCCGCAGATTTCCTTGAGGTAGGTGAGGTTGCTGCGGGTGTCCCAGCCGGCGTTGGAGGTCAGGACGTTCTCGGCGTCGGGGACGAGCGTCACCTGCGCGGGATGCACTTCCAGGACCAGGTCGCAGAAGCTGGGGATGGGGTTGCCTTCGATATTGAATTCGGTGGTGAGCAGGGGTTTGAGCGCACGGACATCAGCATAGCGGATGTGGCGCTCGTCGGGCCGGGGATGGACCGTAATGCCCTCTGCGCCAAACCGCTCGCAATTGACTGCGGCTTTCAGCACGTCGGGCATGTTACCGCCGCGCGCATTCCGCAGCGTGGCGATCTTGTTGATGTTAACACTTAATTTGGTCATGATGCGCAAAATTAATAATTTTGAATCCAATTATGAAAATTGCCTTATACATTCGCGACCGCAATAAGGATGTGGAAGCATTGTTGAAGCGTCTCCGCGAAAAGGGTGCCACGCTGGCCTGCTTCGGGGATGATTTTTCATCCTGGGAAGACCTTCCCGGTGATACGGAACTTTTCCTCTCCCTGGGCGGCGACGGAACTTTCCTTCAGTCGCTGACCTTCGTCCGCGACCGCGGCATCCCGGTGGCAGGAATCAATTTCGGCCGTCTGGGTTTCCTGACCACAGCCCGTGCCGACGATGTCGACACCTGGATTGACGACCTGCTGGGAGGACGCTTCACCGTCGAGGAACGGAGCCTGCTTCGGGTTACCTGCACCGGCCTTCCAGACGATTTCTATCCCTATGCGCTCAATGAGGTCTCTCTCCAGCGCCAGGGCGCCAGCATGCTCGCGGTCCAAGTGCGTGTCGAAGGGCGTGAATTGCCGACTTATTGGGCTGATGGACTGGTGGTTGCTACGCCTACCGGCAGCACTGCCTATAATTTGAGCGTCGGCGGCCCCGTGGTGTTGCCTTCCTCGGCAGTGAATGTCATCGCGCCGATCGCCCCGCATAATCTCAATGTCCGCCCGCTGGTCGTCCCCGTGGATGCGGCGCTCGAGCTGACTTTCCATTCCCGCGAAGATTGCGCCCTGCTTACGCTCGACAACCGCTCCTGCCTCCTTCCGTCCGGTACGACGGTAAGCCTTTCCCGCGGCCGTTACGGACTGCGCTATGTCTCGCTCTCCGACAATAATTTCATCGGTGCGCTCCGGACCAAACTCCTCTGGGGCGAAGACCGCCGCAACGCGAACCTCTGAAGAACAATCCCATAAAAGCATATTTTTCAGCCATGGCTATTCCCCAGCATATCAGCATCATCATGGACGGAAACGGCCGTTGGGCCCGCCAGCAGGGCAAAATCCGTTTGTTTGGCCACAAAGCCGGTAAGGAGACGGTCCGCGAAGTAACAACCGAGTGCGCCAAGATAGGCGTACGCTACCTGAGCCTCTTCGCTTTCTCCGAGGAGAACTGGAATCGCCCCGCCGATGAGGTCAAAGGCCTTATGGAGCTGATGCTGAAGAGCATGATCGGCGAAAGGGACACGATGATGAAGAACAATATCCGTTTCCGCGTCATCGGCAATTACGCGCATCTCTCCGAGACCCTGCTCGAAGCCATCCGCCAGCTGGAGGCAGATACGGCCGGCAACACCAGGATGACCCTCATCCTCATGCTGAGTTACAGCGGCAAATGGGACCTGCTGCAGGCGGCCCGCCGCTTCGCGGCAGACACGCTGGCCGCCGGCCGCGAACTGCCGCTCGACGAGGATACCTTTGCTTCCTATCTTGCCACGGCCGGCATCCCGGATCCGGATCTGCTGATCCGCACCAGCGGCGAGCAGCGGATCAGCAACTATATGCTCTGGCAATGCGCCTACACCGAGTTCTGGTACACGCCGGTACTTTGGCCTGATTTTCGTACAAAGGACCTCCAACAAGCCATCGACGAATTCAACAAAAGGCAAAGAAGGTACGGGAAAGTAGAATAAGTCGAAAATTTGTGTAACTTTGTAAGTCTATTCGGCAAGGATTTGATGAAAAGGAAATTATTAGCGCTCTTGGCCTCCATCCTGGCACTTTCCGCATTTGCGGCGTATGCCCAGGATGCGGTTGTGAAGCCAGTGGAGATAGACTACAACAATCCTCAGTCCTACGTGGTGGGCGGCATACGGGTGACGGGTGTCAAGTATCTGGGAGAGAGTCAGCTTCTTTCCGTTCTGGGCCTGCATCCCGGCGACAAGGTGACCGTCCCCGGCGACGATATCTCCGCCGCCGTCAAGCGGATCTGGCTCCAGGGCGCCGCATCGGACGTAGGCTTCTATGTCGATTCCCTCAGCGCCGGCCGTGACACGGCCTGGTTCCGTCTCGACATCCAGGAGCGTCCCCGCGTCGTTACGTGGAATTACGCCGGCGTCAAGAACAGCGAGCGTGACGACCTGAAGGAGAAACTCAAGTCCAGCACCCGCCGCGGCGCTCCGCTCTCCGAATACGTGAAGGCTTCCGCCGTCAAGACCATCAAAGACTATTTCAAGGAGAAAGGATACGCCGACGTGGAGGTCGACGTCGTCGTGGCCAACGATTCCATCATCAAGAACGCCACCCGCGTGACCTTCGACGTGAAGAAGGGGAAGAAGCTCAAGATCAAGGATATCACCTACGAAGGAAACGGCGAGATATCGAAGTTCAAGCTCGACAAGTCGATGAAGAAGACCAAGGACTCCAAGTGGTACAACCTCTTCTCGTCGAAAAAATTCCAGGAAAGCGAATATGTCAGCGACAAGGAGAAGATGCTCGAAGTCTTCAATGAAGCCGGCTACCGCGACGCCAAGATCGTGCGCGATTCCCTCTACCGCCATCCGGAAGACGGAAGGCTCGGCATCCACTTCGTCATCGACAAGGGCCGCAAATACTATTTCCGCAACATCACCTGGACCGGCAATTCCGAGTATTCGGAAGATGCGCTCAACGACGTGCTCCGCATCAAGAAAGGTGACGTCTACGATGTGGTGACGATGGAGAAACGCCTGTATTCCGGTGAGAAGGAGGGCGATATCTCGATCGCCAAGCTCTATCGCGACAACGGCTTCCTGTTCTTCAACGTTACGCCCGTGGAGTTGACCATCGACGGCGACTCCGTCGACGTGGAGATGCGCATGGTCGAAGGCAAGCCTGCCACGTTCAACAACATCATCATCAACGGCAACACCATCACCAATGAAAAGGTGGTACGCCGTGCCGTCTTCACCCGTCCGGGCTACCTTTACCGCCAGACCGACTTCGAGCGTTCCGTGCGCGAAATCTCTTCGATGGGACATTTCGATGCCGAATACGCCGTCGATCCGAACAAAGGCTACAACCTGATTCCCAATTCCGTCAACAATACCGTCGACATCTCCTACAACGTGCAGGAGAAGGCCAACAGCCAGCTGGAACTTTCCGGCGGCTGGGGCAACCGCATGTTCGTCGGCACGGTGGGCGTGAGCTTCAACAACTTCTCGACTGCCAACTTCTTCAACAAGGAGGCCTGGCGCCCCGTCCCGTTGGGCGATGCGCAGACCCTCTCCATCCGCTTCCAGACGAACGGCTCCTACTATACGGCCTTCACGGCCAACTTCGTGGAACCCTGGCTGACCGGCAAGAAGCCGACCTCGCTCAACATCTCGGCCTACTTCACCCGTCAGACCAATTCCTATTCCACCTATTACTATCAGGTGCTCAACGACGACCAGTACATGGAAATCTATGGCGCGGCCGTCGGCCTGGGTACCCGCCTGAAGTGGCCCGACAACTACTTCGTGCTTTACAACGCACTCAACTGGCAGTCCTACAACCTGCAGGACTGGCACTACTACTTCATCTACTCCACGGGCCGTTCGCACAACATCAGCTGGTCGACCACGCTCTCGCGCAACTCTACCGACCAGTCCATCTATCCGCGCATGGGCTCCGACTTCAGCCTGGGCCTGCAGATTACTCCGCCCTGGTCGCTGTTCCGGAAGGACTGGCGTACCATCGACTATGACAATATGAGCGTCCAGGACCATTATCGCTGGATCGAGTACCACAAGTGGACCTTCAAGGGCAGCCTCTACACCCGGCTGGTCGGCGACCTGGTGCTGATGACCCGCGCACAGTTCGGATACCTGGGCTACTTCAACAAACGCTGGGGCTACTCTCCCTTCGAGGGCTTCATCGTCGGCGGTGACGGTATGTCGGGCTACAACACCTATGGCAACGAAGTGATCGGCCTCCGCGGTTACGACAACTACTCCCTGACCCCGTACGTGAACGGTGCCTATGCCGGTAACGTCTACGACAAATTTACGGTCGAGCTCCGTTATCCGCTCATCATGCAGCCCAGCTCCACCATCTTCGCGCTGGTCTTCCTGGAAGGCGGCAACAGCTGGTCTGCCATCAAGAACTTCAATCCTTTCCAGATCAAACGCTCCGCGGGCGTCGGTCTGAGGGTCTTCCTGCCGGTGGTCGGCCTGCTGGGTATCGACTGGGGCTACGGCTTCGACAACGCACCCGACAGCGACAAGGGTCATTTCCATTTCCTGATCGGTCAACAATTCTAATTCTTAAGCCATGAAGAGAATCCTTATCGCCATCGTCGCACTTCTTGCCGGCCTGGGGCCGCTCAGTGCACAAAAGATCGGTTACATCAACACCGATACCATCCTCAGCGAGATTCCGGCCTACGTGGCTGCGCAGACTCAGCTGAACACCCTCTCTGACAAATATCGCGCGACGATCGAAACCGAACTGGGCAAGATCGAGACGCTCTACCAGAACTACCAGAACTCCCGCAATTCGATGTCCTCCACCCAGCGCCAGAACGCTGAGAACGAGATCATCACCAAGGAACGCGTGGTGCAGGAGAAGCAGAAAATCTATTTCGGAGAAGACGGCATCATGGCCAAGAAGGCCGAAGAACTGCTTACCCCTATCCGGGAACAGGTCGACAAAGCCATCGCCAAAGTGGCAGAAGCGGGCGGATACGGCCTGATCATCGACCTGGCTGCCCAGCAGGGCATCGTCTACAAGAATCCGGCGCTCGACCTGTCCGCCCAGGTGCTCTCCGTCTATAACAAGGACAATCAGTAGTAAACCATTATTTTTACCAATACATTTGAAAGAAAGATGAAAAAGATCGTACTTCTTGCACTCTGTGTACTCTCGTTCGGTGCGCTTTCCCAGGCGCAGAATCTCAAGTTCGGACACATCAACACCAGTGAACTGATCAGCCTGATGAGCGAGCGTGATTCCGCTTTCGTCAAACTGCAGGCCTATCAGAACGACTTGATCGAGACCCTCGAGGGTATGGAAGCCGAGTACAACAACAAGGTCAACGAGTATCAGCGCAAGCGCAACGACTGGCTGCCCGCCGTCATTGAGACCAAGGAACGTGAGCTTCAGGAGTTGGGTCAGCGGATGCAGCAGTTCCAGCAGAACGCCCAGCAGGAGATGGCCCAGATGCAGCAGACGCTCATGTCTCCCGTCATCGAAAAGGCCCAGAACGCCCTGACCAAGATCGCCAAGGCCAACAACCTGGTCTATGTGTTCGACCTTTCGGCCGGTTCGCTCATCTACTTCGATGACGCCGTGAGCCTCGACCTGTTGCCGCTGGCCAAGAAGGAACTGGGCATTCCCGCCGAGAAGGTTGCTCCGACCCAGTTTACCGACAACGCGCAAACCAACTAATCAACACCATACCTAACTTAACCCTATGCAACATAAAGTAATTGACACGCAAGATGTTGTAATTAGGTTTTGTGGCGATTCGGGCGATGGGATGCAGCTGACAGGTACGCTGTTCGCTGACGCCTCGGCCTTGTACGGCAACGAGATTTCCACGTTCCCGGATTATCCTGCGGAAATCCGCGCTCCGCACGGCACAGTCTCCGGCGTTTCCGGCTTTCAGGTCCATATCGGATCGGGAGAAGTCAATACGCCCGGAGATTTTTGTGATGTGCTGGTAGCCATGAACCCCGCAGCGCTTCGCGCCAACGCGAAGTGGGCAAAACCTACGGCAACCGTCATCATCGACACGGACACGTTCGATGAAGCGCTCATCAAGCGGGCCGGCTACGCAACGCTGGACCCTGTAACCGAACTCGGCATCGAGGACAGGAATATCATTTATTCACCGATCACCACGCTGACCAAGGAAAGCCTCAAGGACAGCGGCATGGATCAGAAGGCCATCGTCCGTTGCAAGAACATGTTCACGCTCGGCATGTGCTTTTTCATGTTCAACCGTCCGCTGGAGTATACCTATGCCTACCTGGAGAAGAAGTTCAAGAAGAAACCGGCGCTCATCGAGCCCAACAAGAAGGTTCTCTTCGACGGCTTCAACTATGCTGCCAACATCCAGGCCATCGCCAATACCTATACGGTAAAGCCGGCCAAGCAGGAGAAAGGCGTGTATCGCAACATCAGCGGTAACCAGGCTACGGCCTGGGGTCTGATCGCCGCTTCCGAGAAGAGTGGTCGTCCGCTCTTCTGCGGTTCCTACCCGATCACCCCGGCGACGGCCATCCTCGAGGAACTTGCCATCCACAAGAACCTCGGTGTGAAGACCCTGCAGGCGGAAGACGAGATCGCGGGTATCTGCACCGCCATCGGCGCCGCCTATGCCGGCAACTTCGCCGTCACCACGACTTCCGGCCCCGGCCTCTCGCTGAAGAGCGAAGCGCTTGGTCTGGCTATGATTACCGAGCTTCCGCTCGTGCTGGTCGATGTGCAGCGCAGCGGCCCTTCGACGGGTATCCCGACCAAGACCGAGCAGACCGACCTCGCCCAGGCCCTCTACGGCCGTAACGGCGAATGCCCGATTGCCGTGGTCGCCGCCCACTCACCGAGCCACTGCTTCGACGCCGCCTTCTATGCCGGCAAGTATGCGATGGAGCACATGATGCCCGTCATCCTCCTCACGGAAGGTTTCCTGGGCAACGGCAGCGAGCCGTGGAAGATTCCTTCGATGAAGGATTACCCGGCCATCAAACCGCCGATCATCGACAAATGCGAAGGTGCGTTCCAGCCTTTCGCCCGCGATCCCAAGTCGTTCGCCCGCAAGTGGGCGTTCCCGGGCAAAGCCGGTCTGGAGCACCGCGTAGGCGGTCTGGAGAAGAACACCGCCGGTGTCATCTCCTCCGACCCTGAGAACCACGCCAAGATGGTGGCTGAGCGCGCCGAGAAAGTCGCCCGCCTGGCCAACTATCTCCCCGAACAGGAAGTTATCGGCGACAAAGACGCCGACGTGCTGATCGTGGGATGGGGCGGAACCTTCGGACACCTCTACACTGCGCTCCACGAGCTGCAGGACGAAGGAAAGAAAGTCGCCCTCTGCCACTTTGATTTCATCAACCCGCTTCCGAAGAACACGGCCGACATCTTCGCCCGTTACAAGAAGATCCTCGTGTGCGAGCTCAACAGCGGCCAGTTCGCTGACTATCTGCGTGCAAAACTTCCGCAGTTCAGCTATCTGCAGTACAACAAGGTCCAGGGTCAGCCCTTCATCGTCAAGGAGATCGTGGATGCCGTCAATGCCATTCTTTAAAGGAGGAAATCACGATGAAATATACAGCACAAGATTTCAAGAGCAACCAGGAGGTACGCTGGTGCCCCGGTTGCGGTGACCATGCCGTCCTGGCCGCCATCCATCGCGCCCTTCCGCAGGTGTGCGAGCAGCGCGGTTACAGCAAGGAACGCCTGGTGTTCATCTCGGGTATCGGCTGCTCGTCGCGTCTCCCGTACTACATGGATACGTTCGGCTTCCACAGCATCCACGGCCGTGCCACGGCCATTTCCACCGGTGTGAAAGTCGCCAATCCCGACCTCTCCGTGTGGCAGGCCTGCGGTGACGGCGACGCCCTCGCTATCGGCGGCAACCACTTCATCCACGCCATCCGCCGCAACATCGACATCAACATCATCCTGTTCAACAACCAGATATACGGTCTGACGAAAGGACAGTATTCCCCGACCTCCAAACTGGGCCAGATTACCAAGACCTCGCCCTACGGAACCGTGGAGAACCCCTTCACGCCCGGCTCGCTTGTCCTGGGTGCCCGCGGCACTTTCTTCGCCCGCAGCCTCGACAGCGAACTGGCCCTGAACCAGGAGATTTTCGTGGCTGCAGCCGCCCACGACGGCTGCTCCGTCTGCGAGATGCTCACCAACTGTGTGATCTTCAATGACGGCGCCCACAATACGATCGCCGACCGTACCTACCGTGCCGACCGCACCATCATCCTCCACCACGGGGAACCGATGGTCTTCGGCAAGGACAAGGACAAGGGCCTGATCCTCGAGCACGGAAAGCTCAAGGTGGTCAAGATCGGAGAGAACGGCATTACCGTCGACAAACTCCTGGTCCACGATGCACACGCGGAGGATCCCGCCATCCAGAGTCAGCTCATCAACATGAAGTACCCTGACTATCCGGTGGCCCTCGGCGTCATCCGGCAGGTCAACGAACCGACTTACGACGACCGCGTCCGCGACCAGCTCACCCAGGTGAAGGAAGCTTCTCCGATCACCTGCATGGACGAACTGCTCCACAGCGGCGCCACCTGGACGGTCGAATAATCAGACAATACCAAATAAACCCTATCGTTTAACAATTTTACAAATAATTTAAAACCAACTATGAAAGTAGCTGAAATTATGGCGAACCTCGAGCGGAAGCATCCCGGTGAGAGCGAATATCTCCAGGCTGTCCGCGAGGTCCTCGACTCCATCGAGGACGTTTACAACCAGCATCCTGAGTTCGAGAAGGCTCAGATCGTCGAGCGCATGGTAGAGCCCGACCGTATCTTCACCTTCCGCGTGACGTGGGTGGACGATGCCGGCAAGGTCCAGACGAACCTCGGTTATCGTATTCAGTTCAACAGCGCGATCGGTCCCTACAAGGGCGGTCTTCGTTTCCACAAGGCAGTCACCCCTTCGATGCTGAAATTCCTCGGCTTCGAGCAGACTTTCAAGAATGCCCTCACCACGCTCCCGATGGGCGGTGCCAAAGGTGGTTCCGACTTCGACCCCGTGGGCAAGAGCAACGACGAGATCATGCGCTTCTGCCAGGCCTTCATGACGGAGCTCTGGCAGTGCATCGGCCCGGATCAGGACGTTCCTGCCGGTGACGTCGGTGTCGGCGGCCGTGAGATCGGTTATCTGTACGGCATGTACAAGAAACTCGCTCGCGAGTACAACACGGGCGTGCTGACGGGTAAGGGTGCTACCTGGGGTGGTTCGATCCTCCGTCCGGAAGCTACCGGTTTCGGTGCCCTCTATTTCACCCAGAACCTGCTGCACAAGGCCGGTAAGGACATCAAGGGCTGCACCGTGGCTCTGTCCGGCTTCGGCAACGTGGCTTGGGGTGCCGCTACCAAGGCTACCGAACTCGGTGCCAAGGTCGTCGCCATCTCCGGTCCTGACGGTGTCTGCGAGATCCCTGGCGGTATCACCAAGGAAATGATCGACTACATGCTTGTCATGCGTGCCTCGAACCGCAACAAGGTTCAGGATATGGCTGACAAATTCCCGGGCCTGGCCAAATTCACGGCCGGCAAGAAGGCCTGGAGCGTGAAGTGCGACATCGCTCTCCCTTGCGCTTTCCAGAACGAGCTTTCCGAAGACGACGCGAAGGAACTCAAGGCCAACGGTACCTGGTGCTGCTGCGAGGTGTCCAACATGGGCTGCCAGCCGGGCGCTATCCACTTCTTCCAGCACAACGGCATCCTCTTCGCTCCTGGTAAGGCTGTCAACGCCGGTGGCGTGGCTACCTCGGGCCTCGAGATGACGCAGAACGCTTCGCACATCAGCTGGAGCGGCAAGGAAGTTGATGAGAAGCTCCACTTCATCATGGACTCCATCCACGAAGCTTGCGTGAAGTATGGCACGCAGCCTGACGGCACGATCGACTACGTGAAGGGCGCCAACA